>NZ_NVAP01000027.1 GCF_002567495.1 Bacillus cereus | reverse complement strand
GCCATTAACATTACTGTATCATCATAGCCTTTTGCTGCTGCTTTTTGTAATTCTGGAAATACTCCAGTACTTTCAATTGCGCTATTAAGCAATGGACAGCCTCCAGCAATAGGAGGATTATTAGCTGCATCTTTGTATATAAGGAAAATTGCAAGGATTTTATCGAATGCTGTCTTTTTATTTTCCATTGCTTTATGAAAATGCCCCCACATAATCTCACCACTTTTGTCGTAGGCAGCAAGGACAATTTCTTCTTTATTTTTGAATCTACGATAAATAGCTCCTTTAGATAGTTCCGTAGCTGTCATTATATCCTGAATGGATGTACAAGTGATCCCATTAGTATTAAATAAATATAAAGATGTTTCAATAATCTTTTCTTTTACCTTATCAACTTTAGTCGTGCTTTGTGGTCCTCCTAATAAAACGAACTTAATATTTAAGGTGATTTTTACTATGATTTTTCTACAAGTTTTATTGTAAGTATAAATAAGTTTGAAGCAAAAATATCATATCAATCCCTATCTTATAGGAACTTAAAACAATACAGTTTGAGGTTCATTAAATTATATATTCTATATCATCTGAACGAATTTTCTGTCAATAATAAAATGACCAATTGGTTAATGCAGTCATATTATACAACTAATTTTACCTAAAATTATAGAAGAAATAAAAATATCGTTAATTTTAATGTATGAACATATAACTATTATATCTAATTTTTATTAATATGTTTAGCTAAAGGGGGGAGCTATTCCCACTTTCACTCCATTCTATAAACGGTTAATCATTAATAATTACTGGAATTTGATTGTAAATAAGCAACTGAGATACAAATATATTTTATTATCAATATATTTATCTTACAAATAATTCGTAAAAGGGTTTGAAAAACTAGAAACTTATAGTATTATTAGATTCCGAACCGAACCGTTCGGTTCGTAATCTAATATAAATATATTAAGAAGGAGAAACTAATGCAGCAAGAAAAATCAAAGATTTTAAGTAATAGAAGAAACGAATGAAGTTGATGACTCAATGGATGCGTTTAAGATTCTGAGAGACAAACACAATGTAAATACATCTATAAGGCTGATTCTGAGTCTACTGTATTACAGCCATTGTATAAAAAAGATGGCGAAATAAATTGTGATTAAGCATTGATTTGAAATAAACACGATTTTCCAGTGAAGATATAGAAATTGTATCATATGTAGTGCTGGAAAGAGTATCGTTCCGCATACTGTCACCTTTTTATTACCAAATTACTGTAATATCAATGTCTGTAAGCTGTATCCATATGCTGATTGAAAGAGAGAGGTTAGACATTTATTAAATCTAATTGTTTTAAATGGAGGATATTTAATGAAAAAATTATTTGAAAAGTCACCAGCTGGTGTAATACTTAGCTTTTTTGTAGTAATTATGGCACTTACAATCGTAGTAGATTCAGTTTTCGGGGCTATATTTACTGATGGTAATATATCGCAATTAGTAGCTCGTACTGTTCTAATTGTAATTATGTTGTTAGTTAATGTGACAGTGTTCAAACTGAAATTTGGAAATATGTTGAGTCGAATTGGATTAGGTCTTCTTTTATTGCTTCCAGGATTAAGTTATGTTGTACTAAATTTACTAAGTGTTGAATTTGACACTTTAATGAAAGCAAGTATGCAGGCTTATCTAATAGCGGTAGTATCTACACTTGCTGCAGTTTCATATGAAGAGATTCTATTACGTGGGCTTCTATTAAATGGATTGTTAAAAGCTTGGAGCCAGAAAAAGAACGGTATTTTGTTAGCTGTTATATGGTCAAGTTTACTCTTCTCATCAGTGCATGCTTTAAACTTACTTGCTGGCGCACCTTTAGATGCAACTTTATTACAGCTTGTTTATGCAACAGCATTGGGCTTCCTTTTCGCGGCTGTGTATTTAAGAACAAACAATTTATTAATACCAATTATCGGTCACTTCGTGATAAATTTCAGTGGTAAATTACAAGATATAGGTATCGATCCAGAGGAAGTTACGGGTCATGTTAGCGCAGGAGATAATGTTGGAGTGGCTCTTATTGCTATTACGGTGGCATCAGGTATTGCTTTTGTATTTGCGATGATTTATTTACGCAAGAAGAAACTTGCTGAAGTTAATGATTTAAACTTAAATATAAAGTAAGATTAGAACCATTAGTTATCATAAAGATATTAAAAGTAATTTATACATATAAAACGCAATTATACATTTTAGAAAATAAATAAGACAAGAAAACTGAGACAATGTTTTATGAGCAAAAAAGAATGAATTACAATGTAAAAATGTGATTACCTCATTAGCGTTATATTGAGGGATAGCAGGATTCTCGCACATCATCATCAAGCTAAAGTTTTATTACACCCCCAAAACGAAAAAACTTATTTATCGTTTTGGGGGTGACCTGTTTTCTTAGGTTGATGGGCATGGGGGAGCAGCATAGTAAATGAAATTTACATCAATGATTTTTCGAATATATCTATCGTAACTTCAAATATAGTAGCGATTCGGAGAGGAATACCGATTAACTGACAAAAAACAATAGTAGACGGATCTTTTTCACGATTCAAATGTAATCATCCAAACCCCAATTCATACACTAGGATAGAGGTTTTTTTTCCTAACAATCCGATGAAAAAGGAGCGTAATGATGAAAAAACGTATTGTTAATGAAGCGGGAGGAAGTATACCACAGCCAATCCGTAGCGATGGAGCAGGTGCGATCGATTCTGGACCGCGTAATGTCATGCGGGATATTCAAAATCCGAATATGCTCGTTCCGCCTATAACTGATGCGGGGTTAGTTCCTAACTTGAAGTTTTCATTCTCGGACACTTCTATGATTTTGAAACAAGGTGGGTGGTCTCGGGAGATTACTGTAAGGGAACTGCCGGTTTCGACTACGATTGCTGGGGTAAATATGAGTTTAACGGCTGGCGGAGTACGAGAACTTCATTGGCATAAAGAAGCGGAATGGGCGTATATGCTTTTAGGACGGGCACGCATAACGGCTGTTGATCAAAATGGACGGAATTTTATTGCTGATGTTGGTCCGGGTGATCTTTGGTATTTTCCGCCTGGTATTCCGCATTCCATTCAAGGGTTGGAGCATTGTGAATTTCTGCTCGTTTTCGATGATGGACATTTTTCTGATTTATCTACTTTAGCTATTTCTGATTGGTTTGCGCATACACCGAAAGAAGTGCTATCGGCTAACTTCGGAGTGCCGGAAAGTGCGTTTCACTCCATTCCTTCAGATCAAGTGTATATGTATCAGGGGGAGGTACCGGGTTCGCTTGAGAGTCAGGAAGTGCAGTCACCAGAAGGAGAAGTACCTTTAACGTTTAAACATGAACTATTAAAACAAAATCCGATTAAGACTCCCGGTGGTAGTGTCCGAATTGTAGATTCTACAAATTTCCCTATTTCCAAAACAATCGCAGCAGCGCTCGTTGAGGTTGAGCCTGGTGGAATGAGAGAACTTCATTGGCACCCGAATAATGATGAATGGCAATATTATTTGACTGGGCAAGCGAGAATGACGGTGTTTCTTGGAAATGGTACCGCTCGTACATTTGATTATCGAGCTGGCGATGTCGGATACGTACCGTTTGCGACGGGGCATTATATTCAAAATACAGGTGATGAAACATTATGGTTTTTAGAGATGTTCAGAAGCAATCGTTTTGAAGATGTATCGTTAAATCAATGGATGGCATTGACTCCTAAAGAAATAGTAGAAAGTAATATACATGTTGGGCCGCAAGTAATGGATTCCCTACGTAAAGAGAAGTGGCCTGTTGTGAAATATCCTGGGTTTTCATATAGTCCGAAAGAAAATGAATAAAAATGGGGATACGCGCTATTCTTTCTATAAAAGTATAGGAAGCGATGGCGTTTTTTGTTTGCATGAATAAATTGAAAGAAATCCCCAACACTTGCTGTTCTTTTTACTTAAATTGTGTACTATAAAGGATAGGATGATATAAAGAAGGGGTCATATAGAATGGAATTTCATGAACAGAAGATTTTGCCGGCAGTGAGGCAAATTAAAGATTTGGAAAAGCTATTACATAGTTCGTATGAATATATCGTTATTTTAGATATTCATGTCGGTCAATTGAAGAGTGTTATATCACTTGCGAAGCAATATTGTAAAAAGGTGTTTTTACATGTGGATTTAATTCATGGTTTGCAGAGTGACGGGCATGCGACGGAATATTTATGCCAGGAGTTTAGACCGTACGGGTTACTTTCGACAAAGGCGAGCGTTATTATGAAGGCGAAGCAAAAGGGTGTTGTAGCAATACAGCGCATCTTTTTAATTGATTCTAGTGCAATGGAGAAGAGTTGTAATCTTTTAGAAAAGACGAAGCCAGATTATATTGAGGTGCTTCCTGGTGCGTTAACGGATGTGATTACTGAGATGAAAGAGCGTACAGGTGTACCGATTTTGGCAGGTGGTTTTATTCGTACAGTTGATGATGTGGAGAAAGCGTTAAATGCTGGTGCGACAGCAATTACGACGTCTAAACGTGAATTATGGAAACATTACCAAAAAAAGTGACGAAAATGTGAATATTTCCGTTGACACCGCTTTCATTTGCGGTTAACATTATAGACAAGTTAATAAACGTGACGGAGAAAAGTAGAGATCCACATTTCATTGTTTCTATATAAATTTATATAGAAGCGTGCAAAGCTGTGGGTCTTTTTCTTTTGACAAAAACGAATGGCCATTCATTTTACCTCTATCACATTTGAAAGCGTTTAAATTGATTGTGGAGGGATACTATGTCAGCATTTTTAGGAGAGTTAATAGGGACTGCGTTGTTAATCGTACTTGGAGGCGGCGTTTGTGCTGGTGTAAGTTTAAAGAAATCGTTTGCGAAAGATTCAGGTTGGATTGTTATTACAATGGGCTGGGGCTTAGCAGTAGCGGTTGCAGCGTATGCGGTTGGATCAATTAGTGGGGCACATTTGAATCCAGCTTTAACGATAGGACTAGCGTTTAAGGGAGCGTTCCCATGGAGTGACGTACCAGGTTATATCGCAGCACAAATGATTGGGGCAATTATCGGGGCAGTTATCGTATATTTACATTACTTACCACACTGGAAAGAAACAGAAGATCCAGGAACAAAGTTAGGCGTATTTGCTACAGGTCCAGCAATTCCGAACACATTTGCAAACCTTTTAAGTGAAATGATTGGAACATTCGTTTTAGTATTTGGTATATTAGCAATTGGTGCAAATAAATTTGCAGATGGATTAAATCCATTTATCGTAGGTTTCTTAATTGTAAGTATTGGTTTATCATTAGGTGGGACAACAGGATACGCAATTAACCCAGCACGTGATTTAGGTCCGCGTATCGCACATTTCTTCCTTCCGATTGCAGGAAAAGGCGGTTCAAACTGGAAGTATGCATGGATTCCAGTAGTTGGTCCAATTTTAGGTGGATCACTTGCAGGTTTATTCCATCAAGTTGTATTTGAAGGAAAACAAAATTCAGCACTTATTTATGTGATTATCGCAACTGTGATTGTACTAGCAATCTCTTATATGACAAGTAAAAAAAGCGGAAGCAATACAAATAGTAGAAAAGTAGCATAAGGGGGAAACCGATATGAAAAAATATATTCTTTCATTAGACCAAGGAACAACAAGCTCACGCGCAATTTTATTCAATAAAAAAGGTGAAATTGTTCATTCAGCTCAAAAAGAGTTTACACAACATTTTCCGAAGCCAGGTTGGGTAGAGCATAACGCACAAGAAATTTGGGGATCTATTTTAGCAGTTATCGCAACTTGCTTAAGCGAAGCAGATGTAAAACCAGAACAAATCGCTGGTATCGGTATTACGAACCAACGTGAAACAACGGTTGTATGGGATAAAACAACTAGCAAACCAATTTATAACGCAATCGTATGGCAATCTCGCCAAACAGCTGAAATTTGTGATGAGTTAAAAGAAAAAGGTTATAGCGAAATGGTTCGCGAAAAAACAGGTCTTTTAATTGACGCATACTTCTCTGGTACGAAAGTAAAATGGATTTTAGATAACGTTGAAGGTGCAAGAGAAAAAGCAGAAAACGGCGATCTATTATTCGGAACAATTGATTCGTGGCTTGTATGGAAACTATCTGGTGGTAAAGCACACGTAACAGATTACTCAAACGCATCACGTACATTAATGTTTAACATTCACGACTTACAGTGGGATGATGAGCTTCTAGAAATGTTAACAGTACCGAAGAGCATGCTTCCAGAAGTACGTCCATCATCTGAAATTTACGGAGAAACAATTGATTATCACTTCTTCGGTCAAAATGTACCGATTGCAGGTGTAGCTGGTGATCAACAAGCAGCATTATTTGGACAAGCTTGTTTCGGCGAAGGTATGGCGAAGAACACTTACGGAACTGGTTGCTTCATGTTAATGAACACAGGTGAAAAAGCAGTAGCTTCTGAGCACGGCCTATTAACAACAATTGCATGGGGCTTAGATGGTAAAGTAAACTACGCATTAGAAGGAAGTATTTTCGTAGCAGGTTCTGCAATTCAATGGTTACGTGACGGAATGCGCATGTTTAAAGATGCAAGTGAGAGTGAAGTGTACGCTTCTCGCGTTGAATCAACTGACGGTGTATACGTTGTACCAGCATTCGTTGGACTAGGAACACCTTACTGGGATAGTGAAGTACGCGGCGCTATGTTTGGTGTAACACGCGGTACGACGAAAGAG
This sequence comes from Bacillus cereus, assembly GCF_002567495.1. GTDB lineage: Bacteria > Bacillota > Bacilli > Bacillales > Bacillaceae_G > Bacillus_A > Bacillus_A cereus_AQ. The sequence continues at coordinate 161,471 of NZ_NVAP01000027.1, read as the reverse complement.
CACTTCATTCGTGCAACGCTAGAATCTTTAGCATACCAAACGAAAGATGTATTATGTGCAATGGAAGCAGATTCAGGTATTGAACTGAACACATTACGCGTTGATGGCGGAGCAGTTAAGAATAACTTCTTAATGAAGTTCCAAAGTGATATTTTAGATGTTCCTGTAGAGCGTCCAGTGATCAATGAAACGACAGCTTTAGGTGCAGCATACTTAGCTGGTCTTGCGGTTGGATATTGGAAAAACCAAGATGAAATTAAAGCGCAGTGGCATATGGACAAACGCTTTGAACCAACGATGGAAGCGGAAACAAGCGAAGAGCTATATGCTGGATGGAAAAAAGCAATTGAAGCAACAAAAGCTTTCAAATAATCATAAACAGTGTTATAATGATGACAAGTTAATAATTCGGTAGGAGATTTGGAGAGACCACAACGCGCTATAGAGGCGAAATCTATAGCGGAGTTTGTGGTCTCTTTTTTCGTTATCAAAGGGAGGAATTACCATGAAATTTTCAAGTAAACAACGTAAAGACGTATTAAACGGAGTAAATAAACAAGAGTTAGATGTGATCGTAATTGGTGGAGGTATTACTGGTTCTGGTATTGCATTAGATGGAGCAACACGCGGGTTATCAACAATTGTGTTTGAAATGCAGGACTTTGCAGCAGGTACATCAAGTCGTTCAACGAAGCTTGTACACGGTGGTCTACGTTATTTAAAACAACTTGAAGTGAAAATGGTAGCAGAGGTGGGTAAAGAGCGTGCGATCGTATATGAGAACGGTCCCCATGTAACAACACCAGAGTGGATGTTACTTCCGTTCCATACAGGCGGTACGTTCGGATCATTCAGTACATCAATTGGTCTTCGTGTATACGACTTCTTAGCAGGTGTAAAACGAAGCGAGCGCAGAAAGATGTTTAACCGTGAAGAAACGCTAAACAAAGAGCCTCTTGTAAAAAAAGAAGGGTTAAAAGGCGGCGGTTACTACGTAGAATATCGTACAGACGATGCGCGTCTTACAATTGAAGTAATGAAAGAAGCAATTGAGCATGGTGCGAAAGCTGTTAACTACGCAAAAGTAGACAGTTTCTTATATAAAGATGGAAAAGTATGCGGTGTACGTGTAATCGATTTACTAGACGGAGAAGTGTACGAAGTTTACGGTAAGAAAATTGTCAACGCTGCTGGTCCTTGGGTAGATACACTTCGTGAAAAAGATAACTCGAAAAAAGGGAAAGTACTTCAATTATCAAAAGGTGTGCATTTAGTAATTGATCAAAAACGTTTCCCACTCGGGCAAGCAATTTACTTCGACACACCAGATAAACGTATGGTGTTCGCGATTCCTCGCGGCGGAAAAACATACGTAGGTACAACAGATACGTTCTATGATAAAGATGCAGCTGTACCACACATGACAACAGAAGATCGCACATACATCATTAATGCGATTAACTACATGTTCCCAAGTGTGAAAATTACAGAAAAAGATGTGGAATCAAGCTGGGCTGGTGTACGTCCGCTAATTTACGAAGAAGGTAAAAACGCATCTGAAATTTCTCGTAAAGATGAAATTTGGACTTCTGAATCTGGCTTAATTACAATCGCAGGTGGTAAATTAACAGGATACCGTAAAATGGCTGAAATGGTAGTAGACTACGTAACGAACTTACTACAAAAAGAAGGTCATAGTGCATATCAGAAGAGCGATACGAAACATATGCCAATCTCTGGTGGACATGTAGATGGTTCACACGGATTCCCAGCATTCGTTGCGAAAAAAGCAGGCGAAGGTACGAAATACGGTTTAACGACAGCACAAGCAGAAGAGTTTGCGAAATTCTACGGCTCTAACGTTGACGTACTATTCGATTTAGCGAAAAAACATAAAGACGAAGCGAAAGAATACAACATGCCGCTTGACGTTCTAATCCCACTTGTATACGCAATGGATTACGAAATGACAGCAAAACCAGTTGACTTCTTCGTACGTCGCAGAGGTGCTGTATTCTTCAACATCCACTGGGTATACGAGTGGAAAGAAGCAGTAATCAACTACATGGCTGCGAAACTAGGCTGGAGCAAAGAAGAACAAATGAAATATACAGCTGAACTAGAAAAAGCATTAACAGATGCTGTCATTCCTGTAGATCAACAAGAACAGGCAGCTGCATTAGCGTAAAATAGAAAACCACCTGAAGGGGAGCCTTTAGGTGGTTTTTTTGTGCGTTATGTATAGAATATACTTGTATTTTATAACCAAAAAACCTAATATTTAGCTTGTTAAGAGAGGTTTCATACAAAAAATAAGATATCAATATGAGGTGTATCATGAAAAAATTAATTACGTATGATTCTGAAATTCAGATGGCATATCTGTATGTAATTCCATTCACTTCAGAAATTGAGATTGAATCAACTGAAGAATTGGAAGAAAATCCAAAATTGAATGTAGATGTAGATCAATTTGATCGTATAGTGGGGATTGAGTTTTTTGGAGAAAATGCTAATAAATTAAAAGAATTAACAAATAGGAGTAAAATATATATAAAGAAAACGTCAAGTGATAATAAATACATATACTCATTTAGACTTTCTCAGGATACCCATTTGCAAAAAGTGTTATTTCATAATATCGTATTTTATTTTTCGGATAAGAAGTATGAAGAATTTATCGGTTTTGATATTATGAACCCCTCTTTGTATAGCCATGAGATATTAGATTCTTTAAGTGAGTATTAGGAAGAAGGAGGACTCGGTGAAATGAGTTCTCTTTTTCATTTAGCGGTGAGGGGAATCTTGACTATAGAAAACGAAGGTAAAAATCCTTATTGCAAAATAAAAGAGCGCATTGGGAGGAAGACGCTCTTTAGGTGAATGTAGTGTAATGACTATTTGGTTTATTATATGTAATTTGCTGAGGGAATGATTTCCCAAAAAAATATTATTTTAAAAAGGGAGTTGTAATTGATAAAATCAAGAGTTAGTGTTTATAAAACTTTCACTTTATCCTTTTCTTATTATTGGAGGTATAAAGAAAAGCAAGAAGTCCGTATAAGATGCCTCCTAATAAGAAAAACGGTTCAACAATTATCAAGAGTAAAGAAAGGGATTCTGAGTCCAACAAGCTTTGAATGATCCCTACACAACCCCGCAAACCTAAAACCACACATGCTCCCCATGCTGAAGTGAGCAACAGCGAGAGTTGCTAGGTGATATAAATAGACTCGTGGACGAACCATCAGGTAAGGTCGTAGGAAGTTCGATGAGGAAGTAGGAACGAAGAGGGGGAAAGAGCCCTTCTTCGTTTTTGCGTTAAAAGCAACAATATGTACGAAAACAGCCATTAAAAAAGACAAACCTAGCGATTTGATTAGGTTTGTCTACGTTTGATACTTTTTCAGTTGTTAAAACTTGATTGGTTTTTCTATGTTATTTACTACTAAAATCCTTCCAATTATCGGGTTAGTTAGTTTTTTACATTTATAATTGTAATAGGATAGTTAGCGACCATAATCAGTAGTTTTTATAGTTGTTGCCCTTTAACGATGAACTTAGCTTTACCTAATGTATGTTCAATCATGCTGAAGTCCATGAAAGCTGGTGTTGATTCTAATGGAATATCCAATGTTTCAACATCGAGAGCTGTTAAAATAAAGTGATAGTTATGTGGGGCGTCACCTTTAACTGGTGCTGGACCAACATATTGTGTTAAACGAGTATCGTTAGGCATTGGAATAACTGCTTTTGGCATTAAACCACTTTTTGGGTTACCGGCATCTGCTTCTAATGATGAGATGTTTCCTGGAATATCTTTAATCGCCCAGTGCCAGAATCCTGATTCTGTTGGTGCATCTGGATCAAAAATAGTTAAAACAAAACTTTTAGTTCCTGCTGGAACACCGCTCCAAGTAATTTTAGGTGAAACTTCTTCGCCACCTTCAACGCCAAACATTTTTGAATAATGGGCAGGTGCAAAGAACCCGTTTTCTAAAGAATCTTCTACTTTTACTGTGAATTTTTCTGCCATAATCGAGTCACTCCCTTTCGTTATAAATTAATATTACCAATACGAAATAAAAATAAAAGTAGACACTTTAAAGTTCTATACGAACTAAAAAGTAACAATTGAGAACTAGCAACGATTATGACCTGAAATATATTTCTTTACGAATGTATAAAACTTTTCCATAGGTTGTGTCGTCTAATATATGGGAAGGAGGAAATGATGTGGATGAATTAACGATAGAAGTGTTTGAAATAGAAGATAAGGAGGACCTTATCGACGAAATAATGAACAAGTATGGACAAGAAGTCCTGGAGCTTGTGTATTCATATGTAAATAATAAAGAGGTTGCGGAGGATTTAACGCAAGATATATTTGTGAAATGCTATAAATCTCTTCATACATATAAAGGAAATTCGAACTTAAAAACATGGTTATGGAGAATTGCAATCAATCATTGTAAGGACTATATAAAAAGTTGGTATAACAAAAAGGTAATCGTGACAGAGGATGACTTTACATATATGGGGAGTCAAAAAGAAAGTGTGGAACAAACTGTTATTCAAAATGCAGAGGATAGTAGGCTGGCTGCTGCAGTAATGAACTTACCGATAAAATATCGAGAAGTGATTTATCTATTTTATTATGAAGAATTATCAATTAAAGAAATTGCTACGGTAATAGAAGTGAAGGAAAACACAATAAAAACAAGACTGAAAAAAGCGAAGGAACTTTTGAAGAAAGGATTGGAGGAATAATCAAATGGAAGATCGATTAAAAGGCTTGCGAAAATCAGTGGAGAACACAACTTTTAAACATTTGAGTTTTTCTGATCAGCATCGAAAGCGGGTGCGTGAAAAAATCAATCAATCGTCCGAAAAGGAAGAAGATATCCTTTTAGCAGTGTTGCAACTTCTGATGAATGAAAAAACAGGTTATGAATTGATGCAGTTACTGAGGGGGAGAGGGATTCACAAATTCGAAGGCAATGAAGGGTCTCTATACACTGTATTACATCGCCTAGAGCAGAATCACTTTATCCAATCTAGCTGGGACCACGCGGGAGCTAAATATTATCAATTAAATGATAAAGGAAACAAGATGCTGCGAAAGGCAGAGAAGAATGCTACGAAGGCGCGATTTATATTCAAAGGATTAGTACAGGAGTGAGGCAAAGTTGAATAAAAAAGGGGAGCGTTTTTTAAAGGAAGTTACGAACCATATTAAATCAAAAGAAGCAAAGAGCTTTGTAGCAACTGAACTAAATTTTCACTTAAAACAGGCGAAGAATATGTGGATAGAAAAAGGGTTAAGTGAGGAAGTTGCTGAAGATAAGGCTGTTGATCAAATGGGGAGTCCGATTAAACTTGGCCGGGAACTGAACAAACTGCATAAGCCAAAGGTTGATTGGTTCTTAATTGGTTTATTAGTGGCTGCGATGGGGCTAGGATTTTTGCCAGTTATAACTTTTGGACATGCTGACTTATTAATAAATAAGGTGATATTTGTTATTCTCGGCATTGCAACAGCTGTTGGGATCATGCTACTTGATTATCGGAAGTTAGAGAGGCTCGGGTGGCTGTTTTATACAATCGGTGTACTTATCTTGTTAATGACAAAATGTTTTCCGACTGGTTATGTGATTGGGGAAGCAATAATAAAAATGGGCCCCATCAGAATTGACTGTTTAATGACGATACCATTCTTTTTTCTAGCATGGGCTTCATTTTTTAATAACAGTAGATTAAAGTTTATACACCTTCTCATGTTGTACGTATTTTCTTTATATCTATTTTCAACTACATCAACTCTTGTACCACTTTTCATCTACATTACAATGGTATTCGTTATGCTTTGGTGGAGTAAATTAGGAAAGAAAACGGCATGGCTCATTACAATGTTACCAATTTTTCTCTTTATTATTAGGGATCTCTTTTCCTGGTCTGCCGTAAAAGAATACCGGATAGCTAGAATTTTAGGATTTATAAACCCAGCGCATGATCAATGGGATTTACGTTTACAAGAGGCGATGTCTTCAGCAGGTTGGTTTGGTACATATGGAAATATAAAGTCTATCCGTGCTGCCCATACTGATTTTGTATTCGCGAGTTTGACTTACTATTATGGATATGTACTTGCACTAGTTCTTGTCATTATTCTTTCTCTTTTTGCAGTAAGAATAATGAACATAGCTTATAAAATAAATGATGGTTATGGTAAATTGCTTCTCGTTGGCGGAGTGACTCTTTTTGTAATCCATTTTATTTGTAACGTTGGCATGATTTTAGGATTATTACCGCGTACTTCTATATCATTACCTTTTATTAGCTACGGGTTGATACCAACTTTATTTCATGCATTTATAATGGGAATCGTGTTAAGTGTATATCGACGTAAAGATATGCCGTTTAGAATGAGAAAAACACCTTGATGATCATCAAGGTGTTTTCGTTATAAGTTCAAAACTATCCGAATCAGCCCCAAGAACAAAAGGACTAACCTCGCCAACGCTATAAAGTTGTAATTCATGCATCGCTCGCGTACAAGCAGTGTAGAACAGTCTACGTATGCTTTCATCACTGTACACATCTTTAGAAGCATCGTAAATAATAACCGCATCAAACTCAATGCCCTTCGCTAAATAAGCAGGGATAATAACAACGCCTTGCTCGTATTCAGCAGAGGTGCTCTTCACAAGTTTAATACCTTCAATGCTACTAAGTGCCTCATAGGCAGCGGCACTTTCGGCAGCGGATTTACATATAATTGCGATCGTATTGTGATTTTGTTTTTGTAATTCAGCAATTTTGGAAGTAATATGCTCGTGCAGTTCGTTGTGATTTGATACCTTAGTCACTGTAGGTTTCTCACCGTCACGTTCAAATGCGTGAATGTTGTTGCCTTCCGGTACGAGAGCACGTGTAAATTCAATGATCGGTTTTGTTGAGCGATAGCTACGAGTTAAATTGATGCCGTTCGTTTCATCTGGTCCGTATAAGCTAGTAAGTGTATTGAAATTCACTGCTTCACTCGCATGGGCAAATATCGCTTGGTTAAAGTCTCCGAGTACAGTCATTCTTGCAGCAGGGAAGAGACGTTTTAAAAATTCAAATTGAAACGGCGAGTAATCTTGTGCTTCGTCTACGAGTACGTGTTTAATCGATCTATTCGTTTGGAAGCCTTCAATTAATTCTTTTAAAAGTAAAAATGGAGTCGCATCCTCGTAATATAGCTTTCCTTCATCAAGCATGTTTACTGTTAATGAGCAAATGTCATCCCATTCTTTCGGTTTTTCTCCAGTAACCCATGATGCATCTGTGAAGAGCTGTTTATAGATGCCTGTGAAATTGATGAAACGTAATGTTTGAACGCCTTTACGAAGTGGCTTCAATTTTTTACGGACAATCATACGTCCAAGTACTTTCGTTTCTTTCTTAAAATCATGAAAGGAGTTATCGTCAAACTCGCCTTTTTTCTGTAAATATTTATAAGCCTTTTGGTATTCATCTTTACTAAGTAATTCAATTTCTTCTTCTACCCAAGGCTTTTTCAGTTCCGCTTTTTCAATTGCATCTATTTGTTTGTTTAGCCAATCTGTTAACTTTTCAATTCGATTATGGAAACGGAGGGAGGAGTCAGTGTTGTAAAATTGCTCTGTAATTTCTTTAGCAGAAACAATTAACTTTCCTCTAAATTTCATTCCTCTAAATAGCATGCCAGACGATTCAAGAGATTGTCTGTACGCTCTAATCATCTCGAAAAATTGAGTGGATGCTTTAAATCGGATGCTCGCATTTCTCGTTTTATAGGTAGGGCTATTCGTTTCAGTTAGCATATATTCTAATTGCTCATAAGGATCTTCCACATCAAAGGACTTACTTAGTCTATGGTTTAAATATTCTTGGAATGTTACTTGTTGCATATTTTCTTCACCGAGTTCAGGTAGTACGTTAGAAACGTAGCTATTGAACATAGAGTTAGGGGAGAAGAGAATAATTTGATCCGCTTTTAGCCATTCGCGATATTTATATAATAAGTAGGCGATTCGCTGCAAGGCAGCTGACGTTTTACCACTACCAGCAGCTCCTTGCACGATAAGGAGTCGGCCTTCATCGTGACGGATAATTTCATTTTGCTCGCGCTGAATTGTAGCAACGATGCTTTGCATATGTTTGTTCGTACCTTTTCCGAGCGCTTGTTGCAGGATTTCATCACCAATTGTGAGACTCGTATCGAACATAGAATCAATCTCGCCATTTTGAATAATGTATTGTAATTTTTTCTCCACATTACCGTGGATTACGCCACCTGGTGTACTGTATTCAGCTGGCCCTGGTGGATAATCGTAGTACACACTCGAAATGGGGGCGCGCCAGTCATATATAAGAAAGTTTTCTCCGCTTGCATCAGTAAGTGTAGCTACGCCGATATAAATTTGATCGGCAGCAGATTCTCCTTCTTCTTTGAAATCAATTCGCCCAAAGTAAGGTGCTTTATGCATGCGTCTTAATGCGGCAAGTCGATTAAAGGTGTGCTTATGGGTAATTTGTGTGACAGCTAGTGACTGAGCTTGTTGTCTTAAGTTGATAACTGTTTCAAGATAATCATCGAAAGTATCAGTATTCACTTTCACGTCATCCCAGAAATGTTTACGAATATTGATTACTTCTGCCCGGCGTCTGCCAGTTTCGTTTTCCAGTTTATCAATTTGCTGCGTAATCGTTTCGATTACGGTATCCAATCTTTTTTGCTCTAAATCAAGTTTTTTATTCATACGTAAGCACTCCTTTAAAAGTGAAAAATAGAGGTTGACTGAAGAAAGATTTTGTTGTACAATTAAGATACGGATAAATACGTTGTTCGGATTTACGAAAACGTGTTTCTGTACTAATTTAACATATTTTTTTAATTTAATCAATAATGATGAGATAAACCCTCGGTTCCACGCTGCGTGAATCGAGGGTTTTTTGTTTTTCTTTAAGAAACAATTGTAATTTTGCCGGGGGAGAATCTAAGTAGAGCATAGAAGAAAATCAGGGATAGGGGGATACTGATGGAAAAATATTTTGAGGAAGCACATCGTTTTTGTTCTCGTAATAGAAAGCACTTAGAAAAGGATGTTATATGTGGTTGTTTCTATTGTTTAGAAATTTTCCATCCAGAAAAAATTACAGAGTGGTGGGATGATGATAACACAGCAATTTGTCCGCATTGTGGGATTGACTCTATTATAGGGGAAAGTTCAGGATTTAGAATCACAGAAATGTTTTTAAGTGAAATGCATAAAAGGTGGTTTTAGTTAAATAAATGACAAAATAAACTTTCGTGAACTAAGATTTTACACTATCCATAAAACGAAAAAGACGTTATCCTTCCTGTAGAATCGGAGAAGTAATCATATAATTTCATTTGCCGAAAGAGAAGAGGGTACACAAAAAAGCTCGGGCTAAGCCCGAGCTCTTCATTATTTCTTTTCGTCTTTCTTAGCATCAGCTTTCTTCTCGTCGAAAAGATCTTTTAAATCTTTATCATCAACTTTTACGTCAGCTTTTTTGATTTCTTTCATCATAAGATCGTTCATGAATGCGCCATCTTGTGCTTTCTTCGCAATTAGTTCTTTTTTGATGTCTGCTTTAGATTGTTCGAATGATTTTTCTGGCTCTTTAATGTCTGTAACTTTAATGATGTGGTAACCGAATTGTGTTTTTACAGGTTCGCTTACTTCATCTTTTTTCAGTTTATAAGCAGCATCTTCGAATTCTTTAACCATTTTACCATGTTCGAAGAATCCTAAGTCTCCACCTTTTTCTTTTGAGCCAGTATCTTCAGAGTATTGTTTCGCTAACTCTTCGAAAGATTTACCTTGTCCAAGTTCTTCTTTAACCTTTTTCGCAGTAGCTTCATCTTTTACAAGAATGTGGCTTGCTTTAATTTCAGGTTTGTAGTTGTCTTTTAATTCTTTATCAGTGATTGTTTTTTCAATTGCTTTTTCTTGAGCTAATTGAGCACGTAACATATTTTTAAATGTTTCTTCTTTCATACCTTGTTGTTTTAACAGTGTATCGAATTGATCACCAACTTGTTTTTTCGTTTCATCGAACTTCTTGTCTACTTCTTTGTCATCTACTTTGTAGTTTTTGATAAGTACTTTCTCCATAACCATACCTTGTAAGACTTGGCTACCAGCTTTTTGCTTCATTTCATTGTAGAAATCGTCTTTTGTAATGTCACCAGCTTTAGATGTAACGATTTTGTCTGATGATGATGTTCCACATGCTGATAATGCGATTACACTTGTTGCGGCTAAGGCAAGCATAGCTTTCTTCATTCGATAAACACTCCTACTATTATGTATTTTTAATTTATCCTACACCAATGAACTTAAGTTCATAAGAGCCCGATTAAGTCTCACTGATACTTTTGCTTTTTATATTGGTAAAGCGCGCTTAACAGGGCTTACCGAGGCTGAGGATAAAGTTTTGATGAATGTTTTGTTCTATAGTATAAGCAATATGTACAAAATTTAATATATCATATTTCGAACCGTTTTCATATTGATAAAGAAAAATTAACCAGCATGTGTCAGATTTTGAAAGTGTGCCATATTGGGCGTATGTCGCATATACAGAATAGAGGAGGGGATGGGGATGAATTCTCAACTTATTTTATTACTTGTACTGTTTATTTTATTGGTTATAGTAGGTATAATTTGCTTATAGAGGAAAAAAGTGAGGAAGGGGCTTTCCTTCCTCACTTTCCATGAAATATAATTTCTATATAACTAGAAATTAATAAAATTGTTATACATACATTAATAACCCGAAAGACACTGGGTTGGCGGCTCGCAGCTATTTGTTTTCGTTCACACAGTGTATGTGTCATGAAATTCGTGTAAAATATAACAAGAAGTGCGAATGCGACAAAAACAACTGTTATAAGTGTCATGAGGCGAGACCTCCTTTTGGCTAAAATACATATATATATTGTATCACACGATATTTTGTTCGTGTTACAAAATTCAGAAATAGAAGACTTTGTGTTAGAAAGTGAGGGAGAAAATGGACGTTGTTAGAAGATTAGAACAAGCTGAATACTACGTAGACCTACTATTTAAAATGATTGATGAAGAGAAGTGTCCATTTTATTCTTTGATCATAAAGAAAAAAGCTCGTAAAAAAGATATTGAACGTATACTAAAACTTTGTGAAAAACTGAACGAGCAATATGTAGTGGAGAAAGCAGAAGGGCTTCTTTTGTTCGATGCACTATTAAATCAATTTGAAAAAGCGCTTCCACATCAGCTCGAAGTAAACGAAACTGCGGAAGCGCTAGCAAAACAAGGTTTATTTAATCCGCTTATGAATGAATTCTTAAGCATGATTGCGAAAAAATAAATAGATTATTTTTTAACTAACTTTTGATCGGATTCTGTAAAGTTCTCTTCAATATCTTCTAATGATTTCTCAAAAATATCGATGAAGTCTTGTCCGTAAATATTACGTAGGATTGCGATTAGTTCGATATTTTCTGGGAACTTCCCATAAAAGTTACGAAGTGCAAGAGCCCCATTAAACACTGAGTTACTTTCAGGATCATACTCCTCCATTAAGCGAAGTAGTAATTCTTCCCCTTTTTCTGTAATTTCAATGTACGTATTTCGTTTATCATCTTCTTTTTTTGAGAATACAAGATAGCCGCGTTCTTCAAGCTTTTTAGAGAAGTTAAACGCCGTTGATACGTGCATAACTCCAAACTTAGCAATCTCAGAAATAGAAGCCCCTTTTAAATGATAAGCGATTGTTAAAATATGATGTTCATTAATATTTAAATCGTAAGGTTTAATCCACATTTGCCAATCTTTCTCTACACATTTCCATAGCGCTTTCGATAATTGAGCAATGCGTTGGCTGAAAATCATCGCTTCTTTTACCGAGTAATCTTTTTCTCCACTTTTCATTTACTCACCCACTTTAACATTCTTTTTTCATTACTATCTATTATGCCAGTAAAATAAAAATTAATAAAGTCTTTTTGTGAGAATTGTGAAAATTTTTCGGAAAAATGACATTCTATACAAATCATGCATAACTATGGAAGCGTTTTATGAGTCGTGAATACATGCGTTGTCCATACATGTTAAGTGATAACATATATTGTAAATGCATAAAAACACGGCATATCTATGCGATATGCCGTGTTAAGGTCAATTTATATAAAAAATATTTGTTATATGCAAAAAACTAAGCAGGAATTTGTTTACGCTTTTTCTGGAACAGCTTCTTGTAGTTTCTCAATTGACTTTTGGATGTCCAAAATTTCTTTCTCAATATGGCGCTTGTTTTGAGAGATATCTTGCTTCCAGTTAGAAAGCGTGTCTTGCATGTCGTCTTTTAATTCTTGAAACACTTCTTTACCTTCTGAAGCAGTTTCAACGATTTGACGCTTTAATAATTTCGTATCAGCTGTAATATCAGCTAAAGTCTTTTTAATATCATTTCCTTTTTCTTTTAACTTGCCGCGCATGTCTTTACCAGAAGAAGGAGTTGAGAAAAGAACGGCTAGTCCAGCAACTGCCCCGCCGCAAATAACACCTGTAATAAAGGATTTAGCTTTTGACATAAAAGGAGACCTCCTTATTTTTTGTTCGTATTCATGATGTGAAAAAGTATGCATATCTTTCTTATATATGCTATGCACAAACAATCATCCCTGAGCATTTTAAGTGAAGAAACAAGCCATGCAAAATCCGACGACTTCAGGGAAGCGGATTGTTATGTATTACGCTTTCTTATAGTGTCATTATTTCACACTATTTGCAATTGTACTTGCGATGTTTTGTAAATTTTCCATAGTGTATTCATTTTGGTGTGATTTCCAAACAGCACCGAAACCATCTTTTTCACCGTAGCGTGGAATTAAATGAAGGTGGAAGTGGAACACAGTTTGTCCAGCTTTTTCACCGTTATTGTTAAGTAGGTTAAAGCCAACTGGATTAAACTCTGCTTTAATCGCATTTGCGATTTTTGGAACGACAGAAAAAATGTGTGATGCGATTTCTGGCGTTAACGCAAAAATGTCTTGTTTGTGAACTTTTGGAATAACAAGGGTATGTCCTTTTGTTACTTGACTAATATCTAAAAATGCAAGCACATGTTCATCTTCGTATACTTTTGAGCAAGGGATTTGCCCGTCAATGATTTTACAAAAAATACAATTGTCTGCTGTATGATTCATCGATCTCATCCTTTCAAATAGCCTTAGCCGTATTTTACCATAATTACATAAGAGAACAAACACGAAAAACAGGAAGCTGACTCAGCTTCCTGTTTTCTGAAGAGGGATTGAAAAAGCATTATCGTAATTTACGTTTCGCAGACACCTCATTTATTTAAGAAATGCACGGTAAATCGGCTAAAGTTTCTGCCGTAGACACCCCATTTTCAAGTGAAATGAATTGCAATCTTTTTTAAAATGAAATTGTTTATTTTTTAAAACAGTATATGCTCTTTCGGAGACACCCCGTTTCGAAAATGAAACAAATAATCTGGTTATGTGTAAATTTCATTGTCCAACATGGACACCCCATTTCATGATGACTTCACTATGTTGTTGTACTCATCAATTGGTGGTTGCTTTTTCAATGTTTCCTTCTTCAATAATTATGATGTCCGCTTTCGGGAAAATATATGCTCATAAATTTAAATTTTTTTTTGAGGACATGGATACTATGTAGTACACCATGATTTTTGGTAAGATGAATATAGAATGAATACTAATGAAGAAAGTGGTGTCGTATGAGCGAGTTATTGCGTGTAGAAAATGTTACAGGAGGATATACGAAACGACCTGTATTAAAAGACGTTTCGTTCTCTGTTAATAAAGGCGAACTTGTCGGCTTAATCGGTTTAAATGGGGCTGGTAAAAGTACGACGATTAAACATATTATCGGTTTAATGGAACCGAAAAAAGGAACTGTCACAATTAATGGGAAAACAATTCGTGATGATATGACAGCGTACCGTTCTAGCTTTTCATTCATTCCAGAAACGCCGGTATTATATGATGAATTAACGTTAGAAGAGCATTTGAAGTTAACAGCTATGGCGTACGGCGTTGATGAAAAACAATATGAAGAACGTGTAGGACAACTATTACATGAATTTCGCATGAAAAATCGTTTAAAATGGTTTCCATCTCATTTCTCAAAGGGGATGAAACAAAAAGTAATGATTATGAGCGCATTTTTAGTTGAACCATCTCTTTACATAGTAGACGAACCTTTCGTTGGATTAGATCCATTAGCGATTCAATCGCTTCTTCAAATGATGGATCAAATGAAAAAGAGTGGTGCAGGTATTTTAATGAGTACACATATTTTAGCAACGGCAGAGCGTTATTGTGATTCGTTCATTATTTTGCATCAAGGTGAAGTAAGAGCGATGGGAACATTATCTGAACTGCAATCACAGTTTAATATGCCAGGTGCAACGCTAGATGATATTTATATTGCATTAACGAAGGAAGAAGATTATGAATAGCACAGCATTATGGAAAGAACGATTTCGTCACTTTCTAAAAGAAGTTCGTACATATAGTAAATACGTATTTAATGATCATTTGAAATTTATTTTCGTATTTATCATCGGCGCAGGGGCGTATTATTACCAGCAATGGTTACAAACGTTAACATCTTCGTTTCCGACAGCGCTCGTTATGGCAGTGTTACTCGGTCTCGTATTAACGGCCGGATCCATTCAAACGTTATTAAAAGAAGCGGATCTCGTATACTTACTGCCAGTTGAAGAAAAGTTAAAACCTTACTTTACAAAGGCATTTCTTTTTACATTTATGATTCAGTTATACATAATCGCAATCGTAGCAGCTGCGCTTGCTCCGTTATACTTCCAGCAAATGAAGCAAACAGGTGCTGGCTACATATGGATTGTACTCGCGTTTGTCATTGTAAAAGCGTGGAACTTATTCGTTGCGTGGGAAAAATCATTTTTAACAGACCAAAATATACAAAGAGCTGATTGGTTTATTCGTTTTATTTTAAACGGCGTATTTGTGTACTTCCTTGTAGAACGTACTTCCGTTATGTTTATTGGCGGAACCGTCCTTCTCATGGTGTTATACCTCGTAGTACTGCATCAAATGGTGAAGGGGAAGCCGCTAAACTGGGAGTATTTAATTTCTGAAGAAGGTAAGAAAATGATGCTACTGTACCGCATCGCGAACATGTTCGTTGACGTACCAGCATTAAAAGAAAGAGTATCCCGCAAGAAATGGCTTGATTTCATTCTGTCAATGATCGGTGAAAAGCGTACCTATTTATACTTATATACGAGAACGTTTTTACGATCTGGCAACTATTTCGGTTTATATGTGCGCCTGCTCGCTCTTGGCGGAGTTATTCTTTACTTCATTCCGTTTTTATATGGACGATTTATCGTAAGCTTTATCTTCCTATACTTAATCGGCTATCAGCTCTTAACTTTATGGAAGCATCACCGCATGAAGATTTGGCTTGATTTGTATCCAGTAAAGGTAGATGAAAAGAAAAAAGATTTTCTTACTTTATTAAATGCAATTCTAATCATCGGGAGCGTAATCTTTACAGTTATATTTGCACTAGCAACGAAAGATTTCATGATGACAGGAATTTTACTTGTCGTAAGCATATTATTTAGTATCGGTTTCGTTTACCAATACGGGGCGAAACGCATTGAGCGTTTAAATTGAAAGGAATGAACCTATGATTACATACGAAGAGAAAGTTATAAAAGAATTGGAGCAGTGGAAAGCTACATTCATGAAAGATTCTTCTATGATGACACGGTTCTCAAAAAAAGTGCAGACGAAAGTACAACAGCTTATTCCGGCGAAAGTACAAAAGGTGCTAACAGAAACGATTCGGATGATGGTACAAACGATCAGCGCTGGATCAAACTTTATAAAGCCGAAGCTCAAAGAAACAACATGGTCACTGCAAAGACGTGACGATGAAGTACGTAAAAAAATGGATGAGTACAAAAAAATAGCAGCGGCAGAAGGAGCAGGGACGGGAGCTGGCGGTATTCTCCTTGGCCTTGCCGACTTTCCGCTTTTACTCGGCATTAAAATTAAATTTTTATTCGATGCAGCAACATTGTACGGATTTGATACGAGTAACAAAGAAGAGCGCCTGTTTATCCTTCACGTTTTCCAACTCGCCTTTTCAAGTGACGATCACCGAAAAGAAATATGGAATGTGGTTGAAACGTGGGATACAGAAAAAGAAAATCATATGGACTGGGAAAAGTTCCAAACAGAATACCGAGACTATATCGATTTAGCAAAAATGCTTCAGCTCGTACCAATAATCGGTGCCCCAGTCGGCGCATATGCGAATTATCAACTACTGCAAAGACTGGGTGAAGTGACGATGAATTGTTATCGTATGCGCTTGCTGAATAGGGATTAAAAAGAAGGCCTCCTACATGTGTAATGTAGGAGGCCTTTTCTTAGAAGCTAACTCCAATTATAATCAATACGATTAAAAGTACAGTGATTAATGGAAATCCACTCTTACCAGCTTGTCCAGCTTCACCGCCGCCAGTGCCACCGCTACCACCTTTACCGCCAAGTCCCATATGGAAATCCTCCTTATTGTTATATGTTGCTGTTACTTTATATTTTCTTAATTACTAATAAATCCCTTCTGGAGCGCTAACTAACTTGCAAATCATTTCGTTTCATTTTATAATCTACTTACCGACCGGTAAGTAAAAATAAGTGAGGTACAGTATGACAAAGAATTTACAAACATCGCAGAATATTGTTGAGGCATCATTTAAATTAATGGCAGAACACGGTATTGAGAAGATGAGCCTTTCCATGATTGCGAAAGAGGTAGGTATTTCAAAACCGGCTATTTACTATCATTTTTCTTCTAAAGAAGTGTTAGTTGATTTTTTATTTGAAGAAATTTTTTCAGGGTATCATTTCGTGAGTTACTTCGATAAAGAGCAATATACGAAAGAAAATTTTGCAGAAAAATTAATCGCAGATGGTTTACATATGTTGTCTGAGTATGAAGGACAAGAAAGAATACTACGCGTTATCAATGAATTTATCGTAACTGCGGCACGAAATGAAAAGTATCAGAAACGTTTATTTGAAATACAAGAAGATTTCTTAAATGGGTTCCACGATTTATTGAAGCTGGGTGTTGAACTTGGCGTCGTGTCACAACATGCAACGGAAGAAAATGCTCATACACTAGCGCTTGTTATCGATAATATGAGCAACTATATGCTCATGGGATTCCAGTTAAAGTATAAAGAAATTTGGATTCAAAATGTGAAACATGTCATGAAGGAGGAATAAAAATGAAAATGCAAAAAAACTGGTGGCTCGGTTTTCTTGGATTTATTGGGATCTATAAAATTCCAGGTATGATTGAAGCTTTTCAGGCGGATGGAAGTTGGCTTAAGTTAATCGGTTTCATTTGGTTACTTTGGTTTGGATATTTTATTCCTGAGAAGAAAGAAGATTAAATTTCAATTTTCTGTAAATTTATGTAAAATATAGATTGATATTATTCATATATTAGATTACTAGATTTGGAGTGGTTATATGGATCCATTGAAAAATGAAATTCACCCTGACATGGTCAAGGTGTGGAAAGTTCGTGCTGTAATTGAAGAAGGGATCGGTATACTTGTCATTTTAGCTTACCTTTTCCTCATGATAAAATTTGATTGGTGGGCGTGGATTTTGTATGTGATGATTGGGCTAACAGTTGTGTTCGCACCATTTTCGTACTTTTTATTCCCAAAACTACGTCAACGTTATTACAGCTACCAACTAAATGAAGAAGAACTTGAAATACAGCACGGTCTTTTCGTCGTAAAGCGCGTATTAGTACCGATGATTCGTGTGCAGCACGTTACGATTGAACAAGGTCCGATTATGAGAAAATATGGCTTAGCAGAATTACACATTTCAACAGCGGCAACTTCTCACAGCATCCCAGGCTTAACGATGTATGAAGCAGAAATGTTGAAAACGAAAATCGCAGAATTAGCGAAAGTGAGTGATGAGGATGTATAAGAGACAGCATCCAATCACGATGTTATTAGAATTAAAAATAAGAGATTTTATACCGCTCTTTATTTTCATGTTTAGTTTAAACGGAAAATTCCCGTTTTGGTATTTAATTCCCGCAGCATTTGGTTTACTCACCGTTTTTTCAGCGTTTGAAAAGTGGTACTACACAACATACTGGGTTGAAAATAACGTATTACATGTGAAACAAGGTCTCTTTGTGAAGAAGGAGAGCTACTTAAATAAAGAACGTGTTCAAACGATTAATACAAGTTCTAACGTGTTATATCAAATGCTCGGTTTAAAGAAAATTCAAATTGAAACGGCTGGCGGAGGCGATGATGCAGAAGTTAGCTTAGCCGGTATTACGGCAGAAGAAGCGGCGGAGCTTATTTCTTTACTAAATGAGCCGACTCCAGAAGTGAAAGTAGAAAAGACATCAGAAGAAGTAGAAGTAAAAGAAATCATTACAGAGGAAAAACAAGCGACAGAATACAAATTAACGTGGAAAGAGATTTTAATAGCGTCTGTTACATCTGGTCAATTTGGAGTATTATTCTCTTTAATCTTTTTCGTTTATCACCAAGTAGATGAGTATATTCCGAAATGGATAAAAAATAGTGTGACGTCATATGTAATGGACCACGATATATATGGCTGGATTTACATGGTAGCTATTTTACTCGTCGTTTCTTGGATTATATCTACAATTGGCTACGCGTTAAAACATGGTAACTTCACAGTAAATCGAAAAAATGATGAAGTCCGTATTTCGCAAGGGTTACTGGAAAGAAAAGAACTCGTACTAAAATTGCACCGTATTCAAGGTATTACGATAAAAGAAAGTATTTTACGCCAACCATTCGGTTATTGTGCTGTGCAAGTAGAAGTAATTCAAAGTAAGGGAATGGATGACGAAAAAGAAAAAGTTACGCTGCATCCAATTATTCGAAAAGATCGAGTGCAACAGTTACTCGCACATTTACAGTTACCATATGAACTGAATACAAACATTATTTCATTACCAAAAGCAGCATTGCGCCGCTATCTCATTGATAGTTTCATTTTCTTCGCTATGCTAGCAATCCCGCTTACTGGAATAAGTATATACTTTGAAAAGTATTACATCATGTGGGCATTACTACCGCTCGCGATCCTCATCTTTACACTTGGCTACGCAACATTTAAAACAAATGGTTACAGTGTTAATGGAGAGCAAATTACACTTGTATATCGCAGCGTTGGAAAATACACAGGACTTGTCAGAAGAAGACACGTCCAATCAATGGAAAAAACGCAATCGTATTTCCAGCGCCGCGCGGATTTATGTACGTATAAGTTCTCTAGTGCATCATCGAATTATAAACTAGAGCATACGAGAGTAAATGATGTGGAGAGAATGCAGGATTGGTATAAGAAGAAAATAAGTGAAGAATAACTTGAAAGGGCTTGCCTATTATGAAAGGCAGGCTTTTTTGTTATAGGGAAATGAGTCGTTTAATCTATATATTAGTACAACTACAGCACACATGTATCAATGCGTATGAAAAAAGGTAGTATGCTTCTATTTTAGGGAAATCTATGGAGTTTTTGATATAAATGGTATGATAGTATAGAAAAAGTATTAGGAGGTTATATATGATAAGTCAGTTGAAAAGAGAAGCACTTGACGCATTAAAAGGAAGATGGGGATTAGCGGTAGGGGCAACCTTATTAATTGGAATCCTTATTGGAGCTGTTAAAACGCTAACCACAGGTATTTTCTCGATATTTTGGGGTTGGGAAGAAGCAAATGATTCACTTACAGTAAGTATTATTGTAATGATTGTTATTGGTCCATTAACAATAGGTGCCTATTATCTTGTTTTAAATGCAATTCGTGGGACTGATGCTCGCATTGGTCATATATTTAGATGGTTTAGCGATGGAAGTAAGTTGATGAAGTCGTTTTTAACATATTTACTAATGTATGTATACGTGACTCTATGGACATTACTTCTTATTATTCCTGGTATTATTAAATCATTTTCTTATTCTATGACATATTTTATTTTGAATGATCATCCGGAATATACAGCGAATCAAGCGATTACTGAAAGTCGTCATATGATGAATGGACATAAAATGGATTACTTTTTATTATGCTTAAGTTTCTTAGGCTGGTTCATTTTAAGTATTCTTACTATAGGAATCGGTTTCTTATGGTTAGCACCTTATTTCTACGCGACATCAGCCGCATTTTATGAAGAGATTTCAAAAGAATATTATAAAAAAGAAGGCACTACTTTCTAATAAAACACCTAAATCATCTATCCTAAAGAATATAGGGAGCAGATGGTTTAGGTGTTTTTATATAGAAATTCTTCTCTTTATGTTTTATCATAGAGGGTTATTTTTTATGTAAAAATGATAGGAAATAATGAATAATATATAAAGAAAAAAGTGAGGTGAATGAGATTGAGCAAATTTTTAATTCCGTATTCATTTTCTATATTAAGTTTCTTTATTTCATTAACGGTACTTGATTTATATGACAGGATGGAAAAATTTAATGAGGGGACTTCACCGACTATACTTGGAAAGGTAATTCAATCTACTGCGCAAATAGGAGTCCTTACATTGTATTTCGGATTACCTATTATTTTAGGTGGATGTCTTCTTGGTGAGCTATTGTTTAGAGGTATCATTTTACGGTTTAAATTGAGCTATATTATATCTTTATTATTATATTTACTTTTAGCTTTTAGTATTGTTTTTATCTTTGTGTCTGTAATGGTAGGGATTCGAGCTGCATATGAAGAAGTTCGCACTCTTGAAACGATGTATTTCATAGGGATAACTATGATTTGCGCTGTTACATTCTTTGTAGGCCGGAATATATTGGAGAAAAAACAAGTTAATAATGGAGTGATAAAATGAAATATACATGTCCATGTTGCGGATATAGAACATTAGAAGAAGAACCACCAGGTACATATGAAATTTGTAATATATGTTATTGGGAAGATGATGAGGTTCAGTTTAACAATCCTGATTATGAAGGCGGGGCGAATGAAGTCTCGTTAAGACAAGCACAGAAAAATTTCATTGCGTTTGGTGCTTGCGAGGAATGTTGTGTTGGATCAGTTAGAAAACCAACTAGCGAAGATGTGAAGGATGCTAGTTGGAAGCAAATTGTTAAGTAGTTTATAAAAAAATGTTATTACTCTATTTAACGAGAGTGATAACATTTTTTTGTAATGATGAAGGGATTAGTGCCGTCTTATAAGGTAAAACAATAAAGATGATAAAGTAATAGGAAGATCTAAACCAGTAAATCCTATTGGAGAAAAAGATAGAAAAAGTTCTCTAGTCATGAATATACCGAATAAATAATTATAAAAGAAACCTAATAATAAAAACAAAGGGATTCCGATTTTTAATTCGTGACTTCTTTTTATTTTTTTATAGCAAAAATCACCTAATAAACAGCCGATAAAAACAGGAATACTTCCAAGAATGATATACATAATGATAGATACCCAAATTGGTCCCCATGAATCTGCATAATTTGGAACTAGTGTATACTGTAAAACGTTCACAACGACAGAAAAAATTAGTAAGCATGTTAAATAACTAATGGAAAATTTCTTTAATGGGATCATCCTTATAAAATTTTATTTTTATGAAAATATAACTCTTTTTAAATTATAGATTAGATATATGAGGAGAATCAATTTGTAGGGGATTTCGTATGTATGGATATATTTGTAATGAATATAAATGTATAGATGTATAGTCAGCGTTGTGTATTTGATGTTATCATATTGAATGATATGGAAATTTTTAATAGAAGAAGCAACGAATAATTCAAAGGCAATGAAGCCTTTGTTGTATAAAGAAAATATTTATCCCGCATTAACGGGCAGTAAGACCCCCACCTCAAAATTCAGAGAAAGCGAAGAAGTTAGGTGGGGGATCAACTGCCCGTAAAAGCCCGATTGGTGAAGGCTAATAATCAGTGGGGGATGAACAAAACCCCCACTGATTAAAGTTTCACTTTATTATTACTCAGCGATATTAAAAATAAGATACGTATTTATATAAATTTAGTAGAAATGGGGTTTTAAAAAGGAATGAGTATAAGTATAACACGGCAAAAGATTTTAGCAGCCGCTTCTCAAATTGTACAATGTAAAGGGGTTGCTAAATTAACCTTAGAAGCGGTAGCAAAAGAGGCAGGGATAAGTAAAGGGGGATTGTTGTATCACTTTTCAACTAAAGAAGCTTTAATAGAGGGGATGATACTCAAAGGGACGGAGGAGTGTCAAGCCGCTATCTACAATAAAGTAGAGGAAGACTTAGAGGAGAAAGGAAGATGGGTGCGTTCTTTTGTAGAGGAAAGATTAAGTAATGAAAGAAGAGTAGAAGAGTTGGGTAGTAGTATGATGGCAGCATTAATGCTAAAACCTGAATTACTTGAGCCGTTACAACAATCATTTCAGCAACTGCAAAATAAAATAGAAAATGATGAGATAGATTCGGTTTGTGCAACAATTATTAGATTAGCAGCAGATGGATTATGGTATTCGGAATATTTAGGGGTTGGAAGACTAAGCCCCGAATTAAGAGAAAAAGTGATTCAAGCTCTTATTGACAATTCATATAAATAGAATATGCGAACTATATAATGTAAAATAATTCACCATTGCTTATTTAATGTAGTGGTGAATTATTTTTTTTATTAGAAAAATAGAACAATTTGATAGAGTATTGAATTACAACCGTCCAGACGGTATAGTAATATTTGGTTTAAGAGGAAAATGAAACAAAAACAGAATAAATGATATTTTTAGCACACTATTCGAAAGGATAGGCCGCAAAGCTTAGAGTCTACGGTAATACATATTGGTTACTAAGATCGTCTGGTTGCACATTTTTGATGCAACCGGACGGTCTTTTTTTGTTATATAAATATAAAAATTTAGGAGGGAACTATGCAAATGAATAGTGCTAAAAGGCATATTTCAATGGTTTCATTAGTTTTTCTAGTATTATTTTCAGTGCTAAATGTATGGGCTCCAGTTATTCAAGCTGCTGTGATGAAAAGTCCAGTGGACGAAATTAATATTTCCCGTACTGATGGCACGACATCTGAACCATATCAAGCCTCAGATGGCATGAAAGTAGAAGTGAAGTGGTCAGCTAAAGAAAAAATAAAAAGTGGAGATCAATTCACAATTGATATGCCAAAAGAGTTTCGAAAAGACCTTATGAATATGAGTTTTCCTTTAAAAGATGCTGAAGGAAAAACAGTTGGTACATGTGAGATGAAAAAGGGTCTATTGACGTGTACTATGGGTGATTACGTAGAAGGAAAGAATAACATTAAAGGTTCTTTATTCGTAGAATTCTACTTTGGTCTAGAAGCATATGATGGTGTCAAAGAAATTCCATTAGAATTTAACGTTGATGGTCAAATCGTAAATAAAGAAGTAAGTGTAAATAATACGACAGAGAGACCAAAGCCACAGCCCAATACAGATAATCTATTGAAATGGGGTTCTTATAATCAAGAAGATCCGTCCATTGCTGATTGGCTTGTATATGTAAATGCAACTGGAACAGAAATGCAAGATCTTAAATTAACAGATACATTAGGACCTGGGCATGAGTTAATTACAGACAGCGTAGTATTAGAAGAGGCTGTATTTGAAGATGGTTATGCACCAACAAATATTAAGCCAGCAGATTTATCTAAAATTAAAATTAATGCAGCGAAGACTGGATTTACAATTGAATTTCCAGACAGTTCAAAAGGCTATATTTTAAGATATAAAACAAAGATTACTAATCCTGCTGCAAAACCTCATAAAAATACAGTGAAATTAGAAGGGAAAAATATTAAAACTGAAGAAAAAGTAGGACAAGTATTTGTAAGTGGTGGGGGAGGATCCGGTTCAGGTGAAAACAATCCACCGAGCATTGAAAAAAATATAGTTGGTGAGAATGGTAAGCTTGTAGAGAATGAGCAGTTAACACAAATGGATCAAGTTATACAATACCAAGTTGGTACACATATACCAAATGATCCACCTAAATACACATCTATGGTAATTCGTGATGATTTAGAAGATGTTTTAGAAGTATTAGATGCAAAAGTGTATGATCAAAATGGCCAAGATATTACTGCTAAAGGAACGTTAAATGTAGATAAACAAAGAAGTGAAGTAACATTTACGTTTGGTGAGAATTTTGACTATAAGTCATATGAAGACCAGATAATTAACCTCAGTATTAAGGCGAAAATTAAAGCGAATGCAGACTTATCGTCTTACGTAGATAAGAAGATTCCTAATAAAGCGGAATTACATTTTGATGATAAGAAATTAACATCGAAAGAAGTAACTGTTACGCCGCCTGAAACTCCAAAAGACGGTACAGTATCAATTCATAAAATAGATGCTGAGGATTCGAATAAAGGGTTAAAAGGTGCCGAATTTGAAGTTCGAAATAGTGCAAATGAAGTTGTTGCAAAACTGAAAACGGACGAGAAAGGTTTTTCAATACCTCAAACTTTAGCCCCTGGGACGTATAAAGTTTATGAAATAGTAGCACCAGAAGGATATCAAAAATTAAAAGAACCAGTAGAGGTTACACTTCAAGCTGGAGAAACAAAAACAATTGAAATTAAAAATACTATACAAAAGGGTCAAATTGAAGTAAAGAAAATTGATTCGGAAAATGGTGAAAAACCATTAGCAAATGCAGAGTTTGATATAGTAAAAGACGGTGTAGTAGTCGAACATATTGTTACAGATAAAGATGGTAAGGCAATCTCTAAACCGTTAGCAACAGGAAAATATATTTTAAAAGAAACGAAAGCGCCTGAAGGATACCAATTAAAAGAAAAAGAGTTCGAAGTAAATGTAACAGGGGACGGCATATTCCCAATACAAGTGGAAAATGCAATGGTAGACAAAGGTAATATAGAAATTACAAAAGTGGACAAAGAAAACGGTGCAGTATTAGCCGGTGTCGAATTTGAAGTCCAAGATGAGAAAGATGGCGTAGTAAGAAAAGTAGTAACAGATAAAGATGGAAAAGCAAACGTTTCAGATCTATCAGTAGGAAAATACAAATTAGTAGAGACGAAAAGCTTACCAGGTTACAAAAAACTAACAGAGCCAGTATCATTTGAAATTAAAAAAGGTATGACAGAAGTTTTATCATTGAAAGTAGAAAATGAGCAGTTAGACAAAGGCTCAGTAGAAGTTACAAAAGTAGATAAAGACAGCCAAAAAGCATTAGAAGGTGTAGTCTTCGAAGTGCAAGATGAAAAAGGAAAAGTAGTAACAGAAGTAAAAACAGATAAAGATGGTAAAGCAAAAATCTCAGACTTATCAGTAGGAAAGTACAAATTAGTAGAGACGAAAAGCTTACCAGGTTACAAAAAACTAACAGAGCCAGTATCATTTGAAATTAAAAAAGGTATGACAGAAGTCCTATCATTGAAAGTAGAAAATGAGCAGTTAGATAAAGGCTCATTAGAAATTACAAAAGTAGATAAAGACAGTCAGAAAGCATTAAAAGGCGTAGTCTTTGAAGTGCAAGATGAAAACGGAATAGTAGTAAAGGAAGTAACAACAGATAAAGAAGGAAAAGCAACAATCTCTGATTTATCAGTAGGAAAGTACAAATTAGTAGAAAAAGAAAGTTTACCAGGCTATAAGAAATTAACAGAGCCAGTATCGTTTGAAATTAAAAAAGGCATGATCGAGGTACTAGCATTAAAAATAGAAAATGCAATGGTAGATACGGGAAATGTAGAGATAACAAAGGTAGACAAAGATAATAAAGCACCGTTAGCGGGAGTAACGTTCATCGTCCAAGATGAAAAGGGTAATGAAGTTACAAAAGTAACAACAGATAAAGAAGGAAAAGCAAATGTTTCAGGTTTACCTGTAGGAAAGTATGAATTAGTAGAGGTAGAAAGTTTACCTGGTTATAAAAAGCTAGAAAAACCAGTATCATTTGAAATCAAAAAAAGAATGACAGAAGTTCTATCATTAAAAATAGAAAATGAAATGGTAGATACGGGAAATGTAGAAATCACAAAAATAGATAAAGATAGTAAAGCACCATTAGAAAATGTTGTATTTGAAGTACGTGATTCAAAAGGAAAAGTAGTTACAAAAGTAAAAACGGATAAAGAAGGAAAAGCAAATGTTTCAGATTTATCCATTGGGAAGTATGAGTTGGTGGAGGTAGAAACACCAGCGGGATACAAACCACTTGAAAAACCAATTTCATTCGAAATTGAAAAGGGTAGAATAACAGCATTACAATTAACTGTCGAAAATGAATTAGTTGATACAGGAAATGTAGAAATTACAAAAGTAGACAAAGAAAATAAAGATGTTTTAGCTGATGCAGTATTTGAGATTCAAGATAAAGCAGGACAAGTGGTTGCTAAAATAACGACAGATAAAAAAGGGCACGCACAAATTACTAATTTATCAGTTGGCACATACAAGTTAGTAGAAGTAAAAGCACCAAAAGGATATAAGCAATTAGTAGATCCGATTACTTTCCAAATTGAAAAAGGCATGACAAAATCGCTTGCTTTAACAGTAGAAAACGAAATGTTAGACAAGGGTAACGTAGAAATTACAAAAGTAGATAAAGACAGTCAAAAAGTATTAGAAGGTGTAGTCTTCGAAGTGCAAGATGAAAAAGGCAAAGTAGTAACAGAAATAACGACAGATAAAGAAGGAAAAGCAAAAATCTCAGACTTATCTGTAGGAAAGTACAAATTAGTAGAAAAAGCAGGTTTACCAGGTTACAAAAAATTAACGGAGCCAGTATCATTCGAAATCAAAAAAGGTATGACGAAAGTTTTATCATTGAAAGTAGAGAATGAACTATTAGACAAAGGTTCAGTAGAGATTACAAAAGTGGACAAAGAAAGTGGCGCGTTATTAGAAGGCGTAACATTCGAAGTGCAAGATGAAAAAGGCAAAGTAGTAACAACAGTAACGACAGATAAAGAAGGAAAAGCAAACGTTTCAGATTTATCAGTAGGGAAATATAAGCTAGTAGAGGTAGAAAGCTTACCAGGATATAAAAAACTAGCGAAACCAGTATCATTCGAAATTAAAAAAGGAATGACAGAAGTCTTATCACTAAAAGTAGAGAATGAACAGTTAGATAAAGGTTCAGTAGAGATTACAAAAGTAGATAAAGACAGTCAGAAGACATTAGCAGGCGTAGTCTTTGAAGTACAAGATGAAAACGGTAAAGTAGTAACAAAAGTAAAAACAGATAAAGAAGGTAAAGCAAAAATCTCAGACTTATCAGTAGGAAAGTACAAATTAGTAGAGAAAGAAAGCTTACCAGGCTACAAAAAATTAACAGAGCCAGTATCATTCGAAATTAAAAAAGGAATGACAGAAGTCTTATCACTAAAAGTAGAGAATGAACAGTTAGATAAAGGTTCAGTAGAAATTACAAAAGTAGATAAAGAGAGCCAAAAAGTATTAGAAGGCGTAGTCTTCGAAGTACAAGATGAGCAGGGCAAAGTAGTAACAGAAGTAAAAACAGATAAAGAAGGAAAAGCAAACGTTTCAGATCTATCAGTAGGAAAATACAAATTAGTAGAGACGAAAAGCTTACCAGGCTACAAAAAGTTAACAGAGCCAGTATCATTCGAAATCAAAAAAGGAATGACAGAAGTCTTATCACTAAAAGTAGAGAATGAACAGTTAGATAAAGGTTCAGTAGAGATTACAAAAGTAGATAAAGACAGTCAAAAAGTATTAGAAGGTGTAGTCTTCGAAGTGCAAGATGAGCAAGGAAAAGTAGTAACGGAAGTAAAAACAGATAAAAATGGTAAAGCAAAAATCTCAGACTTATCAGTAGGAAAGTACAAATTAGTAGAGAAAGAAAGCTTACCAGGTTACAAAAAGTTAACAGAACCAGTATCATTTGAAATCAAAAAAGGAATGACAGAAGTTCTATCATTAAAAATAGAAAATGAAATGGTAGATACGGGAAATGTAGAAATCACAAAAATAGATAAAGATAGTAAAGCACCATTAGAAAATGTTGTATTTGAAGTACGTGATTCAAAAGGAAAAGTAGTAACGAAAGTAACAACGGATAAAGAAGGAAAAGCAAATGTTTCAGATTTATCTATTGGAAAGTATGAGTTAGTAGAAGTAGAAACACCAGTAGGATACAAGCCACTTGAAAAACCGATTTCATTCGAAATTGAAAAAGGTAGAGTTACAGCATTACAATTAACTGTAGAAAATGAATTAGTGAATACAGGAAATGTAGAAATTACAAAAGTAGATAAAGAGGGCCAAAAAGTATTAGAAGGCGTAGTCTTTGAAGTGCAAGATGAGCAAGGCAAAGTAGTAACAGAAGTAACGACAGATAAAAATGGTAAAGCAAATATTTCAGATCTATCAGTAGGAAAATACAAATTAGTAGAGACGAAGAGCTTACCAGGTTACAAGAAGTTAACGGAACCAGTATCATTCGAAATTACAAAAGGTATGACGAAAGTCTTATCATTGAAAGTAGAGAATGAACAGTTAGACAAAGGTTCAGTGGAGATTACAAAAAGGGCTACTGAAAGCAAGAAAGTATTATCAGGAGCTGTGTTTGAAGTGCAAGATGAAAAAGGTAAAGTGGTAACGAAAGTAACAACAGATAAAGAAGGAAAAGCGAAAGTCTCAGACTTATCAGTAGGTAACTACACACTAGTAGAAGTAGAAGCACCAAAAGGATATGAAAAATTAACTAATCCAATTCCATTTGAAATTACAAAAGGAATGATAAATTCAGTTCAATTAGAAGTATTAAACAAATTGAATCATTTAGCACCGCCAGAACCAGAAAAACCTGGAACACCAAATCCAGAAAAACCTGGAACACCAAATCCAGAAAAACCTGGAACACCGAATCCAGGAGAACCGGAAACGATGAATCCAGAAAAACCGGAAAAAGAATTACCGAAGACAGGACAGAAAATGCCTGTGGAACCATATATGGGAGCACTTCTTGTAATGATGAGTTTTGGATTATTCGTATTAGGTAGAAAACAGCAGAGATAATAAAAGTGAAAAGGTATCCTCAAAGTATTTGAGGATACCTTTTTTAGCATAAAAAAAGCATCTAGCAAAAGAACTAGATGCAAATAAAAACACATGGGAAGACAAAATTCTTCCCGTTTCCCGTATGTAATTATATCAAAAAATTTATAAAAAACTAGTTATATTTAAAATATAATTTTAAAAAAAGTTATATACATAAATAATTGCAATACTCGCAGTTTTCTCTTTCTGAAAAATACATTTCCTTAATTTCGAATATTAAGACTAATGTTGATAAATCTTCAGATAATTAGAAAAAATAACCAAAAGGATATATAATATTGCTTAAGAAATAGTTTTAATGGATTACATATATTTCATTTGGTGTATTAATTGAATATCATAATTTTAAATTTTATTAAGCAAGAATCTCGGTTACGTATTGCATTTCTAACATAGGGTGAGAAAGAAAAATACAATAGTGTGGAGGTTTTTATAATGACGTTTGTTCTTAGTAAAATGAGAGGCTTTAGCATAGAAGAAAAGGTACATGAATTTGAATCTAAAGGATTCCTTGAAATCTCAAATGAAATCTTTTTACAAGAGGAAGAGAATCATCGTTTATTAACACAAGCACAGTTAGATTATTATAATTTGGAAGATGATGCGTACGGTGAATGCCGTGCTAGATCTTATTCAAGGTATATAAAGTATGTTGATTCACCAGATTATATTTTAGATAATAGTAATGATTACTTCCAGTCTAAAGAATATAATTATGATGATGGCGGGAAAGTTAGACAATTCAATAGTATAAATGATAGTTTTTTATATAATCCTTTAATTCAAAATATCGTGCGTTTCGATACTGAATTTGCATTTAATACAAATATAATAGATACAAGTAAAGATTTAATTATAGGGTTACATCAAGTAAGGTATAAAGCTACTAAAGAAAGACCATCTTTTAGTTCGCCTATTTGGTTACATAAAGATGATGAACCAGTAGTGTTTTTACACCTTATGAATTTAAGTAATACAGCCATTGGCGGAGATAATTTAATAGCTAATTCTCCTCGGGAAATTAATCAGTTTATAAGTTTGAAGGATCCTTTAGAAACTTTAGTATTTGGACAAAAGGTCTTCCATGCCGTAACGCCACTTGGAACAGAATGTAGTACTGAGGCTTTTCGTGACATTTTGTTAGTAACATTTTCTTATAAGGAGACAAAATGAGAGAGAATAAAATAATTATGATTTCTGGAGCCAATAGTGGTATAGGTCATGCTTGTATAAAATACTTTTTAGAAAAATCATTTCATGTAATAGCTCTTGATATTAATAATAATAACTTAATAGATTATATGAAAACAGATATACCTTTGAAAGTAGTGCAAATTGATTTAAGTAATAGTGAAGCGATTCATAATCTTTTTACTCAATTAGATTTAGAAAAGCTTTCTCCTGATATATTAATAAATGCTGCTGGTATTCGAGAGATAACACCTGTTTTAAATTTATCCGATGATATGTTTAAAAAAGTAATTGATGTAAATTTAGTAGCCCCATTTATCCTTTCTAGGGAAGTAGCGAAGCGATGGTGTGAATCAAAAATAAAAGGTTGTATTGTGAATATAGCATCGGTTTCTGGATTAATGGCTGAACCAGAGCGAGCTGCTTATGTGGCATCAAAGCATGCCTTAATCGGATTGACTAAACAGATGGCTATGGAATTTGGGAAGCAAAATATAAGAGTAAATAGCATTTCTCCCGGTGTTATTAGAACTGAACTTACAGAAGAATACTTTAGTAATAAAGCCTTGATGTCTATGATAAAAAGTAATCAATCTTTAGATACTTGGGGGTTGCCGCAGGATATTGTTTCCTGTATTGAGTACTTGATTTCTGATCAGGCCCGCTTTATTACTGGTTCTAATTTTGTAATTGATGGTGGTTGGACTGCTGGGAAAAACTTGTAATTGAGTGTTTTTGAGGAAAAGCACCTGTCCTTTTTTAGGCTGGTGTTTTTCTCACTATAAACCGATTTTTTATTGGAGGGGGATTAATTTGCTTCAAAAAAGTTTTAAGCAAGAGAAAACGGTACCGGCTTTAAAGATGATAGCATCAATGGTTATCTTTGGATCAGTTGGATTTTTTTCGGTTCAAACAAACTTACCTTCGTTTGAATTAGTGTTTGTAAGGTGTATTTTTGCGACAATATTTTTAAGTGTATGCTGGTTGCTTACAGGGCAATATAAACAAGATAAATGGGAACGAAAAGAAGTTATTCAAGTTTTAATATGTGGCTTTTTCTTAGTATTTAATTGGGTTTTCTTATTTAAAGCCTTTGAAAATATGTCAGTTACAATTGCTATCTCAGTTTATCATCTTGCACCAGTAATTGTACTGTTAGTTGGAAGTATCGTTTTTAAAGAAAAATTAACATTAATATCTATCATTTCAATAATTGTGTGTTTTGCAGGAGCTTTATTAATTGCTGGTATCGATGGAAGCTTCTCTTTCGGTTCATTAATGTCTTCAGGTATGATATGGGGATTTCTTGCAGCTCTCTTTTATGCATTTACAACTTTATTTGGTAAAGGGATTAATAAAATGAGTGCGTATGCAATGACATTTTTACAAACATTATTGGGGATATTTCTTTTAATACCATTTATAGATTTAGATGCTTTTAGTGGCCTCACTCAAAGTAATTGGACATATATTATAGCTACTGGTTTTATTCATACAGGGATAGTGTATTATCTGTTTTTTGATAGTTTACGCCATTTATCTACAAAAACAATCTCAATATTAGTTTTTTTAGATCCAGCAGTGGCAATATTATTAGATACTGTACTTACTGGATTCCGTCCAACTTTAATGCAAATAACAGGAATTCTTTTTATTTTTATTGGCATGACTTTAACATTAAAAAAATCTAAAGATAAAAAACTGAGCCAAAAAGAAAAGCGAATTGAAAGCGATGCTAGTATATCTCAACAATAATGAAATATATTGTGTATAAAAAGATAAACCTTGCATGAATCATGTAAGGTTTATTTTAGTTCAATATAATTCATATTTATAATATATAATTTTCAAAGCTGAGGTATGTTTTTCTTTAACATGCTTTTGATTCATATATTTTTATTTGACTATAAATTTACAAAAATGTATATAAAACCTTATTTTTTGATAATATATAAGTAATAAATTCATAGAATTGGAGTGATGAGATGCAGCCGTTAGAAAGGGAGATTCATTCTAATATGCTGAAAGTGTGGAGGATTCACGCTTTAATTGGAGCGGCAGTTATACTAACAGTCGTAATTGCGTATTTCTTTTTTATGATTAACTTTAACTGGTGGGGCTGGTTGTTTGGATTGTTAGTAACTGGCGCTATTACATTTATCCCACTTGATTATTTCGTATTTCCAAATTTACGTCAGCGCTATTATAGTTACCGATTAAATGAAGAAGAGATTGAAATTCAAAAGGGAATGTTCGTTGTAGAACGCGTACTTATTCCGATGATCCGTGTGCAGCACGTAACGATTGAGCAAGGGCCGATTATGAGAAAGTATAATTTAGCAGAATTACATATTTCAACAGCAGCAACTTCTCATAGTATTCCAGGTTTAACGAAAGAAGAAGCAGAACAGCTGAAAAGACAAATTGGAGAACTTGCGAAAGTGAGTGATGAGGATGTATAAGAGGCAACATCCGATCACGATATTGTTAGGTATTAGGGTTGCGAGTTTGTTGCCACTTATTATTCTTGTTTTATTTAAACCTGATGAACAAGTGGAACCTTGGTATTTATTTTATCTTTTCCTTCTGGTTGTTTTATTCATCATGGCTATTTTTTCAGCAATTAAATGGTATTTTAAAGTGTACTGGATTGAGAATAATATTTTACATATAAAGCACGGTGTTTTTGTAAAGAAGGAAAGCTATTTAAATAAAGAGCGTGTGCAAAATATTAGTACATCTTCAAACGTCATTTATCAAATGCTCGGACTTATGAAGCTAAATATAGAAGTAGCGGGCGGTGGTAATGAACCAGAAGTGATGTTGGCTGGTATTAAAGAAGACGATGCAAAATATTTAATCTCTTTATTACATAAGAAAGAAACTACTGTAAAAGAAGAAGTAGAAGAGGAAGAAAGTAAGACGGTTTATCAGTTAACGGCGAAAGAGGTTTTAGCAGCTGCGATTACATCTGGTCGGTTCGGACTAGTGTTTTCGGGACTAGTACTTCTTTACACAAAGTTTGATTTTGTTCTTCCTGAAGGGTTCACAAGTAAAGTAGAAGCGTATGTGATGGGGAACGGTGTTTATAAAATAATTGTAATTGCATTAATTTTAATGGCGATTTCATGGATTATTTCCACGGCTGGATATGTGCTGAAATATGCAAACTTTAAAATTGAGCGAAAAGGGGACGAGATTCGTATCGTTCAAGGGTTATTTGAAAAGAAAGAGTTTGTCTTAAAATTGCACCGTATTCAAGCGATTACTGTGAAAGAAGGTATGCTTCGCCAGCCGTTTGGTTATTGTGCTGTTAAAGTGGAAGCAATTCACAGTATTGGAGCAGCAAGTAATGACGTGATGCTACATCCTTTTATGAAGAAAAAAGATGTACAGCAACTGCTCACATATTTAGAGTTGCCTTATGAAATTGAAGCGGAGATCGTTCACTTACCAAAAACAGCGTTGCGTCGTTATTTCATTATGGGCTGGTTAGTAAGTAGCATACTCACAGTTCCAATTGTCAGCGTGAGTATATATTTTAAACAATATATTGCGTTGTTTGTTATTTTACCGTTATTTATCGTATTTTCGTTACTTGCGTATGCTAGATATAAAAGTGGCGGTTATGAATTAAGAGAAAATCAACTAATGGTCGTGTATCGTGATTTTTCGAAATATACAGGGATCATGCGAAGAAGACATATTCAAGCAGTAGGTTATAATCAATCGTATTTTCAAAGAAAAGATGAATTATGTACAACTCTTGTGGCGGTAGCTGGGCGCGGTTATGAAGTGAAGCATATGAGAAAAAAAGATTCGCTTCGTATATATAATTGGTACAAAGAAAAAGGAAACACCGTTGCGTAATGGTGTTTCCTTTTTTGTTTCGTGGTCGTTGAACCAAAAATTTAAACTAATACATCAAAAGTAGTCACAAAAGAAGGACGAGAGAAAATACTCTTTTGCTGTTCTGCATGTGGATGCGCTTGAGCTTGTCCCTCTGCTTGTGCAGGACGTTTCTTATGAGCATTTTCGAATGAACGTGATTCTGTCCAGTCTTTAAAGTTTTGCTCTGTTTCCCACATCGTTAAGATGACATATGTATCGTTACTTAATGGGCGAAGAACGCGGATCGCTTGGAATCCTGGTTCGTTTTCGATAAGGCCTGCGCGGTTTTTAAAGCGGTTTTCAAATACTGGGCGACCTTCGTCTGTGACAGAAATGTTGTTACAAACGATATATCCAGGTTGTCCTTTAAATTCACCGACAGCATCTAGTACGTCATACTTAAGTGAGCCTTCTACAGATTCTTCTGTATTTTCTTTATAAAACATATTTTTTTCATCATTTTTTGCAGTGAAATGTGATTGTTCTAGAGGTGTTTCGTATGAAATAATAGCCTTCATTTTAATGCCCCCTTAATAGTTTGTTTCTATTATATCAACTCTCTTAAAAAACTTCGAAGATTATATACATAAAGATACTTCTTTTTCAAATAATAAATGTACCATCATTTGGAAAGAAGGACGATGTATGAAGAAAGTAAAGTGGACTTTATTAGGTGGCGTCGCAACGTTTGTAGTAGCGATTGTACTCTATAAACTTATCGTGTTAGCTGGTGGCTATATGATGGATGAAAAGCAGCTTGTTTTCCACTCTTCATCACGTATCGTTGACCAGAAAGGGAAAGAAATTACGAAATTATACGTAGAAAATAGAGAGCTCGTACCAGTCGAGCAAATACCGAAATATGTGCAGCAGGCGTTTGTTGCTGTGGAAGATTCTCGTTTTTATGAACATCAAGGAATTGATTATCCATCTATATTTCGGGCTCTTTATAAAGATACATTAGCTGGTGAAAAGGTAGAAGGCGGTAGTACCATTACGCAGCAACTCGCTAAAAATGTCTTTTTGACGCGTGAAAAAACATTTACGCGCAAATTGAAGGAAGTCGCAATTTCCCTTCAACTAGAGCAAAAATATACGAAGCAACAAATTCTTGAAATGTATATGAATCATATTTATTTTGGCCATGGAGCTTACGGTATTCAAGCGGCAGCAAAGTTGTATTTTAATAAAAATGTTGAGGATTTAACAGTAGAAGAAGGGGCAATGCTTGCAGGTCTTCCGAAGTCACCAAACGGATATTCACCGTACTATTCTGCAGAGAAGAGTAAGGAGCGCCGCGATCTCGTGTTGTCACTTATGCATAAACAAGGCTATTTGACTGCAGAAGAAAGCGTTCGTTATCAAGGGAAGACAATTGCTCTATATAAAAACTTAGATGAGAATGAGCTCGCATATATGCCGTATATTGATATGGTTATAGATGAAGCAGCTCGTTTATATGGGTTGTCTCATCAAGAAGTACTTCGCGGAGGATATACGTTTGTTGTACCGATGGATGAAAAAATTCAAAAGGTAGCGTATAACCAATTTCAAGATACAAGGAATTTTCCTGGGAAAGAAGAGGGGGCGCAAGGTGCATTTTTATTAATGGATAATCGTACGGGCGGGATCAAAGCGGCGATTGGTGGAAGAAAGTACGTCCCGAGAGGATTTAATCGTGTTTTTGCAAAAAGACAGCCAGGCTCTGTTTTAAAACCACTTATCGTTTATGCACCAGCACTAGAAACGAAAAAGTATAATCCATATTCTTTATTAACAAATGCAAGAAATTCTTTTGAAGGGTATGAACCTCGAAATTATAATCATCAGTATTCAAAAGAAATGACGATGTATGATGCGATTTTAGAGTCGGCAAACGTACCGGCAGTTTCTTTATTAAATGAGTTAGGGGTAGAAGAAGGGAAGCAATATTTAGAAAAAGGAAATGTCCATATTGCAGACGCTGGTTTAAGTACAGCGCTTGGCGGGCTAAAAAATGGCGTTTCAACATTTGATCTTGTAAAAATGTATCGTTCATTTTTAGCAAATGGCAATATTATTGAGCCGCACGTTATTGATAAAGTATTAAATAGACACGGTGCAGTCATTGGGGAATCGCCGAAAGTAGAAACGAAAATTTTCTCGAAGCAGACGGCATGGTATATGACGAAAATGTTAGAAGGAGTTGTGAAGGAAGGGACAGCGAGAGTTGGTGTATATAACGGTGCGTTAGCTGGGAAAACGGGTACAACTTCATTGCCAAATGACGATAAGGGAGCAAGAGATATGTGGTTCGTCGGCTATACACCGAACTTAGTAGGCGCTGTTTGGATTGGTTATGACCGCACGGATAAGGAGCATCAGTTACAAGGAGAAAGTGCATCTGCGACAAAATTGTTTAAGAAAATTTTAACGAAGGCTAATGTAGAACATAAAGAGAGGTTTATGAAGCCTGAAGGTGTGGAAACAATCGGTGCTCCGATTCGGCTGCGCAGAATTGAAGATGTAAAAATGAAACTATCATTTAGCCCTGTCGGTTTATTTAAAGCAAAATTAAGCTGGACGCCACTTCCAGATAACAGAATTATGTACCGAATCTATAGAGTGGAAAATGGAATTCATACGCATGTTAGCACTGTAAACGGTGCTGGAGAATATGAGGAAAAGTTCGTTAACATATTTTCAAAACCGAGCTTTTACGTTGTACCGTATAATACACAAACGAATCGCGAAGGAGAAAAGTCAAAAGTAGCTAAACCATAGTTTTTCTCTGTGTTATAATAAGAATGTTGCGAAAATGGTAAGCGTTTTTACGAATGTTTGTGTCAATTTAATGAACAACGTCCATAATATTATGCATTTTGTTTTTACAAGATGTATAGTAAAAAAAGATAAATATCGAACGTATTCGAAGCATTGGTAAGGAAGGGAGCAAGGGTCTTGGTAAGAACTATAAATGAGACATTTTTAAAAGCATGTAGGGGGGAACGTACAGAGTATGTGCCAGCATGGTATATGCGTCAAGCAGGTCGTTCACAGCCGGAATATAGAAAGATTAAAGAAAAGTATTCTTTATTTGAAATTACACACAATCCAGAGTTATGTGCTTACGTTACAAAATTGCCGGTTGATCAATATAACGTAGACGCAGCAATTCTTTATAAAGATATTATGTCACCACTACCTGCAATTGGTGTGGATGTAGAAATTAAATCAGGTATTGGCCCAGTTATTGATAACCCAATCCGTTCTTTACAAGACGTAGAAAAACTAGGGGAAATCAATCCGGAAGATGACGTACCGTACATACTAGATACAATTCGTTTATTAACGACAGAAATGTTAGACGTACCGTTAATCGGTTTTTCAGGAGCTCCATTTACATTAGCGAGCTATATGATTGAAGGGGGTCCATCTCGTAACTACCATAATACGAAAGCGTTCATGTATGCAGAGCCGAAAGCTTGGTTCGCTTTAATGGATAAGTTAGCAGATATGGTTATTACATATTTAAAAGCGCAAATTAACGCAGGAGCAAAAGCAGTTCAAATTTTCGATTCATGGGTTGGAACAGTAAATGTAGCAGATTACCGCGTATTTATTAAACCAGCAATGGAACGTATTTTTGCAGAAGTTCGCCCTATGGGTGTACCGATGATTATGCACGGCGTAGGAGCTGCACACTTAGTGAATGAGTGGCACGACTTACCGCTTGATGTAGTCGGTTTAGACTGGCGTTTACCAATTGAAGAAGCACGCGCACGCGGCGTTCATAAGGCGGTACAAGGAAATATGGACCCTTCGTTCTTACTTGCGCCATGGTCTGTTATTGAAGAGCATGTAAAAGGTATTTTGGATCAAGGGATGAAGCAGCCTGGTTATATCTTTAACTTAGGTCACGGTGTATTCCCAGAAGTAAATCCAGATACATTAAAACGTTTAACTACATTTATTCATGAATACTCTAAAGGGCAGTTAGCGAAGTAAAGGAGAATTGCTGTATGAAAAAGAAAATTGGTTTGCTTGTAATGGCATACGGAACGCCATATAAAGAAGAAGATATTGAACGTTACTATACACATATTCGCAGAGGAAGAAAACCAAGTCCTGAAATGCTGGAAGATTTAACAGAGCGTTACCGTGCAATTGGTGGTATTTCTCCTTTAGCTACTATTACATTAGAGCAAGCTAAGAAGTTAGAGAAGCGTTTAAATGAAGTGCAAGATGAAGTAGAGTACCATATGTATCTTGGCTTAAAACATATTGAACCGTTTATTGAAGATGCGGTGAAAGATATGCATAACGATGGAATACAAGATGCAATCGCACTTGTTCTTGCGCCTCACTATTCTACGTTTAGCGTGAAATCATACGTCGGACGAGCACAAGAAGAAGCTGAGAAACTTGGAAACTTAACAATTCACGGCATCGATAGTTGGTATAAAGAGCCGAAATTTATCCAGTACTGGGTTGATGCAGTGAAAGGTATATATAACGGCATGTCAGACGCAGAGCGTGAAAAAGCAGTACTAATCGTATCTGCACACAGCCTACCAGAGAAAATTATTGCAATGGGCGATCCATATCCAGATCAATTAAATGAAACAGCTGATTACATCGCGCGTGGCGCTGAAGTAGCAAACTATGCAGTTGGCTGGCAAAGTGCAGGAAACACACCAGATCCTTGGATTGGTCCAGATGTACAAGATTTAACGAGAGAACTAAATGAAAAGCACGGATACAGTTCATTCGTATATGCACCAGTTGGATTTGTTGCTGAACATTTAGAAGTTTTATATGACAACGACTTTGAGTGTAAAGTTGTAACGGATGAAATTGGCGCGAAATATTATCGTCCAGAAATGCCAAATGCATCGGACGCATTTATTGATTGCTTAACAGATGTTGTATTAAAGAAAAAAGAATCTGTACTGTAAGAAGAAAGGGGGAGCCTGCTTGAGGAAAAAAGTTGTGATCGTCGGCGGAGGCATCACTGGATTAACAGCAATGTATAACTTACAAAAAAATATTCATGAAAAAAACTTGCCGATTGATACATTACTTATAGAAGCATCGGGTAAACTTGGCGGAAAAATTCAAACCGTTCGAAAAAATGGATTTACAATTGAACGCGGACCAGATTCTTTCTTAGCACGAAAAGAAAGTGCAGCTAGATTAGTGAGAGAATTAGGTCTTGGCGATGAAATTGTAGAAAATACGACTGGTCAATCATTTATCCTCGTAAACAATCGGTTACATAAAATGCCGAGCGGATCAATGATGGGAATTCCAACGCAAATTACTCCGTTTCTATTTTCCGGGTTATTCTCCCCAATTGGTAAATTAAGAGCTGGTTTTGATCTGTTAATGCCGAGATCAAAGCCAGTATCTGACCAATCACTCGGGCAGTTTTTCAGACATCGCCTCGGAAATGAAGTGGTTGAAAACTTAATCGAACCATTACTATCGGGTATTTATGCAGGGGATATTGATGAAATGAGCTTAATGTCAACATTCCCGCAAATGTATCAAATTGAGCAGAAGCATCGTAGTATTTCGCTCGGTATGCGTACGCTCGCTCCGAAAAAAGAGAAAGCTGAACCGAAAAAGGGAATCTTCCAAACAGTGAAAACAGGTTTAGAATCTATCGTAGAATCTCTCGAAGCAAAGATGCATGAAGGTACGATAATAAAGGGAACCCGCATCGAAAAAGTTGCAAAACAGGGTGATGACTATACGATTACTCTTAGTAATGGAAAAGAAATAGAAGCGGACGCCATCGTAGTGGCAACTTCGCATAAAGTATTGCCGTCCATGTTTGCTCAGTACAAGCAGTTTCGTTTCTTCCGTAACATTCCAGCCACATCCGTTGCGAATGTGGCACTTGCTTTCCAAAAATCCGCAATCCAGCGCGATATTGATGGTACAGGATTTGTCGTATCACGAAATAGTGATTACACGATTACAGCATGTACATGGACGCATAAAAAATGGCCACATACAACGCCAGAAGGAAAGACACTCCTTCGCTGTTACGTTGGGCGTGCTGGTGATGAAGCGGTTGTAGAACAAACTGAAGAAGAACTCGTGGAGCTTGTACTAGAAGATTTACAAAAGACGATGGACATTACAGAGGATCCAGAGTTTACAATCGTAAGTCGCTGGAAAGAAGCGATGCCTCAATATACTGTAGGCCATAACGAGCGAATGAAGAAGCTTACAACATTTATGGAGAAAGAGTTGCCAGGTGTATACTTGGCAGGTAGCTCCTATGCTGGTGCTGGACTTCCAGACTGTATTGATCAAGGTGAGTTGGCAGCGAAACGTGTGCTGGCACATATTGAAAAAATAGTAAAATGTGAACGAGAAGCTTTAAATGTATAAAAGACTCCTACTTCCTTAATGAAGTGGGAGTTTTTTATTGGAAAATAGGTGTTTGTACTGTCCATATTCCATCTGTTTTTAACGTAAGTAATTTTTTGTTTTAAACTTATAGCTGAGATTAATTTTTTGTAAAACTTGTCGAAACATAGTTCTATATAGCGAATCATTTGTTATGATAGAAATGCTGAGAAAATATGAAATAGGGAGAGGAAAATGGCTGTGAAGAAATTGTTAAGTATCTTTTTATCATTCTTGCTATTGCTTTCATTTACTGGAACTTTAGCGCAAGCAGAAGAAACTGCTTCTATGTCAGTAGAAAAAGCAATTCAAGTATTTAAGCAGCAAGGGAAAGCGAAGGGGATTGTGGAAGGGTATATTGTCGGATATACGCAAAGTTCTTCTAAATACACGAAGGATCCAGCTAAGTTTGATGATACAAACGTAGCAATTGCAGATTCACCAAACGAAATGAATCCAGACAAAATCATGCCTGTTCAGTTGCCAAAAGGTGATGTGAGAACGGCAGTGAATGTAAAAGATCATCCTGAAAATATCGGGAAGAAAGTTAGCTTGACTGGGACTCTTGAATTATATTTTAGTAACCCAGGTTTAAAATCAGTAACAGCTTATAAGTTTCAAGGTGAAGGACAAAACCGTGTTAGCGATGTAGTAGCTTCACCGAACGGTGGGGAAGTTGCTAAAGGAACAGCGGTAACATTAACGACGAATACAGAAGGAGCAACAATCTACTATACGTTAGATGGCTCTAATCCTACAAATAAAAGTGTTCGTTATAATGGACAAATTGTAGTGAATGAAAATAGTGTAGTGAAGGCAATCGCAGAAAAAGAAGGGCTTACTTCTTCAGCGATTTCGACATTTTCATTTATTATCGTAAATAATGAACCAGTTCGTATTCATGATATTCAAGGAAAATCACATATGTCTCCTTACAACGGGAAGAAAGTAAACAATGTGGAAGGCGTTGTCACAGCGCTTGATAAAAATGGCTTTTATATAGAAGATAATCAGCCAGATAATGATCCAGCTACTTCAGAAGGTATTTACGTATATAAAAAAGATGCGAATGTAGCAGCAGGAGATCTTATTCAAGTTGATGGAGTAGTAGAAGAATATGTTGGACCTGGATATGCAGAAAGGTTTGACACCGACTTAACAACGACAGAAATTAAGGCGAGTCGCGTTGCTGTAATCGCAAAAGATCAAACTTTACCAGCGCCGATTGTACTTGGAAAAAATGGTGTGAAAATCCCTGATCAAATTATCGATAATGATGCATTCGGTTTATTTGATCCAAATGAAGATGCAATCGACTTTTATGAAAGTATAG
The DNA here is from genome assembly GCF_002567495.1 of Bacillus cereus. GTDB lineage: Bacteria > Bacillota > Bacilli > Bacillales > Bacillaceae_G > Bacillus_A > Bacillus_A cereus_AQ. Next base: position 119,410 of record NZ_NVAP01000027.1, on the reverse strand, counting down.
AAGGTATGCGCGTTACAATGCCAACGCCAAAAATTATTGCACCTCAGAAAAATGGGAATTTATATGTAACAGTAGAAAATGGCGGAAATAAAGTCGTAACGAAATATGGCACACCTTTGTTAGATGAAAATCAATTAAACCCAGAGCGTCTTTCTGTAAAAGTACCTCGCGATTATGTAGCAAAAGTAGGAGATACTTTCACTGGAGATATAACAGGGGTAGTCGGATATGATTACGGTTCGTTCCGCATTTCGCCAATAACGGAATTACCATCTGTAGTAGACGGCGGATTTAAGCAAGTAGGGGCGAATATTCAGCCTCGTCTTGATAAGTTAACGGTTGCTACATATAACATTGAAAACTTCTCAGCGAATAAAAAAGAAACAACAGATGAAAAAGTAAAAGCGTTAGCGTACTCTATTAAATACAACTTAAAAATGCCAGATATTATCGGTGTAGAGGAAATGCAAGATAATAATGGAACGCTTAATGACGGTACAACAGATGCTTCATTAAGCGCAAAACGTATCATTGATGCAGTTCTAGAGATTCGTGGACCGAAGTATGAGTATGTAGAAGTTGCTCCAAACAACAATCAAGACGGAGGAGCACCAGGAGCGAATATTCGCGTCGGTTTCTTCTATAATCCATCACGCGTGAAATTAGCGACGTTACCGAAGTTACTTGATAAAAATGTTGTTCGTATTGGGGACGAAAATCCATTATTTGAAAGTACACGTAAACCGTTAGCGGCAGAATTTACGTTCCAAGGACAAAACGTTGTTGTCGTTGCAAATCACTTAAACTCAAAACTAGGAGATGCAACGCCATTTGGAAAAGTGCAACCGATCGTATTAAAGAGTGAGGAAAAACGAATTCAATTAGCACAAGAAGTAAATCATTTCGTGCAAGGAATTCAGAAAAAGAATACGAATGCACCAGTTGTTGTATTAGGTGATATGAACGATTTCGAATTCTCTAAACCACTAAAAGCACTAGAGGGAACAATCTTAAAAGATATGTTAAACACAGTGCCGAAAGAGAATCGTTACACGTACATTCACGAAGGAAATGCACAAGTGTTAGATCATATTTTAGTAACAAACAACATCGCACCGCACACAATTGTAGATCCAGTGCACTTAAACTCAAACATTATGAAAGAGCACGGACGTGTAAGTGACCACGACCCAGTACTTGCTCAAATTGATTTGAAGAAGGCTTCTTAAAGTGAGAGAACGCTTAGGTAACTAAGCGTTCTTTTTTGTTTTTGCATCTTCATACAATTATAAAGAGGGGATTCCTTTTTTTGTAATCTGACGATATAATTAATTGAATATTTAGTCTTTAGGAGGGCGACGATGCAGGCGCAAATTAATGGGAAATTTATGAATCAACTAGCGATTTTTTTTAGTACGATCGTCATGCTTCAGTTTGTAGCTGATATAACAGGACTTACAAGTAATCTAGATATTACGTATAACTTAATACATACAGCAACTTCTTATATAACTTTTAGCTTGGCGGTTATTTTCACTTTAATAGGTGCAAGAAGAGAATTAAGTAAATATGCAATTATTTTATTATGTTCAGTTGTAGGTATTAAAGCGATTTATTTTGCAGTGTTCGTTATTTTATGGGGATTGGCTGGTACACCGTAAGTGAATAGTAAATAAAACCCTAATTTCCAGTATAGTAAGGAAATTAGGGTTTTATTATACTTGAAATGCTTTTCGACACCGATCTCTTTTTTGCAATCTTCTTCTATATTTCTTTTTATCGCGCTTTACTCCTTGTATGTACATGAATAAGCTAACGAGAAGGAAGAAAGCGCATTGCATCGTTAAAATATACGGTGACATGCCGTGCAATGGTTGTTTTGGGTCATATAAATGAAAAGGCGCTCCGCCTATTGTAGGGAATATTGTATTTAGCAGGACGTATGGAATGGAGGCAACTGCAAATGGGAAGAGAATCGCCATATAGTCCTTTTGTGACCACGCAGATGCAGCAAGTCCTAAAAGGGCCATTAAACCTGCAAATAAAAAATTAATTCCGATATATACAGTAATGTAAGTGAGAGGGGATTCGTAATATAAGTTTGCAAACATCCCATTATCATTTATAATGCCTGAACCAGCCGTCGGTTCTCCGTCTGGTATAGTTAATTTGCAAAATAATAATGATAAGATGAATGGAAATGTATAAAGAAATCCGCCACAAAAGAATGTAACGATATATTTCGTTACTGAATAAGGGAACAAAGAAATCCCTTTACTTACAAACGGTTTAAAACCATCTGACTTATCCGAATTGTAACTTGTACTAAAGGGGAAACTCGCAATAACTGGCATTAATAATAAATAAACATCCATTTCATTGTTGCGAAATCCGATCCATTTTATATCTGTTGATATAGGACCATTCGCAGCGTCTCCTAAATAACGAATTACATAATAATAATGATAAACGGAAATAAGAACGAATCCACTAAACATAATAATTAAAGAAACACGATTACAAAAAGCTTGCTTTATATTTAAACGAAGCGCACGCATCATGACTAAAAAAGCCTCCACTATTTTGATAAACTTGTCTATTTTCTATATTACTATTAATTGTAAACATTTTCTTGTTTTTTTATTTGATTATTTGAAAAAGAGGAATTTTGTTGTTGTGAAGTAAGGTTTAACTGAAATTATTTTTTCTAAAATATGGTTGACAATCAAGTATTACGTTTGTAATCTTAATTGTAGATTACAAACGTAATACAGAGGAGTGAAATATACGATGACAAATCAATTACCTAAAATATCTGAAGCGGAATTAGAAATTATGAAAGTACTTTGGTCGAGCTCTCCACAAACAGCGAATGAAATTATAGAAGAACTGGAAGATGCAATGGACTGGAAACCGAAAACAATCCGCACATTAATTAACCGGTTAGTACAAAAAGAAGCCGTTTCTTACCACCAAGATAAAGGGCGTATGTACGCGTATTATCCGCTAGTATCACAAGATAATTATTTGCAAGTTGAAACGAAATCTTTGCTAAAGCGTTTTTGCGGCGCGGCGTTTAAGCCATTACTTGTTAATTTTTTAAAAGAGGAAAAATTGTCTTCAGAAGATATTAATGAACTAAAACGCATTTTAGATGAGAAGACAGAGGAGAATAAGAGGAAGGATCGATAAAAATGATAGATACGCTTATAAATGTATACCTTCCTCATTTTTTTGATTGGCTTATAGAAACGTCACTTATGGCCAGCATATTAGTTGGATTTATTTTATGTATAAAAATTCTATTTAGAAATAAGTTAACGCCCCGGTGGCAATATATGCTGTGGATCATATTAATGATAAGACTCCTTTTGCCATGGTCACCAGACAGCTCTTATAGCATTTATTCATTACTTTCTTACAGTTCTAGCGTATCGGAAGTTATTCCAAAAAATATGCCTTCTACTGAGAATATAGTGAACATAGAAAGCGATCGTAAAGTGGAATTGGAATCAAATTCTAAAATGGTGACAAAAACTAGCGAACCGGAAGTAAAAGTCAGTTCGGAAAAACAGACTATATTTTCTTTATACAAACTTGCTTTGTATGTTTGGCTAGCTGGGGTAATCATATTAGCAGCCATCACGTTTCTTACAAATAGACGTTTATATTCTTACATAAAGAAACAACCGGATATTACAGATGAACAGGTCGCTACAGTGTTTAATCGCTGTAAGCAATCTATGAAAATGAAGAAGGCAGTTTCGTTACGTCTAGCGGGAAAGATTGCGAGCCCAACTGTGTTTAGTTTCTTTCGTCCGAAAGTATTACTATCAAAAAAACATATGAAAGTATTAAATGAACAACAATTACAATATGTCTTTTACCATGAGTTAGCTCATATTAAGAGAAACGATGTAGCTGTAAATTGGATTATGTACAGTTTAATCCTATTAAATTGGTTCAATCCGATTCTTTGGTACGCCTATTTTTGTATGCGAGAAGATCAAGAATTAGCCTGTGATGCATATGCACTTACTTTTATAGATAAAGAGGAGCAAATTGCATACGGTCATACAATTATTACCCTTTTAGAACACTATTCCTATCAAGCACCAAGCCTAGCAAATTTAAGTAGAAATAAACGAACACTAAAAAGGAGAATTGTTATGATTAAAAAGTTTCAAAAGAAATCGTATCGTCTTTCTTTACTTGGATTTATTGTTATAGTTGCTATAGCATCCCTTTCTTTATTCAACGCACGCGCAACGGAAGGGAAAGAAAAGCAAGAGGATAAAGTAGAGCAGTCAAAGGATGCTTTCCAAAATGCTATAGATATGCTGTATGGTACAGAAGAAAATGCGAAAAAAGAATATCATTATTCAGCAAGAGTGTATGAACAAAAGACAGATTATATATATTTAGCTGAAAAGGCTTTAACAAAAGATGAATTCCAGCAGTACATAAAATTATCTAAAGAAATTATTAATATACAGAAAAAAGGGGCTCCGAGAGATTCTGACTACGAGTCAACATTTTTTAGAGAAGAGCGTTTATCAAAAGCCGATCGTGACAAATTATATGCACTTTATGATCAAGCAAAACCATTTGATGACAAAGTATACGAATCTTTAAATTACACGGTAAAGGAAGCACAGCAACATGTGGATTTTCAAATTAAGAAGCCGACGTACACAATTGAAGGATACAATCTGAAGAATGAAAATGTAAGTTATTTTATTAAGAGAAGACCTGAATTAATTATTAATTTAGAATATAAAAACGGAAAAGGAAATTATGCAATTTCTCAATCACAAGTTTTTGGGGAAAGCAAAGACACATTTAGCCACCAATTTATCTTGCCTGAAAATATTGAACAGTACGAATTAGAAGGGAATCAAATATTCTACGCTACTGATCACTCGGATAGTAATTTACAAGGTATGAAGATGATTGTTCCAGCAAAAGGGAAAGATAGTGCATATCAAATTGTCATTATTAATCATAGTTTAGAGAAGCAAGGAGAAGCAGTATTTGATAAGAATGTAAATAAAGAAGAGTTAGAGAAGGTTATGCTTTCTATGTTGAAATAATAAAAAGGTGTTCTTAAGATGTATATCTCAAGAACACCTTTTCCTTTTCTCTTTTCTTCTGATAAACTATGGACAGTATGATATACACTGACTGAAATTTTTTATACTGGAAATAATAAAAAAAGAGAACTTGTATAGAATGTAAGCGTGTGGTAATATCAAAGATGTACTGATTGACTATATTATCCAATTGGTCATTTTTGGAGGTGATGATGTGGCAATAGATCGAAAACGTTCTATTATTGAGGCTGCAACAAAGTCTTTTTCAGCGTTCGGTTATAAAGCAACAACGATGGATCAAGTAGCGAAGTTAGCGAATGTAGGAAAAGGAACGATTTATACTTTTTTCAAAAATAAAGAAGAGCTATTTGGTGAAATTATTTCTAATTTAATTACAGAAATGAAGCAAGTTGCAGAAAGTGCAATTCGTTCAGATGTTTCATTTTTTGAAAATGTACATAGAGCATTATATAGCATCTTGGAATTTAGAAAAGAACATCAGCTCATGATTAAATTAATTCAAGAAGAGCGCGATATGGGAACGAAAGAAGTACAAGAAGTCATGCAACAAGTTGATGTGGAAATCGTTTCTGTTATTCAATCGTATTTAAAGATTGCGATTGAAAAAGGTGAAATTAGCAAATGTGATCCAGAAATTACAGCATTTATTATGCTTCGTCTATACGTATCGCTTATTTTTGATTGGGAAAAAAATCATGAACCGCTAGAAAAAGAAAAAATTGCAGAGTTATTTGAACTGTATTTACTAAAAGGATTGTCAAACTAAGATAATCCTTTTAATTTTATAAAAAAATGACCAAATGAACAATGTGGTCATATATTTAATTTAAGGGGGGATATAGAAAAAGTATAATCAAAATGAGAAAAAGTTGCATAGTAATAAATTCGGGGATAAGGCATATGTATGAACAAGTATAGCCTTTTTGTTTGGGTAAAAATGACCGCATGAACGTTTTGGTCATTTTATAAAAGGGGGAGAAATTATGAAAGGGAATCAGTTACTTCGTAAAGAGTTCACGGAAATTATAAAAAGTAAAAAAATATTAATTCCAATTATCGCGGTTTTATTCGTACCGATTTTATATGCGGGGATGTTTTTGTGGGCCTTTTGGGATCCGTATAAACAGTTAGATGACTTACCAGTTGCAGTAGTCAATTTAGATAAAGGCGCAGTATTTGATGGGAAACCAATTGAGGTTGGAAAAGGGCTCGTTGATAATTTAAAAGATAATAAAAGTTTTAAATGGGAGTTCGTAAGTGAAAAAGAAGCGAAGAAAGGAATGGAAGGTAGAAAGTATTACATGTTGGTTCGTATTCCTGCTGACTTCTCAAGTAACGCTACAACGTTACTAAAAGACAATCCAAAGCCATTAAACTTAGAGTACATTCCAAACGAAAGTTTAAACTTCTTATCTTCACAAATTGGCGGAACAGCCATTGAAAAAATTAAAAGTGAAGTATCAAGCACGTTAACGAAAACATATGCAGAAAAAATGTTTGATTCCATTAAAGACGTCTCAAAAGGATTAGCAGATGGAGCAGAAGGGGCAAGTAAACTACACGACGGATCAAGTGAATTGCATGATGGTTCAAGTAAAGTGACGGACGGTCTTCATACGCTTCAAGGGAAGTCTGGGGAGATGAAGGATGGAGTTCAGAAATTAGCAGACGGATCTAATAAATTAATAGATGGCTCCGGAAAAGTGACAGCGGGTTTAAATACGTTAAATAGTAAAACAGGTGAGATGCAGACAGGTATAGGGAAATTGCAAGATGGCTCCGGAAAAGTAACAGGCGGTTTAAATACGTTAAATAGCAAAACGGGTGAATTGCGTGATGGATCTGAGAAAGTGACTGGTGGCTTGAACAAACTAGTAAGTAAATCCGGCGAATTACAAACAGGAACAACTAATCTATCAAATGGTATGGGAAAACTTGTTGAAGGGCAAAGTCAATTAGAGAAAGGTTCTCAAGCGATTCAAAAGGGATTGCAAGACTTAAATAGTAATGTACAAAAGTCTGCTGCAGGATTAGAGGAAATGCAGGCGAAAGTTCCTTCTATATTAAATACAGTAAATGAGAAAATAGATGGAGCTGGGGCGAATGTAAATCGGTTAAATGAACTTACACAATCAACAGCAGGAGATGCCAAAAATGCAGCACAAGAGGTAGCGAATTTACAAAAGCAAATTGAAAGTTTACCGAAAGAATATCAAGAGCAGTTACAACCATTCATAACAAGTGCTGTAAAAAGTACAGAGACAGTTCAGCAAAAAGCTGCCGGAGTAGCAGGTGGAACAAATAAATTAAATGAACAAGTAAAACAATTAAAAGGCGAAATAGATCAAAAAACAAGTGGATTGCAAAATAAATTACCAAATTCAGAAGGAGTAAAAACTCTAGCAGATGGTATTGAGAAACTAACAAATGCTCAAAATGAATTTGTTAGTAAGTTTTATGGATTTGGTGAGGGATTAGATAATGCAAAAATAGGTGCCGATAAATTAAAAGATGGATCAGTTCAATTAATTGATGGAGTAACGCAATTACAAAGCGGATCAGGAAAGGTGACAGCAGGATTAGGTCAATTATCTGCAGGAGTAAATCAATTAGTAGATGGCTCAAGCCAAGTAACCGGCGGTTTGGGTACATTATCTGTAGGAACAAGCCAAATGACAGGTGGCATAACGCAATTAGCAGACGGTTCAAGCCAAGTAACAATTGGCTTAGGTACTTTAAATGGTGGCTTAAATAAAATGTCAACGGGCTCAACCCAGCTAATCGACGGCGTAAATAAACTAGCAAACGGATCAGGAAAAGTAACTGATGGACTAGTGAAAGTAAACGATGGTTCAGGTGAACTTGCTGAGAAACTTGGTGAAGGGGCAGAGAAAACTGGGGAAGTGAAAGGGACAGATAAAACGTATGATATGTTTGCAAGTCCTGTAAAAGTGAAGACAGAGAAAATGGCGGAAGTTCCTAACTACGGAACTGGATTTACGCCGTATTTCTTATCACTCGGTTTATTTGTTGGGGCATTATTATTATCTATCGTATACCCATTACGTGATACAGTAGGCGTTCCAAAATCAGGATTTAGCTGGTTTATTAGTAAGTTCGGTGTTTTATTATCAGTCGGTATTATTCAAGCGATAGTAGCAGATGTCATATTACTGTTCGGATTGGGTGTAGAAGTACAAAGCATTCCATACTTCATACTCTTTAGCATCATTACAAGTTTAGCGTTTATTGCATTAATTCAATGTTTAGTAACAGCATTCGGTGATGCAGGGCGTTTTATCGCCATCATAACATTAATTATACAGCTTACAACAAGTGCTGGAACATTCCCACTAGAGTTGATTCCGAAGTTTTTACAACCATTTCATGCTTGGTTACCGATGACATACTCTGTATCAGGATTTAAAGCAGTCGTATCAAGTGGAGACTTTAACTTCATGTGGCAAAACATAGGAATACTCATGATTTTTATCGTTGTATTATCACTTGGAACGATCGTTTCCTTAACTTTGATGCACAAACGAAAATTTAAAAATGTGGTTGAAAATCAATCGGTTGAAGCGTAGAAAAAAGCATCTTTTTGGTGCTTTTTTCTTTTAATAGAGGGCATCTTCTCCTTAGTTCATCTATAAATCTTTCTAAAAGCTATAGAAACGAAAGAAAAGGAATTACAACAATTTACAGAGAAACATAGGGTAGAGGAGCTGATATGATGAGAGGAAATCTTACTTATTATTTTATCGTAAATCCGCTAATAATCTTTCTTGTTTATGCCCTTTCACCTATCTTGTTTCATAAAGAAAAATATACAAGTATGAAAGATGCAATAGGGATACTTGTATTTTACTATGTGTTAATTAGTGGATATTACTTTATTGATATTTTAAGTGAAAGAATAAAGAAAAACGGTAAAGAAAAATAATAAAGTTGTATTACATAAAAGCTGATGGAGGATAACAAAATGACCGAAAGCGAAATGAAATTTAGGGATACGACCATTCGTAACTTTTTTGATAAAGAGAATCGTTTAAAATCGATTCCAGGTCAAAAGAAGAAAAAACTAGTATTGTTAGAGCATTTAGTTAGCAAGTTAAATGCTGAAAATCAATATACAGAAAAAGAAATTAATACATTCATAAAGCAATATCATGATGATTTTTGTACGATTAGACGCGAATTTATTGTGCATGGATTTATGGACAGAGATGATAATATGTACCGTATAAACGTGAGAGAAGTGTGGACGAAGTGGGAGGAGTTAAAATAATGAATCAGTGAGGGGGGATCCCCACTGATTATAAGTCTGTGCTAGTCTTGCTGTTTCTTTGTAGTAAGTCTATGAACGCTTCAACATTCGAACTTGTAATGTATCCAAGCGTTATATATTCATCTTCATAGTAAAATATTATTTTTTTGTCAAAGATTCTTCTCTTCGTTTCTATGGATAGAATTTTTTCATAATCAAATTCGGCAATGAATGTGTTTTTATATTGGCTAAAAAAGAGAAGTCTTTGATTAGTAGCAAGTAACATGCCAGGATAAGGCACATTATGTGTAATTATATAGGCAGTAAGTGAACAATTTAAAGTAGATACAATAACTTCGTCTTTATGTAATAGTTGTTTTGCAGCTGTTAAGATTGGATTCATTGCATACATTCCTTTTATTTTGATGTATGAATATTGTATCAAGAGTAAAAAGATTCTCAATATGTAATATTGCATATTGGGCGTTTTATAGTTTTAATATTATTTTTTAAAAGAAAAAGTACGAGGTGATTCAGTGATACGATTAGCAAAAGAGAGTGATGCAGAAGCAATAATGAATATTAGAAAAGAAATTATATTATCGGAAACTACTACAAAGTTTTTCATAGTATCTCCAAAGAAATTACCAAATGATATTGATGTAGAAAGAGAAAAGGTACGGAAAAGCAATGAGAAAGGTAATCTTTACATCGTGTATGAAATAGATAGTAAGGTAGTCGGCTTTTTACTCTTTAATCGATATGAACTAGAAAGGTTACGACATGCAGGCACAATGGGAATGGGGATTAAAGAGGCGTACTGCAATCAAGGCATTGGTACGAAGTTAATTGAATTTCTTATTAGTTGGGCTAAAGAGCAGAAAGATTTAGAGAAAATTTGCTTAGGCGTAGTTTCTGTTAATGATAGGGCGATTAAGGTGTACAAACGTATGGGATTTGTAGAAGAAGGCAGACAACGAAAGCAAATAAAGTATGAAGATGGGTCATATGGAGATGATGTATTGATGGGGTTTTATATTGAATAAAGGAGATATGGTATTAAGGAAATGAATATACCTGCTGTAAGTTGTTAAAAGCAGTATATTTCCCTTCCCATTAAACAGACTTTTACCTATGTATAATATCAATATAGTAAAATCATAAGAACCTGTATTGCAGTTTCCAATAATATACTATATAATCAATTTAAGAAAACGTTTTCATGCAAAGGGGGAGAATTTCGTGTCGACTATAGAGGACGTGGCGAAATTAGCGGGGTTATCAAGAACAACGGTTTCTAGGGTGATTAATAATCATCCATATGTTTCAGATGAGAAGAAAAAAAGGGTACAATTAGCAATGAAGCATTTAGGCTTCGTTCCTAATTCTGCGGCGAGAAGGCTTCGTAAACAAAAGACGGAAACAATTGCGGTGCTCGTTCCAAGGATTACAAATCCTTTCTTCAGTAGATTTATCGAAGCAATCGAGATTGCTGCTTCTGAACATAAATATAAACTGATTATTTGTCAAACAAGATATTTACCAGAAAAAGAGATGGAGTATTTACAATTATTATCTACGAAACAAGTAGATGGGATTATTCTATGTTCACTAGAAAATCCGTGGGAAGATGTAGAGCCATACTTACAGCACGGTCCAATCGTGTTATGTAATGAATATATTGAGGAAGCAAATATTCCAACAGTGAAGTTTGATCATGCGCAAGGAGCATACATAGCTGCGAAGCATGTGTTAGATCAAGGGTATCGTAATCTTATTTTTTGCCGTGGTAACGAAACCAAATTAGTTAGTCAGCAGCGAAAAATGGGCTTTTTACGTGCAATAACTGAGAAGAGCCGCCAAGTAGAAGCGATTGATTTTCTTGAAAACGCTTTCTCTTGGGAGGATGGAAAACGAATATTCCATGAAGTATTAAAGGACAAAAAAAATCCTACCGCGATTTTGGCAGGAGGCGATGAGGTAGCAGCTGGAATTATCTCAGAGGCGAAGCACCATAACTTGAGCATTCCAGATGATCTCGCTGTTATCGGTTTTGATAATCAAATATTATCGCAGATTACAGAACCAGGTATTACGACAATTGAACAGCCAATTGATGAAATGGCCCGAAAAGTTGTCGACCTGATGATGGATAAAATCCATACGAAAAATTATCGAAAAAAAGAATTGTATGAGTTTGAACTGGAGCTCTTGGTGAAAGGTTCAACGATGAAGGATAAGATGTTATTAGCCTAGTAGACTATGTCTGCTAGGTTTTTTTACGTTCACAAACTACTATTCTTCGTGAACGCAATCGTCACATTTGTTATGGTATGCTTCGTGTTGCTCATCAATTTCTTTCCCGCAGTGTGCACAAGTTTTCGTCGGTAAATTTCTGAAAAACTCCATTGGTTGATCGATCATGTCAATCCCTCCATTTCCATTTCTTACTATCATTGTATTAGTACAAAAAATAAAAGTCAACAACTGTTTTATAACAAAATTGAAAATTAATGAAAAAGTTTAGGAAATGGATTATAGTTAACAATGTAGGATGTAAGTAAAAAACTTTCTTAAGTACGGAGAAAAACTGCATTCCTACTCGGTTTTAGAAAGGATGGATACATATGAAAATGACTGTTGTCGGCTTTTGGGGCGGCTTTCCAGAAGCGGGAGAAGCAACGTCGGGGTATTTGTTTGAACACGATGGTTTTCGTTTACTTGTAGACTGTGGTAGTCGTGTACTAGCACAGCTTCAAAAATATATAACACCATCTGATATAGATGCAGTTGTACTGTCACACTATCATCACGATCATGTTGCAGACATTGGGGTATTGCAATATGCGAGATTAATTATGAGCGGGGCGAAGGGACAACTACCGGAATTACCAATATACGGTCATACGTTTGATGAGAATGGATTCAATTCTTTAACGCATGAACCACATACGAAAGGAATCGCGTACAATCCAGAAGAAACACTTCAAATTGGACCGTTCTCCATTTCATTCTTAAAAACTGTTCATCCTGTTACATGCTTTGCGATGCGTATTACAGCAGGTAGTGACGCTGTAGTATACAGCGCTGATTCAAGTTATATTCCTGAATTCATTCCATTCACGGAAGATGCTGATCTTTTCATTTGTGAGTGTAATATGTATGCACATCAAGAAGCTGCAAAAGCAGGGCATATGAATAGTACAGAAGTAGCAAGTATTGCAAAAGATGCGAATGTAAAAGAACTTTTATTAACGCACTTACCGCATACAGGCAACACATCTGATTTAGTAACAGAAGCAAAACAAATTTTCAGTGGCCATATTACGCTAGCGCATAGTGGTTACGTTTGGAATTCATGAGGTGATACGATGTTATTTATTGATAATAAAGGGATTACAGATCCTACGATAAACTTAGCAATTGAAGAATATTGTGTGAAGAATCTAGATATTAACGAAACATATTTACTGTTCTACATTAATGAGCCTTCGATTATTATTGGTAAAAACCAAAACACAGTAGAAGAAATTAATGCAGATTACGTAAAAGAACAAGGTATTCATGTTGTTCGTCGTCTATCAGGCGGAGGCGCAGTATATCATGATTTAGGAAACTTAAACTTCAGCTTTATCACGAAAGATGATGGAGATAGTTTTAGCAACTTCAAAAAATTCACAGAGCCTGTAACGAAAGCACTTGGTAAATTAGGCGTAAATGCAGAACTAAGTGGTCGTAACGATATTTTAGTTGAAGGAAGAAAAATTTCAGGTAACGCACAGTTCTCAACGAAAGGTCGTATGTTCAGTCACGGTACGTTACTATTTGATTCTGAAATCGATCACGTTGTATCAGCATTAAAAGTAAAAATGGATAAGATTCAATCAAAAGGAATTAAATCAATCCGTAGCCGCGTTGCGAATATTACAGAGTTCTTAAACGAAAAAATGACGACAGAAGAGTTTAGACAACTTCTTCTAGAAACAATTTTCGAAGGTGAAACAGAAATTCCAACGTACGAATTAACAGAAGAGGATTGGAAAGAAATCTACAAACTTTCTGAAGAACGCTACCGCAATTGGGACTGGAACTACGGAAAATCTCCGAAGTTCAACTTACAACATTCACACCGTTTCCCAGTTGGACAAGTGGACGTTCGTCTTGAAGTGAAAAAAGGAACAGTAACAGAATGCAAAATTTACGGTGACTTCTTCGGTTCATTAGACGTTCATGACATTGAAGAACGTCTAACAGGCGTACAGTTTGATAAAGATGCATTCACTGCAGCTTTAGAAGGCGTAGATATCGCACGCTACTTCGGTAATATTACAACAGAAGATTTCTTACATTTATTCTTCTAAAAATAAGGGAGGCTGCCATAAAGGCAGCCTCATTCTTTTTGTAGTTTTGTCGATACAATTCCATTTACCACAAAATGTATACTTACAGGACATCTGCCTCTTATAAAGGAATATATATATGAAAAGGAGGCGAATCGATATGAAAAGGGTTATACACATTGTAATATTGCTTGGATTCGTCATTGGGATTGCAGCGTGTAACAGTGAAACTTCCTCAAGTCGTACCCTTTTATCTATCGGAAAGCCAGCGCGGGATAATGTTATATATTATACGCATACAGATAACAAACGAAAGATACATGATATACAAGACATGTTTCAAAATAAGAAGTGGAAAAGAAATGAAACATTCAGCACTGTTAATAAAACACCAGATGTCGTCTTATCAATAGATGAAAACAACAAAGGGTTACCGACGTTATATGTTACCGTGTATTTTCATGAAAATGGAGCGGGCGTTTTGAATTTGTATGGGGAGTATACGAACTTAAATAAAGAGGAACTTGAAAAGCTTAGAGAAAAGATAAGTGCATATTATCCTAAAATGATTTTGGCCCACGTTTCATAATTTGCGGGTGAATAAATTCACCTTATCCTTCCAAAGTAAACTAAGAGGAGGTGATTCGTGTATATGCAGTTAATAGAATATCACTTGCCACTTTAATTTTCTTTTAATATAATTAATTTAGAATTTTTAAATATTCTAAATTTTATAAAGGTGGGGTTTTTGTGAATCTCGTTCAATCTTTGGCTGAAACGGCAAAAAAGAAGGGGGATAAACCGGCTTATATATTTATGGATCAGTCGGTCTCATATGACCAATTAAACAAAATGGTCACAAGGTTTTCTAGCAATTTAGCAGAAATGGGCATTGGAAAAGGGGACAATGTCGCATTAGTTGTTGGGAACTCACCACATTTTTTGGTCGGTTTATACGGAACAATGAAAGCTGGAGCAACTGTTATTCCAGTTAATCCAATTTATACAGCAGACGAAATGCATTACATTTTACAAAATGGAGATGTAAAAACAATCATCGTACTCGACGTCCTTCTACCTGTTATACAATCTCTTACAACAAGACTTCCTTCATTAGAAAACATCATCATATGCGAAACCTCATCAGATTTTAACCATACAGAAACCAAAAAAATGAAAACGTTTACTAGTTTTGTGGGGGCTGGAGATTTACAATACGAAGGCCCTGAACTAGATGAAGAAGATGTAGCAGTTATCCTATACACTTCAGGTACAACTGGAAAACCAAAAGGCGCTATGTTAACACATAAAAATTTATATAGTAATGCGAATGATGTTGCGTCTTATTTACAATTTACTGCTGATGACCGCGTCGTTGCGGCACTACCAATGTTCCATGTATTCTGTTTAACAGTTGCGGTAAATGCACCGATTGTGAACGGAGCAACGATTTTAATGTTACCGAAATTTAGTCCGAAAGAAGTATTCCGGATTTGTCGCACGTACGAACCAACGATTTTTGCTGGTGTACCGACGATGTACAATTATTTATATTTATTTGAAGAAGCAAGCGCAGAAGATGTGAAGACGCTTCGCCTTTGTATTTCCGGTGGTGCATCTATGCCTGTTGCCCTTCTGCAAAACTTTGAAAAACGTTTTAACGTTATTGTTTCAGAAGGATACGGTTTATCAGAAGCATCACCAGTTACTTGTTTCAATCCGCTAGATCGTCCACGTAAACCAGGATCAATTGGTACAAATATTTGGCATGTAGAAAATAAAATTGTGAATGAACTTGGGGAAGAAGTACCTGTCGGCGCAGTCGGTGAATTAATTGTTCGCGGACCTAACGTTATGAAAGGGTACTATAATGCACCAGAAGATACAGCTGCGACGTTAAAAGATGGCTGGCTATATACAGGTGACTTAGCAAAAATGGATGAAGAAGGTTACTTCTACATCGTTGATCGTAAAAAAGATATCGTCTTAGTTGGCGGTTATAACGTATATCCTCGTGAAGTAGAAGAAGTATTATATACGCACGAATCTGTGGCTGAAGTTGTTGTAATCGGTGTCCCGGATGAAAACTTAGGAGAAGCCGTACGAGCTTACGTCGTTTTGAAGCAAACGAACGTAACAGAAGAAGAACTAATGCATTACTGCACGTTACATTTAGCGAAATATAAAGTGCCGAAAAGCATTGAGTTTTTAATAGAATTGCCGAAGAATACGACGGGTAAATTGTTAAGAAGAGCATTGAGAGAGAAAGCGATGCAAGTGTAAAAATGAGGCAACCATCTTTGAAGGTGGTTGCCTCATTTTTTTGTGTATTGATTAAGCGGTGGTGCCATATCTTATTTATGACATTATGGATGAAATGAACTCTGAAAATGAGAAGAACGATAATTTTAATCCAAATGGAGTAATGAACCGTGAATCAATGGCTACGGTGTTAGTAAATGCATATAAATTAGAAAGGAATGAAAATAGTAAGTTACCAAAAGAATTTGCTGATTTGAAAAATCATTGGGCGCGGAGTATGCCAATATTTTAGTTTAGTAAGAAAATTTAAATTCCAAGTTGACACATGTGAATTACAGAATTAAAATGAAAAGAAATCGAATAGAATACATTAGAAGCTAATCAGATAAACTGAAGGCGCACAATGTTCACATTTGTGAATATATTGTGTGCCTTTTTCTATTGTATAAACTAAGGGGGCTTAACGATGAAAAAGTGGGGTAAGACAGCGTTTATGAAAAGTACAGGTGTTTTATTATCAGCAGTTGTACTTTTATCAGGGTGTGGTTCGGCAACATCCACTAGTAATTCTGAAGGAAGTGGAGATAAAAAAACAGTTGAGCTTTTAAATGTTTCTTATGATCCAACGAGGGAGTTATATCAAGATTTCAATAAAGATTTTGCGAAGTATTGGAAAGAGAAGCATGGGCAAACAGTAAATGTAAAACAATCACACGGGGGATCTGGAAGTCAAGCGCGCTCTGTTATTGATGGCTTAGAAGCAGACGTTGTTACACTAGCACTTGCTTATGATATTGATGCCATTAGCAAGAAAAAACAACTAGCAGAAGATTGGCAGAAGCGACTTGCGAATAATTCCACTCCATACACGTCAACAATTGTATTTCTTGTTCGAAAAGGAAACCCGAAAGGAATTAAAGACTGGGATGATTTAACGAAAAAAGGTGTGTCTGTCATTACACCAAATCCAAAAACATCAGGCGGAGCACGTTGGAACTATTTAGCGGCGTGGGGATACGCATTGAAAAAATATAATAATAGTGAAGATAAGGCGAAAGAGTTTGTTAGCCAAATTTATAAAAACGTAGAAGTATTAGATTCAGGAGCGCGCGGAGCAACGACAACATTTGTTGAAAAAGGAATTGGTGACGTATTAATTGCATGGGAAAATGAAGCGTTATTATCTCAAAAAGAGCTTGGAAAAGATAAATTTGAAATTGTAACCCCTTCTATTAGTGTACTTGCAGAACCACCAGTAGCGGTTGTAGATAAAGTCGTTGATAAAAAAGGAACGAAAAAAGTAGCAGAAGGGTATCTTGAATATTTGTACTCAGAAAAAGGACAGGAAATTGCGGCGAAAAACTTTTATCGTCCGCGTAATGAAAAAGTAGCAGAAAAATATGCATCCCAATTTCCGAAAGTTCAATTATTTGCAGTAGATGAACTATTTGGTGGCTGGAAAAAAGCACAGGAGAAACACTTTAATGACGGCGGCGTATTCGATAAAATTTATCAAAAATAATGAGCGCTGCTAAAGGGGGATGAGGTGAAAGAGGATGAGGAAGAAACGTGTTTTACCAGGGTTTGGATTATCGCTTGGATTTACAATGCTGTACATGAGTTTATTCGTACTTATACCACTTTCTATCGTATTTATTCAAACTTCACAGTTAGGCTGGAAGAAGTTTGCTGGGGTTATAACGAACGAGCGTGTGTTGCATTCCTATCAAGTTAGTTTTACAACTTCATTTGTAGCGGCTGTTGTAAATGCCATTTTCGGTTTATTAATAGCTTGGGTGCTCGTACGCTACAAATTTCCAGGGAAACGACTATTAGACGGACTCATTGATTTACCGTTTGCACTTCCGACAGCTGTAGCTGGTATTACACTTACAACGCTTTATGCGGAAAATGGATGGATTGGGAAAATATTGAGCGTATTTCATATAAAAGTAGCATTCACATCACTCGGAATTATCGTCGCGCTTACTTTTATCGGCTTACCGTTTGTCGTTCGAATGGTGCAACCAGTGCTGCAAAATATTGATAAAGAAGTAGAAGAGGCGGCCTCGAGTTTAGGTGCATCTCGCTTGCAAATATTTGTGAAAATCATTTTACCAGAGATCTTTCCCGCTCTTCTTGCAGGTTTTTCACTCGCATTTGCAAGAGCATTAGGAGAATACGGATCTGTCGTTTTCATCGCAGGTAATATGCCGATGAAAACAGAAATTGCACCACTGATGATTATGACAAAACTAGAACAATATGATTACGCGGGGGCAACAGCTGTAGCGACCGTGATGCTTATTATTTCTCTCCTTTTCCTTCTGCTTATTAATATGATTCAAAGCTGGAGTAGAAGGCATGAACTAAAAAGTGAATAGGAGGAGAGAAAATGGAACCAACAGTATTAGAAAAGAAAATAGTAAAAAACGTGTCACCTAAAAAAGAATCTAAGCTTGTACCAGGCTTATTAATTACGATTACAGTTTTATTTTTATCTCTCTTTCTATTACTGCCGCTCATAACTATTTTTCTAAAAGCTTTTGAAAGAGGGATTGATGTATACATTGCCGCTATTACAGATCAAGAAGCATTTTCAGCAATTAGGTTAACGCTTTTCGTTGCGTTAATCGTTGTGCCGCTTAATACGATATTTGGGATAGCGGCCGCATGGCTTATTACAAAGTTTCAGTTTAAAGGAAAACAAGTATTACTATCCCTTATTGAATTGCCGTTTGCTGTGTCACCAGTAATCGCGGGATTAGTGTTCGTTTTACTTTTCACACCGCGTGGGGCTCTTGGCGAATGGTTACTCGAACATGGAGTGAAACTCATTTTCTCTGTACCAGGCATTATTATCGCAACAATCTTTGTAACTTTCCCGTTCGTTGCACGTGAACTAATTCCGATTATGCAGGCACAAGGGAAAAGTGAAGAAGAAGCAGCTTTATCACTTGGCGCAAGTGGCTGGAAAATGTTTTGGCGCGTTACGCTTCCAAATATAAAATGGGGTCTTTTATACGGCATGATTCTATGTAATGCCCGTGCTATCGGTGAGTTTGGAGCCGTTTCTGTCGTATCAGGTCACGTGCGCGGTATTACGAACACGATGCCGCTTCATATTGAAATTTTGTACAATGAATATCAATTTTCAGCAGCATTTGCAGTAGCGACGTTAATGTCATTAATTGCAGTGTTTACACTCGTTATAAAAAACTGGATTGAATGGCGAATGGAAAAACGACAATAAGGGGGATTACGGTGAGTATTCAAATTCAAGGTGTATCAAAGCAATATGGTACATTTCAAGCACTAACAGACATTCATTTGGATATTCCAAAAGGTGAACTTGTGGCCTTATTAGGCCCATCAGGTTCTGGGAAAACGACGTTATTACGCATTATTGCAGGATTAGAAGAAGCGGATGGAGGCTCTATTTCATTTGATGGGGAAGATTTAACAGACATTCACGTGAAAAACAGGCAAGTCGGTTTCGTCTTTCAGCACTATGCGCTCTTTAAGCATATGAATGTATTTGAGAATGTCGCTTTCGGTTTAAAAGTAAGAAAGAAAAGCTTAAGACCGTCAGCAGAAGCGATAGAAGAAAAGGTAACAGAATTATTAAAGCTCGTAAAAATGGATGGCTTTGCTAAACGTTATCCAGCGCAATTATCTGGTGGACAACGTCAACGTATTGCACTAGCCCGGGCACTTGCAGTCGAACCGAAAATTTTATTACTCGATGAACCGTTCGGTGCACTCGATGCAAAGGTGAGAAAAGAATTACGAAGATGGCTCCGGAAATTACATGACGAATTTCAAATTACGAGCGTATTCGTAACGCATGATCAAGAAGAAGCGTTAGACGTTGCAGACCGCATCGTTGTAATGAATGAAGGCTGCATTGAACAAATGGGAACACCGGAAGAAGTATATGAAAACCCAGCAAGTCCGTTTGTATATGACTTTTTAGGAAATGTAAATTTATTTCACGGCCGCGTTCATAAAGGAAAGCTAAATGTAGGATCGGTCGAACTAGAAGCACCAGAGCATAAGCACGTTTCCAACGTAGAAGGAATAGCCTACGTAAGGCCGCATGACTTATCAATCTCTCGTACGAAACAAAGCATAGATGCAATCCCAGCAAAAGTATCTTATTCTCACGCAGTCGGACCTGTCGTATATGTAGAATTAAAACGAGACGAAACAGATGAATATTTAGAAGCAGAAATTACGAAAGAACAGTTCAAACAGCTGAACATTCAAGCGGGTGATTTCGTATACGTACAGCCGAAAGAAGTGAAAGTGTTTATTCCGGAGGATTTTGTAATTTAAGAGTGTTTACTCTTAAATTACAAAATCTATTAATAAGAAAAGGTCTCCTAAAAGATATTTTAGGAGACCTTTTCTTTGTTTATCGTAATAACTTTTTCTCATATGAAATGTAGTCGGAAGTTTGCATATATAATAGCGGAGCGTGTTCACACAACTATTTGATACGAGTAGTAATGAAGATATTCTTCCTACTTTCTTACATAAAATTTTTAATTTTGGATATTTGTATCATATGTTTCTGCAACAAACACAAAGTCTACATGCTCTTTATTAATAAAAATACTTGTTTTAGATGGAAGACCTGTTATGGTAGAAACAATATCAACCTCAACAAGGTCAAATCCTACACGATAAGCATCTTCAATTTCAATTCCACCAGTTAGAAAATGTAATCCATCCCCAAATGACTTAAATACAAATACATTTTCTTTCAAACTTTTATTATCCATTTCAATCCATTCTTCGTTAATATAAATCTTAAATGTCGTGCACTTTGGAACACATTCGATGTGATGTATCCCTTTATAACTATTAAGTGAAAACATATAGGTATGAGTTTCTTTAAAGTTAATATCTATCCCGTATTTAAAAGCAAAAGTTTTATATACCATCTCATAAAACAATGGCATTACAATATCATCCCATGCGTCATAGGCAAAAGCATGAATTGGTATTAGATGAGGATATAAACTTACAATCGCTTTTTGAAAATTAAGTAAGATGGTTGTATCTGTAATTTCTTTTAAAGAATCATCTATTTCATGATCATAATCTTTCGAAATTCTGTTATCAATCATATGACAAACTCCTTACATAGTCTTCTATATACTACGTTTTTCCGCATCATCAGTTTGTTCCTTCTTCAACTAAATTGCAAGTTTAACCGATGATTCCAAAAAGGCCCTTGTCTTATTTTATCAATCGTTAAATGGGGTGGAAAAAATATAAGAAACAATGCTATTACATGGGGCGGGATTTGGAGTAGGGAGGGTTCCTCTTTGGTTCAAAGAAAAGTAAATAAACAAAGAGGATAATAAAATATTGTTAATTGATTAAAGAGTTTCGCAGATGTAAAATAACTTTAAAAATGTAAGAATGTATTTTGAGAACGTATAATTATATATTATATCTATTGATTTGAATATTTAAAAGGAGGGGGAACATGGGGAAAATAATAGGGATTATTCTGATTATAGGTGGTATGATTCCATTAATTTATGCAATGATGCAAATCTATCGTCAATGGAAAGAAAAAGGGCCTTCTTTTGCTCTTAAATCAATAATTTTCCTAGTCGTAAGCATTTTGCTAGATACTGCAACAACTATTATATTGTGTATAGTAACAGTATTCATTGGTATTTGTTTAATTATCTACACATAATAAGTTCAAGAAGGCTAACTTATCGATTGTTACTAATTGGAGGGATTGGATGAACTTCATTTTACATGGATCTAAACATACAGTTTTAGCTTCCGTTTTTGACGCATTTCAACGTAGGGAAAAAGAGTATAATTGGCTTATAACAGACATGGAGATTGTCGCACATCAGGAAGAGAAACTTATCCGAGATTATCCTAAAATGTCGCATCCAATAGTTTGGATAGCAGGTGAAGATCTTTCAAATCTCGTAAAGAAATATAATCCTCAATTTATTTGGGGCGTACTATCTGCTTTTGATAAGTCTATAAACATTGATATTAATAACTTGCTTGTAGAACCCTATGCAAATGGAAACGAAGAACTCTGGGTACCAAGTCCAAAGATTCAGCATCCCCAAGCAACAATTGAGATTGTTTGTTGGGATTCGTATGTAACGCTTTTTTTTAGTAAAGATGAGGACATCGATGATAAATTTCAAGAATATTTCAAGTCCGCTAAAAAATTGGATTGTTAAATAGGTCGTCCTTAAGTAATAAAATGAATGTATGAATAATAATCTCTTTGATGATTATTGGAATATTAGCTAGTATTTTTGAAAAAGTAACTTGTAAAATTTCGGAGTGAATTGTTAACTTTTGATGCGATAGGAAATCGTAAATAAATTTATGAAGGAGAATTTAGAGTTGATAGAGTTTTTGGGATTTATTATGATTTTGGTTTTGAATATTTTAGTAGCATCTATTATTCTTTTGCAAGATTACTATGTGGGTAGTATAAAACTATTTTATTATCAGAAAATCGGTGCTATGTTTGTAATTATACGTTCGTTGTTGAGTATATGGATTACCTATTCTATGATAGCCACACTATTGGGGACATTAAAAATTTTAGCAGTTCAATCAGTTATATTACTTTGCCTTTGGGGGCTTGTGCAGTGTGTAAAGAAGTACGGAGGAAAGTGGTATATTACAATGATTGCACTTATTATTTATGGTCTTAGCTGTTATTTTCATATTATGTATGCGAAAACTGTATAGATAATGAGAGGGTATTTGTAGACCTAGTTACATGATAGTAAGAATCTTTAATGAAAATTAAAAATGATGTCAAAAGGGAGACTAAAAGTGCTTATAGAATTTTTAGAATTCATTTCTATCTTGGCTTTAGTAGTTGTATTAACATTAACTGTTATGTTGCAAGATATATTTTTTATAAATATAAATAAACAATATACTGAAACACGTATTGGGGCGATTATTTTTTGTATTCGGATGTTGTTCGGGACATGGGTAGTATTTGTTACAGAAACTACTATAATTGCTGTCTCAAAAGTGATTGCAATTCAATTAATTATTTTACTTCTTTTTTGGGCATGCTCGAAGTATGTACAAAAAACTCGTGAAAATTGGCTAATTACTATAGTTGCTTTTGTTATTTATGGTGTTGGTACATACATGTATATTCAGTTTGCTTTTAGAGGCTATTAATATATCACCAGAAAAGTTAGTGGTTAGAAAGATCTATTCATTAGATGTGTGTATGAAGGAAGAGCGAATATACGCTCTTCTTTCTTTATATATGTCAGGGTGATGACGAACTATAAGTAGTATTTCTAATAACCTAAAATCATCTAGATAGGATGTAAGCTTAAATTAGGGAAATATCAAGCGGATTTTCAGTAAGATTACCATAGTGCTTTTATAGGTAAAAGAGAACAGCTAAGAAATTATCATGTAATTGTTAAAGGGAAAAAACGAAAAAATAAAAAGGAGATGTTTCATGTTAACGCCAAAACTTTTTGATTTGTTAATTTTGGAAGAAGAATGGGGAAATGAGAATGAATTTAAAATCAGTATTATTTAATGAATTGAATCATACGTTACAAATCGGGAAAATCCGTATGTTTATACCAGATTTTAGTTCAAAGGAATATATCATTTTAGAGGATTTAGCTGAGCTATTAGATTTAGATACAAATTATGATGCAATGAAATTTGTAAGGAATCGAGTTAAAGAAACTGGAATAAAAGGTAAGGTTCGTTTTGATTCAGAGAGCGATTGTGTAGAAATATATTCAACCAATGGAAAGACGTTGTTACAAGTTGCGATTTTAGTGAATGAACTTATAGACGAAGAATTTACATTTGCGAATAAAAGAGAGTATGAACAGTTCATTGGATCTTGGAAACGACCTAAAAAGCAAAAATGGAAAGTTGGAGATGTATTTTCTATCTCATTACCAAATGAAACGTACTTCTTTGGACAAATTGTTGAGTTGATGGAAGATGTGTTTCCTTTATGTGTTATATTCAATTTGCAATTAACAACATTGCCTACTAAAGAGGATATAGATAATGCAGACATTTTAACAGCATTGATGCTTAATGGAATGGTATTTGACGATTATGCTCTTAAGGTTATTTTTGAAATGGAAATAAGGGGAGAGATAAATGAAAATACTAGGAGAAATCCAGTTCGAAATGTGACTTGGTCTATTTCTCATTTAGTGGATTTCTGTATGGAATATAAATTAGAAGAAAAACATGAATTTGTAGAAAAGATACTTGCTAATAGAAATTTTGTAATTGAGTATAAATGAGGATAGTAACTTTTATCCGTACTATAAAGTGATTTAAGGGAGATTTATAAATAACAGAAAAAATTCATGAAAGACAAGAACGAGAAAATCAGGATATAGAAACATTAGTAGCTTTGAAGGATGCAGGATCTAATTTAACGAAAGTACACTATCTAGAACATTACTTTTTAGTAGATACAATAGAGATTGCAGAGAAAATCGCAGATGTACTACATGGAAAAGGTTATGATATTTATGAACCGTCTGAACAAATATCAGAAGATGGGTTAAGTTTTTATGTATTTATAGTCGGAAAAAATTGTATACCAACAAAAGAAAATGTTTGGGAAGAAACAAAGCAAATGGCGGAGTTAGCGATTTTACATAGTGGAACAAGGTATAGATTTTAATAAAAAACACATAGTAGATTTCTTTGTTGCAATTCCTGATCAAGGTAATGGAGAAAAAATAATTGGTAGAGTACAAGCGCTGGGCTTAAATTGTGAGTTAGATTATAATGAAGAATTTGAAGATTGGACATGTACTTGTTCTAAAGAAATGTTCTTAATTTATGAGGATATCGTAGAGATGCAAAAGGAGTTGAATAAACTGGGTGAAGAGTTTGGTGGATATACAGATGGTTGGGGTGCATTTGTGTAATATTGAATTTATTTATCGTGATAAAATAAATTGGACTGAGTAAAGAAACTATTTATGGAAACAAGAGCTTATATAAGCTCTTGTTTCTTTGTATATATTAAGATAGCTTAGTGGTAGAAACGTATATGATATGTGGGGGGCGGGCTGCCTGTAAAAGCCCAATTGGTAAGGGCTGATTAAAGTTTCACTTTATATAGGTTTTGAGAGAGTAAGATATATTGTTTGTAGCGAGGATCTTGAAGGAAGGAAGCGTGTGATAATTGGCAATGACGGATGAACAATTCGAGAATTATCTTGTTATGTGTTATGACAAATTAGAAAGTAAACAGCAAAAATTCATTTCGGATTATAATATCGATAACTTTGATGAGTATTGGTATGATCAAGATCAATGTATATTACAGTTTAAAAAAAATGGTCAAGTGTTACTTGAATTTAGTGTTGTTTTTATAGGGTCCTGGTCTGGAAAGAGTAACAGTTGGATGTGGTCTTGGGCTAATGAGAATGTGGCTGATTATACAAGAAGTAAGTCTAACTGTTTGAAAGATTTACAAAAGATTACAGGAAGTGAGGTTTTTATAAATCCACTTTTTGAATGCGATCAAGAAATGGCGTATGAGCTAGCAGCCTTTTCCATTGAATATTTAGATGCAGAAGGAGTGTATATAGCACCGGATGAGAGAAGTGATATATTTATGGCTGTTATGTCACCGCGTGCATTGTGAGTAGAGGATATTAAAAATATAGATAAGGTAGAATGAAAAAGGAGTACAGTTTAATAAATTAATAAAAGGTATTATAGTGACCGAATACCATGGTGATAAATGTAAGGGGGATTATATTGCTTGAAGTAAAGTTTTACGATTGGAAAAAAAAACGTCCTAAAAAACATTATTTGCTTGTACATGAAATTAGAATTTTTGAGCTAATTTTCTCAAAGAAAGTTAGCGAGTTTGAGATGGGATTAAGAGAGATTGAAAAAGTAACTGTCTTTTGTTTAGCTAATGAAAACACTGATATTTCATATGAAGTGAATAGAGCTTTGGGTGAAATTCGTATATATGTTCCATATGATTTTATGGACTTTTTAGCATTAAATTCAGTTGAAGAGAAATACAAAGAGTTTTGCAAATTAGTACGCCAATATGTTGTCCCTGGACTTGAAGAAAACTCTACTCTTTCATCATCTATTGTTAAAGGGTATATAGAGGAAACTTTAGAAGAGATTGTGAAGCAAAACTATGAAGGGATATTTTTAGTTGGGAAGACACCTAAGAAAAGCCCAAGCCGTAAGAAGATAGCGATATTAAAAGGAATTCATCGTGTTAAAGGTTTCCAGCTACGATGTGAAGTGTATGATGAAAAGGGATTAAAGATTCGAGATCAATTATTGGTGGAAGAGGTAGGGAATGAAATGGTATATTCTAGATTCTTAGGGACATTAAAATGGGAAAGTGAAAATCTAATAGTAGTTCAATCTAAATCCAGTAGTTGGAAAGAAGAAATCTATCTTTAATAACAAGGTTGTATAGTAGAAAGAGGATTGTAGAGCATAAATGAATTTTTTTCGGAAAAATAAATTAAGTGACATTCAGAAAAAATACTATGAACATTTTGGAGAGCCTAGTCAGATTTTTGAATATACCTGGGGTGAAAGAGGCGCTAAAAGAGTAGAATTAGATAATACCGCTCTAAAAAAAGGAATGCTATACGTTTTAGAATTCCCGAAAAATGAAGATAGGCCAGTATGGACATATGTGACATTAGGGATGTCAGCTGAATATATGACCAATGGTGCTAAAGGAGAATTAATTTGGTTAAATGCAAATCAAAATGATGAAATGATTGATTTGCTTGCTGGATTGGCACACTATCCATTTATAGATGAAACCTCATTTGATTACGGGGATACAATTTCTAATGCGGATGCTGAATCTAATTTTTCAATGAATGTGCTTTTAGTAAGCCCGGCAGTTATTGAGGCAGGAGAGTCTCCAGAGCTAATGGAGTTTTTTGAAGAAAAAGAGCTTGATTTATTTTGGTTATTGCCTATTCATCAAGAAGAGAAAGAGTATATGTTGGAACAGGGAGATATTAGTGCGCTCTTTGACCTTTGGCTGGAAAAAGAGATTGATACAGAAACTTTCTGTGATCCACATCGTTTATCTACGGTTTGATAAAAATATTTTAAATAATAATTGTGAGTAAGCATCAAACTTATTAATATTAAGGAAGTTTGATGCTTATTTTTTATGTTTAGAATAAACGGGAGGTTTTTGATATATATGAAAGATATTGTATGTAAAGAATTAATAAGTTTTAAATCTATTGTTGAAGCCTATCAATTTAAAAAAATGAGTTTGGATTATAAACAAAATGTAATTTTACTAGTACAAGACGATCAGAATCGACCTTGTATTATTTATTTAGATAAAAATAATAAAAATATTTTCAATTTAAATGTAGATATTGATGTTGAATCAGTGTTATGTATGCAACGAATCGGCGAGAACTGGTTACTGATATTTCATTATGAAGATGATAATGCGGTTATTTACAATGCGGATGGGAGTGAACATGTTAAGTTCTATATCGGGGAAGGGGTTCAAGATTGTCAGGTTGATGTGAATGAAGATATATGGGTTAGTTATTGTGATGAAGGAATTTTTGGCGAGTCCCCAATTGGAGCAAATGGTATAGTTGCTTTTGATTCTACAGGTCAATTAATTTTTGATAGCTATGATCAATATGTAGAAAAATATAATATACCGTATATAGATGATTGTTATGCAATTAATGTTATAGATGGAGATGTTTGGCTTTATTATTATTCCGAATTTCCTTTAGTTCAAATGAAAGATAAAAAATTTCATATGTCGTGGAATGAAATACATGTAACGAGGGAAATATGGTCGAAAAGTTTTGCGGTTGCTCAAGGTAAAGTAGTATTCATTACTCAAGATAAAAAATTGGTTGTTTATGATTTAAACAATAATCAAGTGTATGATAGTAATCTTTGTAATGAACTAGGAGAGCAGGTTCAATTTGTTAATTATTATAGCCGCGGATCGGTTATGTATTTTCAAACGGATGATACGCTTTATTATGTTAATTTACTGAATGTATGAGTTAGCTAATGGTGTAGATTCAAAAGAAAAATTAGTAGAATTCCTGTTTTATTTTCAAAAAGATTTCAAAGAAAATAAAGATGAGTGGGAGAATATAACATTAGAAGATTATTTAGAATCAATGGAAGCATGGCTAAATGATTGTGATAGTGCTTTTCAAAATAAAGATGAAGAGATGCCTAAAAATATATCATGGAATTTCATAGCGACGGTATTACTCGCGGGATCTTATTATGAATAAGTAAAAAAACGAAGAGTCTAAATAGTCCCTTCGTTTTTTTACTTATTTTTTCTCTACTAACTTTTTATTCTTCCAATCTAGTGTAAATGATTTATTAAATGTTTTTTGATCAACGTCTTTTACGTTGTTTCCAACCCAGTTTGCAGTTCCGAATGTGTAGCCTGGACGAAGTTGGTAATCGTCAGCGTGTTTTGTATAAGCGACTTGTAAGTTAGATTGATCTGTATTTTTTTCAGAGATAACAACAGCGATCATACCAGGAGAGAAACCGCTATTTGCTAATGCTGGAAGTTGATCCATCGGTATTAAATTACCTTTTGCATCGGATTCATATAGGTATGTGCGAGAGTACATGAACAGTTGGTTTCCATATAAAGAATGATAGGAGTCACGTGTGTAAATACCCCAGTTTTGATTGTTATATCCGTTAAAGAATACGTTCCATTTTACGTTTTTGTTTGTTTGGTCAATTAAATTTGTTTTATAACTAGTTTGTTTATAGCTTACAGAGTCCGACCAAGTGACTTGACCAGTTGCACCAGCTTCACCGCTAGGGCCATTAGGCGTTACAGAAGCCTTAACAGAGCCACCAAGTTGATAAGATACGCTAGATGTTACAGTCGTTTCTTCTACAGCATTTGTAGGTGCTACGTTAAAGAAACGAGCGCTGTTATCTTGAAGGTTAAATGCAACATCATATTGTGAAGGATAACGTAATGTTGCACTAGCACCAGGGATTGGGTAGTTATCAATAGGTGCATCACTTATAGTAGGATTTGCTTTTAGAAAACTACCAGTTGTATTAATAACGGCAATCTGTTTATCTGCGCTTGGATCATCGATAAAAGTTACTTTTAAAGACATTGTCATATTATCAGATTGATCATTATTAAATGTATTATAGCTCGTATGTGTTTTTGCGTTTTGTCCGATATCTGTTACAACTTGTGATGTTGTTTGAGCATAAGCAGCAGGTGTTGAAAGAGTTACAGCGCTACTAGCAAAAACAGCGGATAATGCTAAACATTTTAAGTATGTTTTAGAACGTTTCATACAATCACTTCCTTTTATCTTTGTCGATATATGTCGTATTGTATTTATATCGTAACATGAAAATAAAGCGGAATGGATGCATATGCATAATTGCATAGGTGAGTTTTGAAGGATAAAGATAATAGAATTTCATCCAACACGTAAGACTCTAAAATACCCATTACAGCCGTTCCTAAAAATGTAAAGACGATATGTTTATCAATGTTTTTATTGGGAAGATTGAAGTGCTTAATATTTACGTTATAAGTGCATAACAAGTTATAATAGAAGAAATCAATAAGGAGGCTGGCTGTGAAGAATCTTCGTTATTTCAATATATTTACTATGTTACTTGTATACACACTACTTATGTTTTACATAGGCTGGAACGGATGGGTTTGGCTTCATGCGGTATTCGGCTGGGAATCTTGGGGATATTACGCTTTCGTAGTCGCATTTATTTCATATGCGTATATTCTCGTGCAAGTGTTTAAGTTTTTGCCATTTCTGCGAACGATTGGTTCAATATGGTTTGCGGTAATCCAATATGCGCTTATGTTGTTGCCACTGGCTGATATTACAGTTTTCCTTTTTCAATTTTCGATGGAGAAAGAAACAGCAATAATTTGGACAGGGGCGGCTGTGATAGCTGCATTTATCTTTATCTTTGCGTATGGAGTATTTAATGCGTATAGTCCAGTAGTAAGAAAATACGAAGTGCACATACCGAAAAAGGTAGAGGGGCGTAAAAGTTTACGTATTGCGATGGCTTCTGATATGCATTTCGGTAAACTGTCTGGCGTTTCGCATTTGAAAAGACTTGTTCGTCATGTAAATGAAATGGAACCTGATATTATTTTACTGCCAGGTGATATTATCGATGATCATCCAGGAGTATTCATTCAAAAAAACATGGGTCATATTATGAAACAAATGAAAGCTCCATTAGGCGTATATGGTGTTTTAGGAAACCATGAATACTACGGCAGAGCGGTTCCAGAGTTTTTACAAGAGATGGATAAGATTGATATTCGTATTCTTTTAGATGAAGTGATCACAATTGAAGATGACTTTTATCTCGTTGGAAGAAGAGATAAAACAGAGCGAGATCGCCAAAGCTTTGAACAATTAATGAGTACGGTAGATAAATCGATGCCTGTTATCGCAATGGATCACCAGCCATTCGAGTTAAAACAAGCAGCAGCGGCAGGGGTAGACTTATTATTATCCGGTCATACGCACCGCGGACAAATGGCGCCAAATCATATTGTAACGAGAAGAATGTACGAGCTAGACTGGGGATACGCACAAAAAGGCGCGTTCCACGCGATTGTTTCTTCTGGATTTGGATTTTGGGGACCGCCGCTTCGACTTGGTAGTAGGTCGGAGATTGTGCAGGTTGAGGTTACTTTTGAATAGGGGTTATGAAATAGAGAGCTGACGGCTCTCTATTTTTTTCAATAAAAACAAATAGCAAGAAATATTTCTGTTGTAATTTCATAAAAGAGATACGATTATAAGACTCGATTAAAATAAAGGGGGATTGTAAGTGATCATATCAGATGTACTATACGGAGAATTTGAAGTGGATCAAGTGTTAGAAGAATTAATCTTAAGTAAGTCTGTGCAAAGACTAAAAGGGATCCATCAAGCGGGCGCAAGTTATTTAATGAACGAGAAATGGAATGTAACACGCTTTAATCATTCAGTTGGTGTTATGTTGTTAGTGAAAAAACTTGGTGGTTCAGTAGAAGAACAGATTGCTGGTTTACTGCATGACGTATCGCATACTGCTTTTTCCCACGTAATTGATTACGTTTTTGATAATGAAGATGAAAGTTATCATGAAGAGATATTTAGTTCTGTTGTGAAAAACTCAGAAATTCCAGCGATCCTTGCGAAGCATGGTTATAACTATGAAGATATTTTATTAGATGATTTGAAGTGGACATTACTAGAAAGGTCAGCACCAGAATTATGCGCAGACCGAGTGGATTATACATTACGAGATATGTATACATATGGGTATATTTTTTTAGAAGAAGTTCACAGTTTTTTAGAGGATGTCATTGCAGTAGAGGGGAAAATGGTTCTTCAAAGTATTGAAATGGCAGAGTGGTTTACAGAAACGTATTACAAAGATGTAATCGATTTCTTTATGAAGCCAATTAATATTTACGGAAATGAGATGTTAGCGAAAACGTTAAAGTTAGCTCTTCATAAAAAGGTCATTCATGCAGATGATTTTCTCCTTGAAGATGATGAGCTTATTTCGAAATTGCAGCAATGTAGTGAGCCAGAAGTGCATGCTTTATTAAGTAAAGTTCATCCGAATGTAATAGTAAAAGAAGATAGAAACGATTATGATTTACATCAGAAAAATAAAGTGCGTCTTATTGATCCGCCGTTACTTCGTGAAGGGAAAATCGTTCAGTCGTCTGTTGTGTCAGAAAACATAAGACAGATGAGTGATATTGCTTATGAAAAAGCGGTGAGAGGGATGTGTGTGAAAGTGATTTCGAATTAAAAAAGAAGTAGCGCATCGTTTTTAGAGCGCTACTTCTTTTTTATTAATTATCAAACCAATTCCAAATCTCAATATCTCCAAGAGTCGCATAACGTACGTGCGGGGAGTTTTGTAATTTTAATAACTCTTTCGATGGGCCCGTAATAACAATTCCGTATACTTTTACACCGTTATCTTTTACATATTGATAACGTTTATCTAAGTTTAATTCTTTCTCAGAAAGCGCTGCTATTTTGCTTACCGTTTTTTTATGGATAGAAAGGATGCGCATCATTTCGGTTACTTTGTCTTCTTGCGTTTTCTGCCCGTCAGTTTCATTATCGAGGAATCTTACATGTTCTGGAAACCCTATAGCTTCTCCGCCATGTAGGATATAGTCATCTACATTTTTTCTTTCTTGTCCTGTATCTAAAGCATACCATAAAGGAGTTGGAGGGAGTTCTTGTGCCTCGAATATGCTATATAAAAGCGGTTCTAATTCTTTTAAAGTGTAAGCTTTATCAAAAGAAATTGCTACTTCTGCAACGGTTCCATCATGTACTTTTGCAAGTGTATCCCATACTTTTTTTGATGAATCCTTTAAATAATCACCCTGCTCTGTTTTTGGATGAACAAAGAAGAGTTTTGGTTGATAGAACGGATTCATCCAAGTTCGCTTCGTAACATCTACAGATGATAAGAAGCTTTTTGTTTCTATTGTACCGAGGGGCATTTCTTTTTTTCCGACGGTTCGTACTAAATCAAATTGGCTATTCGTACGGAAAAAAGCTTCTACACTTGTTCCGCCTCCCATAACACGGCTATTTGGGATCGTTGCTTCAAGTGCAAGCGAAGGAACCTCTCTAATTTCTTCTAGCTTTTTATCATTATTAGCTTGAAAATAAAAGGCTGATAATACCCCGCCGATTATATATATAACAATGCAAATTGATAATATAAAACCAAACGTGTGTAAACGATGTTTCCACTTAATTCTCCAAAAAGGAATTTTAAAATCTTTTGGAGGTAACTTTTTCTTAATGGGTTCTGTCTTTGTTAACAGCTCATCTAAGTAAGCTTCACACTCTTCACAGGTCTCAATATGATTTTCTAACTGTTCTTGTTCATTATGGGTGAGTGTCCCTTTTTCATATTTCTCCCACAGTTTTTTGAATTCTGCACAACCCATCTGTATCACTCCTCTATGTTTCTCGCTTCTTTCCGTCCGCGGTGTAATTCAATTTTCACTTTCGCTAATGAGAGAACGGTCATTTCTGCTATTTCCTTATAGGAGAATCCGTAGTAATCTCGTAGTAGTAGGACATTTCGTCTTTCGAGCGGAAGAGAAGATAAACTGTCTAACCAACTAGCAATCTCATGTTTTACGAAATATTCATGTTCTGTACTTGGCACGTTTGGTAAATGGAATTCTTCCACTTTAGTTGTTTTATATTTTTTTCTTTTCGATACCAATCGATAAAGGCGTTGTAGGCTATTGTAAATAACCACGGCCTAATTTCTTCGCCTTTATAATAATCAATATGGACGAGCATGCGGTAAAAGGTTTCCTGCATAAGATCTTCCGCATAGTGGGAATCTCCGGCTAGGGAGGGAAGATAGCGAAATAAAGTGAAACTTTAATCAGTGGGGGGGTTCTTCATCCCCCACTGATTATTAGTTGAACCAATCGGACTTTTATGGGCAGTTGATCCCCACCTAACTTCTTTGCTTTCGCTGCATTTTAAGGTGGGGGTCTTACTGCCCATTAAAGCGGGATAAATCATGCATATGATCTGAATAAATGTCTTCTAATGACTGTTTGCGTTTCACTAATTTCCCTCCCTTCATACATAACAACGAAATACATATAAAAAAGTTACAATTTTTTATGGAATTATAGTAAAAAACGTCAAGAATTGGATTGCGTTCTCTTTTATCATAATACATATAAGGCGGGTGAACAGAGATGGAAAGCTATGAAACACAAATTCAAAGGTCAATTGATTATATTGAGGAAGATGTAATGGAAAAACAAACGCTGCGTAAGTTAGCGCAAGTTGCAGGTTTTTCTGAGTCGCATTTTCATCGTGTATTTCAGGCGTTAGTAGGTGATACAGTAATGGAGTATGTTCGAAAGAGGAGGTTAGCCCGGGCAGCTTATCAACTTTCTCATACGGATGAAAAAGTTATTGATATCGCATTTGAACATGGCTTTCAATCTCACGAAACGTTCACGAGAGCCTTTAAAAAATTATTTCAAATGACACCGAGTGAATATCGAAAACAAGAAATCGAAACACCGATGTATTACAGCGTGAATGTAAAGCAAAGAAAATTAAATCCGTATTTAGGAGGCATACAAATGGAATATCGTATTGTAAATAAACCAGAATTTTTAGTGGCGGGTTATGAACTGAAGACGACAAGTAAAGAGGGGAAAAACCATCAAGACATTCCAGTATTTTGGCAAGAATATTTACAAAAAGATCTTGGAACGACGATTCCGAATCGTAAAGATACGAGTCAATGGGTAGAGCTTGGATTATGTACTGATTTTAATTTAGAAACAGGGGACTTCACTTATATTATCGGAATGGAAGTTACAGACTTTGAAAATGTACCAAATGAAATTGCGAAGCGTACTTTCCCGGCAGCAACATATGCAGTATTTACAACGTCGAAAGTTCCTCATGAAGAAATGGTATCGTCTATTCACCAAACTTGGAATGCAGTATTCTCAGAATGGTTCCCGCATTCAGGCTATGAACATTGCGGCGTTACAGAGTTTGAACTGTACGATGAGCGTTGCCACGAAGATAAGAGTGAGTTCGCCCAAGTAGAGCTTTGGATACCGGTGAAGAAAAAATAATAGGGTAAGAGCGAATCATTGGGAGATGGTTCGCTTTTTCATAAGAGGGGAAATGGGAGAGAAGACATAGTGAAAATTAACATGGAACTTCGTCAAAAGCTTGAATATTTAAAAGAAGCGTTAGAAATACCATACCCATCAGAAGATATAGAAAGAATAGAAGAGGAATATAAGACAGGTTCTTTTATAGATGATTTTTACAGTTATACGTCATTAATAGATGGAAGTTTGAGTTATGTCCTTTCTTCTAAAAAAATTCCGGAATTGCAAAGAGAGTTGTTGTATAAAAGTTTTTTACAAGCGTATCCGGAATATTTATAGGTAATCTGGAACAATATGTGGAATTGAATCGTCAACTAAGCATATATGAACAAACCCGGAAGTTATTAATTGTTATCATAGAAGAGTATTAAAAAAAGGTGCTTTTTAAAGCACCTTTTTTACGAACGAAACGGAAACACAAGAATAATCGTCGTTCCTTTTCCGAGTGCACTATCAACGGAAATTGTCCCATTATGTGCATGAACGAGCTGCTTTGTAATGGCTAAGCCAAGCCCAGTTCCTATATTGCTTTCTTCTGTATTTGTTCCTCTGTAATATCTCTCGAATAGAAGCTCTTTCGTTTTATCATCCATTCCTTTTCCGTTATCTGAAATAGAAAGTGTGAATGAAGTAGCGTTTTGCGAAAGTTTTACGATTACGTTCGTCGTTTCATTATTATGTTTTACAGCGTTTACGAGCAAGTTTTCGATAATACGCTGGAACCATTTTTCTTCAATGAAATATTGAATTTTATTTGAGCTCGGTATGAATTCAATATTTTGATTTTGAAGTGTTGGATTATTAATAAATTGTAATAATACTTTTTGGACGAACTGATTGATTTCAACGTTTACGTGCTGGGCAGGGAGGCTGTTATTTTTTAATTGATACGTTAAGCTTAAATCATCAATTAATGTAGTCATATATTGAGATTTCTCTTTCATAACGCTGCCAAATTGCTTAATGTCACGATCAGTCCAGTTGTATTGATTTGATTCTAGTAATAATGCGTAGCCATATATAGAGCTAAGTGGTGTTTTTAAGTCGTGCGTTAGACCGGTAATCCATTCTTCTCGTGTTTGCTGGAGTACTTGTCTCATCGCGTCATTTTTTTTGAGTGTAATAGAAAGGTGTTCTAGTGAACTTGTCACATCTCTAAATAAGCGAAATGACCATTTTTCTTTACCAGACTTTCGGAATCGAACAGGTCGCCCTTTTTTATTAACAGGTTCTTCATACTTTCCACCAGCGATATTTTTAAGCCAGCGCATCGCATGTAATAACGGTTTCCCAAATTTATTACCGTACCAAATAGAAAGAATGACTAAATAAACAAATACAATAAGAAGGATTAATCCGCATCCGATTAGAAACTTTTTAGCAAATACATCTTCTATTTCATCATCTGGATAGTAGTGCTTATTTTTTGTAGTTACGACAAGAAGGTGTCCGCTATTTGCATCGTAAAAACTAGATGTGTTTTCTTTATGATTCCATGGCTCTTTTTCGTTAAGAGCGGCTTGTATCGCAGAAAAAGTTTTTTTCTTTCCATTTGGATAGGAAAATACTTCTTCACCATCATGATTAAATATTTGTAGCGTTGCTTTTTCTTTAGAGAGCAGCTGCGTTTCTTGATCTGTTAATGCGAACGCATCCATTGTTAAAGAAGGATGTTCTTTTTGAATGGTTTTCAGTAACGCATTGCTTTTTAACATACCACCATAAATAACAAGTACTTTCTTTTCTTCTACTTCAATTTCCCAATATGTAAATTTATAATTACTTTCGATATGATGTTGTATATATGCGACTAAAGATGTTTTCGTATAAGAATTTGGAACATCATTTGGTGTATTAAAGTGGTAGAGGACTTTTCCGTTTTCATCTACAACTTGGAGCCAATCATTCTTCTCTTTCATTAAATCTTGCACTTCAGATTGTAACGAAATATGACCATCTTCTGAAGAGATGTATCTTGAAATTGTGAAACTATCAGAATCCGGAATGTTAGGTTCGTATAAAGTACTAGTAAGGAGGAAAATTAAATAAGTGAAAGCAGCTACTACAGCGATAAGTAATGTAACTAAAACAAAAACGTGTTGTATTATAAATTGGATGATAAGTCGTTTATTAAAATTCATATCGTCACCCTACTTTGTAACGAACTTATAGCCAAGTCCGCGAACAGTTTTTATATATTCTGGTTTACTTGGGTCTTGTTCGATTTTTTCACGTAGTTTTCGAATGTGGACCATAACGGTATTGTCATCGCCGTTATAGGCAGGTGCTCCCCAAACTTTTTCATATATTTCTTCTTTCGAAAATACGTAGTTCGGATTCTCGCAAAAGAAGAGTAGTAGTTGAAAGAGTTGAGCGGAACATTCGACAATGTGACCATCTACTGTCAGTTCAGCAGAGTGTTGATCAATTTCAAATCTTCCAAATGAAATAGAGTGTGATTTTTGTTCAGGTGGTATTGTTTGTTTCATATGTCTACGAAGTTGTGCTTTCATACGTGCTACTACTTCTAATGGATTAAATGGCTTCGTAATATAATCATCTGCCCCGTAGGAAAATCCGGATATTTTATCTAAATCAGATGCTTTTGCTGATAGGAAAAAAATCGGACAATCTGTTTGTTGGCGAATGATTGGACAAATATCAAAACCAGATTGTCCAGGAAGCATTACATCTAAAATAATTAAATCGTAATTGTTTTGTTCAGTTAGAGATAAAGCTACTTCAGCTGATGTTGCAGTTGTAATTTGAGAAAAACCTTCTTTTTCAAGAATGGTAGTTAGTAATTGTAAAATTGCTGTTTCATCATCAACAAGTAAAATATTTGCTTGGTACATAAACATCCCTCCTAATTTCCTCGAATATCATATCATCATTTTGTAACTTATGGAATTTTTAAGGAAATTTTAAGGTTTTCTTTCTCAAAAAATTAAGAATCAAATGATATGATAAAAGTAACGTGGGGGAGGAGATGAGTGTGAATCCGTTTCAAATGATGCGAGCTAGATATTTTTTAATTGTATTTGCACTATTAATTTTAATAGCGAGAAGTAGTGGCGAGTTGCTAACAAGTACATTTCATATACAAAATTCTTCTTTTATAAATATCCTCATATTCTATATCCTTCCGATGGTATGGATTTTTTATGAGTATAGAAAGCATCGCATTTCATTTTCATTGTTTGTTAATAAAAATGAAACATTTAACTTGGTGCAAGTTTTATACATTGCGGTTATGTTATGCATGTTTAGTTACGGATATCTTATTTTGTATATGTATAGTTTTGCATGGATTACACCGGACTTTATTATGAATGCCCTGCATGAACCGATTGTAGATAGTGCTGGGGGATATGTATATCAAGTCATTATGGTCGTATTCATCGCACCAATTATCGGGGAGTTTGTTTTTCGGGGGTTTTTACTTCAACGCTTTGCAACAAAATGGGGAACGAGCATAGCGATGATTGCGGTATCCTTTTTATTTGCGATGTTACATATCGATTTCCTCGGTGCAGCCATATTCAGCATCGTATTGTCGATCGTATATATTCGTACGAAAAGTTTACTCATGCCAATTGCAATACATATGTTAAACAATGCATTTGTAATGGGTGCGTCTTTTCTAATAAGTAGAGAAAAAATTATGAGTTTTGCAGATTTCTCAAATTATACGACATTCTTTCCTGGACTTATTATTTTTATAACAGGATTAAACTTAGTACTCATCTTCTTATTTGTTAACCGCAAATATTGGAGTAAAGAAATGCCAGCTATATATGTAGAGCAGGAAAAGAGCTTTTCAGATGTAGTGGGGAGTAAATGAGATGAAGAAGACGATTGAAAAAATATTGAAAGACATTATAGATGCTACGTCTATTACAGATATGTGTGATAGAAACGTTTGCCATTGGCTTCAACCTGTAGTAGATACGATTGTGTTTCCAGAGTATTACTTATTTTCTAGTGCTCATTTAAAAGAAAATATTATTTCTCTTCTTATTGTGTTCGGGGTTTTACTAATATTTGGTCTAATTGTAGAAGAAATGATGAAGCGCATCTTCAGAAAAAATGAAGAGAAGTATATGTGGGTTCATAAAGTATTCGAGAAAGTAATAGTGGCTTTCCTTTTGTTTTATAGTATGAAAACAATCATTTACTTTATAGCTTTGAAACATCATTAATTCTAAATTTGAAAGGGATGTATAAAATTATATGAATGAAACGATATCATCAAATAAGTTTTTTTATTTGATTTTACTTAGTTTAGTGTTAATAACGACAGTGAATGTTATTTTGCGCTGGGAGGAAGCCTACTTTTTCATGTATTTAGCGCTTCATTTGTTAGGGATTTTATGTATAAGTGGTGGAGTGGTTACTGAAAAAAAGAGTGAAGAAAGTGTTAACTATATGTGTGTGATCGGTCTTATTTTACTTTTAGCTGTACAGGGTATTATGAAATATAGTTCTTTCTCTTTACAAGATTTTAGTTTGTTAATGGATGTACTTCCTTAAGGGGATACGTACTAGTTTTAATCGTATTTTTCACGTTATTTTGTCAAGACTATGAATATATACGCTAAGTAAAAAGCGCTGGTTTGCAAGTGCAATCCCTATTCCGGATTATGAACCGAGGAAAGTGCTTAAAGATAGGTAAAACTCTTCTTATGTAGAAGAGTTTTTTTATGTAAATAAAAAGATCTAGAGCAATTCACATAATAAGCTTGTTCTAATTTAGCGTGTACGAACTTACAATAATAATAGATAGGCAGCATAGAGGAGGGAATAGCGTGAGGAAGGTTATCGGTTGGTCGCTTTTTTTGTACGTTGGATTTGCGTTACTTATATATTGGTATTTATTTGGATGGAGTCATGAACTGATTCCGGACATGTATAAAGGAACGAGTGCAGATCCAGAAACGTTTATGAGTGCGAGAGAGCTTACGCTAAGCCAAGATTATTCGCGCATGAAAAATTTACTATACTTTTTAGCGACGCCTCTTGAATGGATTATTTTATTATTTGTACTTGTGCTCGGTATTTCAAAAAAGTTTGAGAAATGGTCGAAGGAAACGACGAAAATAAGTGTCCTGCAAGTTGCGATTTATTTCTTTTATTTATCATTACTCACAACAGTTCTTGCCCTGCCGATGCAATGGATTAGCCGAAAAGTGTCCGTTGATTACGGCATTTCAACGCAAAGTACACAAAGCTGGATAAAAGATCACGTTATCGGTTTTTGGGAAAGTTATGCGACTATGTTAATCGTAGTTACCGTTCTATTATGGCTTATACGTAAATTCCCGAAGAGATGGTGGCTAGCAGGCTGGGCACTCTCTGTTCCATTTACAATCTTTCTAACATTCATACAGCCTGTCGTTATTGATCCACTTTATAACGACTTCTCGACGCTGAAAAATAAAGAATTAGAAACGAAAATTTTAGAGATAGCAGACAAAGCTGACATTCCTGCTAAACACGTATATGAAGTAAATATGTCAGAAAAAACGAATGCATTAAATGCTTACGTAACAGGAATTGGGCCTAACGCCCGTATTGTAATGTGGGATACAACGCTTAAGCAGTTAAAAGATAAAGAGATATTATTTATCATGGCTCATGAAATGGGACATTATGTTATGAAGCATATATACTTTGGCGTTGCAAGTTATGTGTTGCTATCGTTTATAGGTATGTTTTTAATTAGTCGTATTATAAATATGTGTATTCGCAAATGGGGAGATACATTGCAAATTTCAAAAGTAGCATGTTTCTCCATTTTACCTTTATTTTTCTTAATTTCTTCTGTACTCTCTTTTGCGGCACAACCAGCAACAAACTACGTTTCACGTATAGAAGAAAGAGCGGCAGATCAATATGCTTTAGATATGACAAAAGATGGGAAGTCTGGTGTGAAGACCTTTCAATATTTATCAAAAACAAGCTTAAGCCAAGTAAATCCACCTGCTTTAGTGAAATTTTTCTTATACACACATCCACCAATTTTTGAAAGAATTCATACGTTTGAACAATATGAGAAACAAAGAAAAAAGGAGTAGCTATTATGCTACTTTTTTTTATAGAAATATAAGTTTTATATTGGAAATATTTATCCATTGCTTTTTATTGCGATTTTGTAAATAATAAACTATAAAATTCTAAAAATCTATATATATAAAGGAATAAAGGTGAAAAAATGTATTTTTTACAAAATTTAAAAGTGAAATATAAATTATTATCGCTTATTTCATTAGCAGTTTTAGGTATGGTAATTATGAGCAGTGTAGCAATTAATTCTATTAATAAGATTAAGCATGATACAGGAATTGTAGTAGAGGATTATCAAAATTCTGCAATTTTATTAGAAGGAATGCTTCGTACACAAACTTCACTAGAATATAACTTACTAGAATTAATTACGGCGTCACAAAATGAGAGGGCAAATAAAGAGGGGATTATTGATAATATTGAAAAGGATCTTAAAAAATATGATTCTTTATTAAAAGAATATGATGATGGCGTTAATTTAAGTAAGCAAGAGGATGAGTTGTTTCAAAAGATGAAGAAATCTTTGCCAAGTTATATGGAGACATATAAGAAGTTGTTTGACAAAGCGAAGGTAACAAATGAATCTCAAGTGGTAAACGAATTTCAAAAAGACCTAAAACCAAAGGGAGTAGAGTTAGCTGGTTATGCTGTAGAATTAGAAGCATATGTTTCTAATTTAGCTGACCAAGTATTTAAAGATTCTCAAAAAATGATTGATCGGTCCGTTATTACCTTTATCATTCTTGTAGTAGTTACTACAATCGTTATATGTATAGTAAGTTATATTATTAGCAAGCTTATAGTTGCTCCTTTACAAACGGTTAGTCGTATGATGGAAAGAGCAAAAGAAGGAGATTTAACTGTACATGGTGATTATAATGCTAAGGATGAATTAGGTGTATTAGTAAGTGATGTTAACGAGATGATTGCAGGGCTAAGAACAAATATGCAAGAAGTAGAGAATAATATTCAGCTTTTATTCCAACATGCGGACGGAGTAGTATCTGCATCAGAAGTATCTAGTAGTGCAGCGAAGAAAATCACAATGGATATTGAAGAAGTTGCAAATGGTGCAGAGAGTCAAATGCAAGCAATGGAACAAACTGCGGGTGCGATGGAAGAGTTGACACAAGGAATGCAGAGTATAGTCGATACATCATCCTCAGTAAATGAATTGTCTGCGCAATCAGCATTAGATGCAGAGAGTGGTAACAAATTAATGAAACAAATGATTCAACAGATGGATACAATCCAAAGTTCAGTACATAGCGGTGTTAAACAAGTAGAGACTATGAAAGAACAATCAGAAGAAATTGTTAAAATCATTGATGTTATGCAAGGTATTACCTCTCAGATTAATTTACTAGCATTAAACGCCGCAATTGAGGCTGCACGTGCTGGAGAAAGTGGTAGAGGATTTGCAATTGTGGCAGATGAAGTGAGAAA
Organism: Bacillus cereus; assembly: GCF_002567495.1. Classification (GTDB taxonomy): domain Bacteria; phylum Bacillota; class Bacilli; order Bacillales; family Bacillaceae_G; genus Bacillus_A; species Bacillus_A cereus_AQ. The sequence goes on along the minus strand of NZ_NVAP01000027.1, from coordinate 77,140 downwards.
ATTAGCAGAACAATCTAGTGATTCTGCAAAACAAATTGAGAATCTTATTACTCAAGTTATGGGAACAACGAACCATACGGTAGATATGATGGGGAAAGTAGATAATGAGGTACAGGCAGGTACACAAGTAGTAATGCACACAGAAAAAGTATTTGGAACAATTACAGAAAAAGTGCAGCAAGTATCTGAGCAAATTCAAACGGTATCTATGTCAACAGATGAAATTGCAGCGAGTAGTGAGGAGATTTCTGCTTCTGCAGAAGACATGGCTCAAATTTCCCAAAGGTCATCTGACCGAACTGATAGGGTAAAAGAGTCTATTCAACAGCAAGAGAAATCTGTTCAAGAGATCTCGGTTTCAATTGAACATCTGCACAGTGTAGCGGGAGGATTAAAACAGATAGTTTCCCAATTTACTCTTCAAAAGTAGTAGCATATTTGAGTGTTAATAAATATAAAAAAAGCATCCTCTTTTAATAAAAAAAGGATGCTTTTTTTATTGCTACTATTCATAGATTTCGGGCATTTTCAAGGTGATGATCTATACATACTAGATTTGTATATTACTTATTTTTTGACAGTTTAAGAGATTTATCGACGAGAATTATTTCTGTATTAGTGTTTTTAGATTCTGCTGTTGCAAAACTATTAGATACTGTCTTGACCGGATTTATACCAACTAGTATGCACGTAATAGGGATTATCCTTATATTTGTAGGAATGGCAGTAAATTTTCGCAAGGGAAGAGAAGGCGAGTTATCAGTGAAGGGGAATGCTATCTCTGAAATATAAATTATGAATATAGTAACTTCAATAACGAAACAAAAACATACATGTAAAGATATTCCAAAAGGCCACTGGGCAGAAGATGCAATTAGTGCGTTACAATCTAATAATGTTGTGAGAGGAACTGGGAATGGCATGTATGAATTAAATCGCCCTGTACCTAGAGAACAATATGCTCAGTTTATCAATAATGCGATTATTAATTATCATTTGAAAGAGGACTGGAAATAGAGCGAAATATGAAAGCAAAAATAGAAATATTTGTGCTTTTTGTTTGTGTAAAAAAGAATTATTATTCGTTTTTGTGTATTTTTAATGTTATACACAAACTTTATAATCAACCCCATGAAAAAGACATGATATGTAATATGATTCACAAAACCGTCACGAAATGTGTCGAAAAATATGTTGTTACTATATCATTTGTTATGTATATTTAAAAAAACATATACATAGCGGGGGGATAATGTAATGAGCAAAAAATTATTAAAAACAGCTACAGCATTAACAATTATGGGTGGGGTGTTATTCTCAGCAGAGAGTAACAATGTAAAAGCGGAAAGTGCACCGTTGCAAAATGCGAATACAATTGTATTTAAAGATGTACCAAAAGGACATTGGGCATATGAGGCAATTCATGAATTAGCGAAACAAGAAATTATTTTGGGATATGGCGATGGGATATTCGGTTTTGGGGATAATGTAACACGTGAGCAAGTTGCAGCTTTAATTTACCGTGTGTTTGATATGGAAGAACAAGATGAATATGAAAACCCATATGGAGATATCGATGAAAATTCAACAAGCTTTATCGAGGAGATATTGGCTTTAACGGAAATCGGAATTTTCCAGGGAGACGAGAATGGAAACTTTAGACCGAAGGCGACGTTAACGCGTGCGGAAATGGCACAAGTTCTTACGAATGCTTTTGACTTACAGGCAAAGGGATCTCATAACTTTAATGATGTTTCAGCAAATTCATGGGCAACGAATGCAATTAGTGCAATACAAACAAATGGTATTACAATGGGAATCGGAGAAGGTAAATTTGGTCCGTCTATGAAAGTAACAAGAGAACAATACGCACAGTTTTTACATAGAGCAATATTGCATGATATGGAACAAGGGCAGTAATAAAGTTTAACTAGTCAAAGTGAAATTTAAAAATAATACAAAAAAGGTCGTTGTTGTATAACAGTGGCCTTTTTTGTATGAAATAAAGCGCGAAAGCATGACGTTTTGAAAAAAAGCGAAATGAATTTTCAAAAAAAACTTCCTTTTCTGAAGATTTGTTATATAATATAAAACATGAAATCAAATCTGTTATAAAACAGTTTAAGAAGGGGATGCTAATATGTCGACGCAAACTTCACGGGTTACACTCGTTGGAGAAATGTTACCAGCGTACAACGAAATATTGACACCTGAGGTGCTTAGTTTTTTGAAGGAATTACATGAGAATTTTGATGAGCGCCGCATAGAACTTTTACAAAAACGTGTAGAAAAACAAAAGAGAATTGATGCAGGGGAGTTTCCGAAGTTTTTAGAAGAAACAAAACACATACGTGAAGCGGATTGGACAATTGCCAAGCTGCCAAAAGATTTAGAGGATCGCCGCGTAGAGATTACTGGACCGGTAGATAGAAAGATGGTCATTAACGCTTTAAATTCAGGAGCGCATCTTTTTATGGCGGATTTTGAAGACTCGAATTCACCAACTTGGGAAAATGCGGTTGAAGGTCAAATCAACTTAAGAGATGCAGTAAAGGGAACGATTTCACATGAAAATGATAAAGGGAAAGAATATAGATTAAATGAGAAAACAGCTGTACTCATTGTACGTCCAAGAGGATGGCATTTAGAGGAAAAGCATATGCGAGTTGATGGGAAGAATATGTCAGGTAGCTTAGTAGATTTCGGATTGTACTTTTTCCATAATGCGAAAGCTCTTTTAGCAAAAGGGAGCGGCCCATACTTTTACTTACCAAAAATGGAAAGTTATTTAGAAGCGAGATTATGGAATGATGTATTCGTATTTGCTCAAAAATATATCGGCATTCCAAATGGAACGATTAAAGCAACTGTGTTACTGGAAACGATTCACGCTTCGTTTGAAATGGATGAAATTTTGTATGAGCTAAAAGATCATTCTGCTGGCTTAAACTGCGGAAGATGGGATTATATTTTTAGCTTTTTGAAGAGTTTCCGTAATCATAATGAATTTCTACTACCAGATAGAGCACAAGTCACGATGACGGCGCCATTTATGCGTTCATATTCTTTGAAAGTAATTCAAACATGTCATCGCCGTAATGCACCAGCAATTGGAGGGATGGCGGCACAAATTCCGATTAAAAACAATCCAGAAGCGAATGAAGCAGCTTTTGAAAAAGTGCGTGCTGATAAGGAGCGCGAAGCTTTAGATGGTCATGACGGGACTTGGGTTGCCCACCCTGGACTTGTACCGGTTGCAATGGAAGTATTTAATCACATTATGAAAACACCGAATCAAATTTTTAGAAAACGTGAAGAAATATGTGTAACAGAAAACAATTTACTAGAGGTACCGGTGGGAACGATTACAGAAGAGGGCTTTCGCATGAATATTAGCGTAGGTATTCAATATATTGCATCTTGGTTAAGCGGACGGGGAGCAGCACCCATTTATAACTTAATGGAAGATGCGGCAACTGCTGAAATTTCAAGAGCACAAGTATGGCAATGGATTCGTCATGAAGGTGGAAAACTAAATGATGGTCGTAATATTACGCTTGAATTAATGGAAGAGCTAAAAGAAGAAGAATTAGCAAAAATAGAAAGAGAGATTGGTAAGGAAGCCTTTAAGAAAGGGAGATTCCAAGAAGCGACAACGTTGTTTACAAATCTCGTTCGAAATGATGAATTCGTACCATTTTTAACATTACCGGGTTATGAAATTTTATAAAAATGAAAAGGGGATGGAACAAATGAAAAACGAAAGAATCGAGAAATTACAAGAGAGCTGGGAATTAGATGAGCGTTGGAAAGGGATCACACGTCCATATTCGGCAGAAGATGTAATTCGCCTGCGCGGATCGATTGATATTGAACATACATTAGCGCGCCGCGGTGCTGAGAAGCTTTGGACATCGCTTCATACAGAAGACTATATTAACGCACTTGGCGCATTAACAGGAAACCAAGCGATGCAACAAGTAAAAGCTGGGTTAAAAGCGATTTACTTAAGTGGTTGGCAAGTAGCAGCTGATGCAAACCTTTCTGGACATATGTATCCAGACCAAAGTTTATATCCAGCGAACAGCGTACCTGCTGTAGTGAAACGAATTAATCAAACACTTCAACGTGCGGATCAAATTCAGCATATGGAAGGAAGCGATGATACAGACTATTTCGTACCGATTGTAGCAGATGCAGAAGCTGGATTTGGTGGACAATTAAACGTATTCGAACTGATGAAAGGTATGATTGAAGCAGGTGCATCAGGTGTGCATTTTGAAGATCAATTATCTTCAGAGAAAAAATGTGGCCATTTAGGCGGAAAAGTACTACTACCAACGCAAACAGCAGTACGCAATTTAATTTCTGCACGCCTTGCAGCAGATGTAATGGGAGTGCCGACAATTATCGTTGCAAGAACAGATGCAGATGCAGCTGATTTAATTACGAGCGATATCGATCCTGTTGATAAAGCATTTATTACAGGAGAAAGAACACCAGAAGGATTTTACCGTACGAATGCAGGTCTTGATCAAGCAATTGCGCGCGGTTTAGCGTATGCACCGTATGCAGACCTCGTTTGGTGTGAAACGTCGGAACCAAATGTAGAAGATGCAAAACGATTTGCGGACGCAATTCATAAGGAGCATCCGGGAAAGCTACTTGCTTACAACTGCTCTCCGTCATTTAACTGGAAACAAAAACTAGATGAAAAAACAATTGCGAGCTTCCAAAAGGAAATCGCATCTTACGGTTATAAGTTCCAATTCGTAACGCTTGCTGGATTCCATTCATTAAATTACGGTATGTTTGAACTAGCACGTGGCTATAAAGAGCGCGGCATGGCAGCATACTCTGAACTACAACAAGCAGAATTCGCAGCTGAAAAACATGGCTACTCTGCAACACGTCATCAACGCGAAGTAGGAACAGGTTACTTTGATGAAGTTGCACAAGTAATTACAGGCGGAACTTCATCAACGACAGCGTTAAAAGGATCTACAGAAGAAGCACAGTTTACGAAATAAAAGGAAGGGCACCTTTTTGAAGGGTGCCCCTTGTTATTTTGTGAACGATTCGAAAAGAAATATCGATTTATCGGCAAAAAACGATACTAACTTTTCTTTATTACTAAATCAACTCCACTCAGCTCTATGCTCACGAATAAACTCCATATCTTTTTCATAATGCTCTAAATGTCCCTCATCAATCATTCTTTGGAAATTCACATCGCCCTCTTGAGCTTTTCTTTTCATATATGTACATAACCCTTCTAACCGAAGCAACACCATTCCTAAGTAATCTTCATCCATATTTTTACCATAGGACTGAACAAACAACTTCATTCTCTCTTTAATACGACCTGCATGTTGTGGTGAGTCATAATGAACTGCTTCACCTGATTCTGTATAATATACTCTACTTAAAGGTACACAAGTATAAAGTGTATAAGCGATATCCCATAGTCTTGGACCAGGAGCAGCAACATCGAAATCAATAATGCCTACTGGCTTCTCATTATTAAAAATAATGTTATATATGGCAAAATCATTGTGGCATAAAACCTCAATGTTATTTGGCGTGTGATTCATCGGTTTCCAATCATCTAATAAAGGAAAATCACTTACAGCATCATGGTAAAGGCGGAGCATCTTTGCGATTTCTTTTAATACATCATTAGATCGCATATATTCTTTTAAAGGATAATTGCCAGCTTCTCCTTCAATAAAGGATAAAATCTCTCTATCTTTTTCATCTACACCTAAAAACTTTGGCGCATGATGAAACCCTTTGTTTTCTAAGTGTTGTAATAGCTTATGGATCTTTGCACTATCTGGCTTTAACTCTCGACGAACAGTATTTTTAGAACGATATACGTTCGAAACGTTTCCGCCTGTTAGCTTTTCTTCGTTATCGTAGTTTGACATGTGAAAATTCCCCCTATAATTAAAAAATCCAATTCCAAATAGTGAATAGACCAACAATGGCAGAAAAGAGAAGGGAAGCAAGCAATGCTAGACAGCCAAAAGGGACTAGCTTATCTTGCCATGTTTCTTTATACTCATAAATTAACTCCTCTGCTACTTTCTTCTGCACTGAAGATGAAGTTTGATCTTTATACAAACTTTTTATATGGTTAGAATCGCCTTTAAACTTTAAAGCACGTGCAATATGATGAGGACTATTTCCCATTGATTTTTCAAATAATAAACATGATTTATGCATAATATCTGTTTTATGCTCCTCTAGATACCAGTAACGTCCAGCCATTTCTGGATATTGTAATTTATAATAAATATCTCCGAGTTGTTTTCGAAGGTGTAATTCATTTGGGTATGTAAAGATGAGGCCATGCAATCTGTCTCTTGCTTTTCCAAGATCATTATTTTCAATATCCTTTTCAATTCTTGTTAATGTTTTTTTAGGAATTTTGGCTGTCATGAATACCTCCTTATTTGGAATAGAGATAATTATATTTTATAAGAAATACTAAAAATTAGAAATTCCATTTTCAAAAAAGATTGTACATTTCATTTTAAGTATGCTATGATGATGTCAGTTGAATAGTTAAATTAAGCAATCCATATGTTATCAAGTGCTGAAAACGAACGAGAAAAAGTATGTGAGAACTAGTTTATGTTTCGTATTTGATAATGTGTGGATTCTTTTTTTAGACAGGAAGACTAAAAAAATTAAATTTGTATTTTCTTAGGAGGAAATAATCATGGCAGTAACAGGACAAGTAAAATGGTTTAACAACGAAAAAGGCTTCGGTTTCATCGAAGTTCCAGGCGAAAACGACGTATTCGTACATTTCTCTGCAATCGAAACTGAAGGTTTCAAATCTCTAGAAGAAGGCCAAAAAGTTAGCTTCGAAATCGAAGAAGGTAACCGTGGACCTCAAGCTAAAAACGTAATCAAACTATAATTTTATAGTTGATGATGGAAAAAAGGATGGCTAATGCCATCCTTTTTTTGTTGTGGAGAAAGTTTTTCCAGAGCCTGTTTTTATATCTAAATCTCTTTTTTTATGTTAAAACTGGTGAAAAATCATCGGGAATGCGTATTCGTTTCTGTAGAAGAATTAGTTCAGCAAGAGCATTTGCTTCGTAGGATAGTAAATAACTATAAATTTGTATTCTTTATTGAAATGGAGAAATCTTTTCCAGATAGACCTTGAGTAACATTTTTTTTGTTAGCATTGTTGTTGGAATTTTGTTCGTTTTGAGATGATGTTTCTAACATTTGTTCTTGTTCCTTACTAGGGGTATTCAGAGCATCTGAGGGGATGCTATTAACCTGCTGGCTTAATAGATTTTCTTTATCCATAGTATACAGCTCCTTTTTGGAATTCGATAAAACGCAATGTAATTATACATAGCCACTTATATATATTGTGTTTTTGAATGAAATGATATACAAAACTTATATTACAAATCAAAAAAGATGTAGAGAACCTTTGAAGAAAATATAGTTGGTTCTTTTGAGGGTGAAGAAGAATAAATAAAATGATACTACAAATGTAAAAAGGCATTCCATAAAGGAAGGCCTTTTATTGTTCTTGCCCTGATTTTTTCTTCTCACGTTTTTTACATTCTGGACATTTTGATTTACGAAACGGTTTGGCGAAGAATAGCAGGATGAAAAATAAACCGAATATAATACTAGCTGAGTTTTTCACGATAATGACGCTACTATTTTTCATTTGAATCGATGGTTGGATCTCTTTTTCTTCCATAATGGCCCTCCATATATTGGATTTATATTTTAATTATAGCAAAGTTAATTGTTTTAATGATGTGAAAATAGGAAGGGATAATAAATATTTATAGGTAGTATAAATGCTGCTTTTATAGTTTTGAAATTATTTTATTTCTATATTTTGATTTTTATATTTGACAAATGTTTAATAAATGATAAAAAATTGTAAAAAAGCGGAACTTGTAAGCTATTTCTTTTTCATAGGTGCTAAAATTATATATGCAGCTGCTAATATAAATGGAAAAAAGGAGATAATGGAGTATGGAAAGTAAAGTGGAACGCTATGTCGAAAATTATGTTGTAACGAAAAATACGATGGCCTTACTTCCTGTTATTCTAAGTGAAAAGAAAATTGTTACGCGAGTCGTTGAAATGAATGATTCTTTTTTCGTATTTCAAAAACCTCTAGATATTATAGAAAGAAGTTGCCGCAAGCATGGCTCTAGTTTCTTAGGCAGAAAAGAAGGAACGAAAGAGTTAACTCATATTACACATAAAGCACCGATTGCGATTAGTCCAGCAGATCAACTTTATTTTTTCCCTACCTATTCTTACTCTAGAAAAGAGTGCGCTTGGTTGTCCCATTTTTATATTGAAAGTAACAAAGAATTAAAAGATGGAAATCTAATTATTAGATTTATAAATGGTTTTGCTGTGAAATTAGAAATATCAAAAACTAGTTTTGAAAATCAACAAAATCGTACAGCGAAATTGCGTACTGAATATGAAGATCGTAGGAAAAAACAAGGGAGCCCTTGTTTTAAAGAGATTGATAAAAAAGCGGAATCAACATTAAGACCCGCTTATGAGAGAGTGTATTTTGTGAAGGAAGGCGAAGTGTGAAAGGATGGGGGAAACCCCATTCTTTTTTTATTTATCAGTCTTTGCCGATAAGTCGATATATGAGAAAAATCGAGTTGTAATTGATATATTTAGAAAAGTGCCTATATAATTTCATTTATCGATAAAAATATTGGAAAAACCACCTGAATAACAAAACGAACGACATGTCCTGTCGAATATTGATAGATTATCATAGCTAAATAATGAAGGAATTCTTATGAATGATATGGAAACTTTAATAAATACATCTCCATATGTCGTATCTACCATTTCCTCTTTCATATAAGCAATGATACAGTAGGGATAGTATTTAGAGTAAAGGGGTAAAGTGTAGAATGGATTTTCAGACAATCAAAGAATATTTTTCACCAGAAAATATGGATCATATTGTTGAGAGTTATAAAGCGTTCGGACCACTTCTTGGTATTGGTTTACCGATGATAGAAGCGTTGATTCCAGCATTACCGCTTATTGTATTTGTACTGGCGAATGCTGTTGCATTTGGGTTTTGGCTCGGTTTTCTTTATTCATGGCTTGGATCAGTAATGGGTGCCTTACTTGTATTTTTCATCATCCGCCATTTTGGCCGCAGTCGTTTCTTTTCATTTGTAAATAAGCATGAGAGAGTACGAAAAGCAATGGGGTGGATTGAAAGGAAAGGGTTCGCACCGATTTTTGTTATATTTTGTTTTCCATTTACACCGTCAGCGCTTATAAATGTTGTCGCTGGTTTATCTCGAATTAGTGTAAAACAGTTTGGGCTAGCGTTAGCATTCGGAAAGCTTGTGATGATTTTTATTTTAACGTATATCGGTCATGATTTAATGTCGTTTATTCATAATCCGGTGAAATCGGTCATTGTAGCGATTGGTATTTTTATTTTATGGTATGTCGGTAAGAAAATTGAAGTAAAGTTAGAACTACATTAAGAATAGTCTTCTTTGTAAAGGAAAGCTTCATTATTAAAGGATAAGGGGAGAAGCAGATGAAGAAAACTTTGAAAAAAGAAGGCATAGAGTGGATACGAACAATTTTAATTGGGGTATTATTAGCTGTATTTTTTCGAACGTTTTTCTTCTCAACGTACGTTGTAGAGGGGAAGTCAATGATGCCGACATTGCAAGATGGCAATATGCTCGTTGTAAATAAGGTGAGTTATCAAGTTGGGGACTTGAACAGATTTGACGTTGTGGTGTTTCATGCGAATAAAAAAGAGGACTATGTAAAGCGAATTATCGGTTTACCTGGAGATCATATTGAATATAAGCATGATAAGCTATATATAAATGGACAATTTATTGATGAGCCGTATCTAGAGAAGTATAAGAAAGAGATAAACGGAAGGCAACTAACAGGCGACTTTAAATTAGAAGAGTTAACGAAAGAAAAGCTTGTGCCACCTGGGTTTATTTTTGTAGTAGGTGATAACCGGCTCGGGAGCTGGGATAGTAGACACTTTGGTTTTGTAAAAGCTGATACAGTCGTCGGTAAAGTTGATTTACGATATTGGCCAATTCAAGAGGTGCAAACGAATTTTTCAAAAGGTTGATATAATAGATAGAAGTATAGAAAAAGACAAACAGCTCAGTTTGTCTTTTTTCGTGTCCTATAATACAATTATAGTAGCAAACTAACGTTCGTTATGTAAGTGAAAGGTGGGGTTACATGTCACTTCGATTTGTGATTGGTAGAGCGGGAAGTGGAAAAAGTACACTTTGTCTACGCGAAGTACAAGAAGAGTTAAAACAGCGTCCGAGAGGGAAAACAATATTATATCTTGTGCCAGAACAGATGACATTCCAAACGCAGCAGGCGTTAATTGGAAGTGAGGATGTAAGAGGTTCTATTCGGGCACAAGTTTTTAGTTTTTCACGATTAGCGTGGAAGGTATTGCAAGAAGTTGGTGGAGCAAGTCGTCTTCATATTGATGAAGCGGGCGTGCATATGTTACTTCGTAAAATTGTAGAGTCTCGTAAAGATGGATTATCAGTGTTCCAAAAAGCTGCGGAGCAAAACGGTTTCTTTGAACATCTTGGCAGTATGATTGCAGAGTTTAAACGTTACAATGTAACGCCATCTAACGTATATGAAATGTGGCAACAATTAGATGCGCATAGTAGCGGTGCCGAACAAAAGCTACTAGCCAATAAAGTGTATGATTTACAACTACTATATGATGATTTTGAACGTGCTTTAATTGGAAAATATTTAGATTCAGAAGACTACTTGCAATTGCTAGTGGAAAAGCTTCCGCAGTCTGAATATGTAAATGGTGCGGAAATTTATATAGATGGATTTCATTCATTCTCCCCGCAAGAGTTAGAGATTTTAAGACAGCTTATGATTTGCGGAGCGAGAGTTACGATTACGTTAACAATAGATGAAAAAACGTTAGCGCAGCCAGTAAATGAACTTGATTTATTTTATGAAACGACGTTAACGTATGAAAAAATAAAACAAGTAGCGCGTGAAGAGAAAATAGAAATTGAAAAAACAATTCCACTTATGGAACAGCCGCGTTTTCATTCGCCAGCATTAGCTCATTTAGAAGCTCATTATGAAGCGCGTCCGAATGAGAAATTTAACGGTGAAGCAAGTGTAACGATTCGTACAGCTGCGAATTTACGAGCGGAGGTAGAAGGTGTTGCTCGTGAAATTCGTAAACTTGTGGCGGATGAAAAATATCGTTACCGAGATATTGCAGTGCTTCTGCGTAACGGGGAAAGTTATTACGATGTGATGCGAACGTTATTTACAGATTATAATATCCCGCACTTCATCGATGAAAAACGCCCGATGTCACATCATCCATTAGTAGAATGTATTCGTTCTGCTTTAGAGATTATTAGCGGGAATTGGCGTTACGATGCGGTGTTCCGCTGCGTGAAAACAGAGCTTTTATATCCATTAGACGTAAGAAAAGAAACGATGCGCGAAGAGATGGATGAGTTTGAAAACTACTGTTTAGCGTACGGTGTACAAGGAAAGAGATGGACTTCAGAAGATCCGTGGATGTATCGCCGCTATCGTTCTCTTGACGATACAGACGGGATGATTACAGACAGTGAACGTGAAATGGAAGAGAAAATAAATCGACTACGCGACGTTGTAAGAACGCCTGTTATTCGTATGCAAAAAAGATTGAAGCGTGCGGGAACAGTTATGCAAATGTGCGAAGCTGTTTATTTATTTTTAGAAGAGCTTGATGTTCCGAAAAAACTAGAAGCATTACGTGTTCGTGCAGAAGAGAGCGGAGATTTCTTATTTGCGACAGATCATGAGCAAGTATGGGAAGAAGTAATGAGTCTTCTTGATACGTTCGTTGAAATGCTAGGCGAAGAGAAAATGTCACTTTCTATGTTCACAGACGTTATGTCGACAGGTCTTGAGGCGCTTCAATTCGCAAACATTCCGCCGTCATTAGACCAAGTGTTAATTGCGAATATTGATCGTTCTAGATTATCAAATGTGAAAGCAACATTTGTCATTGGCGTGAATGAAGGAGTAATTCCAGCAGCACCTATGGATGAAGGTATGCTTTCGGATGAAGAAAGAGATGTTCTTAGTGCTGCAGGTATCGAATTAGCACCAACGACGAGACAAACTTTATTAGAAGAACAGTTCGTTATGTACCAAATGGTAACGAGAGCGACTGAGAAATTATATATTTCTTGTCCGCTAGCAGATGAAGAAGGAAAGACGTTACTTGCGTCTAGCTTTATTAAGAAAATAAAAAGAATGTTCCCTGATGTGAAAGATACATTTATTACGAATGACGTAAATGATTTATCACGTTCGGAACAAATTTCATACATAGCAACGCCAGAAGTAACGTTGTCATATGTAATGCAGCAACTTCAAACGTGGAAGCGATACGGATTTGAAGGGAATTTAGACTTTTGGTGGGACGTATATAACTTCTACGTTACTTCAGATGAATGGAAGCAAAAAAGTAGCCGCGTATTATCAAGCCTATTTTACCGAAATCGTGCGCAAAAGCTAAGTTCAGTTGTAAGTAGAGATTTATACGGAGACACAATAAAAGGAAGCGTCTCTCGTATGGAACTATTTAACCGTTGCGCATATGCTCATTTCGCGCAGCACGGTTTATCATTAAGAGAGCGTGATATTTTCAAGCTGGATGCACCGGATATTGGCGAGTTATTCCATGCAGCGCTGAAGAGAATTGCAGACAGGCTATTACGTGAAAACCGTACTTGGGCGGATTTATCAATAAAAGAGTGTGAGCATCTTTCTGCTGTAGTAATAGAAGAGATTGCACCGTTATTACAAAGACAAATTTTATTAAGTTCAAACCGTCATTTCTATTTAAAGCAAAAACTACAACAAATCATTTTCCGTACCTCAATCATTCTTCGTGAGCACGCGAAATCAAGTGGTTTCGTACCAGTTGATTTAGAAGTGCCATTCGGTATGGGCGGTACAGGATCACTTCCGCCAATGGAATTCTCATTACCAAATGGTGTGAAGATGGAAGTAGTTGGCCGTATTGACCGTGTTGATAAGGCAGAAGATGAAAGTGGTACGTTCCTACGTATTATTGACTATAAATCAAGCTCAAAAGCATTAGACTTAACGGAAGTGTATTACGGATTGGCACTTCAAATGTTAACGTATTTAGATGTTGTTACTTCAAATGCACATACGTGGATGAAAAAAGGTGGCACGGCTTCACCTGCTGGTGTACTGTACTTCCATATTCATAACCCGATTGTTGAGATGAAGGGTGATGCATCTGAAGCGGAAATTGAGAAAGAAATTTTAAAGAAATTTAAAATGAAAGGACTCGTGCTAGGCGATGCTGATGTTGTTCGTTTAATGGATAACAAACTTTCAACAGGAAGCTCTGATATTATTTCTGCGGGTCTGAAAAAAGACGGTAGCTTTAGTGCGCGTTCGAGCATTGCAAGTGAACAAGAGTTTAACGTATTGCAAAAATACGTACACCATACGTTTGAAAATATCGGAAAAGATATTACAGAAGGCGTTATCGATATTGCTCCTTACAAAAAGGGGAATAAAGCGGCATGTACGTTCTGTAACTTCAAATCTGTTTGTCAGTTCGATGAATCACTTGAAGATAATCAATTCCGTACGCTAAAAGATATGAAAGATAGCGAAGCGATGGAGAAAATTAGAGAGGAGGTTGGCGGAGAATGATTGAAAATTGGCCTAAAAAACCAGAAGGTAGTCAGTGGACAGATGACCAGTGGAAAGCAGTTGTAGCGAACGGACGTGATATTTTAGTCGCAGCAGCAGCTGGATCAGGGAAAACAGCAGTATTAGTTGAACGTATTATTAAGAAGATTATTAATGAAGAAAATCCAGTCGATGTCGACCGCCTGCTCGTTGTAACATTTACGAATGCAGCGGCGCAAGAGATGAAAAACCGAATCGGGGAAGCGTTAGAAAAAGTATTAATTGATGAGCCAGGCTCTCAGCACGTAAGAAAGCAGCTGAGCTTGTTAAATAAAGCTTCTATTTCAACGATTCACTCCTTTTGTTTACAAGTAATTAGAGGATACTACTACATGCTTGATGTTGATCCTCGTTTTCGCATAGCGAATCAAACAGAAAACGAATTATTAAAAGAAGAAGTGTTAGATGACATATTAGAAGCAGAGTATGGAATTGAAGATAATACGATATTCTTTGAACTCGTTGATCGTTATACGAGTGATCGTAGTGATGATGACTTACAGCGTATGATTTTAGCGCTTCATACAGAATCAAGAGCGCATCCAAATCCGGAGAAGTGGCTTGATAAATTAGTAGAAGCATACGACGTGGAAGGAAAGACGATTGAAGATTTAGTATACGCTTCTTACTTATTAGAAGATGTGAAATTCCAGCTTGAAACGGCAGAAGAGCATATTCGTAAAGCGACAGAATTCGCAATGCTTCCTGACGGTCCAGCGCCTCGCGTTGAAACCCTGCAAGCAGATGTGGCTTTACTTGGAACGTTATCATCAGCTGCTCGTGAGTCGTGGACAAGCGTGTATGAAGCGATGCAAAATGTATCTTGGCAAACGTTAAAGCGTATTAAGAAAAGTGATTATAACGAAGATATTGTAAAACAAGTAGACTCTCTTCGTAATAAAGCAAAAGATGAAGTGAAGAAATTACAAGAAGAGCTATTTAGCCGTAGACCAGAAAGTTTCTTACGAGATTTTCAAGATATGCACCCAGTATTAGAAAAGCTCGTTCAGCTCGTAAAAGTATTTACAGAGCGCTTCCAAACGATGAAGCGAGATAAAGGAATGGTCGATTTCACAGATTTAGAGCATTTCTGTTTACAAATTTTAAGTGAGCAAAGTGAAGACGGTGAAATGAAACCGTCAGCAGTAGCACTTCAATATCGTAATAAATTTGCTGAAGTATTAGTCGATGAATATCAAGATACGAACTTTGTACAGGAATCCATTATTAAATTCGTAACGAAAGATTCTGAGAGTGAAGGAAACTTGTTCATGGTTGGTGACGTAAAGCAGTCGATTTATCGTTTCCGACTAGCCGAACCAGGACTATTCCTAGGGAAGTATAAACGCTTCACGCAAGAAGGATTGGGCGGCGGAATGAAGATTGACTTAGCGAAAAACTTCCGTAGTCGTCATGAAGTGTTAGCAGGAACGAACTTTATTTTCAAACAAATTATGGGCGAAGAAGTTGGGGAAATCGACTATGATGCTGACGCTGAATTAAAGTTAGGTGCTAGCTATCCGGAAGGCGAAGATGTAGCAGCTGAGCTATTATGTATTCAGCAAACGGAAGAAGAAGTAATAGATGGAGAAGAAGGTGCGGAAGTCGAAAAAGCACAGCTTGAAGCTCGTCTTATGGCGCAACGTATTAAAGCGATGGTTGATTCAGGTTATGAAGTGTATGATCGTAAAAATGATAGTATGCGTCCTGTACAATATCGTGATTTCGTTATTTTACTTCGCTCTATGCCGTGGGCGCCGCAAATTATGGAGGAGTTAAAGTTGCAAGGAATTCCAGTATACGCTGATCTTGCGACTGGTTACTTTGAAGCGACAGAAGTAAATATTATGATGAACGTATTCCGCGTTATTGATAATCCGATGCAAGATATTCCGCTTGCAGCAGTACTTCGTTCTCCAATTGTTGGATTAAATGATGAAGACCTTGCGACTCTTCGTGCTCACGGAAAGAAAGGCTCGTTTTATGAAGTAATGAGCTCGTTCTTAAAAGGCGCACCACTTGAAGAAGAACAAGAGCTACATGATAAATTAGAGTGGTTTTATAATTTACTGCAAGGATGGCGTGAATTTGCGCGCCAACAGTCCCTTTCTGATTTAATTTGGAAAGTGTACGGTGAGACAGGTTATTACGATTTCGTTGGCGGTTTACCAGCTGGAAAGCAAAGGCAAGCGAACTTACGCGTATTATATGACCGCGCACGACAATATGAAGCAACATCGTTTAGAGGATTATTCCGCTTCTTACGTTTTATTGAACGTATTTTAGAACGCGGTGACGATATGGGTACGGCGAGAGCTCTCGGTGAACAAGAAGATGTCGTTCGCATTATGACGATTCATAAAAGTAAAGGGCTAGAGTTCCCGGTTGTATTTGTAGCTGGACTCGGTCGTCGTTTTAATACACAAGACTTAATGAAGCGTTTCTTACTGCATAAAGATTTCGGTTTCGGTTCACAATTTATTGATCCGCGTAAACGAATTAAATATACGACATTATCGCAACTTGCAATTAAACGCAAAATGAAAATGGAATTAATCGCGGAAGAAATGCGTGTATTATATGTAGCGTTAACGCGTGCGAAAGAGAAGTTAATTTTAATCGGAACAGTTAAGGATGCAAATAAGGAAATGGAAAAGTGGCTTGATGCGAGGGAACATAGTGAATGGTTACTACCAGATCACATACGTGCCGGAGCGTCTTGTTATTTAGACTGGATTGCACCTTCATTATATAGACATCGTGATAGTGAAATGCTTCTTGACTTAGGACAGGGAAGTATTCCAGGTGAAATTTATGAATATGATACGAACTGGAAAGTAGAAGTTGTTGATGGCAAAACATTACTTGCACCAGAGCCAGTTCAAGAAGAGAAACAAGAGTTGTTAGAAGCACTTCGTGAGAAAAAGGCTGTGCCGTTAGAAAGTGAACGAAAAGAAGAAGTGTACGACAGATTAATGTGGAAGTACGGATATGAGGATGCAACATCTCATCGTGCGAAGCAATCTGTTACAGAAATAAAGAGAAATTATCAATCTGAAGAAGGTAGTGATAATGCCTTTATTAAAAAACTACGTGCGCCAATTAAAACACGTCCGCGCTTTATGGAGAAAAAAGGGTTAACGTACGCAGAACGCGGAACAGCAGTCCATGCTGTTATGCAGCATGTTGATTTGAAGAAGCCAATTACAGTTGAAGTTCTTCAAGAGCAAATTGCTGGAATGGTAAATAAGGAATTATTAACATTCGAGCAGGCGGAAGAAATAGCAATCGAAAAAGTCATTTCATTCTTTGACAGTGATCTAGGTAAAAGGGTATTAGCGGCGAAAAGTGTTGAGCGTGAGGTACCATTTACGATGATGCTTGCAGCCGAAGAAGCGTATCAAGATTGGCAAGGGAAGAGTGAAGAAACGATTCTTGTCCAAGGGGTTATCGACTGTATGATTGAAGAAGAAGATGGCATTACATTAATTGACTTCAAAACAGATACGATCGAAGGGAAGTTCCCAGGCGGATTTGAACAAGCGAAACCAATTTTAGAAGATCGATATAAAGTGCAGCTTTCGTTATATGCAAAAGCACTCGAGAAAAGCTTACAACATCCTGTGAAAGAGAAATGTTTATACTTCTTCGATGGGAATCACGTTGTAAATATTGAAGAATAGAGGGGCTTGAAAATGGTAACGGAAAAAACGTTAAGAACTTGTGAACAGGGACACGAGTACTATAAAAGTAGCGATTGTCCAACTTGCCCAATCTGTGAGAAAGAGAGAAAACCAAAAGAAGGTTTTCTCTCTCTTCTTTCAGCGCCAGCAAGAAGGGCATTAGAGCACCGTGGAATTCAAAATGTAGAAGAACTCTCAAAATATAGTGAAAAAGAAATTTTAAAACTGCATGGTATGGGACCTGCGTCTTTGCCGAAGCTTAGGAAGGCTTTGGAGGAGAGTGGGTTATCATTTAAGTAAAATAAACAAGTAATCAGTGAANNTTCACTGATTACTTGTTTATACCGCTATTTGTGGGCAGTAAAGCTCCTACTGATTACAGTTTTACTTTATATGGCGAAATTTCATTTTAATAATTTTGAATTAGATAAAAGAAAAAGTAGGAGATATTCTCCTACTTTTTTTACGCTGTTCCGATCTGATCTTGATCCGCCACATCAGAATCAAATGTATTTGTTGCACTGACGCCGTTAAATGTATTCACGACAAATCCAACATTGGAAGCCCCAGATCCGTTATAAGCTTTCGTATTTTCTTTTGGAGATACGTTATAAAAATCCCCTAAATTGAAAGAGCCATTACTGTTTTGAACGACGAGATTTCCAACAACAGAAGGCATAGCATCCACCTACTTTACTAAGCTTTTTAATTACTATATGAATTACTGTGCGGAAGGTTCATCCGTAATATATTGGCGGATTTGCATAACACGAGAGTTATTAAATGCATAATCTACGTTCCCTATTTGAAAGCAGCCAGAATTTAAAAGTGTTCGTAACTCAACGTTATTCACTTCAATAAAAGGGCATTCATTTATAATGTTTAGTTTTACATCTGTCGTTCGTTTTGGAATCGTAATGTGTTCATCTGTAAAAACTTCAAATGCATCTAAGCGACCTTCGCCTTTTATATAACAAGGAAATTCCCTGTGAACGGCAAGAGCTCTACTTTTTAATTCCATTTGGTTTGCGTCTCCAACTTGAAATACAGCGGTAATCCCTAAAGAAATAATAGAAACATTTTGGACAATAGACACATGATGTAACATAGTTTTTCAGTCTCCTTATTAACCTGGAGTAGGAGGGACATCTGTTACTAATGGTACAAATGGCCCTTCTGTAACAGATTCAAATGGTGTATCAAGAATAGAAGATAGAATGAGGAAGTTTGCATCTCCAATTAAAAAGAGTGCGGACGACGATACACCGTTCATTTTAATCTGTCCGACTTTTAACTCGCGATTTACAACGTTAAGGTTCATACATACTTACTCCTTTCGGAAATTGCCCGGTATGTGTTGAATAAAGGAGAGAAAGGCTTTGTCGATATCTTGTTTCATTGCCTGAATAATAATATCTCGTAAATAATCTGGATCCGTTGAAATTCCTTCATATGGTTGAGCTTGTGATAAATAATAAGGAAGTCGATGTTCCATCTGTTTTTTTATGTCATCCACCATCATTTGTCGATACATTTCATCAAGTGGTGTTCGCTCTTCTTGTTCAAAATGGAGAATTCGATTATATGCTTCTTCATCCAAGTAGCGATGCATTTCTTGGAGGATGTCTTGATAGAAATCTGGATTCGTATCAGTTTCAGGATTGACCTTTAATGTTTCTGTATCAACTTGAAAATCCTCAATTTGTTGTCCTTTTTTTGAGAATGGATTTAAGCCGATATTTAAAGTGCCATTTAAATTTTCTACTTTTAATTGATCGAATTTGTATTCCACTTTTCCTATAGAAGAGGAGGGGCGACTTTTTAATTCATTAAGCTCTTCTTGTAATTGGCGCACTTGATCTTCTAGATTAAGGATGGTTGTTTGTTGTATTTGGAGAGCTTGCTGAAGTTGGTGTAAGTAAGTATATATATCTTGATTCATTTTGTGAAACCTCCTTTTCCATAGGGAGGGTAAATAGATTCCTGCTATATATTTATGACAAGAATGCCTTAAGAAGAACTAGTTGATGGTTTGATAGAAATAATTTGTCCTTTCGCCTGTAATGGGCGAAGGGGCTCCGTAAATCCGCCCGAATTTGAAAATTTAGATAGGGCTTTAATACTTCCGGCAGTACCAATTTGGAATACAGAAGAGGTTGTAATGCTATCAATTTTAATGCTGTTGATGATGATACTTTGGTTTACATAAAAATTCAATGCAATCGCCTCCTTTAAGTTGAGCCAATTATCGCTTGATCGATTACATCTGAATCGTTGACAGTTGTTGCACTTTGATAATTGTAGACAGAAACGTTATCTCCAACGTTGAAAGAACCGGCCCCGGCGAAAGCACGTGAGTAACTAATAGGCCTAATCGCAAATACATCTCCAATATGAAAAATACCACTGGATCCAATATTGACGATACGAATATGTCCGACCATAGCTGGCATACAAAACACCCTTCGTTTTTAAAATTTTCTTTTCTACTATTGTATGGGCGTTTCTGATAAAATGTGTGTTTTTTTGAAATAAAAGAAACACACGCATTATTGCGTGTGTGTTTCGAGTGTTTGAATAGGGTGAAAATCCGTATGTACATGACAAATTACATTTAAGAGCCTGTCCAGTTCTTGGCTACAATCCACTGTTCTTTGAGAAGTCATTCCGTAGCGTTCAGCAAAATAGATCATTTTTTCACGTTTTTTTTCAATAGCTTGCTCAAACATTGAAATCGGCTCCATCTCTAAATGAAATTTTTAGTATATATGTAGTACATATTATACAAAAAATTCATAAAAAAGGAATGCCTTCGCTAAAAAAAGTAAAATTTCTACATTTTATGCTAAATAATGAATAAGTAACGAATAAGGTACGAGAAGAATATTGTAAAAATTAGCGTGCAAGAGAAGGTTTTTTTCTTGCGGATGCGAATACAATTATAGGGTATGAGTATTAGGATGGAGAGTGGAAATATTGCGTTTTGTAACGGCGAAGAAAGAAGAAAAGGTATTTGTAGGTATTGTGGATGAAGAAGAAGAAAAGGTATTGCACTTAAGAGAAGCGCAAAGGCAAAAGGGGGAAAAGGTTACAATCCCTATTACAATGTTAGAGTGTATTGAAAGAGGGACCATATGCTTTGAGAAAGTATGTGAAATTGTAAATTGGGCAAGTGAGAACGGGGAAGCAGCGTATTACCCGTTAACAGAGGTGAAAATATTAGCGCCGATTCCAAGACCAAGAAAGAATATTTTGTGCGTTGGAAAAAACTATCGTGAGCATGCGGTAGAAATGGGTGGAGTAGAGTCTATTCCGGAAAATATAATGATCTTTACGAAAGCGCCAACAACAGTTATTGGCATAAATGAGCAAATTAATGGTCACCCTCACGCAACGGATGAACTAGATTATGAAGGAGAACTAGCTATCATTATTGGTAAGCGAGGGAAACAAATTAAAAAAGAAAAAGCGCTTGAGCATGTTTTTGGTTATACGATTATAAATGATGTAACAGCTCGAGACATTCAAAGAAAACATAAACAGTTTTTCCTTGGGAAAAGCTTCGATACATTTTGTCCGATGGGACCATATTTAATTCATAAATCAATGGTTGAAACGCCGAATGCATTACACATTGAAACGGTAGTAAATGGAGAAGTAAGGCAAACTTCCAACACAAATAAAATGATTTTTTCAATAGAAGAAATTATTTCAACGATAAGTAAAGGAATGACATTAGAACCAGGCGATATTATCGCAACAGGAACGCCAGCTGGTGTCGGAAAAGGTTTTACACCACCGAAGTTTTTACATGCTGGTGATGAAGTTGTCGTTACAGTAGAAGGAATTGGTACTTTGCGAAATGTAGTGAAATAAAGAAAAGAGCTATCTTATTAAAAGATAGCTTTTTTTATGGCCTTGGGTTATAGAGATAATCGATAACGGAAAAAGTGTAAAGACCAATTAATGCAAGTGTACAAATGCCAATTAGCATAACCGCAAGTGCGCTTTTTTCTCGTCCAAAACCAATAATAGTAAGAATAACAGCAGTCCAAAATGATGCTTTCAGTAGTGTGAATGTAGTAGGAGTTGAGTAGTGAGTAAGCCATGTTGTGGAAAGTAGGAAACCAAAGAATGTAACTAAAATAAAAGATGTAGCTAAATAGTTAATATGTTTGCCATATCTTAATAACATATCAAACCTCCTTTTACGAATGGAAATACAGAAAATTACAATTTCATTCTAATGTAAATTAATATAAAAAGAAAGAGGTTGTCCTAACATGCAGGACAACCTCTCTATTATTACGATAATACAGCTTTAATTTTTTGGAATGCCCACTCTAAATCTTCTTCAGAGATTACTAGAGGTGGTGCGATACGAATTACATTTTCGTGTGTTTCTTTACATAACAGACCAGCTGCTTTTAGTTGTTCACAGTAAGGACGAGCTGGCTCGTTTAATTCGATACCGATGAATAAACCTTTACCGCGAACTTCAGTGATCATTGGGTTATCAATTTCTTTTAATTGCCCAACTAATTTTTCTCCTAATTGAAGAGAACGTTCAGTTAATTTTTCTTCTTCTAACACTTCAAGAGCTGCGATAGAAACAGCACATGCAAGTGGGTTACCACCGAATGTAGAACCGTGAGAACCTGGCTCGAATACACCTAAAATGTCGCGGTTTGCTGCAACACAAGAGATTGGGAACACACCGCCGCCAAGTGCTTTACCAAGTATGTACATGTCAGGAGTTACATTATCCCAGTCACAAGCAAATACTTTACCAGTACGGCCTAAGCCTGTTTGGATTTCATCTGCTACGAATAAAACGTTTTCTTTTTTACATACTTCAAGAGCTTCTTTTAAGTAACCAGCTGGTGGGATGTTAATTCCTGCTTCACCTTGGATTGGCTCTAAAATGAATGCTGCTGTGTTTGGTGTAATAGCAGCTTTTAACGCTTCTAGATCACCGTAAGGAATTACAATGATACCAGGAAGCATTGGGCCGAATCCACGCTTGTACTCTTCATTTGAAGACATAGAAACAGAACCCATTGTACGTCCGTGGAAGTTATCTTCACAAACGATGATTTCAGCACGGTTTGCTTCTACTTTCTTCACATCATAAGCCCAGCGGCGAACTGTTTTAATTGCAGTTTCAACAGCTTCTGCACCTGTATTCATTGGAAGTACCATTTCTTTATTAGTTAGTTTCGCAACTTTTTCGTACCATGGACCTAATTGATCGCTATGGAAAGCACGAGAAGTTAACGTAACACGATTAGCTTGGTCAATTAGAGCATTAATAATTTTTGGGTGACGATGACCTTGGTTTACTGCAGAATATGCACTTAATAAGTCCATATAGCGGTTTCCTTCAGGATCTTCTACCCAAACACCTTCTGCTTTAGAAATAACGATTGGAAGTGGATGATAGTTATTTGCCCCGTATGTGTCTGTAAGTTCGATAATATCCTTAGTTTGAATCATGATTGTTCCCCCTTTTGTTATTACAAGAAGTTTGTAAATACTCTAAATATTATAGCATTTAAATATAAAAAAGCGAAACATTTCCTGAAAATAAATGAACATGTTATCATATAGAGTGAAAAAGTGTGAAAAGAGGAGGTAAGGGATACGATGGTACATATGCATATTACAGCATGGGCGTTAGGTTTAATTTTATTTTTTGTAGCGTATTCTCTTTATTCAGCAGGAAGAAAAGGGAAAGGTGTACATATGGGGCTTCGCCTAATGTACATTATCATTATTGTGACAGGCTTCATGTTGTACATGAGTATTGTGAAGACAGCAACAGGTAGCATGCACATGTGGTATGGCTTAAAAATGTTAGCTGGTATTTTAGTTATCGGTGGAATGGAAATGGTTCTTGTAAAAATGAGCAAAAACAAACCAACAGGGGCGGTTTGGGGCTTATTTATTGTTGCGTTAGTAGCGGTAATATACTTAGGGCTAAAATTACCGATTGGCTGGCAAGTATTCTAATAAAAAATAAAACCACCTTATAATCTCAAATGTTTGGGAGGTAAGGTGGTTTTTTATTTTAGGTCGCATCGATATGCAACTCTTCTCCGTTTACTTTCGTAAAACGAAACATATTTTTATTTGACGCAGCGTGACGAACGAAATGATGCTGCAGTGTACAAATCATTTCTTCGTTATCGAACAAAAGAATATTTACTCCTTCGCATGCTTCTTCTTTCGGTAAGAAAGATAAATAATTATGACAATACATGCAATCATATAAAGAGTAGTGAAGGGATTGCAATGATTCGGTTAATAATGTGAAGACGGAGTCTGGTAATTCCTCGAGCCATTCATTATAGCTAAGAAGTAATTTTTTTCGAATACGTATCATTTCACCATTTTGCAAATGGTGTTGCTCGTTGGCGATTTGTAAAACATCTTGTTCATAGAAACGAGCTGGTAGCCAGTTGTTGTTATATAAAATCTCAAAACCATCTTCGGCAATATCTTCTAATAAAAATGCTTCATCATTTTCATCATCAAAGAATACCCATTCATTGTTTATATATTCTACATTACCGACTGTATGAGCGCGAGGCTGGTTATATAAAATATGGTTACGTTGTATCATACACGATTTCTCCTTTATGAAAAGTAGTTATTTCTGTTATAGACAGTTCGTGCATTCTTTATAACTAGACACATCTATACATAGGTGGGCATACAATAAAACACGTTTTACTGAGTGAAAATGCTATTCCATATGTGGATGGTAGGTTATCGTCAAGTTTTTCAATTTTTTGATCCGCACTCTTAGGGTGTGGATTACTGCGCGTTTAGGAAAAGAAATAAGATGGAAGGATGATTCGTATGTGCGGGATTACAGGATGGGTGGATTATAAACGCTCATTAGAAGGAGAAAGGGCTGTCGTTACGAAAATGGCTGAGACATTAGCGAAACGTGGTCCGGATGATAATAAGGTTTGGATTAAAGGCAATGTCGCATTTGGACATAAGCGGTTAATTGTTGTAGACCCTGAGGGTGGTAAACAGCCAATGACTTGTTTAAAAGATGAAACGAATTATGCCATTTGCTATAACGGTGAACTATATAATACAGAAGACATTCGAAAGGAATTAATAAGAAGAGGATATACATTCAAAGGTCATTCTGATACGGAAGTATTATTAGCTTCTTATATTGAATGGAAAGAAGAATGTGTCGATCATTTAAACGGTATATATGCGTTTGCTGTATGGGATGAACAGAAAGAACAAGTATTTATTGCGCGAGATCGACTAGGTGTAAAACCGCTATTTTATAAATATGATAGTGGGCGATTACTATTTGGTTCAGAGTTAAAAGCGATACTGGCTCATCCAGATGTGAAGGCAGAAGTAACGTTAGAAGGGTTATCTGAAATATTCGGTCTTGGACCATCGAGAACACCTGGTCATGGTATTTATGCTGGTATAAAAGAATTACGTCCAGGTCATGCGATGACATTTTCAAAGAACGGTTTATGTATATGGAGATATTGGAATGTGGAAAGTAAAAAACATGAAGACTCTTTTGAAGAAACAGTAGAGAAAACACGCTTTTTATTACAAGATGCGATTACAAGGCAGCTCATTTCTGATGTACCACTATGTACTTTTCTATCAGGAGGTGTAGATTCGAGCGCGATTACAGCAATTGCTGCGAAAGAATACGCACGGTCAGGAAAAGGGCAATTACACACATACTCTGTTGATTATGAAGATAATGACAAATACTTTAAAGCGAATGCGTTTCAGCCAAATTCAGATGCACCATTTATTAATTTAATGACGGAAACATTTCAAACAACCCATCATCGCTGTGTCATTTCGAATGAGCAACTAGCGGAGTATTTAACAGAAGCAGTACTCGTTCGTGATTTGCCTGGTATGGCAGATATCGATTCGTCATTATTATGGTTTTGCCGCGAAATTAAACAAGATTTTGTCGTCGGCTTATCTGGAGAATGTGCAGATGAAATCTTCGGTGGTTATCCGTGGTTTTATAGAGAAGATGATCTACAATCAAGTGCATTTCCGTGGATGCGTTCTACTGAGGCGCGTGAACAACTTCTAAAAAAAGAATGGAGAAATAAACTGAATTTACAACAATATGTACAAAGGCGTTATGAAGAATCGATTCAAGAAGTTCCTGTTTTAGAGGGAGAAAGTCCGTTAGAAGCGAAGAGACGCCAATTATTTTATTTAAATATGGTATGGTTTATGACAACGTTATTAGACAGAAAAGACCGTATGAGTATGGGAGCAAGTTTAGAAGTACGCGTTCCATTCGCGGATCATCGCCTTGTCGAATATGCGTGGAATATTCCTTGGGAAATGAAAATGTATAAAAACCGCGAAAAAGGTCTATTACGCAAAGCATTAGAAGATGTACTTCCGCATGACATCTTATATAGAAAGAAGAGTCCTTATCCGAAAACACACAATCCACACTATACAAAAGCAGTAACGGTATGGCTTCAAAATTTATTAACGGATAAAGGTTCAATTTTGCATGAACTATTTGATAAAGAGCAGCTGAGCGGATTGATTGGATCAGGCGGCAGTGCATTCCAAACACCGTGGTTTGGTCAATTAATGAGTGGGCCACAACTTTTAGCTCATTTAGCACAAATTCATGTTTGGTTTAAAGAGTATGGGGTAAATATTAAGGAATAGGGAAAAAGCGGCTTACAGTATGTAAGTCGCTTTTTGTTAAATAAATTGTCATGTGAAATTCAAAATCACCTTATAAATAATACTTAATTAGAATTATTATTTTGACGTACTTATTATTACTTGTTATAATTGGAAACAAACGTTCTGAAAAGGATTCTCATTTATAAAATTGAGGTGTTATATAGATGACAAAGAAAAAAATAGGTTTACTCGTAATGGCGTATGGAACACCAGAATCATTAGACGATGTAGAGGCATATTATACACATATTCGTCACGGGCGTAAGCCGACCGAAGAAGCACTCCAAGATTTAATCGGGCGCTATAAAGCGATTGGAGGAATTTCACCGCTTGCAAAAATTACGAAAGAGCAGGCGCATAAATTAACAGATTCAATGAATAACATATTTACAGAGTATGAATTTACTTGTTACTTAGGTTTAAAACATATTGCACCATTTATAGAAGATGCTGTAGAAGAGATGAAGCGAGATGGGATTGAGCAGGCAATTAGCATTGTATTAGCACCGCATTATTCTACATTTAGCATTAAAGCGTATAATGAGCGCGCGATTCGCCTATCAAAAGAAATAAATGGTCCTGTTATTGAACCGATTGAACAATGGTACGATGAACCGAAATTTATTTCTTATTGGGCAAATCAAACAAAAGAAACGTTTACAACTATTCCGGATAAAGAGAAAGCAGTCGTAATTTTTTCGGCGCATAGTTTACCAGAAAAAATTATTGCAGCAGGAGACCCGTATGTGGAGCAACTAAAGCATACGGCAGATTTAATTGCAGAAGCTGCAAATATTCAACACTATACAATCGGTTGGCAAAGTGCTGGGAATACTCCAGATCCGTGGATTGGTCCAGATGTGCAAGATTTAACGAAAGATTTATATGAAGAGTATGGGTATGAATCATTCATATATTGCCCAGTTGGTTTTGTGGCAGAGCACTTAGAAGTTTTATATGACAACGATTATGAATGTAAAGTTGTAACTGATGAATTAAATGCCAAATATTTTAGACCAAATATGCCGAATGCACAATCCGCATTTATTGACTGTTTAGCTGAAATTGTTTCCAAAAAGGTGAAGGAAATGGTTGACAAAGAATTAGTTTTGAATAATAATTAAATTATAATAATTTTAAATAAATAATAATTACTAAGAGAGAAAGAGGAGGATCCCCCTAGATGAATCCAAATAATCGCTTAACAACAAACCAAGGTGCTCCAGTTGGAGACAACCAAAATTCTCGTACAGCTGGTCGTCGTGGACCGGTATTATTAGAAGACTATCATTTAGTAGAAAAACTTGCGCACTTTGATCGTGAGCGTATTCCAGAGCGCGTTGTGCATGCACGTGGTGCAGGTGCTCACGGTGTATTCGTAACGAAGAACAGTATGAAGCTATATACGAAAGCAGCATTTTTACAAGATGAAGGAACTGAAACGCCTGTATTTGTTCGTTTCTCAACGGTTATTCATGGTCAAGGTTCTCCAGAAACAGCTCGTGACCCACGCGGATTCGCTGTTAAATTTTATACAGAAGAAGGAAACTACGATATCGTAGGTAATCATTTACCAGTTTTCTTCATTCGTGATGCAATTAAATTCCCTGATATGGTTCATTCTTTAAAGCCAGCACCGGATACAAATATTCAAACGCCAGATCGTTATTGGGATTTCATGACGTTAACTCCAGAATCTACACATATGATGACATGGGTATTTTCTGATTACGGTACACCAGCAAGCTATCGTGAAATGGAAGGTTTCGGCGTCCATTCATTTAAATGGATTAATGCAGAAGGTAAAATTGTTTATATTAAATACCACTGGAAACCACAGCAAGGTGTGCGTAATTTAAACGCAAAAGAAGTGCAAGAAGTACAAGGGAAAGACTTCAATCATGCAACTCGTGACTTGTTCGACGCGATCGAAAAAGGAAATCATCCGAAATGGGATTTACACGTACAAGTTATGCAACTGGATGAAATGGATTCTTTAGACTTTGATCCGCTAGATCCAACGAAAGTATGGCCAGAAGATCGCTTCCCATTAATCGAAGTAGGGACGATGACGTTAAATCGTAATCCGAAAAACTTCTTTGCAGAAGTGGAGCAAGTAGCGTTCTCTCCAAGTGCAACTGTAAATGGTATTGAACCATCTGAAGATAAATTATTACAAGGTCGTTTATTCTCTTATCCAGATACACAGCGTTATCGTCTTGGTGCAAATTATTTACAAATTCCTGTAAACTGCCCATACGCAGCTGTTCATAACCAACAACGTGATGGTGCGATGCAAATGAATCAAAACCCATCTACAATCAACTACGAACCGAGCCGTCATACAGAAAATCCAGTTGAAGACAAAGCTTACCGCGATTCAACTATGAAAGTAGAAGGCTATGTGTCTCGTGAAAAAATTGAGAAACCAAATGATTTCAAACAAGCAGGTGAGCGTTACCGTTCATTCTCTAAAGAAGAGCAAGATAACTTAATTGCAAACTTAACAAATGACTTGAAAGACGTAAATGAGCAAACGAAATTACTAGCTATTTGCAACTTCTTCCGTGCAGATCACAATTACGGCATGCGTTTAGCAGAGGCGTTAAACGTTGATATTACGCAATATGTAGGAAATGCTCCGAAATAAAGTGGAACTGTAATCAGTGAGAGATCTTATTGCCTGCCAATAGCGGGATAAATAGGAAAAGACGACCGGGTTTCGGTCGTCTTTTTTTTTTTGTGTAAAATATGTTTTACATACAAGAGGTGTATTTGATGGATGTTGCTATTTTTATTATTGCTTTAAGTGTATTTTTATTTGTAGTATTTGCTATTGTGAAAATGTTTATAGCGATTGGAAAACAAGGTGATGAGCGCTCCGCCTTTATAAAAAATAAAGCGATGGCTGAGACGTTTACAATTGCGATGGGATTAATGGTACTTGAGATGATTCCTTTCATTTATCATCGATTTAATGAAACGATAGGAACGCCGTTTAATCCGGTTCGTTTTTTAGCTGTAATAGCTGTGGTATTTCTTATTATATTAAGTTTGAATAAAAGGAAGTACGGTGATTCGTAAGTTACGCAGAGTATTTTGTGTTTAGATTATGTTGGGGTTTGTTGGTAAATCGATATGTTGTGTCGAAACGTGTTGATATATCCCTTCTGATACCAATCGAGGGATGAGGGGAGAAAAACACCAATAAATGCTATGTAACAAGTCCCTTTTATTGAATAAAATTAAGTGGCCTGAGTTCTATGATAGATAGGAACTCAGGCTTTTTTATGCAAAAAATTTATGAAATCTTTTTGGGATAAAACTAAGGACAAGAAAGAGGGCAATTTCACCTAAAATAGCGACAGTGATATTGAGTAAAAAGGTGCGAAAATTTGCAGTGATGTGAGTAAGAATCGCGTATTTCCAATAAGATAAGCTCATGAAAATCACTCCTTGTAGCATTTTTAATAGTATATAAAATTTGTTTCGTAAAAGTGCATGTCTTAGTTTGTCATTTGTGAAAAAACAAAATAAATTCTCAATATAATCTCAACAATTGAGCAATAAATGATGGAATATATTACCTGTTTTACTGCATAGGAATAGGAGTGTTCACAAAATATTTTCTGAATTAACATAAAATTTACAAAAAACTAATAAATTGTTGAAATAATACAAACGAAAATATATACTCTATATATACTTTTTACAAAATAAGGATGTGATGAAGTGAATTACATGTTTACTTAGTTGGGTATGCTTAAGTTCATTTTACAAATTCGAAAAAATTAAGTGAGGAGAAATGTACATGTTTCGATTTATGAAATCGCCAATCGGTATAGCGGCTGGGGTAGCGGCGGTTATATTAGCGTCACCAAAAGCGAGAAAGGGGCTAAGAAAGCTAGCGGTAAAAACAGTATCTGTTTTTCTTGGTGCAAAAGAACAAATTCAAAATGCTAGTTCAGAAATGGAAGAAGCTTTACCGAAAGTAAAAGAGGCGGCACGTAAAGTGGCAGTAAAAACAGTATCGCCAATTATTGGAGCAGTAGAAGCTGTGCCAACAACTATTTCTAAATTCCAGGAAAAATGGGCGTCTCGTGTAAATGCATATCATTCTGAGCAGAGTGTAGATTACGAAAGCATACCTGTTACTCCTTAGATAGTAAGTGATTTTACTTCCTTTACAAGGATAAGGAGGATGATGATGCAGAGTAAATCATTAAAAACGAGATTTATACGATCGTTACCTGGAAGAATTCGAATTGAAATATATAAACTAAAACACAACTTGGACATGGCGAACTTGATAGTAGAACGTTTTCGTGACGTGGAAGGTATTTATCAAGTGAGTCCCTCTATCTCTACAGGAAGAGCCCTGATTACTTACGATATCAACAAGACCTCTCTACATACCATTTGTGAAATAATTAAACTCCTAGAAGAACAAATTACAAAGAATAATAACTTTAACAATATTGAAGAAACGAAGAAAGCAGAAGATTCTTCATCTAGTGTAATTTCTTACGAGAAAAAAGGTGAAGGTGTTCCGTTGCCACTAGCGCTTTCTGTCGCTGGGTTAGGTGCGTTCGGTATAAAGCAACTATTTATGGGGAGATCAGCCTTAGCTAGAAGTCCAGGACTTTTTTACGTGTCGGGGGCTTTATCTGTTGTGACGGGATACCCGTTTTTAAAACGAGGATTCAAAAAAATGGTTGCTAGCAAAAAAGTGAATTCTGATCTAGTGCTTGGCATAGGAACGCTTGCACTCGCGCTCGCGCGGGAAAATATCGTCGTACTAGCGGGACTTAGTCTATTAAATTATTTAAATTGGAAGCGTAGTCAAGCGAACATAAATGAAGAGACAGATTCGTATAAAGAAAGGATTTTATCCCCGGAAATTAAAGCATATAGTGAAAAGCAATCGAAATGGGGCATGCTTTTTGGCGGAGCAACATGGGCCTTTACGAGAAATCCGCTACGCGGAATGGCGGTTTTATTAGCTGCGAATCCGAAACCTGCAGTTTCGTCTGCCGAGTATGCATGGCGACAAGGAGATCTCGTTGCGAGAGAAAGAGGATACCTTATTCCAAATGAAGGATCGTTATCTCAACTGTCCCGAACGAGAACAATCGTATTTGACGATATATCATGTATATTCCGTCACGAAGAAGCGGAGATTAGCTGCATTTCAGAAGATGAAGGGCAAGTTTGGTGCACGGCAGCCTCACTGCTGGAGAAAAGTGAGCATAATTGGAAAGAAGAAGTTGTGCAGCGAGCAAAGCAAACAGGAAGAACGTTAAGGAAAGCTTTTGAAGTCGAAGTTGATGACGAAGGGATAAAAGGTGACATACAAGGCAATCCATCCTTTATCGGGAGTAAAGGATTTGCGCAGAGAAATGGTGTAGATATAAGCGCTTATGAGTTAGAAGCGAAAGGACTTGGTAAAGAAGGATTTAACGTTCAGTTTGTTGCTAAAGGTAGAAAATGTGTAGGGTTGTTAGTTGGATCGAAAATGACGATTACACCTGAATTCACAGAAATAATGAATGAATTAAGTAAAAATCAGTGGAAGTTTGCAGTTTTGCAAAATAGTTTACATGTAAATCATAGTGTTCTTTCGCAGTACGGTATTGATGCAAGTTGGCAACATAGTGATGTTGTAGAGCGTGTGGAGCGTATTCGTTCGGATGGGGAAGAAGTGTTATTTGTTTGTGAGGATAATATTGAATTTCCGTCTGTATCTCACTATGAAATGAAAAATATATTTCAGTCAATCGCCTACGCGAAACGAATCGATCTATTGGTGAAAGAACATTTTCGAGTAGCGAAAATGTGGAATATTGCCGGTGAGATGCTGGCTGTTTGGTCTATATTCACGGCACCTATTATCGCTTTAATGGCAAACGCTCTCTCTTTAACATTTTTATCTAGAGCGAAGCGAGTAAGTGAGAGGATTTTTTCTAATAAAGAGTTACTGAATATGAACCACTCCGCAGCTAGAGAAACTTCTACGAAATGGTATACACTCTCGCAAGAAGATGTAATAAACGATTTACAAGTGGAGAAACAGCAAGGATTAAGCGCTCGAGAAGTGCAAATGCGACAAGAAAAGTATGGAATGAATAGAATTGAACCGAAGCAGTCTATTCATTGGATTGTTTCATTTATGGGGCAATTTAAAGAGTTTACATCGCTTATTTTACTTGGAGCAGCTGGATTGTCTGTATTATCGGGCGGGGTGTTTGATGGATTGGCGATGGGGACAATTCTCGTTGTCAATGCGGTAATCGGCACTCTTCAAGAGCGAAAGGCAGAAAAAGTAGTGGAAGCTTTAAATCAATTCCGTGCGCCGAACTGCACAGTAACCCGTGAAGGGGAAGAAGTAGAAATAGCAAGTAGTGAGCTCGTTCCTGGCGATATTGTCTGCCTTCAAGCTGGAGACCGTGTGCCTGCGGATCTTCGTGTTATAGACTCTTGGAATTTAGAAGTTAATGAAGCGATGTTAACGGGTGAGTCTCTACCAGCTGAAAAGAAAGTGAATGCTGTAGGTGAAGAATGTTCCTTAGCGGAGCGGAATAATATGCTCTTTATGGGCACATCCGTAACGCGCGGCAAAGCGAGAGCTATAGTGGTGGAAACAGGGATGAGTACAGAGATGGGCTATATGATTTCCTTGATGAAGGGGGAAGAAACAGAGCCTACACCACTACAGCAAAAGGTGACGTCTATTAGTAAAACCTTTATTAAAGGAGCATTTGTGGCTGGCGGTATTGTACTTGTAGCAGGATTGCTACGCGGTTTACCGATTACGCAAATGATTACAACATCGGTTGCTCTTACAGCATCGGCTGTGCCAGAAGGTTTACCGATTATGATTACAATCGCTTTAAGTGCAGGGATATTTCGTATGCAAAAGCAAAATGCACTCGTTCGGAAGCTTTCCAGTTTAGAAACGTTAGGCAGAACAACTGTTATTTGTTCTGATAAAACAGGTACTCTTACGAAGAATGAAATGACAGTTAAAGTCATTGCCACGCCAAATCGTATGTGGAGTGTATCAGGTGATGGGTATGAACCGGTTGGTGCAATATCGGATGTAACGTCGTCTAAGGTCGCGGCTGCTGTAGAGATGGAAGTAGAAGAAGCGACTTATCATGAAAGTGAAAAAACAGCGTTAGAACATCCAGACTTCGTTCGCGTTCTGCAAATCAGTGTCCTTTGTAATAATAGTAAGTTAGAACAAGAAGACAATCAGTGGATTGTGAAAGGTGACCCGACTGAAGGGGCTTTATTAAGTTTTGCTTCTAAAGCGGGTGTTTCATATAAGGATATGGCATCATTTGAACGACATCATGAAGATCCGTTCGACTCTGAGACGAAAATTATGAGTGTCGTTTGTAAGGAAAATGAATCATTGTATAAGTTTTCGAAAGGATCTGTAGAGGCGATCCTTACTAGATGTAAATGGTATCAACATAACGGTGAAATCTATCCGTTATGTGATAAAGAAAAAGAGGTCATTTTACAACAAAATGAAGGTTTTGCAGAACAGGCATTACGGGTATTAGGTTTTGCGTATAGCAATGTTGAGAATGATGACCTTATTTTTGTTGGATTAGTTGGTATGATTGATCCGCCAAAACCTGAAGTGGAAGATAGTATTCGTGAAGCAATTGAACTTGGTGTAAAGCCTGTCATGATTACTGGGGATCATCCGACTACGGCGATTTCTATTGCGAAGCAGACTGGCATTTGGAATCGTGATGATCGTGTTTTAACAGGGGTAGAAATCGACAATGTAACAGATGAAGAATTAAAAGAAATTGTAAAAAATACTTCTGTTTTTGCTCGCGTAACACCGGCACATAAGTTACGTATAGTAGCTGCATACCAAGCGGACGGTCAAATTGTAGCAATGACCGGAGATGGTGTAAATGATACACCTGCTATAAAGAAAGCGAACATAGGTATTGCGATGGGGCAAACAGGAACAGAAGTAACGAAAGAAGCTGCCGATCTTATATTGAAAAAAGATCATTTCGGTTCCATTGTGGAAGGGGTAAAAGAAGGTAGAACGATCATTGGTAATATTCGTAAAGCGGTTGGATGTTTATTGACGGGAAATTTAGCTGAAGTATTAGTGACAAGTGCGGCAGTTATTGCGGGAATGCCGATTCCGTTAGTGCCAATTCAAATTTTATTAATGAATCTTATTACGGATGCTTTACCAGCGATGATTTTAGCTGTAAATCCTGGAAACAAAACGAAGCAAACGAAACGTCAAGATATTGTTGATAAAGAGTTGTACAAAAAAGTTGTAACGCGGGGAATACTGCTTGGAGCAGGTTCACTTGTTTTATTCGGCATGAGCTTAGCAGCTGGCGTGCCTCTTGCGGTAGCGCAAACATCAGCATTTGCAGCATTAGTTGCAGGTCAACTTATTCAAACATTCTCTTGGAGACAAGAAGGATCGGATGAAACGATGCGTGATTGGTCAAAAGATCGTTTCTTTGTGACAGCATTAGGAACATCTTGGCTTGTATTATTATCGGCTATATATGTTCCGCCATTTGCTCGTATATTCCATACCGTTCCATTGACATTTATGCAATGGGTACCTGTTCTTCTAGTAGCTGGTACAGTGTCTCAAATTTCAAAACCTATTATTAATTTAATTTCATATAAGAATGATGACTCGAAAAAATTGGTAGGTAATGAACTAGCATTATTAAAAACAGTGTAAAGGAGTAATGAAAATGATACGAAAAATTGTTATTGGATCTACTTTAGCGTTAGCAAGTGCCGCTTTATTACCTGTTGTAAGAAATACGCTTCGTCCACTTGTTGAATCAGGTGCAAAAGGTATGAAGTCTACTTTTGAAACGATTAAAGAAGAAGTGGAAGATATTATTGTAGAAGCGAAAATGGATAGAATGCAAAAACAATTTGAGAAAGAACTTTCTTATGTCGAAGAAGATCATTCTGATGAACAAGAGATAATTGAAGCAGCTGCAAAGGTTGAGGAAAAGGAGGAAGTAAGAAATGACGCATAAAGCTGTTGAACAAGATGTAGATTACCACTTAGAGAAAGCGTTAGAACATTTTGAGCAAGCGTTAGATTTAAGTGTAAAAGCCGCATCGGAAAATAAAGCGATGGAAAAAGAAATTTCGAGTAAAATGGGATCTTTTACGGGAGATATTTTTCGATCTGTTCGTGAAAAAGGGAAAGTAAATCGTATGAATATAATGAAGTGGTTCACTCTACCCCGTTTTTAAAAAGAGTTGTTAAGTGGAAGGAATATAGGGAGTTATTTTCTCCCTTATTCATATTCCATGCTATGTGTGTCACGTTAGTTTCCGGGATGTTTAACAATACGAAGGGGTGAACGAAATGGCAGCATGGATGATGGTATTAGCACTAACATTTTCATCGAGCATCGACAACTTAGGGGTAGGGATTTCTTATGGCATTCGAAATATAAAAATTAGTCATCTATCAAATTTTATTATTTCGGTAATTTGCTTTTTATTTAGTGTAGTAGGAATATATTTTGGCTTATGGCTGTCAAAAATTTTACCTGGGATAATGCCGGTTGTAATCGGTTCGTTCTTATTAGTTATAATCGGTCTCCGAATCATCTTACTAGCAATTCCTCGGAAGGTTTTGGTGCAAGAGATTGAAGGAGAAGTGGCGGAAACAGAAATAAATGGATTAACGAAAAATATCGGTAAATCTGGGGAAATCGGTTTTGTGGAGTCTATTTTTCTTGGGATTGGTTTGTCTGCTAATGCGCTCACAAATGGATTAGGAGCGGGTTTGTTCGGTTTGAATCCAATTGCTATTTGTATTGCGGCTGCAGTTGGTAGTTTTATTACAGTATGGGGCGGAGTTGCGTTGGGAAGAAAGATAGCTCACGTTCGCATCGGTAAATTCACTTTAGGTCAGTTTGGTACATTGATTAGTGGAACATTATTATTAGTTATTGCGTTTGCTGCATTTTTTGATTAATTCATAGAAGGTGAGTGAAAGTGAGATTACTGTATAAAAGGCTTAAGTACTCGGAACTAGAGTCGGAGTTACAATTAGTAGAAAGTGTTTTAAGTTCAGGGTATTTTATTTTATTGGATTTAATCTTCGTATCTTTCGTATTAATGGTACTGACCTTTTCTATGCATCATTCATTTTTTATAGCAATTGTCACATTCGTGAGTTCTTACATAATTTGCGGTAGTGTATTTTTATTATTGCGGAAATGGTTAAAATGAGTTGAAAAGCTATCTTAAATTTTTAAGATAGCTTTTTTGTTTACAAAATGTAAACATATAAAGGACTTCTATCTTGAAAATAGTCAAAAAAATTTGTTAATATGAATTGTATAGAGATTGTAGTTGTTTTTCTTATAATAACTATGGTTATTCTCGTGAATAAAGGGGAATGAGATATGTCTCAAGATAATGAAAAAAGTAATCTGGGATTGCTGTTGAAAAAGTTACTTAAGGAAAAGTCTTTATCGATGCGAAAGCTTAGTTCTCTTACTGAAATTGATACGGCTACCATTTCAATGATTGTAAATGGTAAGCGAAAGGCGAATCCGAAGCATTTGCAAAAGTTCGCGGAGAGTCTTGATGTTCCGGTTGGTGATTTGTTTATGGCGGCAGGCTACTCTATTGAAACAAAACAGGAGGAGCAATCGGATATTCACGTTTCCATTAATAACATTGAACATTTACTTGAATCCGCCCAGCTGTATGATCAAAAGTTTAGTATATCGAATGTGGAGCAGCAATTAGTGAATTATGAACAATATTCGCAAACAGAAGAAGGGAAAGAAACGATTGAAAAGGGGTTTCTTGAAAAGATTCAAAAGGTAAGCAGTATTGGCCCGTTTATTAATGATTTAAAAGAATTGTATGAAAGATTTACGAAGAAGAAGGGAACGACTGCAGAACTTGCTTTAATGGGAAGTGCGCTGATCTACTTTATATTATCGGTCGATGTAATTCCGGATTATATATTTCCAATCGGCTATTTAGATGATGCGGTTGCAGTACAACTCGTTTTGAATGCACTAATGAAAAGGTAAGATGTTTATATGAATAGATAGATGAAGATATTTATATACCAATAGTTTGGAATAATTGTATCGTTATGAATATACGAAAAAGGTGTACCCCGTGTTAGAACGGAGTACACCTTTTTCGTTTTAATTGGCCGATTTTTCTACATACTCATAAGCTTTCTCGCCATGCATCGAAATATCAAGTCCCATGTGTTCCTCGTGCTCATCTACCCGAACAGGGAGGAAGAAGTTAATAACTTTAATAATGGCGTACGTCATTATAATTGTGAATGCATATGTTGCTCCAATTGCTACAAGTTGTTTAAATAGTAAAGCGGCATTTCCGTAAAATAATCCGTTAGCACCATCGGCATTTACTGTAGTAGTTGCAAATAGTCCTGTCGCAATACCGCCCCAAGTTCCGCCGATGCCGTGGCATCCGAATGCATCAAGTGTATCATCGTATCCGAATTTTGTTTTTAAGAAAAAGACTGCTCCGAAGCATAATACGCCGCCAATTGCTCCGATAAGAAGAGCCGAGAAAGGTGTAACGAACCCGCAAGCTGGTGTAATAGCGACTAAACCGGAAACAACTCCGCAAGCAGCTCCCATCGCAGTCGGTTTTGATTGGAAGAACCATTCTGAAAGCATCCAAGTTAATGCGGAGGCAGCTGCGGCTATATTTGTATTAATAAATGCGGTTAAAGCTACATCATTTAAAGATAATGCACTTCCGACGTTAAAACCGAACCAGCCGAACCATAGTAAGCCTGCGCCTAACATCGTAAATGGTAAATGGTGAGGAGACGAACCGTTTATGTTTTTTCGTTTTCCAAGGAAAATCGCTAATACAAGACCGGCAACTCCGGAAGTGATGTGAACGACGTTTCCGCCAGCGAAATCTAGTGCACCAAGTTCCCTTAGCCACCCACCGACGCCCCATACCCAATGAGCGACAGGATTGTAAACGATTGTTGTCCATAGAAGGATGAAAATAAGGAAAGCGGAAAATCGCATTCTTTCGGCGAATGCACCTGAAATTAAAGCAGGAGTTAAAATGGCGAACATGAGTTGGAACATCATAAATAAGTTGTGAGGAATAGTAGATGAGTAGTCTGGATTTGGTGCGTAGGTAACGCCGTTTAAACCGAACCAATCAAGTGTACCGATAAGTCCGTGCCAATCTGGTCCGAATGATAAAGAATAGCCGATCACAATCCATTGAATCGAAACGATAGCCATTGCGCTATAGCTATGCATTGTCGTACTGAGTACGTTTTTGCTGCGAACCATGCCCCCATAAAAAAGTGCCAATCCTGGTGTCATTAACATGACCATTACTGTCGTTACAAACATAAAAACCGTATCTCCCATATTTTTGATCTCCCCTTCTATAATGTTAGAAAAAATAACATCGCCTTGTTATGTTTCATATCATATTCGAAATGAAAATAAAAATCAACTAAAAATTCAGAAAACTTTATAAGTGATGTTAGAAAATCTTACATGAATTATTTTGTGAGGATGGAAATCGACATATGCGTTTCGTTCGGATAATTGGTATAATATTCTTACAATTAAAAAACTTGGGGGATGCGTGTGGGGAAAATACGGACTAGGAAACTATTCATTTGTTTTTGTTTAGCTGTTGCTTTGTTTGTACCAATACATACTTTTGCAGACGAAAAAAGAGAGTGGCGAGATGAAGTTATATACTCCATTATGATTGATCGCTTCAATAATGGAGAACCGAAAAATGACAAACAGTTAGAAGTTGGTAATTTAGAAGGGTATCAAGGCGGGGATATAAGAGGGATTATAAAAAGGTTGGATTACATAAAAGAAATGGGTTTTACTACCGTAATGCTTTCGCCGCTTTTTGAAAGTGGAAAGTACGATGGATTAGACGTGCGAAATTTTAAAAAGATAAATGAACATTTTGGGACCGAAAATGATGTGAAAGAACTTGTAAAAGAAGCTCATGCAAAAGGAATGAAAGTTGTATTTCAATTTCCTCTGGGAGAAAACGAACAACAAGTAATGGAAGCAATGAAATGGTGGATAAAAGAAGTCGATTTAGACGGAAGTTATGTTCTACATAGTGAAAAAAAGCCACGTTCCCTTTGGGATGACGTGCAAAAAGATATGCAAGTGATAAAGAAAGATTTTCGTATTATGACAAAGGGAGATAGTGAATACAACGAAAAAATAGTTGAATCGTTTTCCAAAGCGGATGTATCGGTGAAATCGTTATACGATGTGAGTAGAAAAGAAGGGGAATTTGTTACGTTTTTAGATGATCAAGAAACAAAAAGATTTGCGCGTATTGCAAAAGAAAATATGTATTATCCGCCATCACGTTTAAAACTGGCGCTTACTTATTTGTTAACATCACCTGGAATTCCGAATTTTTATTACGGAACTGAAATTGCATTAGATGGGGGAAGTATACCCGATAATAGACGATTAATGGATTTTAAGTCAGACGAAAAGTTTATGCAGCACATAACAAAACTCGGTGAACTTAGACAAGTGAGACCGTCTTTACGACGCGGTACGTTTGAGCTTCTGTATGATAAGGGTGGAATGAGTATACTGAAACGAAAGTATAAAAATGAAGTAACTTTAGTAGCAATTAATAATACAAAAGAAACACAAAAAGTTTCTTTACCTGTAAGTGCGATCGGTGAAAAACAAGAGTTAAGAGGATTGTTGCAGGATGAAATTATAAGAGAAGAAAACGGAGAATTTTATCTCGTTTTAAAGCGCGAAGAATCAAATGTGTATAAAGTTAACGGGGAAACAGGTGTGAATTGGTTATTTATTTCCTTAATCGTCGGTGTGAATGTATTATTTATTGCGTTTTTAATTGCAGTTAAAAGGAAACGTAAATGAGTTATTTACAAAAAAAGTTACTCACACTATGTTCGTGTCTTTTTATCCCGCTATTTGTCGGGCTACCCGTAAAAGCCCGATTGGTGAGGGCTGATTAAAGTTTCACTTTATTGTATTTGTAAGTTTATATTTTGGGGACAACGGTGACGATGGGAAGTTTGTTCTGTAGGGCGATAGTGTTCATTCTGTTGATATGGAAGTTCTTAAGGGAAACGATATAAAATATAAAATCGAAAGTGATAAAGTATATATTCCTGAAAAATCGTTTAATAAAGCGATATGGTGCTATTCTTAATAAACATAAAAACTCCTCTAAGGAGAGAAGTTTTCCGGGTTAGGGAGAAAGTCTTCTTCCTAACCTGTTTTTGTGTCAACACCGATAGGAAAAGACCTTTGAAAGAAACAACAATTGCAACTATATTAATTTTACATTACATTAAAGTTAGGGAATACTCTTATACTAATACAGTGCTAAATAGTAGGTGGGAAAATGGAATTTTACGATTTGGGTATTACCATTAAAGAGCTTAGAATTAAAAAAAATATATCACAATCCGAATTATGTGATGGAATATGTTCACAAAGTCAAATTAGCAAGATCGAAAAAGGTGTGATTTATCCATCTAGTATATTGTTATATCAATTATCAGAAAGACTTGGTATTGACCCAAATAATATATTTGCACTAACTCAAAATAAAAAATTAAAATATGTAGAAAATGTAAAATGTGTAATAAAAGATTGTTTAAAACAAAAACAATATAAAGAACTTTATGAAATAGTGAAAAAAGAGAAAGATGAAAAAAATTTCCAGGCAAAAGAAGATAAACAATTTCTACTATGGCATGAAGCAATTGCTGTATTTGAGGTGAACAGATCCATAAAAACTGCTTTAAAGCTTTTAAATAATGCATTAAAACTAACTTTAACCAATGTTGATTTTTTATCAGAAAGAGAAATAGATATTATGCAGACAATGTCTATATTTTATGCGGAAAATAAAGAATATGATAAAAGTATTACTATATTAGGAAGATGTTTAACTAATTTTAATAAGTTAGATTTTCCGAGAGATAAAGCGATTAAATTAAAAATTATTTTTAATTTAGCGAAATGTTTAGGTATGACCTATCAATATGAAGAGGCGATAAAATACATTGATAAAGGCATCAAATTAGCTATTAATCTAAATACTTTATACTTATTAGGTGAACTGTACTATTTAAAAGGATGTAATTTATTAAGATTTAAACAACAGAATGAAGAAGATATTGCAAAAAACATGAAAAAAGCATTATTTATATTTGAACTAACAGAAAAAGAAAATCTGATAAAAGTGGTAAAAGAAAAATATTTTGAAAACCAAACTGAAAAAAGTCATTCATAATACATTTGGAAATCACTTGAAATATAATAAAACCTACAGGGAAAATCCCTGTAGGTTTTACGCTTATAAACATCTTATTAATTTCTATAAACTTAATTCTAAAATAATTAGTGTTTAATATAAATTTTTGAATAAGAGTTTACTTAGTGTACTTTTTATTTTGAAGTCTGCATCTTTATTAACAATTTATGCTTCTTTTTAATTCCATCCAAATATTGTTAAAATTAAGATGGTTCAAGTCAGAGGAAGGCACTTTGAGGTGTCTTTTTTTATGACCTTTATCATTAACTATTTAATGTTTTTTAAATGATTACATGACATAGTTTTTTTGTACCAAGCTTTGTTGATGCAATTAGACTTATCCGTTAGTGTATTCGTATTATTAGAACATCCTACAATATTTAGGGAGAATGTAACTAATAAAAACCATAATATTAATTTCTTCAAATAACCACTTCTAACTCTTTTTAGTTAACATTTTTCGAGATCTTTACTAATTTTACATTACATTAAAGGTTGGGAAATATTCTTATACTCATAAATTGTTACGTTTGAGCGGGGAGAGGAATTATGAGTTACAGCGATTCTTGAGATGACTTTGGCTCAGGATGTAATTAATAAGAAAAGTAATTCAAGTCGAGGGGAAGCGTCCTAAGGTGTCTTTTCCTTATTTTCAATAAGACCTAGTTTTTTAACCATGCGGTCACTTGTAAAGTGTTCGTATAGTTAGACTCTGTTCACTCAGCAATTTTCATCGCGTATATCCTTTTTTATGGTTTGTTCTTGTAATATTGTCCCTACACGCTAAAAAGAAAACTCCTCNNGAGGAGTTTTCTTTTTAGCGGTAGTTAATGAACTGTACGTCAATCGGTAAATCAGCGCTACGAACAGCTGCGATTACTGCTTGTAAGTCATCACGGCTTTTCGCTGTAACACGTACTTGGTCATCTTGTACTTGTGTTTTTACTTTTAATTTCATTTCTTTAATGATGTTGTTAATTTTTTTCGCGTTATCTTTATCGATACCTTGTTGAAGTGTTGCGCGTTGGCGAACAGTGTTGCCAGTTGCAGCTTCAACTTTTCCGTAATCTAAGTTCTTAATTGGAACGTTACGCTTTACAAGTTTAGAAATAAGAACGTCTTTTACTTGGTCTAATTTGAACTCGTCGTCAGAAGTTAAAACTAGTACTTCTTTTTCTAATTTAATATCACTTTTACTTCCTTTAAAGTCATAACGGTTTTGGATTTCCTTTAATGCGATGTTAATTGCGTTTGTTACTTCAGGTAATTCTACTTTCGAAACGATGTCAAAAGAACTATCTTTTGCCATAGTTAGCACCTCCAAATAAATTTCTAATCTTGTTATGTACTGTACATACTAAAGTATAGCTGAAAATGAGTCTAGACTTAAGTGTTTTCGTACTTATATTCATGTAACCCCATTTTATTATAGTGAATTTTGGGCAGTTGGACAAATAAAGGAAAAATCATGTTATAATTAATTTTTGTTTGGAATGATAAAAAAGATAACTTTATATATATAGAAGGGAATTAAAAAATATGTATTTGCAAATAGGATCGATTGAACAGGTAACTGTTTTACGCGAAACGGAAATCGGATATATGGTTGGGAATGAAGAAGAAGAAATTTTCCTACATAAAAACGAAGTAGCTGGAGAAATTGAAGAAGGTGATACGATTGATGTATTCTTATACCTTGATCATCAAAATCGTATTTCAGCAACAATGAAGGAGCCAATTATTACAACGTATGATTGGAACTGGGTAAAGGTTGTAGAAGTTATTCCTAGTTTAGGTGTGTTTGTTGATATTGGTGTGTCAAAAGATATACTAATCCCAGCTGATGAGTTCCCGATTTATATGCCAGTATGGCCAGAAGTAGGCGACGAGTTATATTGTACGCTAAAATTAACGAATCGTGATCGTTTAATTGCTCTTCCGGCAAGAGACAGTGATATGCAAGAAATTATCGTAGATGCGACGCCATCTATGCGTAATAAAAACGTAAATGGACGTGTATATCGTTCACTTCAAGTTGGTTCATTCATACTAACTGATGAGCATTTCCGTGCTTTCTTACACCATACAGAAAGAAAAGAACAAGTCCGCATCGGTGAGCGTGTAACGGGCCGTATCATTG
Source organism: Bacillus cereus (assembly GCF_002567495.1). GTDB lineage: Bacteria > Bacillota > Bacilli > Bacillales > Bacillaceae_G > Bacillus_A > Bacillus_A cereus_AQ. The sequence continues at coordinate 33,391 of NZ_NVAP01000027.1, read as the reverse complement.
ACGTGAAAGATGACGGTACAATTAACATTTCTCTTCTTCCTCGTAAAGAAGAAGGAATGGAAGATGATGCTGCAGTCATTTATGCATATATGGAAGAACGAGGCGGAGCAATGCCGTTTTGGGATAAGAGCCATCCAGAAGATATTAAAGAACGCTTTAACATGAGTAAAGCTGCATTTAAGCGCGCACTTGGTAAGTTGATGAAAGAAGAAAAGGTTTACCAAGAAGAAGGTTGGACTTACTTTAAGAAATAAGGTGGATGAAAAAGAACTATCTATTCTCTAAGTTTATTAGGGAAGAGGTAGTTCTTTTTGCGTTCAGTATAAAATGAGGGGAGGAATAAGAGAATCATTGGAAGAGGGAAATTTAAAAGAATATAGAAAGGATAGATGAAATCTATAAATAACGGTATGAGTATAGAATTAAGGAGGTATGAAGGTGCAAGATAATGTACTGGAACAATTAATAAAGAGTCTCTCAGTACTATCCTCTGAAAAAGAACGTGAAATAGCAGCAGTTGATTTACATGATATATATGAGAGCACTGAAAGATTCGAACGATTACTTGAAAGTATTATAAACTCTCAGCAATCTAAAGAAGACTTAATAGATGCGCTAATTGAAGTGGAGATAGAATTAGATCACATCAATTGGCATTATAAAAGCTTGAAGAAAAAGTTGAAAATATTGATGAAAGATTAAAAAGCACAACCTTATTAAAAAAGATAAGGTTGTGCTTTTTTTAATTTCCTTGTGTAGAAACAAGAGTAAATGTATCTTTCAAATCACTATCGTTTATTTTAATATTTGCCTTTTTTAATTCTTCTTGTAATAATTTTTGGCTGAATGCAGGATCAGCAGTGCGTTCTTCCTCTAAGTTTTTGCGAATAGAGTTTTTTACCTCATCGTAAGGTTTTAAAGCTTTTTTATCAGTTAATTTAATAATGTGATAACCGTTCGATGATTTTACGGGATTGCTAATTTGTCCAACATTTAGTTTGTAGGCAGCGGTTTCGAATTCAGGAGCCATTGTACCTGAATTGAAGTATCCAAGGTCTCCGCCTTTATCTTTTGATAGTAAATCTTGTGATTCTTGTTTTGCTAATTCTTCAAATGAAGCACCGGCATCTAGTTTGCTCTTTATTTCTTTCGCTTCATTTTCGTCACTTACTAAAATGTGACTCGCTTTAATTTCTGGTTTATAGTGGTCTTTCACGTCTTTTTCTGTAATGCTTTTCTTAATCGCTTCATTCATAGCGAGTTTGAACTTAATTTGATTTTTGAAATCCTCTTCATCTTTTAAACGATTGTTTTCTAATACTTTTTTGAATTGATCTCCATATTGTTTTTTTACTTTTTCTACTTCTTTATTTACATCTTCATCAGGTACTTTATATTTTTTTGTGATGACGTCTTGTGCCATCATTTCGTATAGCATGTCTTTTCCATAACGATCTTTCAACTGTTTTTCGAAGTCGTCCTTCGTAACGGTCGAGTCTGTTGCTGTAGCGACTGTAGATGCGCCATTTTTTTGTCCGCAAGCAGATAGCATCAATATACTTATTAGTGCAGTAATAATGAAAATATGTTTCCCTCTCATGCCAACACCTCATCCGAATATGTTATCGCTATTGTAGAATATAGAAGTGAACATGAAGTGAATTTTTAATGTTTTTTTCCTGCAAAATGTAAAAAAAGTACATCAACATAATTGTTGATGTACGGTGGAATCAAAGGTGATCGGTCTTTTTTGAGTATGCTCGCTTACCTTGCTGAATATTTTTTTGTTCTTGCTCATTTTTTTGTGCGCGTTTTGCATTGTTATCGCGTGCTTTTTTGTCGTTATCACTCGTATGTGGCATATGTATCAACTCCATTTCTAAACGTTGTACGTTTATCATTTCCTTTTTCGTAAAGACTATGTATAGCGGTGCATTCATGAAGGGGAAAGGTGGATTAGAGATGGATTTGAAGTTGAATTATACCGAACTTATTAAGAAATTAATTGTTGTAATCATCGCAGGCTTATTAAATGCGATTGGAATGAATTTGTTTTTAACACCAGCGAAAGTGTACGCGAGTGGCTTTGCTGGATTGTCTCAATTATTATCACAAATATTAGGTGATTTTTTATCTATTCATATATCTACGGGAGTGTTGTTTAGTTTGTTTAATATTCCTGTCGTTATTTTAGCGTGGAAAAAGGTTGGAAAGGCCTTCACTTTTTTTAGTTTTCTTTGTGTTATATTTATGACTTTGTTTCTAGAAATCATCCCTGTTAGAGCAGTTTCGAACGACATCATATTAAATGCAATTTTTGGCGGGATTATTTCGGCGATTGGGGTAGGGATTGCTTTAAAGTGGGGTGCTTCTACAGGTGGATTAGATATTATCGCCATGATTTTATCAAAAATAAAAGATAAGCCTGTTGGTACATATTTTTTCTTCTTTAACGCACTGATTATTATCGCTGCTGGATATGTGTACGGGTGGGAAAAAGCATTATATACGTTAGTGACTTTATATGTGTCAACGAGAATTATAGATGCGATTCATACCCGCCATGTGAAAATAACAGCATTAATCGTTACGAAAAACGGGGCAGACGTACGAAAGGCAATTCACTCGCGATTAGTAAGAGGGATTACAACGATACCAGCAACAGGTGCTTATACGAATGAAAATAAAGAAATGTTAATGATGGTTATTACCCGTTACGAGTTATACGAATTAGAGAGGATTATTAAACAAGTGGACCCAAGTGCATTTACAAATATACTGCAAACAGTTGGGGTGTTCGGATTGTTTCGGAAAGATTAAAGAGGACCGAAGTTGGTCCTCTTTTTTAATGCAAATTCGTAATGTTTTGCAATTGCTCTTGCATTTCACGTAGCTGAACTTTTTCAGCGGTTGAAGAGTTTGCGTAAGCGGATTGCAAAGCATTTTTTGCTCTATACACGAGATCTTGTTGCTCAGTACCGCTTGAACAAGATACGGCATTTTCAACAGCATCTCTAGCTTGTTGGAATAGTAAGTTCCCCATTTAAACCCCTCCAAAAGAAGAGTTACTTCTTGCTTTTTCTGCCTCAGCTAATGTACCTCTGTACGGGAATCTTGCATCATGCTTCATAACAGCATCGGCTCCTTGTTGGATAAAACGTTTTGATTTGTTCTTTTTACCCATTCGAAAAACCCCCTTTATTTAGCTGAAAACAATCGACGCGATATGTCTTGCGTCTAATTATAGTATGAGCATTTGGCAGGAAACTATAAGCAGGGAATTTTTAGATTACAACCCAAGGACCTCTTCTAAATATAAAGCAATACCATCTTCTTCGTTCGTTAACGTCGTATGGTTTGCAAGTGATTTTAATTCAGGGATGGCATTTCCCATTGCGATGCCGTGACCAGCAAATTCAATCATTTCAAAATCATTATCTTCGTCACCGAAAGCGATAATTCGCTCTTGTGGAATGTTGTAATGACTAGAAATTTTTTGTAATCCGACCGCTTTGTTTAATCCGCTTTTTACAATTTCAATAATCGGCCAAGGTGCGCCCCATTTTCTATGGTCGATTACTTCCGCATGCATATCAGTTAAATGTTGACGAATTGCAGTAGAATGCTCGTCATGTGCGTCAATTAATAAGCAAGTTGGATGATCATTTAAAATATTTAATAAGTCTCCTGTAAAAATCTTAGGAGAACCGAATTCGAAAATGTGTTTTTTATCTTCATCAATTTCACGAACATACACATCATCCATAACTTCAGCGTATATATTTTTTACGCCGAAATCAAAGCAAGCTCGTACAATTTCTTGGGCTGTTGCTAGCTCAAGAGGGGAGTGATGTATACCCCAGTTTGAATCAAGAGGATGGTGTACGTACGCACCGTTAAAGTTTACGATAGGTGTATTCAGACCTAGTTCTTTATAGTAATCATAACTAGCGCGGAATGGACGTCCTGTTGAAATAACGACAACGTGTCCTTGTTCCTTTGCTTTTGCAATTGTATGTTTCGTTCGAGTGGAAATTATTTTGTTGTCTGTTAATAAAGTGCCGTCTAAGTCTAATGCGATTAAATGTTGTTTGTTCATAATTTCACCTCTTATAATAATTTTTTTGTTTCTATCTGTATTTCCGTTTTTAATATGCAGAAATAAGAGGTTAGACTGGGTGAGACCACCATAGATGGGAATTTCACTATATATCCATCTTACGTCGTGAAGTACTGCGGTGTCTACTATTTCTCGTTGGAAATTAAGAAAAGTCAACATCTTTTTAGAAAGTTCAAATAATGTTTCTTTCATTATGTACAAAATGTGAAAAGGGTTACATTGCTCGTGTGATGAGGCATATAATGAACATGTAATCTTCTCGTATATGTTTGACTCTCCTTTGAAACTAGCCTAGAGTAGGTTGGTTTCTTTTTTTCTACAAATAGGAAAGGAATTCCCTCCTAAGCTTGTGTCATTCATATATATGTACAAGAATGAGATGTAGTACCTGTTTCCTAAACATGACAGAAAACCTTTCTTTTAAAATGGATATACTAATGAGGCAAGACGTCATGGAAGGAGAATGAAGATGGGACAAAATCGCAGGTTTCGTTCTGGACAAAAAGCGCCGAATGATGGCATTTACGTAGAAATTGGTGAAACGGGAAGTATGGTGAAAAATCCGCAAATGGTACAATTAACTGCCGGTGAAAAGTTTCCAGATAACACGAATCATAACCGCCAGTGGACATATAAAAGAAAACCGTAACAGAAGCCGCAATCTTTATTGCGGCTTTTTTGTCGTTACATAATGTAATTTATCGTACTTTTTTAAGTAGCATAATGAATGCTCCTTTTTTCTTTTTCCAATAATAAGTTTGAAAATACATAGGCAAATTTATTGTATAAAAAAGTCAGTTGGCGTATAATCAAATCAAAGGTCAAAGAAAGTCAAACATTTGGGGGGCTGTAAAGATGGACTTAAATCAAATGACAACAAAAACACAAGAGGCGATTATGAGTGCCCAATCTTTAGCGGTATCTCATCATCACCAAGAGGTGGATACTGTTCATCTATTACTTGCATTATTAGAAGAGCAAGATGGATTAGCAGTACGTATATTTCAAAAAATGAATGTTGATATAGAAGCATTAAAGCAAGGTATAGAAAACTTAATTAAAAAGAAACCTTCTGTAACGGGGAGCGGTGCGGAAGCTGGAAAATTGTATGTAACGAACGCTCTGCAACAACTGCTTGTAAGAGCAGAGAAGGAAGCAGAAAAACTGCAAGATGATTATATTTCAATCGAACATGTATTGCTTGCTTTTTCTGAAGAAAAAGGCGATATCAGTCAATTATTTACAAGATTTCATATTACGGAAGATAACTTATTACAGTCTTTAATGACAGTTCGGGGGAATCAAAGAGTGACTAATCAAAATCCAGAAGCAACTTATGAAGCGTTAGAAAAATATGGCCGTGATTTAGTGGCAGAAGTGAGAGCAGGAAAAATTGATCCTGTTATTGGCCGGGATAGTGAAATTCGACGTGTCATTCGCATTCTTTCACGTAAAACGAAAAACAACCCTGTTTTAATTGGTGAGCCAGGTGTTGGTAAAACAGCAATCGTTGAAGGATTAGCGCAGCGTATTGTGAAAAAAGATGTACCTGAAGGGCTAAAAGATAGAACGATCTTTGCGTTAGATATGAGTGCACTTGTAGCTGGTGCGAAATTCCGTGGTGAATTTGAAGAGCGTCTACAAGCTGTATTAAATGAAATTAAAAAGAGTGAAGGTCGTATTTTATTATTTATTGATGAACTTCATACAATCGTTGGCGCCGGTAAAACAGAAGGTGCGATGGATGCAGGGAATATGTTAAAACCAATGCTTGCGCGTGGTGAACTGCATTGTATTGGTGCAACGACATTAGATGAATATCGTAAATATATTGAGAAAGATCCAGCGTTAGAAAGACGTTTCCAACAAGTATTAGCAGAAGAACCAACTGTTGAAGATACAATCTCAATTTTACGTGGATTAAAAGAGCGTTTTGAAATTTATCACGGTGTAAATATTCATGATCGTGCTATTGTTGCAGCGTCAGTTTTATCAGATCGATATATTTCAGATCGATTCTTACCAGATAAAGCAATTGACCTTGTTGATGAGGCGTGCGCAACAATTCGTACAGAAATTGATTCTATGCCAACAGAATTAGATGAAGTAACGCGTCGTATTATGCAGTTAGAAATTGAGGAAGCGGCTCTTGGAAAAGAAACAGATCGTGGTAGCCAAGAGCGTCTTAAAACGTTGCAACGTGAACTATCAGATTTAAAAGAAGTTGCAAGTGGTATGAGAGCGAAATGGGAGAAAGAAAAAGAAGACATTCACAAAGTTCGTGACTTACGTGAACATTTAGAACGTCTGCGCCGTGAATTAGAAGAAGCAGAAGGTAATTACGATTTAAATAAAGCGGCCGAACTTCGGCACGGAAAAATCCCTGCGATTGAAAAAGAACTAAAAGAAGCAGAAGAAATGGGCGCGCATAATAAGCAAGAAAATCGTTTATTACGTGAGGAAGTAAGTGAAGAAGAAATTGCGGATATTGTTTCACGCTGGACTGGTATTCCTGTAGTAAAACTCGTTGAAGGTGAACGCGAGAAATTACTACGCTTAGAGCAGATTTTATCAGAGCGTGTCATCGGACAAGAGGAAGCAGTAGGTTTAGTATCAGACGCAGTTCTTCGTGCTCGCGCTGGTATTAAAGACCCAAATCGTCCAATTGGTTCCTTCATTTTCTTAGGCCCTACAGGTGTTGGTAAAACAGAACTTGCAAAAACGTTAGCGCAGTCTTTATTCGATAGTGAAGAGCAAATGATTCGCATTGACATGTCTGAGTATATGGAGAAACACGCTGTATCACGCTTAATTGGTGCACCTCCTGGATATGTAGGATATGAAGAAGGTGGTCAATTAACAGAGGCAGTAAGACGTAAACCGTATTCTGTTATTTTGTTAGACGAAATTGAAAAAGCACATCCAGAAGTATTCAACATTTTACTACAAATGTTAGATGATGGACGCATTACAGATTCGCAAGGTCGTACAGTAGACTTTAAAAACACAGTTATTATTATGACTTCAAATATTGGATCTGCGCACTTATTAGATGGATTAGAAGAAGATGGTTCGATTAAAGAGGAATCAAGAGACCTTGTAATGGGCCAATTAAGAGGGCATTTCCGACCTGAATTTTTAAATCGTGTTGATGAAATTATTTTATTTAAACCTCTTACAACGAATGAAATTAAAGGTATTGTTGATAAAATTGTAAAAGAATTACAAGGTCGTTTAGCTGACCGTCATATTACAGTAGAATTAACAGACGTAGCAAAAGAATTCGTTGTAGAAGCTGGCTTTGATCCGATGTATGGAGCTCGTCCGTTAAAACGATACGTACAACGTCAAGTGGAAACGAAATTAGCGCGAGAATTAATTGCAGGAACAATTACTGACAATAGTCACGTAGTTGTCGATGTAGAAAATAACGAATTAGTTGTTCATGTGAAATAAAAATAAAAAAGAGTTCGGATAAAATCCGGACTCTTTTTTTAGTGTTGTTCTACTGGCTCGTTTGGAATTGCAGCTGAAATTGCTAGTACTAATACAGCAAGAACAACTGAGAAAATAGACGCTTGGTTAAAGTCGTATGTACCGCCAGTCATAGAACCGATTACATAGCTCATCATATGTACAAGTAAGAACGACCAAATTAATGCCCAAATGAAACGCATATTTTACACCTCTATTCGTTCAATCTGTCCTTATTGTAACACAATTGAAAAAAGAATATAGAAAAATATTTGTAGATTTTTCAACGCAAATTTGCATTCCGTTCATACATTATAAAAGAGTGGTTTTATATGTTTAGAAAATAAGGCGGGGGAAAAATGAGTATTACGGAACGTTTTTTTTACTTAGAAAAAGAACCATGTGTCATTTATTTACCGGAGAAGCCAAATGGATTTTCGGTTATGCTTCTCGGTGATTACAACTACTTTATTGAGAATGGTACAAGTTTATGGACACAACATGCGGGTAAATCTTATTTTTTACATGGCCTTATTGAGAAAGGCTACACGGTCTTTTCCTCTAATTTATACGGAAGACATTGGGGAAACGACCAATCTGTTCGTCTAGCAAAACGTTTGTATGATGTTGTTTTGAGAAAAGAGACGTTAAATGCAAAAATGCACATTATGGCAGATGGTATGGGAGCGCTTGTGGCACTTGAAATGATGAACAGATATCCTGAATGTATACGTTCTGTTGTTATGTTAAATCCGTGTTTAGATTTACCGGAATATGTGGAGTTTGAGAAAGAGCATAAGTTTTTTTATAAAAGATTAGTGAAGGAATTAAGTACGGCGTATGATTCCAAAGAAGAAGAACTAGAATTGAAAATAAATAAGAAATCATTTACGCTTCTTCCATCTTGTGTACCTGTTAAAATTTTTGTATCAACACAAGAAAAAAGAGGAAGAAAACAACAGTTGCGTAAATATGAGAAAATGAGGCAATTCAATCAATGTGATACTTCTGTCTTATTCCATCTGCAAGATGTGAAATATAAAATGGTTAAGCAAACGACCGATTTCTTTAAAAAATATGAAGAAGAATTGTGAAGCTCCCATATACATAAATGAGGAGCTATTTGTTTCAAAGGGAAAGGGTTGGTGGTATGGAACGCGTGCTGATAATAGGTGCACTTACGTTTGTAGGTTATCACCTTGTGAATAAAATGATGGAAGAAGAAGTAGAAGTGTATGGGCTTGATTTTGATGAATTCGATAGTATAACCAAAATTAATGAAGAGAAGTTATTGTTAATTGGGCGAAATGCGTTATTTACGTATTATTCAATAAGAGATGAAGATGGATGGAGATCAGTAGAGGGAGAGAGATTCGATACTGTTTACTTTTGCTTATATGAGCCAAATCAGCAAAGTGGATTTCGGAATGAAAGAGTCATATTACAATATTTAAAGCGAATTATAAGAATGTGTGAAGAACAGAAAGTGAAGTTGAATTTAATTTCTTCTATTGAAGTAGGAAGCACAGATGAATCGGAAAATAAACGCCTATTTTTGAAAGTAGAAGAAGGATTAAAAAAAGGGGATTTACAATATAGTGTATTTCGAGTTCCTACATTATATGGACCGTGGCAACCATCCTTTATGATGTATCATCAGCTCATTTTATCAGAATTAGACGACAAAGCGTGCTGTTGTACGAGTGAGGAAAAAGGAAGCGATTTACTTTACATTGAAGATGTATGTGAATACTTATGGGAAAATGGAATGAACGGAGCGCATCTTGGTATATACAATTTACTTAGTGGTAAACAGTCATTATGGGAAAAAGGCATGAACCTTTTACGCGCGGATGATAAAGTAAATAAAAAGAATAACGAAGTAAGAGATGAGGCTATTGAAGTCATTTCAATAAAAAGAAATACCCCGTTAGAATATGGTTTAAATAAACAATTGGCACATATGAAAAAATATAAAGAGTTATACGAAGGGTAGCACGCGTGTTACACTATTGTATGTGAAAGTTTTAATGGAGAGGAAGAGTATAATATGAACGAAAAAAGTATGCAGTTTTTACAAATCGCAATGAAACATTTACCAGAGGCAAAAGCAATCTTAGATGATAATGGAATTGCGCTTGATATGGAGAAAGCACAGCCGGTGTTAGAGTTGTTAATGAAAGTTATGAACGAAGCTTATGAGCTTGGAAAAGCAGATAAAGAATAAAATCCTTCTTTTTTGATGGGGGAGAGGCTCGAACCGTGAGTAGAAGCGGTTCGAGCCTTTTTATTTGGAATGAAATACGAAAAGGTATGTTTCTGATTCTTTTAATGAAAAATAAAGTGAATAATGCGTTAGCTTTATGTTTTATGCGAAATATATTCTAGACAAAAATACATTTATGTTTTAAAATTAGTACCAAGTCATAATAATTGATATAAAATGGAGGGCTGCGATGTGAACGTGGGCATTTTAGGGATCGGAAGATATGTGCCGGAAAAAGTAGTCACAAATCACGATTTAGAGAAAATAATGGATACATCTGATGAATGGATTCGTACGAGAACGGGAATTGCAGAAAGACGCATTGCCGATGATACAATAGATACTTCATATATGGCCGTAGAGGCTTCTAAAAAAGCACTTGAGGATGCAGGGGTGAGCGGAGAGGATATCGATCTTATTTTAGTAGCGACAGTAACGCCAGATCGTGCTTTTCCAGCGGTAGCTTGTGTAATTCAAGAAGCAATTGGGGCGAAACATGCAGCTGCAATGGATGTAAGTGCAGCGTGTGCTGGTTTTATGTACGGAATGATTACAGCGCAGCAATTTATTCAAACGGGAACTTATAAAAATGTATTAGTAGTTGGCAGTGATAAATTATCTAAAATTGTAGACTGGAATGATCGAAATACAGCAGTACTATTTGGAGATGGAGCTGGCGCTGTCGTAATGGGAGCTGTTTCAGAAGGAAGAGGCGTTTTATCTTTCGAATTAGGAGCAGACGGAAGTGGTGGCAAGCATCTATATCAAGACGAGTATGTTATGATGAATGGCAGAGAAGTCTTTAAATTTGCTGTTCGTCAACTGGGCGATTCTTGTCTACGCGTGTTAGATAAGGCTGGTCTTACGAAAGAGGATGTGGATTTCTTAGTGCCGCATCAAGCAAACATTCGTATTATGGAGTCAGCAAGAGAGCGATTGAATTTACCGCAAGAAAAAATGAGTATGACAATTGAAAAGTTTGGTAATACATCAGCTTCTTCAATTCCAATTGCAATGGTAGAGGAATTGCAAAACGGACGTATTCAAGACGGTGATTTAATTATACTTGTTGGTTTCGGCGGTGGATTAACATGGGGAGCAGTCGCTCTTCGTTGGGGTAAATAAGGACTGAGAGAAAAAAAGGAGTGTATTTTGTATGGAAAAAAAGAGGGTCGTAATTACAGGACTAGGAGCTGTGACACCGGTCGGAACAGATGTTGAAACAGCATGGGAAAACGTTAAAAAGGGTGTATCTGGAATCGGACGACTTACAAGAATTGATCCAGAACTATTTCCAGCAAAAGTAGCAGCGGAAATTAACGACTTTGAAGTCGAGAAATATATTGATAAAAAAGAAGCGCGCCGTATGGACCGCTTTACACAATATGCAGTAGCAGCATCAAAAATGGCAGTTGCGGATGCAAAGCTTGAAATTACAGAAGAAAATGCACCTCGAATTGGTGTATGGATTGGTTCTGGTATTGGTGGTATGGAAACATACGAAGAGCAATTTAAAATTTTTACTGAGAAAGGTCCACGACGCGTTAGTCCATTCTTCGTACCGATGATGATTCCAGACATGGCAGCAGGTCAAGTATCGATCGCGACAGGAGCGAAAGGAATTAACACTTGTTCTGTAACGGCTTGTGCATCTGGTGCAAACTCAATTGGTGATGCATTTAAAGCAATTCAGCGTGGTGATGCTGATGCAATGATTACAGGTGGAGCAGAAGCGCCGTTAACAAGTATGGCATTCGCAGGATTTAGCTCAGCGAAAGCATTAACATTTAATGAAGACCCAGCAACGGCTTGCCGTCCATTTGATAAAAACCGTAGTGGTTTCGTAATGGGTGAAGGTTCAGGTATTCTAATTCTTGAAGAATTAGAGCACGCATTAGCACGCGGTGCTCACATTTATGCGGAAATTGCTGGTTATGGTGCAACTGGAGATGCATTCCATATTACAATGCCTGCTCCTGGTGGTGAAGGCGGCGTGCGTGCAATGCGTCAAGCTTTAGCTGATGCAGGTCTAGAGCCAGAAGATATTGATTACATTAATGCGCACGGTACAAGTACTGATGCGAATGAAAAGTATGAAACGATGGCAATTAAAGAAACCTTCGGTGAGCACGCGTATAAAGTAGCGATTAGCTCAACGAAATCAATGACAGGTCACTTATTAGGAGCAGCTGGTGCTGTTGAAGCGATTTTCTCTATTAAATCAATTACAGAGGGAGTAATTCCTCCAACAATTAACTATGAAACACCAGATCCAGAATGTGACTTAGATTACGTACCGAATCAAGCGAGACACCAAGAAGTAAACGCAGTATTAAGTAACTCATTAGGATTCGGTGGTCATAACGCAGTGTTAGTATTTAAATCGTACAAATAATAGATGAAATAAGGAGTTTTTTCGTAGCATATTGCGAAAAAACTCCTTATTTATTTTTACGCCTTTTTCTTCTGTAGCATATACATAAGAAAAAGGAGGGATAAAGATGGGGGTTATTGAAACAGCTGAATGGTTACATTTATATTATGGACGGCCAGAAAAGCTTTGTGAGAAATTTACGAAGTATATTCCGTTGCCAAAAGAAAGGTTGTATCGCTTTTTAATTTCAAAAGGCATGTATCGCCCGGTTATGCGCGGAGAAAAGGAAATTAAAGAGTTAGAGGAAAAGGGAATTTGGAAAGAGTTGAGCCTGGAGTATGATAAATTGAAAAATTGGTTGAAAGGTCCGGATGTCCCTATCTTTATTTTATTATCAGATTCCTATAATCGGACAGTGCAGGAAGAGTATAACGGGAAGGCTGGAGTATCTATGCGGCATGTTATTTTCTTATTTGTATGCGGAAGAAATTCGATAGAAGAATTAAAAGCGTTATTAGCACATGAATACCATCATATATGCAGGCTACATCAAATTGAGACGAAAGAAACAGATTATACACTACTTGATACGATGATTATGGAAGGATTAGCTGAGCAAGCAGTAACCGAAAGGTATACAGAAAAAAGTAATGCTCCGTGGACGACGTACCTTTCAAAAGAAGAAGCAATTTATTATTGGAAAAACGTTGTACAAGGAAGAATAAGTATAAAACGAGGAACAAGGGAGCATGACATTTTATTAAATGGCCTCCATTCTTACCCGAAAATGCTTGGTTATGCACTTGGATTTCATATTGTAAAAGATTGTGTAGCATTTAAAGGGGAGGATACACTTTCTTTGTTATCTATAGATGCGAAAGGAATATTGAGTAAAGCAAATGCATTTCATGTTTCATGAGAAAACAGGAGCTATACCTCCTGTTTTTTTTATATTAAATAGAAGAAAAAATAATAATTAGAATATATTTCCTTAAGTGGAATAAAGTTAAGCAAAAATGAACATAATGATTGGTACAAACAGTAGTGAAGTGAGGGGTAGTGAATGTTATATCTACATGATGTATGGGTAAATTGGTTTGAAGGTGAAGAGAATGGGTATAACGTTTGTCATTTTTACGAATGGCGGAAAGATGATACGATTGAGCTATTAGATCAAGTGCCATTATTAAAAGTAGATGCCACATTATATCATTACATCGAGAACGAATTGTTAGAGCTTCCGCAAAAAATGCTGGAAGACGTACATCATAAGGCCTATATTCGTAAAAATCATGAACGCTTGCAGCAAGAGTATTGCTTTGTTGTTACAGATGGAAAAGGAATTATTGCGATTGACACAATTGGTTACAATGTACCAATTCGCAAAAGTAGACTTATACCACGCCAAGAACAGATGGTATATGAGATGGTAGAAAACGTACAAGCAGAAAAGTATGAGTTCCAAGTAGAAGAAACAGAAAAAGAACATCACATTTTATCACCATCGCCTTTCATTATGAATGGATTGACTCGTAAAGAAAGACAGCTAAAACAATTATTATTTATGGCGTTAGATCAATTACATACAACGAAAAATACAGCAGAAATTCGCTATTGGTACACAGAGTGGGATCCATCAGCATATGGAACGGTTCAACATATGGAGTTCGAAGATATTTGGGCTAGACTGTATGATGAAGCGAAAGCTGGCTGGTCTGAGAAACATGAACAATTATGCGAGCGTCTCGTAAAAGGACAGCCATTCTTTGAAAAGTTATGGGAAATGGAAAATGAACAAAAGGTAAATTAAAAAACCGCCAATTGGCGGTTTTTTAATTTTGTAGTAATCTAGCTCCAGCGGCAAGCTCTTCGTGTCTAAGAACCTTCCGCATAAGAAGACAAAAAGCGTCTTCTATACGAAAGAACCTTAGCCAGTCAGAGCTGAATGAGCTACCTCCGCTTTATATGTTACCTACGTTTTCTGCTTAGTCCCATTGCGTTTTCTACTTTGCGTAGTTGTTTGAATGCAACGCGGTTTGCTTTTTCGGCACCTTTGTCTAGAATTTCGTCTAGTTCTGGTGAGCTAATTAGTTCGTTATATTTGTCTTGGATTGGACGAATTGCTTCTACGACTACTTGCGCTAGGTCGCCTTTGAAGTCTCCGTATCCTTTTCCTTCGTACATTGCTTCGATTTCTTCTACTGTTTTTCCTGAGAATGAAGAGTAGATTGTTAATAAGTTAGAGATACCAGGTTTGTTTTCTTTATCAAATTTCACGATACCTTCAGAATCGGTTACAGCACTCTTAATTTTCTTTTCAATTGTTTTTGGCTCATCAAGCATACTGATCATTGATTTTGGATTCGGATCAGATTTACTCATTTTTTTCGTAGGTTCTGTTAATGACATAACGCGAGCTCCTACTTTTGGAATACGAATTTCAGGAACTGTGAACACTTCACGGAAGCGTTTGTTGAAACGCTCTGCTAGGTCACGTGTTAATTCCATATGTTGTTTTTGGTCATCACCAACAGGGACGATTTCAGTGTTGTAAAGTAAAATATCAGCAGCCATTAATGGTGGATACGTAAGTAATCCAGCTGGAACTGAATCTCTACCTGAAGCTTTATCTTTATACTGTGTCATACGCTCTAATTCTCCAACGTAAGCAACAGATTGCATGATCCATCCTAATTGAGCGTGTGCTGGTACTTCTGATTGTACAAATAAAGTAGCTTTTTCAGGATCAATGCCGCATGCTACATAAAGTGCAGCAAGGCTGCGAATGTTTTTGCGAAGTTGTACAGGGTCTTGAGGTACTGTAATCGCGTGTTGGTTTACAATACAGAAATAACAGTCGTGTTCGTTTTGAAGTTCTGTAAACTGTTTCATAGCTCCTAAATAGTTTCCAAGTGTAATCGTTCCACTTGGTTGAATACCTGAAAAGATAACTGACATAAGTAATTCCTCCTAAATTTGATTGAATGCGTGATAGGGAAGAGAAGGCAAACAAAAAAGCCCATTCATCCCCAAAAACTATAGGGACGAATGGACCGCGGTACCACCCTAATTATTTCACTACTGTGAAATCTCTCTAATCCATAATAACGTTTGGATATAACGCCAAAGCCTACTACTTTCGGTTCGGTTTGGTGCTCAAAAGTCCATTCCATATTGCACAATTACTTGTTTACACCAACCACAAGCTCTCTGAAATTGCCTCAATATGTACTACTCTTTATCATCGCATACATATAAATTTATTTATTGTGACTTGAGCTCTTTTAATATGAAAGAACTAAAGTTTTATAACAAAATGTTTTGCTGATTATTATATCATATGGGATAGTGTTTGCAAACTACATCAAAATAGTAAAGCTAATGAGGGTCGAGAACAACCCAAGAACGATACCTGTAATACAAATTGGATACGTCCATTTGAATGAATATGTTTTATAAATACGTTCTTTCTTATCGGTAGGTTCCTCTATTTCTTCAATTAAAGAGTCAATCTTTTTGTTCGTGCCAAATACTCTCTGGAAGGCGTAAATTGTTACATTAAAAAACCCATTTTGAAATATGTATAAAAAACCGCCAATGAGAATAAAAAATAGTGCAATATAAAACGAGATGTTGACAAAATTCAACAAAAAATGCGATGAAATGAGGAATGCTCCAATACTAGAAGCGATTATCGTTATGAAAATTAGTATACAAGTATGAAAAAAAACTTTATTCAAAATGTTCCCCTCCGTCAAAATATTACTAGAATTATTATACTATAAAAGCTATAATATGTACTAGAGTTAATTTTTTGAAAATTATACGCAATTAAAGGTCTGATTTCAAGATGATGGTAGCAATGTTAACGTATCCCTTTACAAAAAAATAAAAAAATAAACATTTTATTAAAAATTTTAACAAAAAAACAAAAAACTATATTCACAATTGTTATATTATATGTATAATGAAAATTGTAGAAACTTGGAGATTATTCTTTCAATTCTACTTTTTAACAAGTGAGGGTACAGGAAGTGCAATTAGGGGAGGCAACACAACATGAAGAAAAAGATACCGTTATTACTTGCATCGACGTTGACAGTGAGTATGTTAGGAGCTTGTAGTTACCAAAAAGAAGATAATAAAGCAGGGGCAAAAGAGAAAGCCTCAAACAAGCAAACGTTAAACCTAACTGAGACAGCTGAGATTCCAACTATGGATACGACGTTATCAACAGATGCGACATCTTCTAACATCATGAATAATACAATGGAAGGATTGTATCGTCTGGGGAAAGACGATAAACTTGTTCCAGGTGTCGCTAAATCTTATGAAAAATCAGAGGATGGCAAAAAGTATGTATTTAAATTACGTGAAGATGCGAAATGGTCGAATGGTGAACCTGTAACAGCGAAAGACTTCGTTTACTCTTGGAGAAGAGCTGTCGATTCAAATACGGGTGCCAAGTTTGCTTACATACTATTTGATGTTAAAAATGCGGAGAAAGTTAACAAAAAAGAATTACCAGTTGAAGAACTTGGTGTAAAGGCAATTGATGATCATACACTTGAAGTGGAATTAGATAACCCTGTTCCTTATTTTGTAAGTTTAACAGTCTATCCAACCTTGTATCCTTTAAATGAGAAATTTGTAACAGAACAAGGAGCAAAATTTGGATTAGAATCCAATACGACACTTTATAATGGTCCATTCGTGTTAAATGAATGGAAGCATGAACAAAGTTTCCAACTTAAGAAAAATCCAACGTATTGGGAAAATAAAGAAGTGAAACTTGAGGAAATAAACTTCAATATTGTTAAGGATCGTTCAACTGCTATAAATTTATATGAGACAAAGGCGATTGATCGTGTCGTATTAACATCTGAATTTGTGGATAAATACAAATCAGATGCTGATTTTAAAACGATTAAGAGACCATCTACACAATTTATTCGCTTAAATGAAAAGAATAAATTTTTAGCAAATAAAAATATCCGAAAAGCAATTGCAATGTCCTTCGAACGTGAAAATATCGGAAAAGTGATCTTAAACGATGGTTCAGAAGGAATATATGGTTTTGTTCCGAAAGGCTTAGCAAAAGGTCCGAATGGAAAAGACTTCCGTGCAGAAAATGGAAATCTTATAAAAGAGGACGTTAAAGAGGCTCAAAAGTACTGGGAAGCTGGTAAAAAAGAACTTGGTGTAGACAAAGTAGAGTTAGAGCTATTAAACTTTGATACTGATGATGCTAAAAAAATCGGAGAGTATTTAAAAGGACAATTCGAAAAGAATTTACCAGGTCTAACAGTTCCAACAAAAATGCAGCCATTTGCGCAAAAATTAAAACTTGAAGCAAGTGGAGACTATGCAATGTCATATGCGGGATGGAGTCCAGATTATATGGACCCAATGTCATTCCTTGAAATGTATACAACTGGAAATGCACAAAATAAAGTAAATTACGCAAATCCGGCGTATGACGATTTAATTAAAAAAGCAAAAACAGAAGTTGATGTACAAGCTCGCTGGGATGCACTATTGAAAGCTGAAAAACAACTGCTTGAAGATGCAGCGATTGCTCCAGTATATCAACCTGGTAAAGCTTATTTACAACGCCAATCTATTACAGGTCTATTAGAACATAAATATGGCGGAGAATTTAGCTACAAGTGGGTTGAACTCAAAAACTAAAAATGGTTTCCATCATGAATAAGGGTATATGCCTATGATGGGCATATGCTCTTATTTTAAAAAAATAAAAGTAAGAATATTTTAAACTATCTTATTGCTTTTGAGAAAAACGGGGAGGTGCTTGACTATGGGACGTTATGTATTAAAACGTTTCGTGTACATGGCTTTGACATTATTTTTAATTACTACACTGACTTTCTTTTTGATGAAATTACTTCCGGGTTCTCCGCTTAAAAACCAGGAGAAGTTATCACCGGCACAAAAAGAAATCATTCTTGAAAAATATGGTTTAAATGATCCAGTACCAGTTCAATATGCACGTTACTTAGGTAACTTGGCAAAAGGTGATTTAGGGGTATCATTCCAATATGATAACCGCCCAGTAACAGATATGATTGTAGATCGCATTGGACCATCAGCACAACTTGGTTTACAAGCGATTATATTAGGAACATTTATCGGTTTAATTTTAGGAATCGTTGCGGCACTTCGTAACAATACGTGGGTCGATTATGGAGCGACAATTATTTCCGTACTCGGGATGTCGGTACCATCGTTCGTATTCGCCGCTTTACTACAATATTTCGTAGGGGTAAAACTTGGTTGGTTCCCAGTAGCCTTCTGGAAAGGACCAGAATTTACAGTAATGCCTACAATTGCTTTATCGATGGCAGTTATTGCAACAATCGCACGTTTCGCTCGTGCAGAGTTGATTGAAGTTATGCAAGCTGATTACATTTTAACAGCGAAAGCGAAAGGAATTAGTCAAGGCGTTATCATTATCAAACACGCACTGCGTAACGCGTTAATTCCAGTTGTAACAATTTTAGGACCAATGGTTGCAGGTTTAATCACAGGTACATTAGTTATTGAGCAAATTTATGCTGTACCTGGACTAGGGGAACAGTTCGTTAAATCTATTACAGTGAATGACTATACAGTTATTATGGGAACTACAATTTTCTATAGTGCGATTTTCATCTTAGTTATTTTCATTGTCGATATTTTATACGGAATTATTGATCCTCGTATTCGTTTAGCGGGAGGGAAAAAATGATGAAAGATGTACAAAAATTATCTCCAGATTTATTTCAACAAGCCAATCAAAATAATGTGGATAATGAAGTCATTGCCCGTCCAAGCTTAACGTTTTGGCAAGATGTAAGAAGACGTTTGTTCCAACATAAAGGGGCTATGTTTGGTTTCGTATTATTAAGCCTAATTATATTACTAGCAATTTTTGGACCGATGGTAAGTAAACACTCATATAAAGAACAGGATTTAGGTCGTGCGAAAATGCCACCGAAAATTCCAGTGATTGAAAATGTTCATTGGCTACCATTTGACGGTACAGATCAATATGGTGTTGACCAATATGAAAAACGTGATATTAAAGAGTATTTCTGGTTTGGTACAGATGATCTTGGTCGTGATTTATGGACAAGAACATGGGAAGGTACTCGCGTATCATTATATATCGCTCTTTTAGCAGCAGCAATTGAC
This sequence comes from Bacillus cereus, assembly GCF_002567495.1. GTDB lineage: Bacteria > Bacillota > Bacilli > Bacillales > Bacillaceae_G > Bacillus_A > Bacillus_A cereus_AQ. The sequence goes on along the minus strand of NZ_NVAP01000027.1, from coordinate 13,963 downwards.
CTAGTAATTGGGGTTGCATACGGAGGTATTTCAGCGTTTTATGGCGGCAGAGTAGATAATATTATGCAACGTATTATGGAGATTATTAACGGTATTCCATACTTAATCATTGTTATCTTAATGGTAATCATTATGGGATCTGGTATATGGTCAATTACACTAGCAATGGCGATTACAGGTTGGATAGGGATGTCGCGTATCGTTCGTGGACAAATCCTGAAATTAAAAAACCAAGAATATGTATTAGCATCTCGTACATTAGGTGCAACGAATACGCAATTAATTGTGAAACACTTAATCCCGAACGTAATGGGACCAATTATCGTAATGACAATGTTTACAATTCCAACAGCGGTGTTTGGTGAGGCATTCTTAAGCTTCATCGGTTTAGGTATTCAGCCACCATTCGCATCACTTGGTTCTCTTGTAAATGACGGTTATAAATCTATTCAAACGTATCCGCATATGATGTTCATCCCTGCGGTTGTCATCAGTATATTAATTTTAGCGTTTAACTTAATGGCAGACGGATTACGCGACGCGTTAGATCCAAAAATGCGTAAGTAAAAGAGGGGAGAGGCAAAAATGAAAACATTGTTAGAGGTAAAAGATTTACAAGTCTCCTTTGATACACATGCAGGTGAAGTACAAGCTGTACGCGGCGTTACTTTTGATTTGAAAAAAGGAGAGACATTGGCGATTGTAGGAGAATCTGGTTCAGGGAAATCAGTTACTTCTAAAGCGTTAATGGGATTAATTCCGAATCCTCCTGGACGCATTAAAAATGGTGAAATCGTATTTGAAGGTCGTGACTTAACGAAATTAACAGAAAAAGAAATGCAACAAGTACGCGGTAAAGATATCGCGATGATTTTCCAAGATCCAATGACATCATTAAACCCAACGATGACAATTGGGAATCAAATTATGGAAGGCCTTATTAAACATCAAGGGATGAGTAAAGCAGATGCACGTAAAGTTGCGTTGGAATTAATCGACCTTGTAGGTATTCCGAATCCAGAAGCTCGTTTAAAACAATATCCTCACCAATTCTCAGGTGGTATGAGACAGCGTGTAGTTATTGCGATGGCGTTAGCTTGTAACCCGAAATTATTAATTGCCGATGAGCCAACAACAGCGCTAGACGTTACAATTCAGGCGCAAATTTTAGAACTTATGAAAGACATTCAGCAAAAAACAGAAGCGGCAATTATTTTCATTACACATGACTTAGGTGTAGTAGCAAACGTTGCTGACCGAGTGGCAGTTATGTACGCTGGTAAAGTTGTTGAAATTGGAACTGTAGATGAAATTTTCTACAATCCAAAACATCCATATACTTGGGGCTTAATCGCATCTATGCCAAGTTTAGATGGATCAGAGGAAGAGTTATACGCAATTCCTGGAACGCCTCCAGATTTATTGAAGCCGCCAAAGGGGGATGCTTTTGCACCACGTAACCCACAGGCACTGAAAATTGATTTTGAAATGGAACCACCTTTATTTAAAATAAGTGATACACACTATGCGGCAACTTGGTTACTTCATGAGCAAGCTCCAGAAGTAAAACCGCCGGCAGTCGTTGAAAAACGCATTCTTCAAATGAAAGCAGGTGAACAACATGACTAAACAACGTGAGAAATTAATTGAAGTAAAAAATGTAAAGCAGCACTTCGACGTGAGTGGTGGTGTTGTCAAGGCGGTTAATGATATTTCATTTGATATTTACCGCGGAGAAACATTTGGTCTTGTAGGAGAATCAGGTTGTGGTAAATCGACAACTGGAAGAACGATTATTCGTTTATATGATGCAACTGCTGGTGAAGTATTGTTCGATGGTGAAAATGTACATGGTAAGAAATCACGCGCAGAACTGAAGAAATTCAACCGTAAAATGCAAATGATTTTCCAAGATCCATACGCATCATTAAACCCTCGTATGACAGTAGGGGATATTATCGCAGAAGGTATTGATATTCACGGATTAGCGAAAAGTAAAAAAGAGCGCATGGACCGTGTTCATGAACTATTAAACACAGTTGGTTTAAATAAAGAACACGCAAACCGTTTTCCGCACGAATTCTCAGGTGGACAACGTCAGCGTATCGGTATCGCTCGAGCACTTGCTGTAGAACCTGAGTTTATCATTGCCGATGAGCCAATCTCAGCACTTGACGTATCGATTCAGGCGCAAGTTGTAAACTTACTGAAAAAGTTACAAAAAGAAAAAGGTTTAACATACTTATTCATTGCCCATGATTTATCGATGGTAAAATACATTAGTGACCGCATCGGCGTAATGTACCGTGGTCAAATCGTAGAATTGACAACAAGTGAAGAGTTATATGCGAATCCAGTTCATCCATATACGAAATCACTATTATCAGCAATTCCGCTACCAGATCCAGATTATGAGCGTAATCGTAAACGTATCGTATACGACCCATCTCAGCATGATTACGGTAGTGAAGTGCCAACAATGCGTGAAATTCGCCCAGGACATTTCGTACTATGCTCTGAAGCGGAGTATAAGAAATATAAAGAGATTTATCAATAATAAAAAAAGCCATTCTTCCATTAAGGAAGGATGGCTTTTTTCTACTATATAAATGAGTTGTCAATATTGTCGGTAAGTCGATATAAATTTCGTTTATTAATAACTACATCCTGATCAAACAAGTGCTACTGTGCCTGAACAGAACCAATCTCGTCTTGCTCTTCCGGTTTCACAAGTGCATAACGTTCCCATGCTCTACTTCTCCAGCGGAAGAACATAATAATGGCACGCGTCCATTCATCGATAGCAATCGCTAGCCAAATACCAACTAGCCCCATATCTAAATGGAAGGCGAAAAAGTAACCGAGTGGTAAACTCATTAACACCATAGAGAATGCACCGATTAAAACAGGGTATTTTGCATCACCAGCTGCACGAAGTGAATTAATGATGACGATGTTCATCGTACGTCCCGTTTCAAGTAGTACACTTAGTAAAAGAACGCTTGCACCTAATTGAATAATATGAGGATTATCTGTAAACAGTCCCATTAATTGTGTGCGGAATGTAATAACGAGAGCGACCATACATAAAGTGACGCCAATAGCCCACTTTACACTTTTCCATACACGTTCATATGCTTCATCTTTTTCACCACCGCCAACAAGACGCCCGATAATAATGGCTGTTCCCATACCGATCGCAATAGCGAATAAATAAGTGAACATAGAAATGTTAGTAGCATATTGTCTAGCTGCTAACGATTCTGTTCCTAAGTAAGTTGCGTAGTACAGGAAGACAATTTGACAAGCTTGATACATGACTTGTTCAAATGCAGATGGAATGCCGATTTTTAAAATCTTCCCAATGTATTCTTTGGATAAACTGACGTAATATTGTAATTTCACACGATATTCCATAACACGGTATAGTAACCAGAAGAAAACAATAAGTGCGATAAGTCGGCTGACAGCGGAAGAAATTGCAGCCCCTTGTACACCGAGTTCAGGGAAACCGAATTTCCCGAAAATGAGTACGTAGTTTCCAGCAATATGAATAATATTCATTCCAAGTGAAATAAACATCGCTTGCTTTGTAAAACCATGTACACGGATAATTGCGGCTAATGAGTTAATAATAGCCTGAAGGAAGATGGCACCTCCGACGATAGATAAGTAGTTTTGCGCATACGTTAGTACATCGCCTTGTAAGTTCATTGCGAGCATCATATGTTTTGAAAATAAAAGAAAACCAGCGCTTATAACGAGCCCAACCATTAAATTTAATGTGACGGCTAATGCTGATATTCTAGATGCTTCCATAAAGCGTTTGGAACCGAGGTATTGAGATACAACGATAGCAGCGCCATTCCCGATGACTTCTAGTATCAAAATCGCAATATGGAGATATTGATTCGCTGCACCAACCCCAGATACAGCATCGTCTGATAATGCACTTAACATGAAAGTATCAGCGATTCCCATTAACATAAATAGAAAAACTTCTAGAAAAATAGGCCATGTTAATAAGAATAAACTTAATTTCTCAGTTGGCCTGTTTTTTGCCTGAATTGCTGTCATGTCCGTCCCCTCTTTACCGATATCTATTTTTAGCAAAATGTATCGTAACATACTTTCGTATCCTTTGCACTCATTTCAGTCTACATATTTTTAATATGAAGGGTCTGCTATTTTATGTTAAAAAGGGTGGGATAATTATACAGAAAATATTATAGAATATAAAATTTATTTTTCTCTGATATTTTAGAAAAATATAAAAATAACTGTTATTTGCACTTTAGTAAGGTTAATCAGCAATATGAAACGTTTACAAAGGTGCGTTTTTTAACAGAAAATTTTAATAAAATAGAAATATAAATATACAAAGAATATATTCGTGTGTATAATATGAATTATTAGAACATATATATATTTCTTTCTGTTTGAAAGTGAAAGGGCTAACATTTTTTTGGAGGGTGGAAGTATGAAAAAAAAGATACCAGTTTTTGTAGCATCAACAGTAGCGATGAGCATGATGTTAGGGGCATGTAGCTACCAGAAAGATGAACCGCAAGCAAACGCAAAAGGGGATAGCGGGAAAAGCGGTGCGAAGCAAGTTATTAATCTAACAGAAGTGTCTGAAATTCCGACAATGGATACGACACTTGCCTCGGATGCTGCTTCTTCAAAAGTTATGAATAATACAATGGAAGGGCTGTATCGACTTGGAAAAGGCGATAAGTTAGTTCCAGGTGTGGCAAAATCCCATACGAAATCTGAGGATGGAAAAAAATATACATTTAAATTGCGTGAAGACGCTAAATGGTCGAATGGTGACCCTGTAACAGCAAAAGATTTTGTCTATGCATGGCAAAGAGCTGTTAATCCTGATACGGCAGCAAAATCAGGATATATTATGTTAGATGTAAAAAATGCAGAAAAAATTAATAAAAGAGAGTTATCACCGGATCAATTAGGTGTTAAAGCGATAGATGATTATACATTAGAAGTTGAATTGGATAATCCAGTTCCATATTTTCTCGATTTAACAGTGTATCCACTATTTTTCCCATTAAATGAGAAGTATATGAAAGAGCAGGGAGAAAAATTTGGTTTGGAAGCAAATACAACTTTGTATAACGGTCCATTTGTATTAAATGAATGGAAACATGAACAAAGCTTCCAATTAAAGGAAAATCCAAATTACTGGGATCAAAAAGAAGTAAAATTAGAAGAAGTTAACTTTAACGTTGTAAAAGATACAGGAGCAGCTGTTAATTTGTATAATACGAATGCGATTGACAGAGTTGGTTTATCAGCGGAGTTAGTTGATAAGTATAAAGGACAAAAAGATTTTAAAACAATTAATGATCCAACTGTATTCTTCTTGCGTTTTAACCAAAAAAATCCAGCGTTAGCTAACAAAAATATTCGTAAGGCTATTTCTAGTGCATACGATCGAGATGGTATTGGAGAGGTTATTCTAAACAACGGTTCTAAGGGAGCTTATGGTTTAGTACCATCTGATTTTGTTAAGGGACCGGATAAGCAAGATTTCAGAAAAGAAAATGGAAAGCTTTCGAAAGTCGATGTGAAGGAAGCTAAAAAATTCTGGGAAGCAGGCAAGAAAGAATTAGGTAAGGATAAAATAGAACTAGAATTTTTAAACTTTGATAATGAAGAATCTAAGAAAATTGGTGAGTATGTAAAGGGAGAATTAGAAAAGAATTTACCGGGTTTAACAGTAACAATTAAGATGCAACCATTTGCGCAAAAATTAAAACTTGAAGATAGTGGACAGTTTGATATTTCATTTACTGGATGGGGACCTGATTTCCCTGATGCAATCACATTCCTTGATATGTTTATAACAGATGGTTCACAAAATAAAATGGCTTATTCTAATGCTCAGTATGATGACATTATTAAAAAGGCAAAGCAAGAAGGCTCAGATGTAAAAGGACGTTGGAATGAACTGTTAAAAGCAGAGAAAATTTTATTTGAGGATGCAGCAATTGCGCCGGTATTCCAACGCGGCAGATCTATATTAGAAAGAGAAACGATTAAAGATGTGTATATCCACAAATATGGCGGTGAATTAAGCTTTAAGTGGGCATCCGTAGGAAAATAAAAAAAAGCAGGCTAACCACCTGCTTTTTTTAATACGTGCGTTTCTTATAAATGCCTTTTCCGCCAACTTGGTTCCAGCCGGATTGTACATCCAAACTTTTGTTAACAAACTTCATTTTTTCTTTTCCACCAAAGAGCTTTTCGCCGATGCTATTTGTAATGACACCAATCAATGCTGTTATTCCGATGATGAGGGCAGCAACCGTAATAAAATCAATAAAAAAAGCAATCATTTGCAAACTCCCCCTTTGCCTGTCTGTATGTTTATTGTATGAGATAAAAAATAAAAAAGAAAGAAATGTCAGAAAAATATTTGATTTACTTTAGAAATCGTGTAGACAGGAGGAAGAATGTTTGTTAAAATAAGAACAAACGTTCCTTTTTATTCTCATTTGTATAGTCTTACATTTCTTAATTGATTTATCAAGAAAAGGTAAGAAAACGTTCTCTTTTTCATAGGTAAGATTATAGATAAATAACTATATATTATGTGAAAAATCTAGAGGAAGTGAGTATTAAAAGGGTTGAAAGTTATTGTTAAAGTACAGATAAAGTGAGCGTAATCATGTTACATAGCAGTGGAATACACGGAAGAGTTTTCTCAACTAGCAGGAAATTTACTGTATATTTCTTGCAAAATCTATTGTATAATGATTATAGAAGTTACTTATTAAAAGTAATTGTTGTTTATTATAAGTTGTTGCTTACATGAAATGCGATTTTTGTACTTTTCAATAAGACAAGTTATCGCGAAAAATTACTGAAGTTAGAAATTAAAACTGTATGTAGTACAGAATTTGTACTCTTTAAGGAGAGTGAGCTTTGTATGGTAACATTATATAGTTCTCCAAGCTGTACGTCTTGTAGAAAGGCGAAATTATGGCTAGAGGAAAATCATATTCCCTATACAGAACGTAATATTTTCTCAGATCCATTAACGATTGAGGAAATTAAAGAGATTTTACGTATGACAGAAAGCGGAACGGATGAGATTATTTCTACTCGTTCGAAAGTTTTCCAAGAATTAAATGTAAACTTAGAGTCTTTACCACTTCAAGATTTATATAAGATGATTCGTGACTATCCAGGGATTTTACGTCGCCCAATTATGATTGACGAGAAACGCCTTCAAGTTGGTTACAATGAAGATGAAATCCGCCGTTTCTTACCACGAACAGTAAGAACGTTCCAATTACGTGAAGCACAACGTCTTGTAAATTAATTATAATAATATGAAAACCTTCTACTTATTATATAGTAGAAGGTTTTTTTTAATGTTTCACATTGCGTAATCGAACTTGTTGTACGATAAAGCCGATGCATAAAATAGTGAAAATGAACAAATAAGGAATGCTTGCAGTGAAACTTGGATTGTTATGAAAAAAGGTTGCAAGTCTGTCTTCATGTGTAACCATTTTTCCTGCTGTATAGGAAAGAATCGCTGCACCACAATAAATGAGGAATGGAAATCGTTCCATAAGTATTAAAATAAGTTTGCTACCCCAAATAATAATCGGGATAGAAATGAGTAAGCCGATTATGACGAGTAAAAATCTCCCGTGAGCTGCACCTGCAATGGCAATAACGTTATCGAACCCCATAACGAGATCCGCGAAAACAATTGTCCGCACAGCTTGGAATAAAGTTGTTTTTCCTTGAATAGAAGAAATATCATTGCTATTATCAGTTAGTAAATTGACTGCAATTAATGTAAGTAAAATCCCGCCGATAAGTTGCAGAAATGGAATGTCGAGTAAATAGACAGCTAGTATAGTAAGGATAATTCTTAGTACGATTGCTAAAAGAGTGCCGATTAAAATGGCTTTATTTCGTTTTGATTCAGGTAAATTTCGGCTAGCTAGTGCGATGACGATTGCGTTGTCACCACCTAATACAACATCGATACCGACAATCATTAGTACGGATGTTAAAAACTCTAAGTCCATTAGTCTGCCTCCATTTATGATGTTTTAATAAGCGAACTATATGTATGTGATGAAGAAAGTTGTTGTTAAATATTCTCCTCTAATAGAAGTTTCACTTTATTACAGTGTACGGGGGAAGGTGGAAATGTATGTCCAAATTTTTTATAAGTAAGAAATCGCTATAATGATATATTTATGTAGATGATGTAGTAAAAGATAGGCATATAACTATTTTTGTAAAATAAATCGATTTTATTTCCATTCTGGAGAATCTTATCATAAAATGAGAGTACAAGAATCTATTGATTTGTCATATGAGTGGGGAATCCCTTCATAACAATTCTAAGCAGGAAGGGAGAGTTGTATTTTGGATATTGAAAGAATTAATGATCATACGATGAAATTTTTTATTACGTACATTGATATAGAGGACAGAGGGTTTAATCGTGAAGAAATTTGGTATGATCGCGAACGAAGTGAAGAGCTCTTTTGGGAGATGATGGACGAAGCTCGTGATCATGACGATTTCTTTATTGATGGGCCGTTATGGATTCAAGTGCAAGCAGTCGATAAAGGGATTGAAGTACTTGTCACGAAAGCAGAGCTTTCAAAGGATGGACAAAAGCTGGAACTACCGATAGGGGTAGACAAAATTATAGATATTCCTCTAGATGAAGGCATCGAATCATTATTCCAACAAGAATTAGTCGAAGAGGTAGAAGAACAAACAGGAACAAACTTTAATGAAGATGGTACGTTTGGCTTTTTAATTAAATTTAATGATTTTGAAGATGTCATTTCATTAAGTCATCGTCTTATCTTTGAAGATATAAAAGATGAGCTGCATTCATTTGATGACCGCTATTATGTATATGTGGAATTCGATGAAGTGCTACATGATGAAGAGGAAATCGATCGTATTTTAAGTATTATTTTAGAATATGGAGAAGAATCAACTTTAACAATTCATCGTGTAAGTGAGTATGGGAAACAAATTGTGAAAGAGCATGCGCTTGAAACGATTCGCAATAATTTTCCTGCTAAAACGTAGGCCGATTTCTGTAGTATGAAATCGGCTTTTTATATGAAGAATAGGAAAGCTTTCTTAGTTAGGAGGTAAGAGATGAAAAATACGTTAAAGCTGATCTTCTTTGTCCTGCTATTGTTCGCATTATTTGTTTCGTTACGTATGTTTATTGATGTAGCATTTTATTCAGATGTGATTGGGATAAAAGATGTTTCGATTTTAGGTATTATTAGTATTTTGTTTACAGTATCTGCATTTTTAATTGGTTGTGTTATTTTCTTAGAAAATCGGCATCCATCTAAAACACTTACATGGTTAATTGTGTTAGGCATTTTTCCGGTATTTGGTTTCTTCGCTTATTTATTATTTGGACAAAATTTTCGGAGAAAAAGAATGTTCCAAAAGAAGGCATTACTCGATGAACAGGCGTTTTTACAATATAAAGGGCATGAAGATCATGAAGAACGAATTTTGCGCAATCACAAACATCAGGAGCTGTTATTTCGTTTAGCAGATCGATTAGGTGCTTTAAATATTTCATTTCAAACTGAAACGAGAACATTAACAAATGGAGATGAAACGTTTCGGGCCATTTTAGATGGATTGAAACGAGCGAAACATCACATTCATATGGAATATTACATTGTGCGTGATGATAAATTAGGAACAGAAATTAAAGATATTTTAATACAAAAATCAAAAGAGGGCGTTGTTGTTCGATTTTTATATGATGCGGTTGGAAGTTTTAAGTTATCGAAATCGTATATTGATGAATTAAACGACGCAGGTGTAGAAATGATTCCGTTCTTTCCTGTGCGCTTTCCGATTTTAAACGATAAGATTAATTATCGAAATCATAGGAAAATCGTTGTGATTGATGGGAACGAAGGGTTTGTAGGCGGATTAAATATCGGTGATGAGTATTTAGGGAAAAATAAATATTTTGGCTTTTGGCGAGACACGCATTTGTATTTACGTGGTGAAGCTGTTCAAAGTTTACAGCTTATATTCCTTCAAGATTGGTTTTATATGACAGGAGAGGCTGTGCTAGCCCCTGAATATTTACAAGCAAAAGCAGTTGAGGGTGATCATTGGGGAGGAGTGCAGCTAGTTGCAGGTGGACCAGATAATAAATGGGAAACGATTAAGCATTTATATTTCGCAATGATCGCTTCTGCTCGGAAATCCATTTGGATTGCAACGCCGTATTTTATTCCGGATGATGATATTTTATCTGCATTAAAGGTAGCTGCACTTGCAGGTATTGATGTTCGTTTATTAATGCCAAGTAAGCCTGATAAGCGTACGGTCTTTTACGCATCGAGATCGTATTTCCCAGAGCTGTTAGATGCAGGAGTAAAGATATATGAATACGAAAAAGGTTTTCTTCATAGTAAAATTGTCATCGTCGATTCTGATTTAGCTTCAATTGGGACAGCTAATATGGATATGAGAAGTTTTCATTTGAATTTCGAAGTAAATGCCTTTTTATATGATACAGATAGCATTCGAAAACTTGTTCAAGACTTTAAAGATGATTTAGAAGAATCAAGTGAAATTCATGTTGATCATTTTCATAAAAGACGTCTTCATAGACGAATTGTTGAATCAACGTACCGGTTATTATCACCTTTATTATAAAAAGAGATGTCCGAAATTGGGACATCTCTTTTTTTAAAAGGAATTTGTAACAAATTGTAGAATATAAGGAGCTGAAAGGGTGTGATTCCGATATTTATCGCTAAAAGAGAAAACGGAGAAAAAATTCATTTACTCTATAATTGTAATGAAGAGCTTTTGCGTCGTATGCGCCAACAGGAACGATTCTTTTGTGTAGCTTGCGGAAAAGAAGTGAAAATGAAATTAGGGAAACAAAAAAGTTGGCATTTTGCTCATAAAAAAGTGGATTCGTGTCTTTCCTTTTATGAAGCAGAATCAACGTATCATATGCACGGTAAAGAATTGTTATATAGGTGGTTCAAACGTCAAAATTTTCAGGTGGATATAGAGTACTACCTTCCAGAAATTAAGCAACGACCAGATGTTTTTGTAGAGAGGGCAGGTAGAAAAATTGCGATTGAATATCAATGCGCAAGTCTCGCTATAGAGCAGCTGCACAAAAGAACATATTCGTATTGGCAAGCTGGTATACAGGTCATTTGGATCGTTGGTGGAAATCAATTGAAAAAGCAATCTGCATATTGGATGAAATTCTCCTCACTTATGGCTTCCTCCTTACAATCTTATCCTCAGCCACTTCTTATTTTCTTCTGTCCGAAAGAAAAATCATTTATGAAATGTGCATTTGTCACCCCATTTTCTACAAACATCTTTTTCTCACATACTGTATATTTACCGACCGATAAAACTACTTTTGAAATGCTTTTTTCTCCCGTTCCTTTCGAGAAAGAAATATTAGGGGAAGAGTGGAAGAAGAGAAAGAAATACTTTCGCCAAAATGCCCTACCGATTTGGAATTATAATTATAAGTCATTATTACACCTCTTATATCAATTTAAATGTACCCCAGCGAGCTTTCCTTCTGAAATTGGTGTGCCACTCCCTTCTGGATTTGCTTTTCAAACAAACCCATTTATATGGCAAGCCTTTCTATATATGAAGTGTATAGGGGAGCTTGCAGTAGGAGAGTGTATCTCTCTTCAATATGTGTGTAGTTATGTAAAGAGGTATACGAAAAGGCGGATACTTCCGTACTTTTCACAGCACATATGGAAAGTGGCAGTTACTGAATATATGACATTTTTATGCTATACAGGTGTATTGCATAAAGTGGGAACTTATATGTACCGAAAAATAAGGGGGGGAGTTATGTTAAAAACAGAGGAGGAAATTATGAAACAAGATGAGATTTGCTTAACGCATGCGCTATCTTTATTTGAGGCAAATTTTAACATGCGAGAAGGAAAAGGGGATATAATAAAGAATGATTGTGAAGGAATTACATAGGAAAAAAACGAATTGTACTTAAGTAGAGATATTTAAAGGAGGGCTTAAAGAATGTCTGAACAAAATAAAGCCAAAACATTACCAGGTCGTAACGAAATTGAAGAAGCAAATACGTGGCGATTAGAAGATATTTTCCAAACAGATGCAGAATGGGAAAAAGAATTCCAAGCGATTAAAGAGTTATTACCGAAGTTAACTGAATTTAAAGGGAAGCTTGGTGACTCTGCGAACAATTTACTTGAGGCATTGCAATATGAAGATGAAGTTTCAATGCGATTAGGTAAGTTATATACATATGCTCATATGCGTTACGATCAAGATACAACAAATTCTGTATATCAAGCATTAAATGATCGCGCAACAAATTTATATTCACAAGTATCTAGTAGTACAGCATATATCGTACCTGAAATTTTATCTATTTCAGAAGATACACTGCAAACATTCTTGAAAGAAAATAGAGACTTAAGTGTATATGAACATGCATTAGAAGAAATTACACGTCAACGTCCGCATGTATTATCTGAAGCTGAGGAAGCTCTATTAGCGGAAGCATCTGAAGTGATGAGTGCATCAAGTAATACATTCGGTATGTTGAATAACGCGGATTTAAAATTCCCATCTATTAAAGGTGAGGATGGAGAAGAAATAGAAATTACACATGGCCGTTACATTCGTTTTTTAGAAAGTGATGATCGTCGTGTTCGCGAAGATGCATTCAAAGCTGTATATGAAACGTACGGAAGATATAAGAACACATTTGCAAGTACGTTAAGCGGAGCAGTGAAACGTAATAATTTCAATGCTCGTGTTCGTAAATATGATTCTGCTCGTCAAGCTGCATTAAGTAATAATAACATTCCTGAAGCAGTATACGATCAACTCATTGAAACAGTAAATGACAACTTACACTTATTACATCGTTATATCGATATTCGTAAGCGTGCGTTAGGACTTGAAGAACTTCATATGTATGATTTATATACACCGCTTGTACCAGAAGTGAAAATGAATGTGAAGTATGAAGAAGCACAAGAAATGTTATTAAAATCTTTAAACATACTTGGTGATGAATATGTTGAGATTTTGAAAGAGGCATATGAAAATCGCTGGGTAGATGTGTATGAAAATAAAGGAAAACGAAGCGGAGCATATTCATCTGGTGCATATGGAACAAATCCGTATATTTTAATGAACTGGCATGATAATGTAGATAATTTATTTACACTTGCTCATGAGTTCGGTCATTCGGTGCACAGTTACTATACAAGAAAGACACAGCCTCACGTATATGGTGATTATTCAATCTTTGTTGCAGAAGTAGCATCAACTTGTAACGAAGCGCTTCTAAATGATTATTTATTAAAAACGACAGAAGATGAGAAAGAGCGTCTATATTTATTAAATCATTATTTAGAAGGATTCCGTGGTACTGTATTCCGTCAAACGATGTTCGCAGAGTTTGAGCATATTATTCATAAGAAAGTACAAGAAGGACATGCTGTTACGCCAGACATGCTGACGGAAATCTACTACGATTTAAATAAGAAATATTTCGGTGAAGCATTAGTGATCGACGAAGAAATTGGTTTAGAATGGTCTCGTATTCCGCACTTCTACTACAATTATTACGTATTTCAATACGCAACAGGATTTAGTGCAGCGACAGCTCTATCTAAACAAATTTTAGAAGAAGGACAACCAGCGGTAGAACGTTACATTAATGAGTTCTTAAAAGCAGGAAGCTCTGATTATCCAATTGAAGTGCTGAAAAAAGCAGGAGTAGATATGGCATCTCCTGAACCAGTAAAAGAGGCACTACAAGTATTTGAAGAGAAATTAAATGAATTAGAAGCATTATTATTTGAAGAAAAGTAATGAGAAAAGACGAGGTATTGGTCTTATCCCTGTCAAGTAG
>NZ_NVAP01000026.1 GCF_002567495.1 Bacillus cereus | reverse complement strand
CTTTTTCATATCCGGCAGATCGAATTTTTACACCTTTTTTAAATCTCCTAGACATATCTCTTTGCGCTGACTTTTTCCTTTTCAAAAGTTTTTTAACCTTAGCATCTTTGTTTATATTTCGTTCTTTCATACCATTAGAAGCTACAAAAAGCTCTTTTAAACCAACATCCACACCAATCGACTCATCGGTTAGTTCTTGGGATTCAAAATCTTCTTGGAACCCTACACTCATCCACCAGTGACGACCATCAAAGGTAACTCTTGGATTGGATGGTTTTTTATTTCTTGGTAGTTGTTGGCTTGTTTTCACTTTTCCAATAGACTGAATATGAACTACTTTCTTTCCTATAATTAGTCTTTCATAATTGGCATAAAATCCTTGGATTACATCTTTTTTGGATTTATAAGAAGTGTGATAACCATTTTTGTACGTTTTGAACGAATTTTTTCTCGCTGTATCAAAATCTTTTGAAGCCTGTTTAGGAACTTGTGCGTTGATGTCATTTAACCACTCATATCTCTTTCGCTTCTTGATCTTTGTAAATCGTTTCTGTAAAGCTAACTGTGAAACAGATTTTCCAAATAGCTTATAGTATCTATCACTCATTCTTTTACAATAGTTATAAGCAAATCTTGTAGCACCAGCATGGTTTCTAAGCACTTGTTCTTGTTCAGGCGTTGGGATTAGTCTAACTTTCTTCGCCAATATCATCAGAAGTCTACTCCTTTACTGTGCGATTATTCAGGCACTCACCTTTCAGATAATGAAAGATTTGTTCTTCTGAATAGTAGCGTGTTCCACCAGCATTCTCCTGAGACTACTCGGATGCAAACCTGTTAATTCTGATACTTGACTAACTCGTAAAAATTTCATTATTATTCTTACCTCATTGAGTCTAACGTAGCACGTACGTTCGATGTATTCAATGAGGTTTGATAGATTTAATTAAATTTATCTCGTTCAACTAAGGGCGCAATTCCTTAGCCAGTTCTCTTATGAACTTCTCATGTTTTCACATGAGCGCAGACTATATGTTTATCTCTTTAGAGATAGAGGATTTTTCCATCACCATAGGCTTGTGATGTACTCTCGTCAGTTACACGAGATAGTCGTTGAACGTTCATCTTATCCATTTTGACTTAGATGATTCGAGGCGGAAGACCCATTGTTCTNNACATTCACGCTCGCTATTTCTAGCCACGTTGTAGTTCAATCAGCTTTAGGGATTGCCCGCAGTTAACCCTCACTACTAGCCAATCACTTGACTAGCAGGGCTTACTGATATATTTAATTAACTTTAGTTATAATTGGTTAAATAAATCGTAACAGTTAGTTACCCTCTTTTCTCTCATTTACATTACTTATATAGTGTACCAAAATTTAAAAAACTCAAAAAGGATATTGCTTTATAGTAAAAATAGGATATTTTCAGATAACCGACATAATTCTTTCAAAATATACACACACCTTTGTAACAAGTCCCCTCTATCTTAAACGTTTTTTCACTATAAACTGATTGTAGATAATGTAAAAAAGGAGTGAATATTTATTATGTCCGACGTTCTGTTACTAAGTCGTTTTCAATTTGCAATTACTATTTTTTATCACTTTTTATTTGTACCTTTGACAATCGGACTTGTCATTTTAGTAGCATGTATGGAAACTCAATACGCCCGCACATTGAATCCAACATACCGCAAAATGGCAAATTTCTGGGGTAAATTATTTACAATTAACTTCGTAATGGGGATTATAACCGGGATTACGATGGAATTCCAATTTGGAACAAACTGGTCTGAGTACTCCAAGTATATGGGAGATATTTTCGGATCACCTCTCGCAATCGAAGCACTCGTTGCTTTCTTCTTAGAATCTACTTTCATGGGAATATGGTTGTTCGGTAAAGACAAAATTTCACCAAAGTTCCGTGCCTTCTGTATGTGGATGGTTGCACTTGGAACAAATATTTCCGCTCTTTGGATTATTACAGCAAACGGATTTATGCAAAACCCTGTTGGCTATGTAGTACGTAACGGCCGCGCTGAATTAAATGATTTCTGGGCACTTGTTACAAATCCATATGCTTGGAATATGTTCTTCCATACTGTAATTGGTTGTTATATCGTAGGCGCTTTCTTCGTTATGGCAATTAGTGCTTATCACTTATTGCGTAAAAATGAAGTGGAATTCTTCAAAAAATCATTTAAGTTTGGTTTAATGTTAGGCTTATTCGCCGCAACAATTACACCGTTTATGGGACATCAATCTGGTGTATCAGCAGCTAAATATCAACCAGCAAAAGGAGCTGCGATGGAAGCAGTTTGGGAAACTGGAAAAGGACAAGGCTTCTCAATTGTTCAAATTCCTGATGTAAAAAACGAGAAGAACTTTGAATTCCTTACGATTCCGAAACTAGGAAGCTTCTTCTACACAAACTCATTTGATGGCGAAATCGTTGGTTTAAAAGACATTCCAAAAGATGAACGTCCAAATGTTAACCTCGTGTATTATAGCTTCCGCTTAATGGTTGCACTTGGTATATTCTTTATGGCACTAACTTGGTATGGCTTCTATTTAAACAGAAAAGGTAAACTAGAAAACTCAAAACGCTATTTAAAAATTACAATATGGTCTGTCTTACTTCCATACATTGCGATTAATGCCGGCTGGATTGTCGCTGAAGTAGGTCGTCAACCATGGACAGTATATAAACTAATGCGTACAGCAGAATCTGTGTCACCTATATCCGTTCCACAAATTTGGTTCTCATTAATTAGTTTAATCTTGTTCTACACTTTACTTTTAATTGCAGACGTATACTTAATGCTGAAGTTTGCGAAAAAAGGGCCTGCAGCGTTAGAAGAACCCGCTACTGAGGGAGGTGTGGCTCATGTCTCATGATATGCTTGCAATCATCTGGTTCGGTTTATGGGGCGTGATTTGGACGGTGTACTTTATTCTTGATGGGTATGCACTTGGTAACGGAATGATTTTCCCTTTCGTTACGAAAGATCGACAAGAACGAAACCAATTACAAGAAGCAATTGGCCCGTTCTGGGGTGGTAATGAAGTATGGTTAATTACAGCTGGTGGTGCAACATTTGCTGCCTTCCCAGTCACATATGCAAATATGTTTAGTTATCTATATACACCGTTATTCTTAGTATTACTTGCACTATTTGCTCGTGCCGCTGGACTTGAATTCATGCATAAAGATGATTCACCAATTTGGCAAAAGACTTGTAAATGGGCATTTGCAATTGGGAGTTTCTTAATTGCTTTCCTATTCGGTGTTACGTTCGCTAACTTGTATTACGGACTACAAATCGGAAAAGATGGCTATGAAGGCAATTTGCTTAGCTTATTAAATCATTACGGTATATTAGGTGGTCTTTTCTTCACTGCTATCTTCGTCGTATCTGGTGCCCTTTGGGTCATGATTAAAACGACTGGTGAAGTATCCGATCGTGCTTATAAAATTGCAAGACCGTTTTCAATGGCAACTGCTATCATTTTAGCTATTTTCTACGTAGCAACTGCTAATCGTACAAACTTATTCCAAAACTTTACGGAATATCCGGTACTATTCATTCTTCCAGTGCTTGCAATGTTAATGAGTGTACTCGCACTTATTATGGTGTACAAACATAAAATTGGCCTTGCATTCACATTCGTTTGCCTAACAATCGCAATGTTTATGACAACTGGCTTTGCAGGTATGTTCCCAAGAATGTTACCATCTCGTATTAATGATGCGTACAGTACAACGTTATACAACGCAGCTGGTAGCCAATTAAACTTAAAAATTATGTTCTTCGTTGCAATGGTCATGGTACCAATCGTTATTGGATATCAACTTTGGAGCTACAGTCTCTTTAAAAATAAAATTCATAAAGACTCTGCTAAAGGGTATCACTAAAATAAAAAAAGACACTTCGGTTGAAGTGTCTTTTTCATGTATGATTTTCGATAAAGTGAAACTTTAATCCGTGGGGGCACCCCTACGGATTATTAGTTGAACCAATCGGGCATTTACGGGCAGTTAATCTTCCTCTTAACCTCTTTACTACAGCTGACTCTTGAAGTGGGAGTCTTACTGCCCGTTAATGCGGGATAAGATGTTATATTTCCAATCTAACAACTATAATACAGAAGAATCATTAACAGCTCACAGCTAAAGTGTAACATGCAACAAACATGTCACTTTATGCAATTTTGCATTTTAAAATTATAACGTTGATTGAATAACTTGATCATACACATCATTATCCCTTACATCCGCTGTACTAATCCCGCTAAACGTTTGTACTTTCATTCCTGTATTTGATGATCCCGATCCATTATAAGCTTTCGTCTTTTCAATCGGCTGTACGTTATATTTATCACCTAAATTAATCGTTCCATTGCAGTTTTCAATAATAACACCTTCCACAACTGCCGGCATTTTGTCACCCACTTTCATTGCTTTACTTTTATTTTATGAAAATCGCCTAGAAAAATAGCATGTCTCAATACGAAAAAGCACTCAAATTGAGTGCTTTTTCTCTAAGCATGAAGGCAAGTTTGGAGACAGTTGACTTCTTCAAAATTTTATTAGGGGTAATATTTTGAAAAAGAAAGCCTTTCATATGTAGGTTAACACCACTGGAATATATAGTAAATTGATAATATTTATACGGAAGATTGCTAATGTTTAGTATAGATAGTTTCTACTATGTTAACAGTGGAAACTATCTATACTAATAACAAAAAGGTGCCCTCAAAAAGGACACCTTTCATAAACAGACACTATAAAACAGAATTATTTATTGTTATACGATTGTTAGATACAAAAAGTAGAGGGAAATGTTTGTATTAAATTCTGCTTTATAGCGTACATCCATATTTCATATTTTAATCCTCTTTCATCCAAAATGGACATAATATGCAAAATTACATACAAAACAGAAAAAGGCACTCTACCGAGTGCCTTTTCAACCATTTTACTTTTAATATATCGCTTTGAATATATTGTAACATATGTATCCATATATTTTATTGAGAAAATTCAAAATCCTTTTTCTTTCATTTTCATACATAAAATCATGTAATATAAAAGGTATGTCAAATTCTTATACAAGTTGAGGTGTACTATATTTATGCTGTATTTTGGAATTATTCCTCTTATATTGTTTATTATTTTTCTTATCTCGTATTTAAAAGATGCTCGAAAAATAATAAACGGCTTTTTATTTAATGCCTTTATCTGTTTTTTCCTACTTTTTTGTGTGATTATATCTGTGAATTCAAGTAGTGATGTCCTACGCTATATTATAATTTTACCTATTTTAGCACTTCTCATTATGCTTCCTTTCGGTATTATCGCTTTAATGTTTGGATTATTTCTTAATGCAAGAATTTTAATGAAGCGAGAAGGAAGACGGTTCACTAACTGTTTAACACTTCTTGCTGCTTTAGGGATGTTATTCTTTATGTTACTCCCTATCATAAATCCAGCAAGTTTGGTCTCATCACATTTAGAGCCTATTTTTGCAGGTATTTCTCTTATAAGCGTATATTTCTTTATACACTTATCTAACTTCTTAAGCGCATATTTTTTATACCAATTCAACAGACCAAGACGTAATCAGGATTTCATTATCGTTCTTGGTAGTGGCTTAATTAATGATAAAGTACCACCTTTACTTGCAAGCCGCATTAATAAAGCTATCGACTTCTATTGGAAACAAGCAGCTGTGAATACACCACCAACAATTATTTTCTCTGGTGGCCAAGGTCCAGATGAAGGCCTTCCAGAAGCGGAAGCAATGCAAAATTATGCTGTTGAAAAAGGAATTCCTCTTGAACATACAGTGCAAGAAAATCGCTCTGTAAACACATATCAAAACATGTTGTTCTCTAAAGAAATTATGGATTCTTTAAAACCTGAAGGTAAGTATAGAAGTATTTTTACAACGAATAATTTCCACCTTTTCCGCGCTGGTATATACGCAAGACAAGCTGGCCTTAATAGCCAAGGAATCGGATCAAAAACAGCCTTTTATTACTGGCCTAATGCAATGATTCGCGAATATGTCGCAATTGTCGTTATGGGACGTAAACGCCATATGAAAATATGTGGAACTATTTTAGGTTTCTCTTTATTCCTAACAGTCATTAGTTTTATTGTTTCTTAATAGCTATCAAATAAAAAGTCCTCTGAATGCAGGGGACTTTTTTATATCTTTCAGTTTATCAAATTTAAATAAGTAGCATAACAGCATACAACACATTAATTATTCCAGAAACCAATCCAATAATAGCAAATATTTTACTCGTACCCGTCACTTTTTTGTTTAAACCTAATATAGAAAACACGATAGCTACACTACCAATAAGCCCCCATAAATTAATAAACCAAGATATTAATCCAGTAATGAAACCGACTAAAGAAAAAACTTCTATACTACTATTAGAACTGCTATTTGGAAAACTTCCCTCTACTGTTTTATAGCTAAGACTCTCCCCGCACTGCCCGCAAAACTTGTTGCTATCGTTCGTTTCATTTCCACATTTCGTACAGTATCCCACAGAATCCCCTCCCTAAAATCAATGCCCCAAATGTATATGTCCATACTATTCATTCTACTTTTTCATATCAAAATTATGACCACTCTCTAATCTTCTACAGTTGTATGTAAAATAGTAATATGGTGATAATATTCCCTGCATACATCCATTAAAGGAGAATTTTTTCAAATTAAATGTTAAAATAAAATTTAGGTGTGAATTATGGAACAAACAAGAAACTAGGTTGAAACGAGGAAATTACATGGAGAAAATTATCAAAAACAAGCCCAATAAGCTAAAAATTGCTTCCAAAGCTTTGATGATTATTATTGGGGCATTTATCACAGCATACGGATTAGAAGCAGTATTAATTCCAAATAACGTATCAGACGGTGGTGTGACTGGTTTAAGTATCGTTAGTTCAAGATTATTTGGATTGCCATTAGGAGCTCTAATCGCGGTTATTAACATTCCTTTCGTTTGGTTAGGATATAAGCAGATCGGTAAAAGCTTTGCAATTTATTCTATTATCGGGATTGCTTCATTAGCAATAGGTACTGTTGTTATGCACGGAATACCAGCTATTATTGAAGGCGATACATTATTAGTTACAGTTGTTGGTGGTATTATCATCGGTTTTGGTATGGGACTAGCATTACGTAACGGCGGAGCATTAGATGGAATCGATATGCTAGCTGTATTACTTTCTCGTAAGTTACCTTTCGGAACGAGTGACCTTATTTTATTCTTAAACATGTTCGTATTTATTTTCGTATCAACAGTATTCGGTCTTCAAGGAGCTATCCTTTCGGCAATTGCTTACTTTATCGCTTCGAAAGTGATTCATATCGTTGAAGTTGGTTTAAGTGGTTCGAAAGCATTTAAAATTATCACAAAAGAGCCTGAATTAATGGTAGAAACAATTCGCGATCGTTTAGGACGAAGTGCAACATATAACGAAGTATATGGTGGTTATTCAAGAGAGAAGTTTAAAGAAATTTCTTGCGTAATTAACCGTTTAGAAGAAAGTAAAATGAAAGAACTTATTAACGAAATCGATCCACATGCCTTTATTACAGTTTATGACGTAGCAGAAGTAAAAGGCGGTAATTTCAAGAAACGTGATATTCATTAATACTTAAGAAAAACGAGGGTGTGCCGACAATTTGGCACACTCTCTTCTTATTATTAAATAGTTATCGTTGTCAGTTTCTTGCAGTAAGTAGATATATTTTTACTCGCCCCACCGACTCCCACGTTTAATCCACGCTACATACTTTTGAAAAGCCGTCACTTCATGTTGAAAACGTAGCGGAATATACAAAAATAGAGTGCATGTACACAGTATCCATAGAATACCTACTACAAAGTGAAATTTCATCGTCGTGCTAATAAACAAGCTGAGAATAATACAAGGAACATAATTACACTAAATCTTTTATACATAGTCATACTATCCCCTCCTTATACTTCAATTGTACCAGTTATAGGGAATTAATTTTCATAATAAAAAAAGACCAAAAAGCAACTTACACTTTTCGGTCTCTCTACTATCTTCTCTTCGTAATTTTCCCTGAACCACCAACCCTCGTTTTCGGGGGCGATGTATTCTTTGGCGGAGTTTTTATAGATGATTTCGGCTTCACATCTGATCCGCTTGAACCACCTGGTGTTTTTGTAATTGTACCTTTGCTTCCAGTAGAAGGTGGAGGCGTATTACTTCCTTTTTCAGTAATACTTCCCTTATCACCTACTGATGATTTCGAATCTACATTATCGCCTCGCTTAATGATAGATCCTTTCCCTTCCTTCGTAATTGGAGGCGGGGTTTTCTTTTCTTCTTTCGTAGGTGGTCTTTCTGGAATAACTGGTTTATGGTCTTGTCTGTCGTTATATCCTCGATAATCACCAGGCGATGATTTTCTTGAACCGAATATATCGTTTAATATGCTACCCATAATATATCCTTGTAAGAAGGACGGTTGGTAATTTTGACGGACAAATTCTTCATTACTTACTTCAATTAACGTATCGGATGGTTTCTCTTTATCCTTTTGCAGGTTATACATTTTATCTGAATAAACGAGAAACATTTGATTTTCGTCTTCTTTAGATGCTTGTTTCGGTTTCCTTTCGGCTATAAGTTCCTTCGCGACTTCAGGAACTGACCGATTGGCGGCCCTATACACGTAAGATTCTTGTTTACCTTCCTTGGCAACAGATTCAAGTGGATAACGGTCTTGAATCGACTTTGTCTGCCCGCCTTGACAACCTGATAAGGCATAACCAGCAACAACAAGTAATATAACGATAGCAAGTATAGGGATCACAAACGATTTAATCATGGTAAACAATCGGTTTGACATGATTACCCTCCCCTTACGTTGCTCTTATAATTTGTACATCAGCAGGAATGATTGCTTCTCCCTCATACATCATTGTGCGACCATTTTGCCATTCAATACGCAATAACTTTCGATTATCTGATTGGAATTCCCATACATACTGTTCCTCTGAAGCAGAGAATGGAGTTTTCCCCATAACAACAACACGTCCGTTATATTGTTCTTCCATATGGTACTCGGTATCATCCATTTCAATCGTCGTCGGAATTTCATCAATTGAATCTAAACGACCATCAATTGGTGTATATAATTTGTAATACGTATTTTCACGATCTTCAATTTTCAAATAACGCATATCTTTTCCGTCTTGCAATGTCAAAACAATTTCCTTGCGCGAATGCATACTTGTTTTCCCAATTAATTCATACATAACTAATGAAACTTCAATCATATCGCCAGGAGCTAACGTTAAAAGACTCTTTTCTGGCTTCGGTGGCTCTGGGCTTTTCATTATATTTTTAATTCGTTTAAATAAACTCATGATCTATCCCTCCTTTTCTCTTTATAAACAAGCACCTAAAATAAGTGCACCAACAATATGTAATGATCCAGCTAGCATCGCATGCGCAACACTGCCTTCTTTCGTACCTTCTTCTAAATCAAGACCAGCCATTTTCTTTAATACGAATTCGATAAACATTTCTACAACTAATAAAATAACGAAAGAAACTGCTGAAGCAAGAAGCGCCTGCCATAAGTCATTTGCTTTCGTTATTGATTGAGATAAAATGTACCCTTGTGCAAATAATTTCATAATAAAACGAGTTGTTACAGCTGTATTCCCATTTTTGATTTCTTTTAAATCATTGTATTTTGTAAAAATTGAATCAACCCACATAATTGCAAATAAAAGTACTGCACTCGCTCCAGTCCATACAAGCATGGCTAATACATTTGTCCATGTCATTGCAAAACCTCCTCTGAATATAAAGTGAAACTTTAATCAGTGGGGCGATGTTCATTCCCCGCTGATTATTAGCCCCCACCAATCGGGCATTTACGGGCAGTAGATCTCCCCCCACCTCTCTACTTTCACAAAAAGTAGAGGTGGGTGTCTTACTGCCCGCAAATAGCGGGGTAATAGAAAACCGACATGAATATATTTAGACATGTCGGTTCATTTGTCTCTATTCTATATTATTTCTCATACTGCTTCATAATACGAGCTAATTCATCGTCAACAGCAGAATTTTTGTTTAAGCTTGCGAATTCATCATCTAATGATTTTTCTTTCTTATAAACTTCACCGCTTGCTTCTGCTTCAGCCTCTAATTGAAGAGCTTTCTCTTCCATACGGCTTAAACCAGCTTTTGCTGAATTTGAATCAAATCCAGACATCGCCTGATTAATATTTTTCTGTGCTTTCGCTGCATTTACACGTGCTACAAGTGTTTCACGTTTATTTTTCAGCTCTGTTAATTGCTTGCGCATTTCTTCTAGCTTAAGACGCAGATTATCAGCAGCAGCTTTATTTTGCTCGTAGCTTGCTTTATACTCATTCATCTTTTGCTCTGCATTTTGTTTTTCTTCTAATGCACGGCGCGCAAGATCTAAGTTATTAGCTTGAACAGCCATATGAGCTTGCTCTTCACGCTTTTTCACAAGTGCTTCTTGCTCTTCAAATAATAATTTGAACTTCTTCTCAAGCGCGATTTGAGCTGCTACACTTTTCTCAGCTTCTTGTACATCGGCTTGCATATCGCGTAAATATTGATCAGTCATCTTAACTGGATCTTCCGCTTTTTCAATTAACGAATACACATTTGACATTGTTAAATCTCTTAATCGTTTAAATACAGACATTCTAATTCCTCCTATGGCTTACCTCATATTTCAAATTCACTACTTGGAAAACTTAAAAATCTCCCTTTACAGTAAAGAATATTCATTTTTACAGCCTATGTGTTTATTATAACAAAACTAAGATGCCCTTACATGTTATTTCCAAAATACAGCCAATATAATATGACATTCTAGATACAATATTGTATTCCTACTATATTCTCATTAACCCTCTTTAGAATTGACTTATTTTTACATACTTTCACTAAATTACATTATTGTAATGTTACTGTAAGCTAACGCGATAGTTGCATTACAATATTTCTTATACACTAATACCAGAAGCAACAAACGAACTTCTCATAATTTCAGAACTAATACAAAAACTGTATTTACTATAGAACATATAAAAAGGAGAAATCATCATGAAAAAATTAGTAAGCATCGGATTAGCGGCAGCAATTTCACTTGGAGCATTATCAGGTTGTTCTTTATTAGGAGAAAAAGCGAATGGTTTCGTATTGTACGGATCAGAAGAACAAGTTCAGCAGATTACAGATAAGAATAAAAAAGAAGTGAAAGAAAAAGACTTCTTTAAAATGAAAATGACAACACTAGAAGGAAAAAAAGTTCTTGTAATGGATAAGAAAACTGGTGATGCACTGGTGAAGAAAGAGTTACTTAGCAAAGTTGCTAAAAACGATGACACAAAGCCACTTGATAAATTACCAGCTGTAACAGCAGAGCAAGGCGTATTATTTGCTAAAGAAAAAGTAGAAAATGCTACACTTGATGGTGCAAAATTAAAGTATGAAGGCAATACAATTATCGGAAGTGGCCGTGCATATGCAGACATGTTCGCAATTGTTGATGATACAACTTACGGAAATGTAAAAGGTGATGAAAAATCTGTAGGTGTACTAAAATTCGATAAGGACCCGAGTAAAGAATTCCCTGGTTATAACGGCGTAGAAGCTTCTCAACTTGTAAAAATTAAAAAGTAAAACAAAAAAAGCTTTGCGAAATTTCGCAAAGCTTTTTTCTATTTGTGAGCAATTTGCTCCATATCCGGACTACAAGTTTGTGACTGACATGACTTATTTAAAGAACATGCGGCGCATTTTCCTTTTTTACTTCTCTTTACAAAATTAAATAACGTATATGCTGCATAACCAAAAATGATAGCTCCAATTATAATATTGACCATCATTATACATCTCCTTCTAGAATCCGAGTAAAGATCCAATTTGGTATATAATAAGCGTTAATACATAAGCAACAACGAGTGGATAAACGACTGAGAAAATCGTCCATTTCGTTGATCCTGTTTCACGTTTAATAACAGCTACTGTCGCTAAACATGGAACATATAATAAAATAAAGAACATAAATGCATAAGCCGATAATGCTGTATAATGTGCTCCCATTACATTTCCAAGCACATCTTCTTTCACCGCATAAATAATTGCCATTGTAGAAACGACAACTTCTTTTGCTAAAAATCCTGTTAAAAGAGATGCGGCAGCCTGCCATGTCTCAAAGCCGAGCGGTGCAAATAATGGTGCAATAAATCCACCAATCATAGCTAAATAGCTGTCTCCCATATCAACACCAAATCCTGATGGGCCTGCATAATTTAATAGCCAAATGACAACCGAACCACCGAAGATGAATGTACCAGCTTTACGAACAAATCCTTTTCCCTTCTCCCACGTGCTCAGCCATAATGTTTTTGCTTGTGGCACACGGTACGGCGGTAATTCAATGACAAAAATAGATTTTTCCGCTTTCAAAATCGTAAGAGACATAATCTTTGTAACTAATAACGCAAGGACAATCCCTGCCACATATAAAGAGAATACAACAGTTGCCTGACTATGCGGGAAGAAAACGCCTGCAAATAATGCATATACAGGTAAGCGTGCTGAACAAGACATAAATGGTGTTACTAAAATTGTAAGTAAACGTTCTTTCTCCTGTTCAATCGTTCTCGCAGCCATAATACCTGGAACGTTACATCCAAAACCGATAATCATCGGAATAAAGGCTTTTCCGTTTAAACCGAAGAACTCCATAATTCTATCCATAACAACTGCAATTCGCGCCATATATCCTGAGTCTTCTAATAATGAAATGAAAAAGAATAGTGCAAAGATTTGTGGAACGAATACTAACACAGCACCAACACCGGCAATAATCCCTTCCGTAACAAGCGCTTGAATAAAATCAGAAGCTCCAACACTTGCGAGTCCAGCCGTCACCCAATCCGTAAGCTGTCCACCAAAAAAACCATCTAACATATCCGATAAAGGTGTCCCAATCCACGTAAACGTAACCTGAAAAATAAAAAACATAACTGCTAAAAAGATTGGAAGTCCTAAAACTTTATGTGTAATTAATCTATCAATTTTTTCCGAAAAAGGAATTTTTCCTTCTTTCTCATGCTTCATAACATTTGTTTTTAACTTTTCAATATACGCTTCACGAGTTTTGTAAATATGTTCCTCCAACGTACAATCAAGTTTGCCTTCTAAGCGAGATCGAATGGCTATGAGTTCCTTATAAATTGGTAATGCTTTCATTTCTTTTTCTACTACTTCGTTATTACTTAAAAATTGAAGGGCTAACCATCTTGGATGCTCATAATTCGCTGTCTCTAAAAGAGCTATTACCTCCCCAATCCCTTCATCCATTTGTACACCATATGAAATAACGAATGGGGTTTTCTCGTTTTTGTCAATTTCTTTAAGAGTCGCAAGTAGTTCTTCACAGCCTTTTCCGCTTCTTGCAACGACAGGTACGACTGTTACACCTAATAATTCTGATAACCGTTTTACATTAATGACAATTCCTCTTTGCTTCGCCACATCAACCATATTTAAACCAATTGAAACTGGCTTACCAAATTCAAGTAATTGCAACGTTAAATGCATATTTCGTTCAAACTGCGAGGAATCCACAATATTTAACATATGCTGAAATTCTTCTGTTAATAGAAAGTTTGTTACAACACCTTCATCACGCGAAACTGGATTTAAATCATAAACACCTGGTAAATCAATTAATGTTCCTTGTCTATCTTTTAATTTACCAACCTTCTTTTCTACTGTTACACCGCTCCAGTTTCCTACATACTCATAAGATCCAGTAAGTGCATTAAATAACGATGTCTTCCCTGTATTCGGATTCCCTAGCAAAGCAACCTTATTCACGCTAATTCCACCTTTATCATTTTCGCGTCACAATGACGAATACTAATTAACTGTCCACGACACTCCAATGTACAAGGACCTTTAAACATCGCTTTCTGTTTCAGGCGAAGTTCGCTTCCTTCCGCAAGACCGAAAGCAGCTAGTCTACGTTTTAATAGCTGATCTAAAGACTGAATACTTTTTACTAACACTTTCTCTCCAATTTTAATATCTACTAAACTCATAACCTTCCCCCTCAGAAGAGAATGATAATTATTTTCAAAAAAATTATACCACACTCAAATTCTCTTGTACTATACCCTTTTGCTTCATATTTATTAACATTTCGCTACAATTCTATTTCAATTATTGTCATACTGTATTCGTTTGCCATTCTCATCCATTTCGCTTACAATAAACAATAGCAAATAAAGAATCTCGTTATCACTGGGGGAGCCATGCCGCTGAGAGGGAACACTTCGTTCCGACCCTTCGAACCTGTTAGTTAATGCTAACGCAGGGATTGTGCAAACGTCCGAAATACATACCTCATTTTTATTTACGTATTTCGTATCCTCCTATGATATCTATTCTTTTTTGTACAACTTGGATTTAGGGGGAGACAACATGCGTAACACTAATTTACAAGCGATGATCGAATCTGCTATTCTTGCAGCCTTCGCCTTGGTCATCGACATTTTACCACTTTCAATAAAACTATCAGCAACAGGCGGTTCCATTTCATTTGCTATGATTCCTATTTTTATTATCGCATACCGCTGGGGCTTCAAAATGGCTTTCTTAGGAGGCTTAATTTGGGGACTATTACAAATTGTCATAGGTGATGCCATTATCGTCACACCAATTCAAGTACTAATTGAATACTTTGTGGCTTTCGCATTTATCGGATTTGCTGGGTTATTCTATCGTCCAATTCAAAAAGCACTTTTAACTTCCAATGAAAATGGCGAAGAGCAATCAAATTTAGGAAGCCGTAAAGACAAACCTTCATCAAAACAAAATCAAGGAAAGAAAGTAATTGGATACATTATCGTCGCTACTTTTATCGGTAGTCTAGCTCGTTACTTCTGTCACTTTATCGCTGGTATCATTTTCTGGGGACAATATGCCCCAAAAGGCCAATCGGCTTTCCTATATTCTTTAATATTTAACGGCAGTACAATGATTGGTTCCTATATTCTATGTACCGTTTTACTTATATTTTTATTTATCACTTCACCACGTCTATTCAAGAGCATTAGTGCTTATCAAATGAATTCACAAAAAAAAGGCGCTTAACTAGCGCCTTTTTTTTATATCAAAATTCTCAGTGAGTAATATCAATAATAAATACAATAAATGCACAAAGAAAAATAAATACCATCACACCTAGTAAATTGCTATTCACGGCTAATCTACTCCTTACATAACCTCTTTTTCTAACAAAATTATATCCCTTAAAAATAAAGATTAGGTAAAGATAATATGAAAATAACTTAAAAAAAGCGTAGATTATATTGTCTACACTTTTTTCGGTAAATAGAAGTAAAATAACACACCATCTTCTGTATTTTCCACTCCATATTCAGCATCATGCAATTCTAAAATATTTTTAGAAATAGCAAGTCCAAGTCCTGTTCCACCTTGTGAACGATGACGAGCTGCATCCACACGATAAAAACGATCCCAAATTTTATCTAATTGTTCTTCTTCAATGTGAGTGCCTTTATTTTCAATGCACACTTTTATACGATCCTTCTCATCTATTGTAGAAATAATGATATCTTCTTTATTTGGTGTATATCGTATCGCATTCGTAATGAAGTTCACAATGACTTGTTCAATCCGCCCTTGATTTGCAATCACTTCAAATGAACATATATTTTTATGAACACGAAGTTCTTTTTTCTCTATTTCCACAGAAAGGTGTTCACATATATCTTCAATTACTGTATCAATATAAAATGCATCCATTTTCATTTTATATGTGCCTGATTCAAATTTAGCTAACTCCAGCATATCCAAAATTAACGTATCCATTTTATCTACTTCTCGTTCCATCGCTTGAAAATAATAATCTTTTTTATGCTCTGCTACCCCATCTTTTAAAATAGAAATGCAGCTTTTCATAATACTTAAAGGTGTTTTCAATTCATGCGAAACACCAGAAATGAATTCTTTCCGCGTATTTTCTAACTTTCTTTCCTTCTCAATATCTTGTTCAAGCTGTCCAATATGAGAATTTAATTTGTTAGAGAGTATATTAATATTTTTCGATAAATCACCAATTTCATCTTTTGAAGTAATCGGTATTTTTTCTGTAAAATCTAAATGCGCTATTTTCTTCGTTGTATCGTTTATTTTTAGTAACGGTTTTGCAATTTGTTTTGAATAATAAAACGAAGCTAAAAAAATAAGAACGACTACAAATGCAATGATGTATATGTAATAATCTTGCACCATTTGTACCGCTTCATCTACAGGCTGTAAAGAAGCCATCGCATATATATATGTGACGGATCCACCTTTTTCTTTTATTGGCTTCATTAATAATTTATATTTTATATCATTTTTTTCATAGTCCATCGTTTGTGTTGTATATTGTATGTGTTTGTTCTCTTTTAATAATAAATCAGTTTGAAATTCTTTTATGTTATCCAAAAATAAAGTGTTTTTATAAATTGGATTTACGGGGCCTTTTACATCTGGGAACTGTACTTTCGTAACACGTCCTCCTATGTAAATATTTTGTTCTTCGGCAACTTGTTCCTGGACGGCCGGCCTCTTTTCCTTAACAAGTTGCTCCTCAGCCGCTCTCTTTTTCTCCTCATCTAATTTCATTTTCTCCTTAAATGCTTTTTCTAACGGTTTATTAGATCCGCTTAAATTCTGCTTAGCTAAAGAAAAAGAGAACGGAATAAAACTATCTTCTTTTCTCACTCCAGAAAAATAAATTTCTTGTCCTAAAAACTGCTCTGATAATTTATTATCAATCTCCTCTATATTGACGAGATTGCCTAAGGGAATCTTAAATATTTGTTGTCCAAAGCTCTTTTGTTGCCTACGATCTATCGTTACTTCAAAATAAAAATCATCTGCATGTTTTAAATTCCCGTTCTTATCTAATGTCGTAATCCACGTATTATTTTCCCTTAAAAAATCTTGCTCCAGTTTCTGAATTCCTTCTACATTTCCTGTGTAGTTTAAATAGGTCTTCTCAAAAGAATTTAAATTCACTTTAATATCTTCTACTTTTCGATTCGCATAATATTGTTTAAAAAATATCGTTTGTCCAATAAATATCGTCGCTAAAATCAACATGCATAATGCTGTTGTAAGAGTAAATAATTTTAGTACAATCCCATTCCTCATATATTCCCCTCAAATTTATAACCAGTCCGTACTACAGTTGTAATGTACTTCGCTTTCTCTCCTAATTTATTTCTTAAATTACGAATATGACTATTCACCGTTCGATCATCGCCAGCAAATTCATATCCCCAAATTCTTGAAATTAATTGCTCTCTCGTTAGAACGATTCCTTGATTTTTCATGAAATACGCTAATATTTCAAATTCTGTATGTGTTAAATTAATGTCTGCCCTGTCTACCGTAACAGTGCGCGACGGAAAATGAACGTGAATGCCGTGGATTAATAATGTATCATCTTCATTCTCTAAAAGTTTCTTTGTCACTTTCCTGCTTTCTAATAACCTTTTCGCTCTTGCTAATAAAATTGGAGGACTATACGGCTTCGTCACATAGTCATCTGCTCCAAGTTCAAATCCAAGTAGCGTATCATCCTCATCAACACGTGCCGTCAGCATAATAATCGGAACCCCAGACGTCTTACGGATTCTTCGGCAAACAGACCATCCATCTAGTTCTGGCAACATAATATCTAAAATAACTAAATCAACCTCTTCTTCTTCAAATACAACTAAAGCTTCTTTCCCATCTCTTGCTTCAAACACTACATATTGTTCACTTAAAAAGTAATCTTTTAATATTTCACGCAAAATATCTTCATCTTCAACAATTAAAATGTTTTTTGACATAATTTATATATCCCCTCCCGCTTTCGGAAACTACAATTTCATTTTGAATAACTACCAGTTAACTTCGCCTCGATAATATATCTATCTGGTGCATCCCCTATATAATCAAATGGATAGCAAGTTGTCAGTGTTAATATCGGCTCTTCTTTTTTTATAATAACAGTACGATCATCCGCATGAGTAATCCATGTCTTTTGAATCTCATATGTGTACGTTTTATTATCATACTCTAAAATAAGAGTATCCTTTTCTTTCAACTCTCTTAAATCTGTAAATACAGTATCTCGATGTCCACTGAGTACAGTATGTCCCCCTCCAGATGGCGTTGTCGTTAAATCACTAACGAACATTCCAACTCCTTTTTTCAAAGTTGTATCATCCGCTCCCCAATATATAGAAAACTTCTTCCTTATTTTCGGTATATTTAACATCGCTACCTTTTCTCCTTCTTTATGCTCTGTTTGAGAAGAAGGCACTTGGGAAGTGACAGGTGTTTCATGAGAAAGTTGAGTATCTTGTATATTTTTAAGGCTCTTTATTTCTTCTGCAGTTAATTCCTTAGCAGAGCTTTTTCCTTTATACCACTCCAAAGCGTAATATGATCCCGTGAATAGCCCGATAGCCATCAACATGATACCGATATAATTGAGTAACCTCATATTTCATCCCTCCATGCCAAAAATGGTAGGAGTAACCTACCATTTTTAATATATGAAATTATCCCATTCTTTATAGGACAATATTTTATTTACGCTTTAACCTTACTGCGACGATTCAATCCAAATAATGTACCTATCGCTACAAGGGCTGCACTTAATCCCATCATTACTACATTATTTGATGCTGTGTTTGGTAATTTTTCACCTTGTACAACTGGCTTGGCTACTTCTTTTTTGACTGCATCATTTTTTTGCTCAGCTTTTATCGCTGCTTCTTTTTTGGCCATATCATTTTTTAACTGTTCTTGCGCTATTCTCTTTTTCTCTTCTTCACTCTTTTGCTCGGCTTTTATTGCTTCCTCTTTTTTAGCCATAGCATTTTTTTCTTGTACTTGTGCCGCTTGCTTTTTCTCTACTTCATTTTTTTGCTGTTCCTTAATTGCTTCTTCTTTTTTTGCTTTATCTTGTTGCACTTGCGCTGCTTCTTCCTTTGTTACTGTTCCAGTATCCGCACTTGCTACTGAAGAATATCCTACTGTTAATAGTGCCATTGCACAGATTGGTAATAGTCTCTTTTTCATTTTATTCCTCTCCTCTTATACGTTTTACATCACGTCGCATCGGATGTATCACTAGAATAAACAAGAGATATAAATATAAGATGCAGATGAAATATATTTCATTTAAAGATTTCATTGTAGAAAAATAAAAAAACATCGCAATATGTACGATGTTTTTTCGGGTGTGTGTCTCAATATTTACATGTTACTTTCGCGTGATTTAGAAGTAGAACGGTCTGGAGCGATAACTAATTGTCTCGGCTCAGTTTTCTTGAAGTGATTTTTGACGTTACACTTACGACGTTGAACAACCCACGCTTTAATAGGGTTTGTTAAAATAATCTTTCGCTCTTCGTTAGGGGCCTCTTCTTCAAACCTACAACTCTCGCTCCATTTATTCCATTTCATTGTAAATTTAGAAGAAGAATGATCGTCTTCACGATCAAACAAGTGCAAAAAATCCATTTTTCCATCTAGCATTATGGTGTTACTAGTCGCTAAAAAAGAAAAGGTCGTCCAACGTTTCTCCATGCCTCCTACTCCTTTTTCACATATAGAGTGCCTAAAACTTAATTTACCTAAAATATGCTTGCCTTTTACCTTACACCCATAGTTTATCCAAAATACTATTATGCAACTATCGATTTGTCTTACAACTACCTTACAGTTTTGTAAGAAACGAAAAAACCTTCACTATATATACGTGAAGGTTTCTTACTTCTTATCCATATGATCTTTCATATTATCAAGTCCAGCTTCTTTTAGCTGTGACATCATACCATGGGAAATTGCGCCTAATACTAAAGTCATTCCAATTAGTGAAATGCGAATTGCAGGTACATCAATTATGTAAGCCAACAGGCCAAGAACAATTGTTAGTAGTAATGCTTTTATAAATGTTACACTTGTGTACTGTTTCTTCTTCATTATAATCACCCTTTATGGAAGCGTTTTCTTAATATAATTAGTATATCATATCATCAGATGATTTTTCCGTTATTTTGTAAAAAATTACTATCCTCTTTGACTTTTTCTATTCTATCCTTTACAGTCGAAATGTTCGCAAGTTTTACACTGTAGGAGGATTACAATGAATATTGAAATAAAAGACACTTTAATTTCTGAAGAACAATTACAAGCAAAAGTAAAAGAACTAGCACTTCAAATCGAGCGTGACTTTGAAGGAGAAGAAATCGTAGTAATCGCAGTATTAAAAGGTTCATTCGTATTTGCTGCTGATTTAATTCGTCACATTAAAAACGATGTAACAATCGACTTTATCTCTGCATCTAGCTACGGAAATCAAACAGAAACTACTGGAAAAGTGAAACTACTAAAAGATATCGACGTAAACATTACTGGAAAAAACGTAATTGTCGTAGAAGATATCATCGATTCTGGTTTAACGCTTCATTTCCTAAAAGACCACTTCTTTATGCATAAACCAAAGGCACTTAAGTTCTGTACATTACTTGATAAACCAGAACGCCGTAAGGTGGACTTAAAAGCTGAATATGTTGGTTTCCACATTCCAGACGAATTTATCGTTGGCTACGGTATCGACTGTGCTGAGAAATATCGTAACTTACCATTTATCGCTTCAGTTGTAACGGAGTAATATAATAAAATAAGCTTCCATCAATTACTGATGGAAGTTTATTTTCTATCACGATTCGTAAAAGACAAAGGGAGAGAATAAAAATGACAAAGACAAAATTTGAAAAAGTACTCCTCATCGTAAATCCAAAAGCTGGGCAAGGCGACCTACATACAAATTTAGCGAAAATCGTACCACCTCTTGCGACAGCTTTTCCTGACTTACGTATCCTTCATACGAAAAAACAAGGTGATGCAACAAAATATTGTCAAGAGTTTGCTAGTAAAGTAGATTTAATTATCGTCTTTGGCGGTGATGGAACTGTATTTGAATGTACAAACGGCTTAGCCCCTCTTGAAACTAGACCTACACTTGCAATTATTCCAGGCGGAACTTGCAATGATTTCTCTCGCACACTCGGCGTTCCGCAAAACATCGCAGAAGCAGCAAAACTTATCACAAAAGAGCATGTAAAACCAGTTGACGTCGCAAAAGCAAACGGACAACATTTCTTAAACTTCTGGGGCATTGGACTCGTATCTGAAGTATCAAACAATATCGATGCAGAAGAAAAAGCAAAGCTTGGAAAAATCGGCTACTACTTAAGCACAATTCGAACTGTAAAAAATGCTGAAACATTTCCAGTAAAAATTACTTATGACGGACAAGTATATGAAGACGAAGCTGTCCTTGTCATGGTTGGAAATGGTGAATATCTTGGTGGTATTCCATCCTTTATTCCGAACGTAAAATGTGATGACGGAACACTTGATATTTTCGTAGTCAAATCAACAGGTATTCAAGCATTTAAAGATTACATCGGAAAGAAACTATTTGAAGACTCAAATGAAAATGACATCTTCCACGTAAAAGCGAAATCAATTCATATTGAAACGAAAGAAGAAAAAGAAGTAGATACAGATGGAGAAAGTTCGCTTCATACACCTTGTCACATTGAATTGTTGCCAGGGCACTTTACGATGATTTATAATCCTGCGATTGTGTAATAAAAAAAACGAGTGCTAGCACTCGTTTTTCTCTTCTAATCTAGTTATGTCGTTGGATCATTTCTTGTATTTCTTTAACTCTCTCTAAAGTAATTCCATTTCTTTGTTCGATCGCTAAAGGATGCTCGGTTGGCTCTAATTCAACATACGGTGCCGTTCCAACTTCTCTTATATGTACATTTGTTTTTAAATTTAATGTTTCTGGATAAAATGGTATTTCTACAGATAACCAACCAAAATAAGGATCACTATTTTCTCGGCCTCTCTCATCCCACTTCTCTAATACTTCATCGTAACTTTCTTTACTAAGTGATACCCACACAGTCCAAATGAAATTTTCGTGATAATCAATTATAGGAATCTCTAAACATCCTCTAATAAAATAATGTTCATCATCCATTACACAAAGATCTGATGTTAAATGGAACCGTCCCTCTCTTTC
The DNA here is from genome assembly GCF_002567495.1 of Bacillus cereus. Taxonomy (GTDB): domain Bacteria; phylum Bacillota; class Bacilli; order Bacillales; family Bacillaceae_G; genus Bacillus_A; species Bacillus_A cereus_AQ. The sequence goes on along the minus strand of NZ_NVAP01000026.1, from coordinate 60,202 downwards.
ATGAGGCGCCACCTCGTAATAATAATATGGCGCTTCACTTCCGTAGCATACAGGAAGTGTAAAACGATTCATCTGTACTTTTTCTCCGGATTTTCTTCTTCTTTTCATTTATTATTCTTTCTCCTATCCTTTTCAGTCACAATCAAATTCTACCCAATTTTCCCAATGCGTATTAGCATTTTTATTCACAATAACACTTGGATCTTTCTTCTCTATTGCAGCGGCTACTGATTGGAAGAATTCATTTTCACTTACTTTTTCTTCTTCAACATGTTTCCATTCTTCCGTTTCATAAGCTGCTTGCCAGTCGCCGTCTAAACCAAACTCTTCTAAAATTTCTTCTTTATCCCACCATAATAATTCTTTAGCTTCATCATTAGTAGCAAGCATACGCATGAAGTATGTTGGATACTGCTCTGCCGTTTGTACTTCTATTCCATTATTCGCATAATCTTCTTCTATAAATAACACTATACACGCCAATGCTAATTAACAATGGAACTGCAATTTCATATGGAATAACTGTCGCTAATCTTTTTAGTGCAAATAAAGTGTGTAATATGCCAACTACTAAAGGAATAAAGAAGATAAATCTCATTTGTTTGGCGATTGCCTTTTTCATTTCTTTTTTCGTGACACGGAGTTTTCGAAGAACGATGTAACGCTCACGATCTGTATGTGCTTCTGTCCTCTTTAAGTAACAGCATTGAGTATAGATATATTTTCTTAAAAAGAAATTCTATACTTATAAAAAATCCTGCAGCTGTTACACTGCAGGATTTCAAATACTCACTCTATTTTTTATTCATTGTTTAATAAATTGATTACAACAGATTAACCTAAATACGCTTGTTGTAATGCCTCTAAACCATCTTTATAAATTCCATGGAATAGATTAATTGCCTCTTCATCAGTAACCTCTACAGGAGTGAAGCTACCAGACCATTCAACTAATGATGTGTTAGCATCTTTACCTTCTTTAACACGGATTGTAGATAAATAATTAGTTACAGGGAATGGTGCTTGCATAATTGAATATGTGTAGTAACGTTCTTTCTCATTAAATGCTTCTAAACGTTCTACGATCGCATCGCCATCAGGATTAGCTAAATGACGTACACGTCCGCCTTCAGTTACTTTACTGCTAGGAATATACGGTAACCAATCTGGAAGTGCATCGAAACCTCCAATTAATTGCCATACTTGTTCAGGTGAAGCTGGAATTTCAATAGATGTAATAGTGTTTGCCATGTTCATTACTCTCCTTTTTATTTAACGTTGATTGGTAGTGGTGCATTAGCTGCAACTAGTTTTTGTTCACGCATTTCTTCCCAGAACGCTGCTGGAATTACTGTTTTTAATGCAGCTTGATCTTCTGCAATTCGTTCAGGTTTACTTGCACCTGGAATAACAGCAGCAACCGCTGGGTTAGCCAGTGCAAACTGTAAAGCAGCAGCTTTAATACTGATTCCATGACGATCTGCAAGGTTTTTCATTTTATTAACTTTTGCAATGATTTCTGGTGACGCTTTTTGGTATTCGAAGTGAGCTCCTCCAGCAAGAACACCTGAGCTATATGGTCCACCAACAACAATGTCCATATTGTTTTTTACAGCTGCAGGCATTACACGTTGTAACGCACGCTCGTGGTCTAATAATGAATAGCGACCAGCTAGTAAAGAAACATTTGGTTTTGCTTCTTCTAAGTCCAGCATAAGTTCAATTGATTCTACTTTATTTACTCCAAGGCCCCAGCCTTTAATTACACCTTCATCACGCAATTGAGTAAGTGCACGGAATGCTCCTGTTCGAGCAATTTCAAATTGTGAAATCCAATCATCACCATAAAAATCTTGTGCTACGTCATGAATATAAACAAAATCCAGACGGTCTGTTTTTAAACGTTTTAAACTATCCTCAATAGAACGAAGAGTTGCATCCGCACTGTAGTCATTGATGATTTTATTTTTACGACCAAATTCGAACAATCCGCCTTTTTCACCTAAATCACGTGTAGATGGATCTTCCAATTCATCTGAAATAATTCGACCTACTTTTGTACTTAAGAAGTAATCATCACGATTTCTTTTTGATAGTGCTTCACCAAGACGAATCTCTGCTAAACCAGATCCATAAAGTGGAGCTGTATCAAAGTAACGAACACCATTATCCCAAGCAGCATCCACTGTAGCGATTGCTTCTTCCTCTGGGATATTACGGTACATATTACCTAGTGGTGCCGTACCAAAACCAAGTGTACCCTTTAATAAATCTTTCATTTAAAATCTCCTCCTAAAATTTATATAAAAATGATTAATGGATGTAAATAATGTGAAAAGGGATGACTGATCAAATTCACTATAAAGGATTCGGACAGCCAAAAAGCATGCACTTCAAAGCACAACAGTTATTAAAAATAACATAGATGCGTTTTAGCTCCTCACTACTCATTTCCCTCTCACGTATGTAATTATGTCTCATCTACAACACAATAAAAAGTACGCACTTTAAAGTGTTATAGATACTAATAAGTAACAATTTTATGTTTCAACGTCTGTAGCGCCAAAATAATTTCATTTAAAATGAGTTTATTAAAAAAAATACGCTATTCCTACGGAGGTAACTGTAGAAGTTATCGGTGAGAAATGAAAAATTGTTCTTATTCTTCATTAAAAAAAGCAAAAACGAACCAAAATCTGTTCGTCTTTGCCTTTTTATCTTCTCTAAAATATTAAATTACATTTCGAACAAAAAGGATCCGAATTCCCTTTTCTAATTTTCGCATCACATTTTGGGCAATATACATATCGCTCTTCTATATTTTGTCTTTCTAGCATATGTAAGGATACTATTCTCATACTGCACATAATCCCAATTAATATAAGGCTAACAATGAGTAGCATACCTCTCGCCCTCCCCCTTTATCATTTCACCATAAACTAACAAACCCGATTCTCTCATCTAGAACCGGGTTTATACTTACAATCCTAATTTTTTCTTCGCACCATCAGGAATTTTATCTACTTCTATTTGTACTTTATCGTGTAAAAACTTCCCTCTCGTAATAACATGCCAATACGAACCTTTCGGTAACTCTTCAACCTCACGAATCATAACTTCTTTTGCCACGCCTTTCTCATCATAAGCTTTCACTGTATACTCATGGTCTTTATTTCCGCCTAATTCTTTTCCATCATTATCAATAATTGCGTAATGGTTCTCTAAATCAATAAATGGATTCATTCTATCAATTACAGCATTCCCCTTTAATAAATATGCCACCCCTGCGACTATAACCAGTAATGATCCAAAAATAAATCTTTTCATCTATATTCCGCCTTTCATTATGTTTTTCAATAAGACCTGTCTAAGTATAGAAAACATTTCTTAATAAAAACTCGTACGGTTTCTTAACTTTTTCTTAATGTAACAGGGCTGTGCATCAACACTTCGATAAATGAAGCCAGATTAATAATAAAAGGAGGCTGCCGCCTCCTTTATTTACTCATCACTGTATTTCTTTTTTGTCTATATAAATAAAAAACACTCACAATCACTGCGATGCTTCCGCCAAAATACACGCCATACTCTATCGCAACTGCTACAATACTTTCAATATGTTGTCCAAATAAAGAACCGAGTACAAAGTAAACGAGTGTCCAAAGAAATCCTGTCGTATAGGAATACAAAGCATACATCCTAAATGGCATGTTATTCATTCCAACTAAATACGGTACGATATGTCTTACAACTGGTATGAAATAACTTGTTACTAACGCATAATGACCATACTTCTCTACCATTTGTTGAGATTTCAAAAGATATGTCGCCTTTTTCTTTTTCATTAGCTTATCAAGTACTTTTGTACCAAATATTTTTCCTAATATATAGCCTAAAGAAAGTCCGGACACAACGCCTAAATACGTTAATAAAAACGCAGGAATAACATGTAATATACCTAATGAAGATACAAATCCTCCGCTCATCACAATCATTTCATCTGGAATTGGCATACCGATAATCCCTAACCATAAGCAGAAAAATAATGCCCAATAACCGTATTGTTCAATGTATGATAATAATTCATGTAATTCCATTATGTATATGCTCTCCTTAGCTCTTTTTTACAACTAAAGATGTAAGCTGGCGGGAAATTCAGCCATACCTTTTCCAGTGTAATTTTAGGGAAGAAATGCTGTATAAATCCTTTTTTCACAAGTGAATATTGAAATGTAATGAATTCACCATTCTCATGTATCACTTCCATCGCATTGTTTAAAATGCGCTTTGAAACTTCTTCTGGTAAAGAAGTGAAAGGTAATCCTGATAAAATATAATCAATGCATTCTATATTGAACTCTTCCATATACTTCTTTATATTTTCAGCTGAACCGTGTACAACAATGACGTTCTGCTCTTCTTTATATTTTCTCTTTAGCTCTTTGTAAAACACTTCATTAATTTCAATAAGAAGAAATATTGTCTCCTTCTTTTTTCTATTCATAATCTCTTTCGTAAAAACCCCTGTACCAGGCCCTAACTCTACGATGCATTTCGCTTTATTAAAATCAATTACATCTACCATTTTCTTTGCTAATATTTTTGAACTTGGTGCAATTGCACCAGTATGTTTCGGATGTTTAATAAATTCATGTAAGAATGTTATGAGTTGCATGTAAACCTCTCCCCATTCGTTCAATAGTTTTTAACTTGTATCTAAGTATAACTATCATTTCTTAATAAAAATTGAGGAGATTTCTTAAGATTTTATGAAGAATAAAAAAACAGCTATCGCCTATAGCGATAGCTGCCCTTTATTACTTCGCACTCACGATCTTATAATAAGAACGAACTGTTAAGAAGTAATATCCAATATAAATCGCGCCGTATACTCCAATACTAATTAGAAGCGGGATCATAATTTCAAATGGTAATATATTTGATAAACCTTTTAGTGCAAATAAGCTGTGTAAAATACCGATTACTAACGGAATAGCGAAGATAAAGCTTACTTGTTTTGCGATAGCTTTCTTCATTTCTTGCTTCGTTACACCGACTTTATGAAGGACAATGTAACGATCACGGTCAGCACTTGCTTCTGTTAATTGTTTAAAGTAAATGATTGAGCCTGTCGCTAATAAGAAGACTAATCCTAAGAATAACCCAATAAACATCATTAAGCCTGTCGCTTCAAGTTGCATCTGGAATCCTGTATAGAAATCGTTAAATGGTTTTAAAATTTCTGATTCACCAGCTGGCATAATGCTTGCTAATTTTGCTGTTAACTCTTTACTATTTCGCTCACCTTTTACATCAATATTTTTTACAGTGCGCGTTTCGTTTACTTGTTTCACTTGCTCATATGTTTTATCCGGAACGATTACAAATAGTTCATTCAAATTTGTAAGGCTTCTATTATTTACACCTTTAATTTTTAATTCTTTCGACTCATTTCCAACAGGGAATACAGCTGTATTTCCTGTATAAAGAGGACCGAAATCAAGCTTCTCAATATATAAGCTATCATATACGAAAGCTTCATTCGCACTTAAATTTACAGGTTCTACATCTAAATGTTTCACAAGTGTATTAAAGGTTGATTGAGAAATAAGCTGGTACTGATTTGTAACGTTATAGTGTGTATTCAGAACTTGATCTGCTCTTTCACCTTTAAATGTTCCTTTCACAGGAATCATTTCAACTTCTGCTTCATATGTGACTGGATGATTATTTTTCTCTCCAGCAAGTATTTCATTTACTTTTTTATCTAATGCTTCATCTTTTTTCTCATAAGAATAACTATACGGCGCAGCCACTTTTGATTGTGTAAATGTATTGTAATACATCGTAACTGATGTACCAACAGCTGTTAATGTCACTGCACTTAAAATAGCAATTGTCGCAAGTGATTTCGCATTTCCTTTAATACGGTATAGTAACTGAGATGTCGTTACCATATTCATACCGTTATAAAACGCTGACTTATTATTTCTTGCACGTTTCAATACAAATACTGTGAAGAACATGAACAGTAAATAAGTCCCTGCTACTGTCGCTAATAAAATGTATAATGCAACGACCATAAAGTCTGCATACATAACTGCTTTCATATACATTAATGCTAAGAAATAACCTGAACCGATTAAGAAAACTGAAATTAATGCCATAATGACAGATCCTTTTGGCATTGCTTCTCCTTCACGTTCTGCGCGGAAAAGTTCAATTAACTTAAAGCGATAAATTAAACGATACCCTTGAAGTGATGTATATAAAATAATCACAAAGAAAATAATTGCAGTATCAATAATGGCAGCCATCGGTACTTCAAAATGAACATTTAAGTTTAATCCCATCATATTTACTAATAACTCAAGGAATAATTTTGAAAGGACACTACCAACCGCTATCCCAATTACTAATGACATTAATCCCATTAACATATTTTCATAAAAGAGCATTTTACCGATTTGTCTTTTTCGAATACCTAGTAAAGAATATAACCCAACTTCTTTTTTACGTTTCCGTGTAAAGAATCCGTTTGAATATATAATGAACACTGCTACGAAAATGATAAGCATGACACTTGAAACTTGGAATGCTCCGCTAATTTTTTTAGAAGCTTCCGCTGCTTTTTCCATTTGCGAATTGTACTGCAGTGCTTTAAATGTAAAATAAATAACGATACTAAAAATCATAGATGCAAAATATACAAAGTAGTCTTTAAAGTTCCGCTGTATGTTGCGGAGGGCAATGCTAGATAAGGTCATCAGCCATACCTCCTGAAATAGAAGACATTACGTCAACGACTTTTTGGAAGAACTGTTTACGCGTTGATTCACCGCGGTGTAATTCTTTATATAGTTCACCATCTTTAATGAAAATAACTCGTTTACAGTAACTTGCCGCGAATGCATCGTGCGTTACCATTAAAATTGTAGAGTTATCATATTCATTTAATGACTTCATACTTTCTAATAAATCTGTTGCTGATTTAGAATCAAGCGCTCCAGTTGGCTCGTCCCCGAAAATCATACTTGGATTTGTAACAATTGCACGTGATGCCGCGCAGCGCTGCTTCTGTCCACCAGATACTTGATACGGGAACTGACTTAAAATATGATCAATGCCGAACTTTTTCGCAATTTCAAGCACACGTCGATCAATTTCATTTGCTTTTACTTTCGATAACGCAAGAGGTAACGCAATGTTCTCTTTCACCGTTAACGTATCTAATAAGTTATAATCTTGGAAAATGAACCCTAAATGATCGCGGCGGAATAACGCTAACTTATCATCGTTCATCTTCACAATGTCTTTTCCATCAATTAAAATTTCACCGTTCGTCGCATTATCAATTGTAGAAAGAACGTTTAGTAGAGTCGTCTTACCAGAACCTGAAGGTCCCATAATTCCAACGAACTCACCTTCTTTTACTTGCAAGTTAATACCTTTTAAAGCTGAAAATTTATTACCACCCGTGTCATACACTTTTTCAATATTTTTTGCTTCTAACACTATTTTCATCTCGACATCCCTCATTTCGTCTATTCTCTATTTTCACTATATACATTCTCTACTCTTGCCACTATCGATGTTTCTTACACAAACATGACAGTTATGTAAGGCTTATAAGTAAAGACATAAAAATTTAACCTACTGAATAAAAGTACTTTGTTACTATAACATTGGGATATCATACCATCCATTCATTCTCCTTACAGGAACATTACAATTTTGTAAGGTAAAAAATACACCTATAAAGTTGTGCACGAAATGTCGGATGGAGCTATTTCGTTCCTGCTATTCTATTTAACAAGGAGGTCATGGTATGGATTCACTTAAAAACATGAATGCGGCAATGCAGTATATTGAAGATAACCTTACGAATGAAATTGATTTTAAAGAAGTTGCGAGGCTAGCTTTCAGCTCAGAATACCATTTCAAAAGAATGTTTTCTTTCCTAGCTGGCATATCACTATCAGAATATATTCGCTGTAGACGTCTTACTCTCGCTGCCTTTGAACTAAAAAACAGCACTATAAAAGTCATTGATGTCGCTATAAAATACAGATACAACTCACCAGATTCATTCTCTCGTGCATTTCAAAATTTGCATGGCATAACACCTTCAGAGGCCAGAAATAGTAGTCATTCTTTGAAAGCATATTCACCAATGACCTTCCAACTATCCATTCAAGGGGGAAATGAAATGAACTATCGAATCGAAGAAAAAGACTCATTTCAAATTATAGGTATTACAAAACGAGTACCAATCGTTTTTAACGGTGTAAATGAAGAAATTGCTTCTATGTGGAAAAGTTTAACCCCACAGTCCATTCAAACGTTAAAGTCACTTTCAAATGTGGAACCAAATGGAATCATTAGTGCTTCCACTAATTTTTCTGAAGGAAGAATGGAGGAAAAAGGCGAACTCGATCACTATATTGGAGTAGCTACAACGAAAGATTGCCCAAAACAGTTTGCGCAACTTGAAGTCGAAGCTTCAACGTGGGCTATATTCGAAGCTGTCGGTCCATTTCCTGATGCACTACAAAATGTATGGGGGCGTATTTATTCTGAATGGTTCCCTTCTTCGAACTATGAACTAGCGGAAGGACCGGAAATATTGTGGAATGAACAGAAAGATATATCTTCTCCAAACTTTAAAAGTGAAATTTGGATACCTGTTTTGAAGAAGTGATAAAAAAACAAAGCAGCTTTTCCACGAAAGGAAAAGCTGCTTTGTTTTACATCTTCAGTTCTTTTTTATAAATACTATATGACTTTATTGTTGAGACGAGAATACATATTAATATGATTCCAATCCCCATAAAAATATTAAATGGATCTGGGAGTAACGCCCCGGCATATATACAAAGTGCGCCTATTACAAATACTTTCGAAGCAAATCTGTGTGTTTTTCTCCAAACTACAGGATTTTCTAATGTCCAGTCCATTCGAATGCCTACTAACCCGTTCGGCTTCGTCTGTTGCATGTAATTACCTAGTACAAGAAACAATGTTCCAAGTCCGAAATTAAATGCAATGGAGCCCGATGCAATATAATTAGACGCTGCTAATAACGCAAATAAGTTACAACCGAATCCTATCAAAAGAATTGCATAATGGATTGCAGAAAGGACTTTACCATGCTGTTTATACTTATCTTTCGTTACGTCAATATACCCCATAGCTAGCCATATCAAATACAGTAACACCATACTCCCTATTGAAACTGAACTTGCTTCTACTTTAGAGAAATATCCATCTACTACTCCTGCCGCATTATAATGACGTGGAATTTGTTCCGGTAAATATGGCCATACAATATACCACCCAATTGCAACCCCAATAATTAAACTCCATGGCAATACGTGTCTTTTCATCCTCTCTCCCCCATATTTTTTTATTAAGCCCCTATTTCTTTTTTATAAGCAATATATGAATATCCCATCGTTAATCCTACTGCACCGACAATAATGCCAATGATTAGGAAAGTTTTCCACGCTACTGGAGCAAAAATACTTAAAATCATAATAACTCCTAATACAACAAACACCTTTCCGCTAAAACGGTGCGTTTTTCTCCATACTTCTTCGTTACTTAACGTCCACGGTGTTTTTATACCTACAAAGTAATTTGGTTTGCATTGTGGTAAATAATTGCCGATGACTATAAATAAAAGACCAACAAGAATATGCGGTGTACTATTCATTGGAATGTCATAACCTAATCCAGCCCCAATTCCAATGATACTTACTAAAAATAATAAGATTAATACGCTATAATTCATTACATTATATCCTTTAGAAAACTTCTCATAATTCCCATGTTTCGGATCTATCTTAGGCAATACAGTCAATAATGCATATATAAAAACCATAATTGATACATCAAAAATCATCATTCCCATTTTTGACATATGTCCATCTACCTCACCAGCAACATTCCAATGGCTCGGAACTTCGCCTGGTAAATGCGGCCACGCGACGCACCATGCAAGAATCGTTAAAGCAATTAATAGTAACGGAAATATATGCTTCCTCATTTCCCCTCTTCCCCCTTATTTGTAAATGTAAACACCCAAGTTAATAAATCTTGAAAGACAGTTGTGTTTAAAGAGTACACAACGAATTGCCCTTTCTTTTCATCTTGAATAAGTTCAGCATTTTTAAGTGCATTTAAGTGGTGTGAAATACTTGGTTTTGTCATATTGAAATGTTCAGCGATTTCACCAGCGGTTAGATCGCCTTCTTTTAATAAGTCTAAAATTTTTCGCCTTGTTGGGTCTGCTAATGCTTTAAATGCTTGATTCAATGTCTTTCTTCCTTTCACTAATTAGACATTTAGATATTTATCTAAATGTTAAAATGATTTCAGTTAATTGTCAATTATCTATACGCCCCTTTTTACATTTCTCACTATTGACCTATACTGTTTACTAGCTTATCTTTCAACATAATGAAAAGACTTGAAACACATGATACACTATATCTACAATTGTTTTTTAGGAGGAGTATACATATGTATAAAATTTTAATCGTTGAAGACGATCCAAATATTTCATCATTACTACAATCTCACATTCAAAAATACGGCTATGAAGCTGTTGTTGCAGAGAACTTCGATGATATTATGGAATCGTTTAACGCAGTGAAACCACATCTTGTTTTACTTGATGTAAACTTACCGAAATTCGATGGATTCTACTGGTGCCGTCAAATTCGTCATGAATCTACTTGCCCAATTATTTTCATTTCAGCTCGTGCTGGTGAGATGGAACAAATTATGGCGATTGAAAGCGGTGCGGATGATTATATTACGAAACCGTTCCACTACGATGTTGTAATGGCGAAAATTAAAGGCCAATTACGCCGTATTTATGGTGATTATGCACCAAATATTTCTGAACGTATCGTTGAAGTAGAAGGTTTAAAACTATTCCCTGAACGCCCAGAAATTCATTTTGGAGCTGAGCAAGTTCTTTTAACGAAGAAAGAGGCGATTTTAGCAGAAATGTTATTATCTAAATTCCCTCGTACAGCGAGCCGTGAAGATTTATTAGCTGCCCTTTGGGATGATGAAAGCTTCGTTGAAGAAAATACATTAAACGTAAACATTACGCGTCTTCGTAAAAAGTTCAATGAGCTTGGTATTGAAAATGCTATTGAAACAGTACGTGGACTTGGGTATCGTTTTAACGCAACTTGGAGTGAATAAGCATGAAGCTATTTTTACGTGATCATTTTGCATTTTTTCTACTATATGTATTAAACTTCGGTATCATTTTTGTTCTTTACGATGCAGTAGATGGATTTCAAAATAACAAATTTTATTTCGTCGTTTTAAGTTTGTATTTATTCATTTGTTTCCTCGCTTACCGTTACGTTCGCAATCGTAGAATGTACCATAGGTTAAGTGAGCAACCAGAGAAAATGGAAGATGCGTTTATTGAAAGAGCGACCGCTCCGATGCCTCACGGTGTAAATGAACTCGTGCGTACGCAATACCGTCTCTTCCAAAAAGAACTACAATCGTATGAAGTAAAACAACAAGAACATCAATTATTCATTAACCATTGGGTGCATCAAATGAAGACACCTGTGTCTGTTATGCAACTTATGGTGCTCGAAATGGAAGATGAACATTTGATTCCGAAATTCAAAAAAGAATTAGAACGATTAAATCAAGGACTCGATATGGCTTTATACATGGCAAGATTAAATAACTTCCATGAAGATTTCCATGTTGAGACGATTTCATTAAAAGATGCGGTAACAAAAAATATTAACGGATTAAAAGAACTATTCATTCGAAACGGGGTCTTCCCTGTTTTAGAAGTTCATTCTGATTTAAAAGTTGCTTCTGATGCGAAATGGCTAAAGTTCATCATTTATCAGTTAATGACAAATGCAGTTCGTTACTCTGGTGAGCGCGGAAAGAAAGTTTTCTTATCCGCTTACCGAAACGGAAAAGATATTATTTTAGAAGTTCGTGATGAAGGTGTTGGTATTCCGCAAGAAGATATTCGAAGAGTATTTGAGCCGTTTTACACCGGGAAAAACGGTCGTACATTCGGAGAATCTACTGGTATGGGACTTTATATTGTAAGTAAAATTTGTGATTATTTAGGTCACTCTGTCAAACTAGATTCTGAAGTTGGTAAAGGAACGACGATTAAAATCATCTTCCACAATGCTGCAAATAATCAATCGGAACATACAGAGAAGGTGACCGAAGCATGATCGTAACATATGCTAGCAAAATGTATGAGAACTCACTCTCATACATTTTTTGCAATAAAACTACTTCTATATCTTCTATTTGGAGGTATAGTCTATGACATTTTGGCAATTTGCATTTAAAAATGTCACACGTAATTCCAGAGCTTACTTCGCTTATTTCGTAAGCAGTTCGTTTTCGATTGCTGTGTTCTTTTCGTTTGCCGTTTATTTGTTTCATCCGAAATTACAAAACTTCAGCATGATTTCTGAAATTTCAGGGCTAATGATATTTTCAGAAGTTGTAATTGTATTTTTCTCTTTCTTCTTTTTACTATATTCCATCGGTACTTTCTTAAAAGTTCGGAAAAAGCAATTCGGTATTTTAACCATTTTAGGAATATCTAAAAAACAATTACACCGTCTCGTCTTCATGGAAAATATGTTAATTGGGGTTTTATCTATCTTTTTCGGCATGCAGTTTGGAGTTGTTTTTTCTCAATTTTTCTTATTAGTAACAGCCAAACTTACGCATGTTCCAGGAATATATTTATATGGGCCTACTAACGCGTTTATTTTAACAACCATTGTTTTCCTTAGTCTTTTTATCATTGTATCTGCATTCACACCAATGCTTATTCGTACAAAAAAAGCGGTACACCTTTTAAAAACAAATGGTGGAAAACAAAAAGAAAGAAAACCATCCATACTTGTTTCATTATTTGGTGCGATTTGTTTATTTGGTGGTTATGCGTTAGCTGGAAATCCTAAATATTTCGTATCAGTAAGCCCACAAATAGGTGTTATATATATGGTTTCAAGTATTTTCGTTATCCCAACGCTTGTTACACTCGGAACATATTTCTTCTTTTCACAAATTAGTTTCTTACTTATTTATATTTTAAAGAAAAGAAGGAAGTTTTATATGAAACGGATTAATATGCTTTGGATTTCGGATTTAGCGAGCCGTATTCGAACGAATATTAATATGCTTTTTATTGTAGCGATGCTATCTACAATTGCTTTCACAATGATTACGTTCCTATATGGATTCGGGAAATTTATTAAGCTAGAGGTGAATAGAACTTCTCCTTTTCCAATTTCTTATTTTTCTTATGATGCGAACCCTTTTGTTACAGAGCATTTAAATTGGCTTGAGCAACAATTGCAAAAGGAGCATTTCCCATATGAGAAAATAAAAGCTGATATATATGAAACACCACTAAAAGAAGATAAGAATGTAGTTATTTATAATGAAGTATATGCAATTAAGCAAAGTGACTATAACAAACTTGCGGATTCTTTACGAATGAAACAGCTATTCATGAATGATAACGAAGCATATGTTTTGACGGGAACATCTTATATCACCATATTCAATGAATTTGAGCAAAGCTACAAAAGAGATTACATTACACTCTCTAGTACAAATACGAAATTACGAGTAAAAGGCTATGAGCATATAAACGCAATCCCATCTGACTTTTCATATCAAACGATAGTGTTGCCTGATATTATCGTAAATAACTTACCTAACACCGTAAAACATATATCTGCATACAATTACAAAATCCAAAATTGGGAACAAACGTATAAAATTGCTGATGATTTTATAGAAAAAGTACAAAAAGATCGAAACACATCCCAGTATGAAGGACCTCTTATTCGACCTTTTGAATCAGCAGGATCGTTATACACAATAACATCTGGTAGTGCCGCATTCTTCCTAATCGGGACGTTTTTAGGAGTTATTTTCTTCATTGGTGCTGGTAGCGTTCTTTACTTTAGAATGTATACAGACTTAACGAACGAACACGAGAAATATATAACAATTTCTAAAATCGGTGTAACAGATACAGAGATGAAACGATCTGCAACCATTCAACTTAGTATTTTATTTTTCGTTCCGTACATTATGGCATCCATTCATACAATGTTCGCAACGAAAATGCTACAAGATGTAATTGGTCTATCTTTGTTCAAAGAAGTTTCAGCCGTTCTTATTATTTTTGGATTCGTTGAAATCAGCTTTTTCTTCTTCATTCGTTCGCTTTATATGCAAAAATTATCACAATATACGAATGGTTAACATATTAAAAAAGTTATTACATGAGAAGGCGGGATCTCATCCCTCTTTTTCATGCTCATTATAATAGGAGGTTTAGGTGAATGACATTTTGGCAGTTTGCCTTTAAAAACGTGACGCGGAACGCCAGAGCTTATTTCGCCTATTTTGTAAGCAGTGCGTTCTCCATTGCAATCTTTTTCTCATTTGCAGTTTATTTATTCCATCCGAAATTGCATATGACAGATGTGAATTATGCTCTGAACATATTGATGACAATTTCAGAAGTTGTCATTGTGTTCTTTTCATTTTTCTTTTTACTGTATTCAATCGGGACGTTTTTAAAAGTACGAAAAAAACAGTTCGGGATTTTAACCGTACTTGGCATATCTCAAAAACAATTAAAACGACTCATATTTATAGAAAATATGTTAATTGGTGTTCTTTCTATATTTTTTGGCATTCAACTTGGAATTGTCTTTTCACAGTTCTTTTTATTAGTTACCGCCAAAATTACACACGTACCTGGTTTATATTTATATGGGCCTACAAGTGCTATCGTTTTAACTATCATCATCTTTCTTGGACTCTTCATTCTCGTATCATCTTTTACACCGATGCTCATTCGTACGAGAAAAGCTGTACGTCTTTTAAAAGAAGGAACAAAACAAAAAGAAAGAAAAGCATCCGTGCTCATCTCTCTATTTGGTGCGACATGTTTAATAACTGGATATGTATTAGAAGCAAATCCATTATATTTTATGTCGTTAGGCGATATCATCGGAGCTCTATATGCCGTATTTAGTATATTCGTCATTCCGTCGCTCATTGCAGCTGGAACATATTTTTTCTTTTCACAAATTAGCTTTTTACTCATCCGTATATTAAAAACGCGCCGGAAGTTTTATATGAAACGGATTAATATGCTTTGGATTTCGGATTTAGCATCACGCATTCGAACGAATATTAACATGCTCTTTATAGTGGCGATGCTATCAACGCTCGCTTTTACAATGATTACATTTTTATATGGTTTTGGGAAGTTTACAAAGTTTAATGAAATAAGAAAAAACCCGTTCCCTTTTACTTATTTATCACATACTGAAAATACGTTAGCTGATGAACATTTAAACTGGTTAGTACAGCAATTTAATAAAGAACAATTTACTTATGAAAAATTTAAAACGGATATATACGAAGTATCTTTAGCTGAAGATAACACGCAGCTCTATCATGCAATGAAACAAAGCGACTATAATGTACTCGCTCATGCATTAAACTTTGATCCACTTACCGTAAAGAATAATGAATCTTACATCCTTATGAAAGAAATAGATGATCATTTCATTGGAACATTTTATGATAAAGAAAAAAAAGATAGTCTTACACTTACTCAAAACTCTTTACATTTGAAAGTGAAGGACTATAAAAGTACTAGCCCGTTCCCAAACTCGTTAGTACCGAAGTTACTTATTGTATCTGATGAAAATATAGAAGCTTTATCAACGATTTCCAAACAAATGAGTGTATATAGCTTCAAAGTTCCAAATTGGGAAAAGGCATATACTATCGGTTCAGCATTTATGACAAAAATCCAAACTGACAATGCAGCTATTCAAGCAGAACATGAACCTTTCCATGCAAGTGAAGCGAGCGATTCTCTATACAAAACGAAACTAAATGTCGCTTCATTTTTCTTAATCGGAACTTTCCTTGGTGTTATTTTCTTTATCGGTGCTGGTAGTGTTCTTTACTTCCGTATGTATACTGACTTAACAAATGAACAAGAAAAATATGTAACGATTATAAAAATTGGTTTAACAGAAGACGAAATGAAGCGATCTGCTACAATTCAACTTGCGATTCTTTTCTTTGTTCCATACATTATGGCATCGATCCATACTATGTTTGCGACAAAGATGCTACAAGAAATATTAAATCTCTCGTTCTTTGCTGAAGTTACAGTCGTACTTACGATTTTTGGAACGGTTGAAATTCTCTTTTTCCTTTTAATTCGTTCCTTTTATATGCAAAAGTTATCACAACATATTAAGTTTTAAAAATAGAAAGGTGATTATTATGGAAGAAGTATTACACATAAAAAACGTATCAAAAGTGTATGAAGGGAAAGTCCCTCATACCGCTTTAAAAAATATAAATTTACACGTAGATAAAGGCGAATTCGTTGCGATTATGGGACCGTCTGGAAGTGGTAAATCTACGTTTTTAAACGTTATTTCTACAATTGATTCTCCTACTTCTGGTGATGTCGTTATTAACGGAAAAAAACCACACACATTTCGTAGAGAGAAGTTAGCTATTTTCCGCCGACAAGAGTTAGGATTTGTTTTCCAAAACTTTAACCTACTAGATACGCTAACAATCGGTGAAAATATCGTACTACCTTTAACATTAGATAATATTCCATTAAAAGAAATGGACGAAAAACTTGATAACATTTCAAAAAAGCTTGGAATTGATCATATTTTGGATAAACGTATTTTTGAAGTGTCAGGAGGACAAGCACAGCGTACTGCTGTAGCACGTGCTGTTATTCATCATCCTTCTCTCTTATTAGCTGATGAACCGACAGGGAACCTAGATTCAAAAGCAGCTATCGATGTAATGGAGTTATTTACGAAATTAAATAAAGAAGAAGATGCAACAATTTTAATGGTTACGCATGACCCGTTTGCAGCAAGTTATTGTAATCGTGTTATTTTCATTAAAGACGGCGAGCTTTACAATGAACTGCACCGCGGATTGTATCGCGAGAAGTTTTATCAAGAAATATTAGATGTTTTAGCGTTATTAGGAGGAAGACGTGGATGACATTTTGGCAATTCGCATTTAAAAATGTCTCGCGTAATTCGAAAGCATATTTCGCTTATTTTGTAAGTAGCGCTTTTTCGATAATGGTTTTCTTTTCATTTACTGTATACGCGTATCACCCACGCTTACAAAGTGTACAAAACTTTCAAGAACGTGATCCTCTAATGAATTTAGCTAGTACAGCACAGCTTGTTATCGTTATGTTCTCGTTCTTCTTTCTCTTATATTCGATTGGAACGTTTTTAAATGTACGGAAGCAGCAATTCGGGATACTCACTATTCTTGGTATCTCACAGAGACAATTAAAAAGACTGTTATTTACTGAAAACATGATAATCGGGATATTATCTATTTTTATCGGTATTCAAGGTGGCCTTGTATTTTCAAACTTTTTCTTATTAGTTACTTCAAAATTAACAAGTGCGAAAGGCCTTTATTTATATTGGCCAACAGAAGCGATTCTCGTTACAACCGTCACTTTTATCATTTTATTTTTAATCGTTTCTACGTTTACACCGATGTTCATTCGTACTCGTAAAACAGTCCATCTCATTAAAGGTAAAAAGAAAATAACGGCAGAAAAAAGGCCATCTATACTCATCTCTTTATTCGCTTTAATTTGTTTAGGTTTGTGCTACTATATCGCAGGTTATCCGCAAGGCTACGTAACAGAAACAAATGTACAAAATGGATCTGTGTTCTTTATTATGCTATCTATTTTACCGCTCGTAGTAGTTGGGACATATTTATTCTTTTCACAAACATTTCTTCTCTTTATCTACATTTTAAAAAAGAGAAGAAAGTTTTATATGAAACAAATAAATATGTTATGGATTTCAGATTTAGTCGCTCGTACTCGTAGTAATATTAATGTACTCTTTATCGTTTCCATGCTGTCTGCCCTTGCATTTACAATTATTATCGGGTTATTTGCTGCAAATAACCAAACAAAAGCATCAATATTAGAACGATATCCAGTACCATTCACCTATACATCAGAAGGTGAGAATGCATTTGAGCAAAAGCACATTAATACTATCGAAACCGAACTTTCCAATACTCATTTTCAATATACAAAATATAAATTTACGCTTTTAAAAGACGATGCTTCACAAAAAAAGATTGCAATTATGAAAATGAGTGATTATAACGAAATTGCTAAACAGTTAAAGAGATCTACAATCACCCTGGATGCAAAAGAAGTTTATATTATTTCTGGCTATTCACCAGAACTATTAAACCTTGTATCAAATCCTTTTGTAAAACAAAATACAATTACACTTGAATCAAATAAAAAGGAGTTTTATATAAAGGGATTTATTAATAAGGGGATAGCACCACCATTCGCATTACCAAATTTAGTTATTATGCAAGATGATGCAATTGATACTATTGTTCCTCATATTGAAACAATTACAGTTTATAACTACTTCGTGGAAAATTGGGAAAATGCAATTGTCCCAACAAAAAAAATATTAAAAAGCTTAGATCATGATGCAAATAACTTGTATGAAACACATAAAGATGAAGAAGGCTTTATCAAACCCTTTTATATTCATACAGCTACGGATGAACTCATTCACGGTAAAGAAAATGCAGTTGCTCAATTCTTTATTTGGGCATTTCTCGGCTTTATTTTCTTTATCGGTGCGGCTAGTGTTTTATACTTCCGTATGTATAACGACTTAACGAATGAAAAACAAAAATACATTACGATTACAAAGCTCGGCTTAACAGAATCCGAAATGTTTCGTTCTGCAACGATTCAATTAGGAATTTTATTTTTCGTGCCTTACATCGTCGCTGGTGTTCACACTTTATTTGCGGTTAAGTTTTTACAAAGCATGTTCGCTTTTTCTTTATTAAAAGAAGTATTAATCGTACTCACCTTTTTCGGGATTATCGAGATCATTTTCTTCTTCTTAATCCGTTCCCTGTACATCAATAAATTATCACAGCATATTAAAGCTTGAATAAAATGGCCTTGTGCGTATTGCACAAGGCCATTTTCAATAGTTTTTAATAATTAGCAGCAGTATCCACCATAGCCGCCTGCATAACCGCCGTAACCACCATAGCCACAACCGCCGCCTCCGCCGAAGCAGCTAGCACCGATGATAATTAATAAAATAAACAATACGATTAGAAGCGCAAAACCGCCTCCGCATCCACGTCTACGGTCGCAATCATCATGTCTGTGTTCACACTTTTCGCCCATTACTCTATTCCTCCTTTAGTATCATTCATAACAAGTTCACCTTGCTCTAAATGAGGGGATTCCATTTATAGTATGTTTTCAGGGCGAATAGGAAGCTTGGCTTACCTAAAAACGGGCTTGTTTTAGGAATTGGGCTTGATCAAAAAAAAGATACCTATTCAGGTATCTTTTAAAGAAACATATTCAACACAAGGGCAAAACCAAATGCAATAAATGATAACAATGTTTCCAGCACCGTCCACGTTTTAAACGTTTCCTTCACCGTCAAACCTAAATACTCTTTTACAAGCCAGAAACCTGCATCATTTACGTGAGAAAACATTAATGAACCTGCACCGGTTGCAATAACGAGAAGCTCTAAATTCACACCAGACATGTGCTGAATAACCGGTGAAACAATCCCTGCCGCTGTCGTTAATGCTACTGTAGCTGATCCGGTCGCTATTCGAATTAAACCAGCTACCATGAAAGCTAATACGATTGGTGATAACGATATATGTTCTGCCATTTGCGCAATCGCTGTTCCAACGCCGCTTTCGATTAATATTTGTTTAAACCCGCCACCTGCACCGATTATTAAAATAATGGAACCGACTGGTAGTAAACTTTCATCTGTTAATTTTTTAATCATCTTTTTATTAATACCTTGTCTCACGCCAAGTAAATAAAATGCTGCGAAACATGAAATGAGTAAAGCAATTACTGGACTACCTACAAAAACGAAAAATTCAGTTATCTTTTTCGGTAATGAAATATACGGCGCAACTACTGATAAAATCATTAAAACGACTGGTAGTAAAATAATGAAAAACGAAACTTTACGACTTGGTAAATCAGTTGATACAGTCGTAACTCGAACAAGCTCCGGTTCATTTTCAGGTATAACTCTCTTATGTACCCACTTTGCAAATATTGGCCCTGCTATAATAGCTGTCGGTAACGCGATAATTAATGAATATAAAAGCACCTTTCCTAAGTTCGCATTATAAATGCCGATTGCTGTCATCGCACCTGGATGCGGAGGTACTAGCCCATGAACGATAGATAATCCCGCAATAACAGGTAATGCAATTAATAATATGTTTTGCTTCGTTGTTTTTCGAATTGAAATAACAAGTGGTAATAAAATGACGATTCCCACTTCAAAAAAGACTGGAATCCCTATAACAAACCCTGCAAATAACATAGCCCAAGGTAATTTTTTTACGCCGAAAAATCGAATAAAGAAATCTGCAACTTGCATGCCTGCCCCTGAATCAGACATCATTTTCCCTAAGATAGTTCCAAGTGCCAAAATACCAACTAAATGCCCTAGTACACTACCAACACCAGTTTCATAGGCAGTTACTATTTTCGTTAAGTTCAGTCCAGACATAATAGCTAAAAATAAACTCGCAACTGTTAAACTAATAAATGCATGCCATTTCCACCATGATACCCCTAAAATAACAATTGTGATTGCAAGTAACGTGACGATTAATAAGTATATATCCATCTCTCATTCCCCTTACTTTTACCCCTATTGGTAATCAGTGGGTGATGCCCTCCTCCACTGATTAACGTTTCACTTTATAAAAAAAGAGGGAACATCCCCTCTTTTTTATACGTCATAATTCACTACATAATGCTGCATTCCTGTATTGTAGTAGCCTTCGCTATATTCAATTACTTCGCCAAATTCATCATAAGAATAGCGCATACGTTTTAATAACGCTGTCCCATCTTTTTCACCTAGCGCTTCTGCAACGAAATTAGGCGCAAGTCCAACTGCGAATTCATCTCTGAAGTTTTCTAAATGTATACCTCGGTCCTCAACTAAATCATAAAGCGATTGTAAATCAAAGTCCGATAAATCTGTACTTGCCATTTGAGCTGAGAAATAGTGCGTATAATGAATATACGGTGTATCATTTAACGTATATAAGCGCTCGATACGAAAACTCTCTTTACCGAATAATCGAAACGGCACTGTTCCTTCCTCATTATGAACGATTTCTGCTTTTAATAATTTCTTTTGTACTTTATATCCTTCTTCCACTAACACTTCTGTAAATTTCTTACCCTTTGACAGTTTTGTCGCAGAAGTATTACGAATCACTTTCGTTCCTTTGCCGCTCTTCTTTTCCAAATATCCTTCTTGAGCGAGTTCTTTAATCGCATTACGCACTGTAATCTTACTAACTTTGAACTCTTCTTCTAATTGCGGTTCTGAAGGAATATTCGTATGAATCGCATATACGCCATGCAATATTCGATCACGAATAATATTTTTTATTTGTAAATATAATGGTCCTTTTTTCCTCGTTACGTTCACTGTTACACCCACTACCTTTCTACATCACCTACTGATGCCGTCATCGCCCGAAGTATATCTTTCTCTGATGACATTGGCGTATCACCGACGATTGTATGTGCTAGCATTCCAGCTGCTGACGCAAATGAAACAGCTTTCTCTGGTGCAAACTCTTTTATCTCGCCATGAATAATTCCGCTCGTATAAGCATCTCCAGCACCTATTCTATCATATACAGAAAACGTAAGTGTTTTTGCAAAAGTGAACGATCCATCTTTACATATAAACCCGCGAAGTGAATGTGTATTATCACTGTTAATAGAGCGATGAGTACCAGCGATTGTAGCGATATGATACGTTTCAGCTACCTTTGGAATGAGATCCAGCAGCTGCGCCTCACGCTCCGTCTCTTCTGTTTTCATACCAAGAACGAACATCGCATCTTTTTCATTCATCATAACGATATCAGCAAGCCCCAGCATTTCTTCATAATGCGGTTTTGCCTGTTCATATCCGTCTTCTCCCCAAAGTGATGGACGATAATTGCAATCAAAAACGACGGTTCCTCCGTTTTCTTTAACTGCTCTCGCTAAAGACTTCATATGATGGCGTACAGTATCATTCATCGCAAGTGTAATACCGCAAAAATGAACGATATCAATCTCCTTAGCAATTTCTTCAAATTGGTACATTTCTTCACATGCCGTATTAAAGCTACTTTCTAATCGATTCGAATATGTAACGCGGCTTGCACGTGCTCCAAATCCATTTTCCAAAAAGTACATGCCGACATATTTACCACCTCTTGAAATAAACGGCGCCCGAATGCCTAACTTTTGAATATGTGATATCGCAGCATCCCCAACCGAGTTCTCTGGTAAAGTTGAAATAAGAAAACCTTCATGCCCGAGATGAGAAAGTGCTGCTGCAACGTTCACACCTGTACCAGAAAATGAATAATTTAATGTGTTTGCTTGCGATAGCAATTCGTATCCTGGTACTTGCAGACGCATCATTACTTCGCCGAATGCTGCAATTTTCTTACGCATATTGGTCAACTAACTTCTTCACTACCGCTAATAATTCACGAACATCTTCTACTTTCGTATCACCAGTTTCTTTATCAATAATAGAAGAGTATACGTGCGGAATCACTTGCTCTACATTTGCTTCAAGCGCAATACGTACAATTGTTTCGAAGTTTTCTTTATCAATTCCGCCTGTTGGCTCTAATGCGAATCCTTCTTCAGCGCAAGCTTTCGCAACTGCGCGGAATTCTTCTTCATGAGCTAAACCTTTCATCGGGAAGTATTTCAGTGAATTCCCACCCATATCACGTACAAGTGCGATTGCTGTTTTAATTGGAACGATTGCTTTTTCTTCCCCAGCTGCACTAATTGGGCCAGTAGAAATATTTACGTAACCTACTTTTCCTGTTGGCGATACTAAACTATTAATCCAGCTATCTTTTCCGCCCAGATTTGCGCGCGTTGCTCCAACTGAAGGGAACACTTGGTTAATATGACTGCCAGGATAATGCTTTGCAATTTCAGCTACAACTGCCGCTTGGCGATTATCTCCTGCGCCTAGTCCGATTGATACAGCGTCATCAATTTCTTTTCCGTATGCTTTCATCGCAGTTACTGCTTCTTCTACTGTTGGATAATCTTTTGATAACACACCAACTACTACATAACCTTCTGCTGCTTCAAAAATGTCTTTCGCATTTCGGATATTGTTCGCTAATACATTTAATGCTACGCGGCCTTTATAAAAACGTTTTTGAATGTTTGTCATTTTAGTTTCCCCCTACAATTTCTCTCATTTTTTCTTCAATTACATGTATGTCATCACCTTGAAGTGGACGTGGATCAATATCAAAGAATCCTTGTCTTACTCCGTAATCACGTGTGTAAATTGCGATTTCCCCTTCGCGTAATTCAGTCACAACGTCTTTTGCCGATTTATTTAATTCTTTCTCGTTAATATGAATACGAGCTCTAAAGATTGCTCTTCCCGCTTCATCTTGAACAATCGTTACATTTACACCATTTAATTCTTTCAGCGGCATAAGTACTTGTAATAACTCTTTTTCTTGCTCACTTTTATCTTCTTTTACTCCGTACTCATCAAGCGCTTGAAGTAAACCAAATGTTGTTTCTTTCCCAACTTTCATACTTCTTCCGATGCAATGTAATTGCACTTTCAGCCATTCAATATATTTTCGTTTCCCGCCGACAATACCAGAAGTCGGCCCTTCAATCGCCTTTGAACCGCTATAAATGGCAAGGTCTGAATACTTCACATATTTTTGAATATCTTCTTCAGCTGCTGCATCAACGATAAGTGGCACATTATTTCGCTGAGCTACTTCCCATGCTTCTTCAACAGAAATCATATTTTTTTGCACTGCATGATGTGATTTCACATACAGAATTGCCGCTGTATTTTCACCAATTGCATCTTCAATATGCTCTGCTTTCCCTTCATTTGCGTAGCCAACTTCTACAAGTTTACCGCCACCTA
This sequence comes from Bacillus cereus, assembly GCF_002567495.1. GTDB lineage: Bacteria > Bacillota > Bacilli > Bacillales > Bacillaceae_G > Bacillus_A > Bacillus_A cereus_AQ. The sequence continues at coordinate 36,047 of NZ_NVAP01000026.1, read as the reverse complement.
AATAAATCATCGTTTCAACAGGCGCACCATACTGAACGTTATGGCCTTTTAACATAATCACTTCGTTTTTCGCGATGACCTCTTGATGAAGTCTTTCACTTTTACGGCGATTTCCTTCTGTAACGATACCAGCAATAGAAAGCGCAATTCCGCTCGATGCTGAATTCACAACGACCGCTGCCTCTGAATCTAGAATTCTCGCAATATGGTCCCCAGCTTTATCTACTAAATCAGCAATTTCTACATAATTTTGTCCACCATGTTTCATCGCATCCATTACCGTATCTGTAGGAGCAGATACACCTAAAATACTCATTCTACCGCTCGCATTAATCACTCTTTTTAATCCGTACTTAGCATTCAATGAATGACCCATTAATTACAACCCCTTTTGTATCAATTCTTCTTTCAGCAATGCGCTGATCCCCTTCTGAATCAATTAACGTAACCTTCTCATCTTTAACCGTAAATAAAGTTAAATTTGCAATATCTCCTTCTTGAATGCGGCCAAGCTCTGGTTTTTTCAGCCATTCTGATGCATTTTTCGTAACCGCATCAATTACTTCTTCTAGCGGATAACCTAAGTAAAGGAATTTCGAAAGAACATGAGCCATACTATATACTGGACCGTGTATACGATTCTTCCGATAAATATCTGTACTAATTGTATGAAAGGCAATATCGTGACGCTTCGCCGCTTCTGCTACTTTAAAAGAAAAACTAGCATTACCATGACCAACATCTAAATGAACACCGCGTTTCACTGCATCTAATAACACAGGTAGTGGTTTTCCTTCTTCATCAAATAAATTATTTTCTTTCCCGTTTAAATAATGTGTAATCACATCATCTTTTTCTAAAAGAGGTACAACTTCCTCTATACGAGGAGGCGCTGAACCGATATGTACCATAATCGGTAATGATGTTTCACGAGATAAAGAGCGGGCAACATGCAGCGGTTCAATTCCACTATCACAAACGACACTCTTACTCATTCTCGCCTTTAACCCAACGATTACATCTTTATACTTTTCAACTGCTTCTATTACTTTCTCTTTATCTATCCATTCCATATTGGACAATTCATCAATTCGTTTCAAACCGATGCGAGAAATATTTAAAAAGGCAAATAAATTCGTCTTTGCCTGCTCTCTACTTTGTACTAAATCTGCAATACGATCAGCTCCGCAGCTACCCGCATCAACAATTGTCGTTACCCCTTGCTTAACGCCAATTTCATCCACCTCATCGCCATATGGATCAAACTCTGGAAAAGCATGAACGTGTAAATCAATCCAACCACTCGATACGTAAGTACCAGAGTAATCAAGAACCTTTCCACCTTCGCCTGCACCAGCTTTCGTCACCTGTGCGATTTTGTTATTTTCAATTACAATGTCAATCTCTTCCCCGTTCACACGTTTCACATTACGTAGTACGAATCGTTCTGTCATTGTATTTCCACCCTTTTCTATAAGAAGCCATAAGAATACGCTTACATTAAAATTTCATTTTATATCTCTTTCACACGTTTAGCGTAACACAAAAAAAGAGAGAAGTAAATATAACGTTATAATGTTTAATTGTAAATAAAAAAGCTCCCAAGAATATTTATAGTACGGCAAAGAACGGCAATTCCTTCTTTATATAATAAAAGACTGTCCCAAATGGCACAGCCTTTTTCTCTATTCCTGAACTGTCACAATAACCCCGTCCATATTGTTCCCCGAAATTTCATACTGCTTATTCACTGGAACGTTCACTTTCATATTCTCCGAAACTTTATAATAAGAAACAGTATATTTCTTACCTTCTACTTCAGTTGAAATCTCTTTTTCCTCTTTTAAAAACTCTAAATATTCTTCTAGTGTGAAATTCTTTTTTTGCATAATTGCGCTATGAGGTAGGCCGACATAACGGATGTGCCATGGCTCATATTGAATGCCTGTAATGTTACTTTTATTTTTCGGGTAACGTAAAACAAATCCGTGCTTCCATACATTCTCTTCAACCCACTTTCCTTCAGGAGCTTTCTCCATCTTCTTTTGAGTTGATCCAACGTCTAGTGATAATCCTAAATTATGTTCACTATATCCTGCTGGAAGCGCGTAATCAGATCCCATTTCCTTATATAATTTACTTTGTTCTTTAAAATCTCGATACCCACTACTCATTAAGAAATGCTGTATCCCATCTTTTCCAGCCGCATCGACAACGTTCAAAAACTTTTTCACAACATCCTTTGATAAGCGAAGGTTTCTATCAAATATTACATAACCTCTCACTAATTCACTATTGTGATTTACATTTATAATATCAGACCGAATACTATCTTTTTTTACTGGATAATCTTTGTTAACTAATAATAAATCGCCCTTATAAATTTGTTCCTTCGTAATCTCTTTCTTCTCGGTGTTTGCCGCCTTTACTAGCTCATCTTTTCCGACAATTTTCACATCAATTTCCTTTTGAAATAACGGTGATATATAAAAGCCCACACACACGGTGCACACTATAAAAAGAAAAATAAATACCCACTTTTTCATCTCTAGTTCCTCCTTAACGTAACTTACGTATAGAATAGAAAAAACTATTAAAATAAAAAGTGGGGTAAAGTTTAAATTTTTATTAAATTGTTACGTTCTCGTCTTTTGGTAATCTCACTTCAAATACCGTTCTAACTACATTACTCTCGGCTGAGATTATACCATTATGCTGCTCGATAATATTTTTAGCAATAAATAGTCCTAGGCCCGTCCCGCCACGGTTCTCTGTTCTCGCTTTATCACCTGTATAAAATATATCAAAAAGATACGGTAGATCTTCTTCTCGAATGCTATCTCCGTAATTAACAATTTGTACAACTACCTCTTCATGATCAATATAACCGTTCATATCAACAAACTGTCCATCATATCCGTAACGAATCGCATTCGTTAAAAGATTTTCAAATACCCGGGCTAGTAATTTCCCATCACCGTGAATCGGTAAATGAGGATCAACATTCAATCTAGCTTCTAAATGATGTTTTTCTAATAACGGATACAATTCCTCATCTAGTTGTATAAGCAACTCACTTATATCAATTGGCTTTTTATCTAGCTTTAGCATGCCATAATTCATACGTGTAATTTCAAATAGCTCATCAATTAAACTTTCCAACCTTTGCGATTTTGTATATGCAATCGTGGAAAAATGTTTAATTTGTTCTTTTGTTAAATTGTCATCTTTAAGAATTAAATCTAAATATCCTAACACGGATGTTAATGGGGTTCTTAAATCATGAGCCAAATTTACAACGAGCTGATCTTTACTACTTTCAGCAAAGTCTCCTCGTTCCACTGCTTCTTTTAACTTCTCACTCGCTACATTAATTTCACGCGCGATATTTCCAAACTCATCATTCGATGAAACTTGGACTTTGTTTGTAAAATCTCCATTCGCAAGATGATGAATCCCATTAGAAATTTCACTAAAATATTTTAAATACGGTTTTGTTAAAAAGAAGAAAAAGATAATAGATAACGGAATAAAGAAAATTAAAAAGAAATTAATGTCTCCAAATTCTCTTACGGTTGACCTAAATTGTGCTAAAGGCTCTTCATAGCGAACCATCGTTTTATAATACAACTGCAATCCTTTATAAATCATGAATGTTACAGTAGCTGCTAGCACCATACTTAACGCAAATAAGGCTATCATTTTAAAACGAAAGCTTTTCATCATGTTACCCATTGAAAGTATAACCTACCCCCCATACTGTTTTTATTAACTTATCCTTTCTTTTATCTTCTCCAAGCTTTTTCCGCAAAGTACGAATATGTACCATAACTGTATTTCCACCTTCATAATAATCATCTGCCCATACTTGCTGAAAAATATTTTCCACATTGTACACTTTCTTCGGATGACTCGCTAATAAATATAAAATGTCAAACTCTTTCGGTGTTAATTCAACTTGCTCATCGTACACATTTACCGTTCTGCGCTCAGGATCAATCACAACTCCACCTATTTCTAAAACAGATTTACTTTCCTCTATTTTCGGCTGATTTAACGTCAGAAACCTACGTAATTGTGCATTTACACGTGCAACTAATTCAATCGGTGTGAACGGCTTTGTCATATAATCATCCGCGCCCAGCACTAGACCTGTCACCTTATCAAAATCAGATGTTTTCGCACTTAAGAAAATAATTGGCATATGATGCTTGCCGCGAATTTGGCGCGTCACTTCATAACCATCCATTTTCGGCATCATAATATCTAAAATCACTAAGTCGATTGGCTGCGTTTCAATAATATGAACTGCCTCTTCTCCATCAACTGCCTTCACAACATGATAACCCTCTTTTTCTAAATGTATCTCAATTAAATCAGCAATTTCCGCTTCATCATCAGCTATTAAAATTGAAATGCGCTTCATTTTACTCCCCCTTTTTCTCATTCCATTTTTATACGCTCGATTGTAAACTAGTCTATCCAATTTGTACAATACAAAAAGGCTACTCGTTAGAGTAACCTTTTTGTCGACCACCTTATCGCTCAAAAACAATCCGCTGCTTCGTGATTTCTTCTAATCTCCCGCGGTCCACCTCATACTCAGCATCAATGCTTTGCGGTACAATCACTTTCCCGCCCTGAAGCATCACTTCCGGCGAAATAATATCCTTCTCCCAATGTCTACTAGAAGCTGATATATCTCCAGGAATCGTAAAGTTCGGCAAAGAAGCGAGGGCGACATTTTGTGCGCGTGAAATTCCCATTTCCACCATACCGCCGCACCAAACTGGTATGTTATGCTCCATGCAATAATCATGGATTTGAATAGATTCTGTTAATCCACCCACTCGCCCTGGCTTAAGATTAACGATTCGGCAACTGCCAAGTGTAATCGCAACGCGCGCGTCTTCTAAACTATGGATGCTTTCGTCTAAACAAATTGGCGTTTCGATTTTCTTTTGCAACTGTGCATGGTCGAGAAAATCGTAATCGGCTAACGGTTGTTCAATCATCATCAATTGAAATTCATCTAGTCGTTTTAACTTCTCTACATCAGCTAACGTGTACGCTGAATTTGCATCAGCCATTAACGGGATATGCGGGAACTCCTTACGAATTTCTTTCAATAACTCGTAGTCATGCCCTGGCTTTATTTTCACTTTAAAACGCTCGTACCCTTCTTCCGCATACTTCTCAATTTGCTTTAACATAACTGGAATCGTATTAAGCCCAATTACAACGCCAACTTCAATTTCAGGACTAGTTCCGCCAAGTACTGTCGCTAAGGATTTCTTTTGACGCTTCGCATATAAATCCCAAACAGCCCCTTCTATTCCAGCCTTCGCCATTCGGTTTCTTTTTATATGTTGAAACAAACTCGGAACCTCATTCGGGTGAGAAATTTCAGCCTTTAATAAATCTGGTAATAAAAAGTCTTGCAGTACATGTAGTGCTGTCTTCACCGTTTCTTCCGTATACCACGGTTCAGAAAATGCAACAACTTCTCCAAATCCGATGTACCCGTCCGTATCCTCTAATTCAATGACGATACTCTCACGCTTTTCGTAAGTCCCGTAGCTTGCAGCAAACGGGATTACGAGTGGCATTTCCGTTATATACATTGTCGCTTTTTTTATTTCCACTACATCTCCTCCACTAATTGTCTCAACTCTCGTCTTAACAATTTTTTCGAAGCGTTTCGTGGTAATTCCTCTAAGAAACATGCTTTCTTCGGCACTTTATATTTCGCTAATTTCTCTTCGCAAAATTGAAGAATTTCTTCTTCTGTTACCGCCCCGCTTTTCACAACAAAAGCAGCGGGTACTTGTCCCCAACTTTCGTCCTTCATACCAACAACACCAACTTCTGCTACCGCTGGATGAGAAAGCAACACTTCTTCAATTTGAGCTGGGTATATATTCTCTCCGCCAGAAATAATTAAATCGCTGCGGCGGTCTAATACATATAAAAATCCTTCTTCATCTAAATAACCGAGGTCACCAGTATGAAGCCATCCGTTTTGAATTGTCTCACGCGTCGCATCTTCACGATTAAAATAACCGCCTGTTACGTTCGGTCCTTTTACTACAATTTCGCCTTCCACATGTGGCGGCACTACTACGCCGTCTTTTTCAATACAAAGTTGGCACTGGAATAGTGGTTTTCCAGCCGAGCCTACTTTCGTTAACATGTAATCTGCTGATAACGTACAAATTTGAGACGAAGTTTCTGTCATACCGTACGTTTGATACACAGGGATTCCTTTTTCCACACACGTTTCTAATAACGGTTTCGGCGCAGGTCCTCCGCCAAGTAACATGCATCGTAAAGAAGATGGATATGTCTCTTCTCCAAGTCTCTCTAATAAATCTGTTAACATTTTTGATACGACAGAAATAATCGTAACGCCCCTCGTTTGAAGTGCATTATGAATAAAATCAGCATCATATTTTGGAACGAGTAAAATGCGCATACCATACATAATATTTTTCATTAAAAGAGATAGCCCGCCAACATGAAACATCGGCATACAAGCTAACCAGCAATCATCATCACGAAGACCTAAATTAAGCGAAGAACCGACTGCGCTTGCCCAATGATTTCCGTACGTTAAAATAACGCCTTTCGGTTTTCCTGTCGTCCCAGACGTATAAATAATTGTCATCGCTTCTTCTAAAGCGAATTCTTCTTGTATAGATGCTTCTCTCTTCGGTCCATTCATCACTTCAGCAAATGAATATACAGGAACATCATTAGCATCAAACTGTTGATCCGTCACCAAACAAACAACTTCAGCATCATCCATTTGCCAAAGTAGCTCTTCTCTTGAAAGACGCGTATTTAAAAGCACAGCTACTGCACCTACGTAAGATAGGGCGTGAATAACTGTAATCATCTCCATACCATTTTTCATCAGAACAGCCACCTTTTGCCCTCGCTTCACTCCGACATGCGTGAGGTGTTCACAAACAGATACTACTTTTTCATGTAGCTGTATAAAAGTAACTTTCTCTTCTTCTATTTCAATTGCAGTGCGATCTGGTGTTAAAAAAGCACGTTGCTTTAACCAATTTGGCATCGTCTCCATTACTCATTCTCCTTTCATGAAAGAAAGAGACTTGATATGACATCAAGTCTCTTAGTTGTTTTGTTTCCGGTTTGATCATCGGTTGCGTCTCACTTTGTAGGCGAACCGCTTCCGCACGAGAAAGTAAAAAACACTTTCTGTGCGAAAGAACCTTAGCCTACGAGGCTAAACAGTCGGCTCCGCTTTTGATCACGGGAAACGAGGGAATTGACCGAAGTCCGGACTGCGTTTTTCTTTGAACGCGTCACGACCTTCTTTAGCTTCGTCAGTTGTGTAGTACAATAACGTTGCATCTCCAGCTAGTTGTTGAATACCAGCTAGACCGTCTGTGTCTGCGTTGAATGCAGCTTTTAGGAAACGAAGTGCCATTGGGCTGTTTGCTAAGATTTCTTGTGCCCATTGTACTGTTTCTGCTTCAAGCTCTTCTAATGGTACTACAGTGTTTACTAAGCCCATATCAAGCGCTTCCTGTGCATTGTATTGACGACATAGGTACCAAATTTCGCGAGCTTTCTTGTGGCCTACCATACGAGCTAAGTAACCAGCTCCATATCCACCGTCAAAGCTTCCTACTTTAGGACCTGTTTGTCCGAATACAGCGTTGTCTGCAGCGATTGTTAAGTCACATACGATATGAAGTACGTGTCCTCCACCGATTGCATAACCTGCTACCATTGCGATAACTGGTTTAGGAATTGCACGAATTAGACGTTGTAAATCTAATACGTTTAAACGAGGGATTTGGTCGTCACCTACATATCCACCATGACCGCGAACTTTTTGGTCGCCGCCAGAACAGAATGCACGTCCACCTTCACCAGTTAAAATGATAACGCCAACATTTGCATCATCACGAGCGTGTGCAAAAGCGTTGATTAACTCCATTACCGTTTTTGGACGGAATGCGTTATGTACTTCAGGACGGTTAATCGAAATCTTTGCGATACCATTGTATGTTGAATAAATAATATCTTCATAATTGCCTTCTTTTACCCATTCAATAGCCATTACAACTACCTCCTTGTATATTTCTGATCTCATCTATAAGTGTGACTTCCTTCTTGCTGAAAAAAGCATCACTGCATAGTTTTTAGAAATCCCTTTACTATTGTATCAAACTTTTCCGGTTGTTCCACATGAATTGCATGGCCAGCACCATCAATTTTGACAAATTTCGCGTCAGAGACGCATTTTTTAATGTTTTTTAATATGCGAAAGAACTTTTCATCATATTCTCCGTTCATTAAAAGAACAGGCATTTTCAAGTTGTATAGCTCATCCCACCATGAAGGCTGAGCCCCTGTTCCCATACCGCGCAAGCTATTTGCAAGTCCTTTTGAATTGTTAGCAAGCCGTTCTTTTCGCACCGCTTCTTGTACGTTTTTTGCTAAACGTTTTTGTGTTTCAAAAAGCGGAATATTTTCCCACATAGAAACAAAACTTTGAATGCCTTCTCGCTCAATTTTATTAGCAAGTCGCTCATCTTTTTCACGGCGTTCTTTTCTATCCTCTTCATTTTCGAGCCCAGCTGTACAGTTTTCTAATATAAGAGATCGTACATACTCTGGATGTAAGCAAGCCATCGTGATCGCCAGTCTTCCTCCCATCGAGTAGCCAAGTATATGTGCTTTTTCAATATGAAGGTAATCTAGTAGTTCTTTCATTTGCCATGCCACATTGCGGATATCATAATGCGCAACATCTTCAGGACTCTCGGTCTTTCCGTGTCCAACAAGATCCACTACAATAACTTGAAACTGCTCGCTCCATGAAGGGATAAAAGAACGCCACGTTTCCATGCTTCCCGTAAAACCATGAAGAAGTAGAAGTGGTTCCCCGCTCCCGACTACTTCATATTCATACGATACACCTTGCAGCGTTACTTTCATTTTGATTCACCTTGCAAAGATGTAGTAATCACGTCCATCGTTTTTGCCCATAATGTACGGTGTAATGTTAAGTTCTCATCTCGGTTCGTACAAATTTCCACAACGTGTAAACCTTCTACAGTCGTTCCTTTTTGTACCTCTTCTCGGAAGTTTCCCCAACCATTTACACGGCTAAATGAACCGCCGTACATTTTGACAACATGCTCATAATCAAGGCCAATTGGTGTTCCAAATAATGATTCGAAATGTTCCTTTTTCTCATATTGCGGTAAGAATGAGAAAATCCCCCCGCCGTCATTATTTACAACGACAATTGTTATGTTTAATTCATGTAATTTCGCTGCTAACAGTCCATTTAAGTCATGATAAAACGATAAATCACCGATAACTAATACGAGCGGATCACAAATAATACTCGCTCCTAAAGCTGTCGAAATGATCCCATCAATACCATTTACACCACGGTTTGCCATTACTTGAATGTTTTTATCCGATGTGAAGAAGAATGAATCTGTATCACGAATTGGCATACTATTACTCGCAAATAATGTTGCTCCTTCAGGTAATACGCGTACAATATCCGTAATAACCTTTCCTTCAAATGCAGTATCATATGTTTCTATTTCACGAAGCGTTTCCTTCGTTTTTTCGTTTATATGTTGCCACATTGCGAACCAATCATTCTTTTTCATAACTGGCATTTTCTCGACTAATGCTTTGCAAAATTCATTATCACCAGCTTGTACAACTTCTGTCGCAACAAGAGCTGGATCTCTCCATTGTCCTGATTCATCGACAACGATATGAACAGCTTTCGTTTGTTTTTTGATGAACTGCGTTAATGCTTTTGAAACAGGCATACCACCAAAGCGAATGAAAACATCCGGTTTCCACGTTTCTTTTAACAGTTCATTTCGTAAAAATGTATCGTAACAATCGATTACCATCGTTTTATCGTGATGTCCGCTACGAATATTAGAAAGCGGATCTGCCAATATTGGATATCCAGTTTTTTCAGCTAGTTCTGCCGCCGATGCCGCGAGTTCTGAATGACTATCATCACCACAAATAATAAGCCCCTTTTCCATATGTGAAAGGCGCTCTACAAGAGAATCTACATATTCACGCGGCATTGTTACGTTCCCTTGCTGAACTACTCCTGTATATTCACTACGCCCTTTATCCCATAAGCTTTCTAGTGAGAAATCGGGGATAAGTGGCTCACGAACTGGAAAGTTAAGATGAACAGGACCCTGCGGCGCTAAACAAGCACTTGCTACTATGCGCTGCGTCGTCATACGAGCGTAATGATACATCGTTTCACTTGCTTCTGGCAGTGCCATCTCTGTAAATTGCTTCACAAAAGTACCGTATAAATTAAATTGATTCATCGCTTGCGGTGCCCCTATATCCCTTAACTCATGCGGTCTATCCGCTGTTAAGACGATAAGTGGTACCCTTGAATGAAAAGCTTCACATACAGCTGGATAGTAATTAGCCGCTGCTGTTCCTGACGTACATAATAGTGCTACCGGACGTTTTTTCGCTTTCGCAATACCGAGCGCGAAAAATCCTGCTGATCTTTCATCTACATGTAAATATGTGTTCATTCCTTCATGTTGTTCCATTAGTAAAGCAATCGGCGTTGACCGTGAGCCTGGACTAATGACAACATCACATACATCTAGACGCGTCAGTTCATCCACGAACGCGCCTAAATAATATGATAATGCTTCTATATGATTGTTCATTTCATTAATTCCTCCAAAGCACCAAGCATCGGTCTAAACTTCAAACTTGTTTCTTCATATTCAAGCTGCGGGACTGAATCAATTACAATACCACAACCGGCAAATAAGGATGCTTTCTCGCCGTTTAATAATCCGCAGCGAAGTGCAACCGCAAATTCACCATTTCCTTCATCATCTATCCAGCCAATCGGCGCACCGTACAACCCTCTGTCTAACAATTCAACATCACGAATCAGTTTCATCGCTTCCAAACGAGGTGTCCCGCCAAGAGCTGGCGTTGGATGTAATTCTTCTACCATTGTTAAAAGACTCGCATCACCTTTTGCTTCTACAGGCGTATATAAATGAATTAAGTTTTTCGTTGTTAATAAGCCTGGGCTTTCCGGAATATTAACCGATTCGCAATGTTCATTCAGTACCGATCGGATCATGTTAACAACATAACCGTGTTCAGCTAAATTCTTTTCATCATGAAGAAGCGCATTACTATTTCGTTCACTTTCTTCTATAGAATGACCATGACCAATTGAACCAGCAAGACACATCGATGTAAATTTCTCATCTTCTTTGCGAATTAATCGTTCTGGCGTCGCTCCTAAGAAGCATGCTCCTTTATAATCAAAAGAAAATACGTAACAATCCGGTTGACCAATGCGAAGTGCCTCTAAAACAAGAGCAGAATCAATAGAATGATTCATCTCTACTTTTAGTTCCCTCGCCAATACAACCTTCTGCACGTTACCCTGCTTCATCTCATCTTGTACTTTTTCAATTGCCTTCATCCAGCCTTTCGGATCCACTTCTACTTTAGAAGTAACAGTTAATTTCGATCCTTTTAGCGCACATTTACTCTCCCCAAAAATTTTCTCTTCTAAAGAAATCATTTCGTTATAAAGAGTTTCTGCACAATCTGTTGCTGAAACAAATGTATTCATCGTTAACCATGCTTTTTCATTTTTTACAGTTAATAAAAATGCCGGTAGTAAAAATGTCGTATCTTTAAATTCTTTCCATAAGTCCGTTTTCTCTTTTTCTGGATCAAATGAAAAACCACCAAATAAAAGCGGACCCGTTCCAAATTCGTATTCATCTCTTTGGACAAATGCATTCTCTTTTACTTTATCCCACTCGTTACGAGCAGTTTGAAAGCGCTTATGAGAAGAATTTGCTATAGTGAAAACAGAGCCAATTCCTGCAAATATTACATGCTGAGCCGGGTCTGCAAAATAACATCTATTTTCGAATGAAATCCTTTTTCCTGCTGCATAGAACAGAAGCGGATCCACCCAGTCTATTTGTTTTACAAAACTAACTAATGTTTTTTCGTTAGTTGCACGCTTTATAGCTGCAATAAGAACTTCTTGAAAGCCTTTTTGTTTCGTTTGAATCACAATTGTCTCCCCCCTATGGGCGAAAAATAGTCATAATTACGCTTGATTTTAAGATACACCTCAAACGAAAGGCCTGTCAACGTTTAGCATTTCTGAGAAATTCACCTTCTCTTCCTAGAAAATAAACGTTGACACTAAATGATGCTTTTTCTACACTTAATTGTGTACAATATGTGACCTAAGGAGGATTCAACATGGAAATGAACGTCGAAAAGAATTCCTCTCCTACAGCGCAAAAGCCAAATAAACAAACAGGCTGGCGCATTTGGTGGAGTTTATTACGTCCCCATACATTAACAGCAGCTTTCGTTCCTGTTTTCATCGGAACAGCGTATGCGATGCAAGTCGGAGGTATTAATCAAATACATCTCCCTCTTTTCCTTATGATGCTTCTTGCTTGTCTTCTCATTCAAGCAGCAACAAACATGTTCAACGAATACTTTGATTATAAAAGAGGACTTGATCACGAAGGTTCAGTTGGTATTGGCGGCGCTATCGTTCGCGATGGCATTCAGCCAAAAACGGTACTTAACTTAGCATTCGGATTTTTCGGCATCGCAATACTATTAGGTGTTTATATTTGTATGAATTCTAGCTGGTGGCTTGCTGCAATCGGCCTTGTTTGTATGGCTGTTGCTTACCTTTATACAGGTGGCCCAATTCCAATTGCGTATACACCATTCGGAGAGTTAACAGCAGGATTATTTATGGGTGTTATCATTATTGGTATTTCATTCTTTATCCAAACTGGAACAGTAACATCAGAAGTTATTTTATTATCTATTCCAAGCTCCATTTTAATTGGTGCAATTTTACTATCTAACAACATTCGTGACTTAGATGGTGATAAAGAGAATGGCCGTAAAACGCTAGCAATTCTCGTTGGACGCGAAAGAGCCGTTGGTGTTCTCGCTTCTATGTTCATTGTTGCTTACATTTGGACAATCGCTTTAATTATCGTGGGCATCGTATCACCGTGGATGCTTATCGTATTTATAAGTGCACCGAAAGCATTTAAAGCGACAAAAGGTTTCATCGGCAAAAGCATTCCAATGGAAATGGTACCTGCGATGATTGCAACAGCAAAAACAAATACAATCTTCGGTTTCCTAATGGGAATCGGATTATTACTTGGATATTTCCTATAAAGTGAAACTTTAATCAGTGGGGGGTGTTCATGCCCACTGATTATCAGCCCTCACCAATCAGGCGTTTACGGGCAGTTAATCTCTCACCTATCTTCTTTGCTTCAGCCGAATTTGTAGGTGGGAGTTTTACTGCCCGGCAAATAGCGGGATAAAAAGGAGCTGCTTATGCAGCTCCTTTTTCATATCTGAAATTCATCTCATAATTCCTCCTCTCAACGTTCATACTATGTAAAGAAACTGAATTGTAGGAAGGTGGACGACTATGTTAACTCCACAACAAATAGGTCAATTTAAATCCATTTTAGAAAAACAAAAACAAGAACTGGAACAAACGATACAAACTCATGAAAATACAGATCGTGCCTCTGAACGCGATTCAGTAGGAGAACTGTCTAGCTATGACAACCATCCAGGTGATATGGCTACAGAATTATACGAACGGGAAAAGGATTTCGGGCTCATCGAATTTTGGCATAAACAACTAGATGATACGAAACATGCCCTGCAAAAAATTGAAGCGGGTACGTACGGCATTTGTGAAGTATCTGGCGTGGAGATTCCATTTGAAAGATTAGAAGCAATGCCTACTGCTACAACGTGCATACAGCACACGACAAATAAATTAAATATGGAGACTCGACCAGTTGAAGAAGAAGTATTGTCCCCTTCTTTCCATAAGCACGATGAAGACTATTCTGTCGAGTATGACGCGGAAGATGCATGGCAAGATGTCGCAAATTACGGAACGTCTGAAACACCGTCTGATTTAGAAAGACAAGATTCAAAAAACTATAATGGCATGTATATAAATAGCGAGGAAAATGTAGGATACGTAGAGGATTTCGAAAACTTTATCGGCACGGATATGTACGGGAAAAACCCACAAGTTTTCGCCACAGAGGAACATGAAGAATATGAACAAATGCTTGATGACTTCGAAGAACGTACCTTTAAAGGCGAATTATTTTCGAACGAATCTAGTTCCAAAGAATAAAAAAAAGCATTCCGAAAATCGGAATGCTTTTTATCGCTAGCTAATTAGTTTTTTGTAACGTTAGCTGCTTGTGGTCCGCGGTTTCCTTCAACGATTTCGAAAGAAACTTCTTGACCTTCTTCTAAAGTTTTGAAGCCGTCGCCTTGGATAGCTGAGAAATGTACGAATACGTCTTCTCCACCTTCAACTTCGATGAAACCAAAACCTTTTTCGCCGTTAAACCATTTAACTTTACCTGTTTGCATGTCATGTACCTCCTAAATAAAAATGAAACTATGAATCCACATGAAAAGGTGGATATAAAGGACATGAATGTATAACAAGCTTACAGCCTTTAATACAACGTGCTTTATTTCCGTACCACATTATGTAGCTCAATAGTGTTTTCACTATATCATGCTATATCGAAAACGTCAAATGAGAACACTTTCATTCCATCATTTTTTATAATACTAGTATAACCTTAAATTTTTATTCTATTTTTAGTCTAAAATTAACAAAACTACAGTATTCTAATTCTTTTAACTTCTGTACAATATAATTACTACATATTTATGAGGTGAAAAAATGCAAGCACATGAGATCGAATATAAGTTATATGGCGATGATATGCAATTTGTTGAAATTGAATTAGACCCAAAAGAAAGCGTCGTCGCAGAAGCGGGCGCAATGATGATGATGGAAGACTACATCGAAATGGAGACAATCTTCGGTGATGGTTCTGGCCCATCTAACGGTCTATTCGGAAAATTAATGGGAGCAGGTAAACGTCTCGTTACAGGTGAAAGCATGTTTATGACTGTATTTACAAATACAGGGCACGGCAAACGCCACGTCTCATTTGCTGCTCCTTATCCCGGTAAAATTATTCCTGTAGATTTAACAGAATATCAAGGGAAAATCGTTTGTCAAAAAGATGCCTTTCTTTGTGCCGCAAAAGGTGTTTCTATCGGAATTGAATTTACGAAAAAAATAGGAACTGGTTTCTTCGGTGGTGAAGGTTTCATCATGCAGAAACTTGAAGGTGACGGCCTTGCTTTCATGCACGCAGGTGGAACTGTATATAAGCGTGAATTAAAACCTGGTGAGAAACTTCGTATTGATACAGGTTGCCTCGTTGCCATGACAAAAGATATTAACTATGATATCGAATTCGTTGGAAAAGTAAAAACAGCTCTATTCGGCGGCGAAGGTTTATTCTTCGCAACATTAGAAGGTCCCGGAACAGTTTGGATTCAATCTTTAACACTTAGCCGATTAGCAGCACGCCTTACAAGCCCAGCAGCGCAAAGTACTGGTGAAGGTAGTGTTTTAGGGGGACTTGGTCGTTTATTAGATGGAAAAGAGTAAACAGTGCCCTTATGTTGGCATGGCCCTCGACTAATAAAATAATGAAATTAAAACACCCTTTCTTGCAGTAATGCAGTGAAAGGGTGTTTTAATTTACGTCTACAAACAAGAAAAAACAGATGAAATAAAGTAATAAGGTTTACTTCAGTAAAATAAGGTATATTATATTGGTTGAATAGATTCTCTTTAAAGACAAGAAAAGTAGGTGAACAAAGTGGGAAAATATCAATTGGATTCCAAAAGTCAGGTAGCTGTGGCAAAGTTTCATGAAAAACAAAAGCCTGCCAAATTTGATAAAAAGCAGCAACTTGAACAATTGCGTGCGGAGTATTTGAAAAAAAAGCAAAAACAAACAGATAAATAATACGTTTCGTTTCCCGAAATTTTCTGTATATAGTGCGAACAAGCACAAGAAAATAGGAAAGTTATTCATCGTTCAAATATATACAGGCTATTTTTTCAAACTTCTTACAAGCCCAGCTGTATAAAGTACTGGTGAAAGTAGTATATTAGGTGGCCTTGGTCGTCTTTTAGATGGAAAAGAGTAAAAAATGCCTCCAATGCAAAAAACATCGGAGGCATTTTTCTAAAGTTTATGACTATGACACTTTATTTTTACTGCAGAGGGCTATACATACCATTTCGAATCATATAATACTCCATCGCTTCATTAAGCCATGCCTCTTCTTCTTCCGTATAAGGAGATGGCATCATATTATTATATTGTTCTTCTACATTCTCTAATTTACCTAGAGAATACATTGTCTCTTCACCAACATACGTAAGAGTCGCTTTCATATGTTCATCAACCAATTTTTGCACTTCTGAATCCTCAATTTGTCTTCCAAATAACCTTTTCACTTCTTTTGCTAAACGCACAAATTCTTTATCAAGTGCTATGCCCTCTTCTTCCGGCTTATTATATAATCCGTCAGCCAATTCTTTTGATACATATCCTTCAAGCCATAAACGTTGTTCGTTTTCTTTTTGAATGCTGTTAATTAGACTCATTAATATGTCACTATCCAACTCTTCATCTTCCTCAAGACATACCATTGTTCGTTCAAGCGCCTTTATCGAAACTTCAATGTGTTTTCTCTTTTCTTCAAAGACTTTTCTTTGTTGTTCCAACGTTTCTTTTAAACTTACATTCAAACTTGGTATTGTAAGCATGACGCGTATTTCTTCTAAACTATATCCTAATACTTTAAGACTCACTATTTTCTGTAGCTCTAATATATCTCTTCCTTTGTACACGCGGTGACCAGAAATAATCTTCTTTTCAGGTTTAAGTAGTCCAATTTCATCGTAATATTGTAGTGTCCGTATTGATGTGCCTGTTCTCTTTGAAAACTCACCAATTGAACAGCCTTCCCTTTTGCTCATCTTACACTCCTCCTAACAATATGTTTACAAAAATCATACTCCCTCACGTAACTGTAGGTTCAAGTCTTTTTTCCAAAAGCATGAATCAAGTTCCTCACTGCATATATTAAACTATACTTTTTCTTAAGGAGGGCTTCCTTAATGCGTACTCCTTTATCCTTTGATAAAGACACTGCCATACTGTTAGCTTCTTGTTGTGAGTTAACGTATGAACAATATAAACAAAATGGTATTTTCGAAATACCAGATGGTTTTCAATATGTACAAGGGTTTCAAGGAAAGGCCATTCAAACAACAGAATGGTTCGGATTTATATTAGAATCTGAGGATACAATTATCGTTGCCTTCAGGGGCACTCAAACAGACCCAGATTGGATTATTGACTCTCTCGTCAATCAAAAACCTTATCCTTATGCTTTAAATAGCGGAAATGTCCATAACGGCTTTCTCTCTATTTATGAGTCTTGTCGTGATTCTATTATGGATATGCTCGTCTCATTGCCAGCACATAAAAAACTGCTAGCTACTGGGCATAGTCTAGGTGGCGCGCTTGCCACATTACACATATTAGATGCACGTATAAATACTGCCTTCGCACAGTATGGACTTTATACATTTGCTTCTCCAAAAGTAGGAGATATCGCTTTTCGAAATTATTATAAACTACAAGTAGCTAGTAGCTTTCGTTTCGTCAACTTATTTGATGTCGTTCCACTTCTTCCTCCCCGAAACATAAATTTTAATGATCATGATTGGGAGTATGCACACGTCCATCACAATATGACATTTACAAAAAACACAAAATCCATTACAAATAATCATTCCATTACAACATACAAAACATGTCTGACTTCTCATTTTTAACCAGTAAACAATTGGAAATAAAATATTCGTATACTATAATAATATATGAAGTTATTTTTGGATGAGGGGACCTTACATGTTAAAATTTATCTTCGCACTGTTTCTTATTGTAATTTTTACGGTTACAGGTTTCTTTACATTTTCATACTTTGCGACAGGAGAGTATGATGGGACAGGTATAATATATACCACTATTCCATTTCTTTCTTAAGCAAAATAAGTAAAACGAGCTTAATAAAATTAAGCTCGCTTTACTTATTAATGTAAATTTTTGTTAGAAAGTTTATAATATATCCCCAAACATAGCAACCTCTTTAAAACTGCTTAACCGCATTACCAATACCCCAAATTTCATTGCTGTACTGTAAAATCGTTCGATCGCTGGCAAAATGACCAGACTGTGCAATATTTAAAATCGACATTTCTAGCCACTTCGCCCGATTCTCATAAGCTCTACCGACAGCTTCTTGTCTTTCCGCATATGGACTAAAATCTCGCAGAACGAAATATTCATCATTTTGAATAACGAGAGAATCATAGATTGCTTCAAATTCAGCCCCCGACTGTGCAAAGAAACCATTTGTTAATTGATCTACTACTTTTTTAATATGCCTATTGTGGTGATAATAATCACTTGCACGATATCCGCCATTTTGATAATAATGAAGAACCTCCTCCGCTGTTAAACCGAAAATGAAACAGCCATCATCACCGACACGGTCTTTTATTTCAACATTAGCTCCGTCTAGCGTTCCGAGTGTAATCGCACCATTCATCATAAATTTCATATTACCTGTTCCTGATGCTTCTTTACTCGCCGTTGAAATTTGTTCACTTACATCCGCCGCCGGGAATATATCTTCTGCTAAAGAAACTCGATAGTTTTCTAGAAAGATAACTTTCATATATTGACTGACGTACGGGTCATTATTTACTTTTCTTGCAAGTTCATTTATTAATTTAATAATTTTTTTCGCATAATAATAGCCAGGTGACGCTTTCGCCCCAAAAATGAAAGTACGCGGATAAAATGTAAAACTAGCATCCTCTTTCAAACGGTTATACAAATATAAAATATGAAGAACATTTAATAATTGTCGTTTGTAAGCATGTAGTCTTTTCACTTGCACATCAAAAATAGAATTTGGATCAATCGCAATCCCCATTTTATTATGAATACGCTCCGCTAAAATTAGCTTACGCTCTTGTTTTACCTCTGCAAATTTCTCTTGGAAGCTAGCATCATGTTGAACTGTTTGCAGCGCTTGAAGCTTAATCGGTTCTTTCTTCCACTCTGTTCCAATCGCCTCTGAAATGAGATTTGTTAACTGTGGATTTGCTTTCATAAGCCAGCGCCTATGAGCAATTCCATTCGTCTTATTATTAAACTTATCTGGATAAAATTCATAAAACAATCGCATTTCCCGCTGCTTTAATATTTCCGTATGAATTTTTGCTACACCATTTACGCTATGGCTACCGACAATTGCTAAATGAGCCATTTTCACAAGATCATGCGCAATAATTGCCATGTCTTCAATGCGATGCCATTCATAAGGATAACGTTCCCAAAGTTCATGACAGAAACGTTCATTAATCTCTTCAATAATCATATAAATTCTCGGTAATAATGGTTTAAAAATGTGAATTGGCCACTTTTCGAGCGCTTCTGATAACGTCGTATGATTCGTATAAGAAATCGTCTGCGTCGTTATGTGCCAAGCTTCTTCCCATGTTAACTTTTCTTCGTCTAGTAAAATACGCATCAGTTCTGGAATTGCTAAAACCGGATGTGTATCGTTAATGTGAATCGCAATTTTTTCATGTAGTTGACGAAGGTCACCATATCTTTCTCTATGCATTCGAACGATATTTTGCAAACTTGCTGATACGAGGAAATACTGTTGTTTTAAACGAAGTATCTTCCCCTCGTCATGCGTATCATCTGGATATAAAAACTCCGATACAACCTCTGTTTCGCGCTTATATTTCAAAATATCTTTGCAATTTTGTGGGAAAGGAACTGGTTCAGCATTCCAAAGTCTAAGTGTATTTACAGTACTCGTCTCATAGCCTACTACCGGCACATCATATGGCACTGCCATAATGACTTCTGCATTTGTATGCCTGAACTCTAAACGCCCGTCAATTTCTAGCGGTTCAACACTACCGAAATAACTTACTTCTACAGCTTGATCATGCCTTCTTACTTCCCATACGTTTTCATGAAGAAGCCACTGTTCTGGAAATTCAACTTGATAACCATCAACAATTTTTTGATCAAACAAACCATGTTTGTAACGAATTCCACAGCCATGTCCTGGTAAGTTTAAAGATGCGAGTGAATCAAGAAAACAGGCTGCTAAGCGTCCAAGTCCACCATTACCAAGGCCTGCATCTGCTTCCACTTCTTCTAACTCTTGCAATGAAATCCCTAGTTCAGATAATCCTTGCTCACATACATCTCTAATACCTAAATTCAATATGTTACTTCCAAGTAAACGCCCAAGCAAAAACTCAATAGACAAGTAATACATTTGCTTTTGCTCTCCAGAGCGATAACTTTCGTTCGTTGTAATCCATTGACTATTCATATACTCACGCACCATATGGCCGAGCGTATTATATTGATCACGAGTTGTAGAATCTTTGAAACTTTTCCCATACATCGTCTCTAACTTTTCTAGAAAAGTTGATTTAAAACTTTCAACATGAGTAAACATTTTTTCACCACCTACATGTTATTCCATGAGACCTTTATACAATTCCTTATAAGCAAGAGCCGATTTTTCCCAGCTATAATCTTCAGTCATCGCTTGTTTTACAAGTTGCTCCCACACTGGTTTATCGTGATAAAATTCAATTGCACGGTGAACCGTATGTAGCATGTCATGTGCATTAAAATTCGTGAAACTAAAGCCATTTCCTTCGCCTGTTTCTTCATCATAAGAATGTACCGTATCGTTTAATCCACCTGTTTCTCTTACAATTGGAATCGTACCGTACGCTAATGCGATAAGTTGTCCAAGTCCACACGGTTCAAACAGCGATGGCATTAAAAACAAATCGCTTCCCGCATACACTTGGTGAGCTAATTCTTCATTAAATCCGATATAAACTTTCACCTTCTCAGGATACTCATATGCCATCCACTCAAAGAATTGCTCATATTCCGAATCACCTGATCCTAAAATAATACATTGTACATCTTCTTCCATTATTTCGCGGAATACAGTACGTACTAAATCAAGACCTTTTTGCTTCGTTAATCTCGTTACCATTGAAATAATTGGTGTATCCTCTTTTTCTGGCAAACCAAAATATCGCTGCAATGCACGTTTATTTTCACCTTTTTCATATAGTGAATCTGCATCATACTGAGCAGTAATATACGAATCCGTTTCTGGATTATATACGCTCGTATCAATTCCATTTACAATGCCGCTAAGCTTATCATTATATTTCCGTAACAATCCATCTAACTTCTCACCAAAAAACTCATATTGAATTTCTTCTTTATATGTCGGGCTAACCGCTGTAATTTGATCAGAAGCGATAATACCGCCTTTCATAAAGTTTACGTTTCCATAAAACTCTAGCTGCTCACTATGGAAATATTCATCACCAAGCTCTAACAAGTCATACATCACTTCAGGAGAAAATACACCTTGGAACTGCAAGTTATGAATCGTATATACCGTTTTAATATGCTCATATAATGGGTTATCTTGATACTTTTCACGCAGTAAGAAATTCACCATAGCTGTATGCCAATCGTGGCTATGAAGAACATCTACTTCGAAATCAAGATGCGGAATACACTCTAAAACAGCTTTTGAAAAATAAGAAAAACGCTCTCCGTCATCATAATGACCATACAGAGAATCTCTCTTAAAATAATATTCATTATCTATTAAGTAATACGTAATCCCGTCTTGCTGACCTTTTAAAATTCCACAATATTGATTTCTCCACCCAAGTGGGACGTTAATTACTTTATGTAGCGTACATCCATCTCTTAACTTTTGCGGAATGAGACTATAGTTCGGAAGTATAATACGAACGTCCACTCCTAATTTTTTCAGCTCTTTTGGGAGCGCACCCGCTACATCAGCTAATCCTCCCGATTTCACAAACGGTACACATTCTGATACTGCAAATAAAATATTCACTTGTTGTCCCACTGCACGAAAAGTTTTTATTACTCCTCTTGCAGCTTCCTCCCTTCGAGTTTTCATTTAAATTAAAACTTTAATCAGTGGAGGGTATCCCCCCACTGATTTTTTAGGAATAACTATTAATTGTACTGTTTTGTACGCTTCCTTTTTCTACAACATACGGCTCATCAGCGTTTCCTTTTAATACGACACCGTCGCCAATTTTCACGTCTTTATCAATAATAACACCGTCTATTATACAGTTATCTCCAATTTGGCTCTTTTGCATAATAATGCTATTACGAACAATTGAGCCTTTTCCAATTTTAACTGAACGGGAAACAACACTGTTTTCTACTTCCCCTTCAATAATACTGCCGTTTGCAATCATTGTATTTTTCACGACTGCACCCTTTAAGTAACGAGTTGGTGGCTCATCTTTTACTTTCGTAAAGATTGGTGCTTCTTTCCTAAATAATTGCTTCCAAATAGCAGGTTGCAAAATTTCTAAGCTATGTTTATAGTAACTTTCAATCGAGTCAATAATTGCTACATATCCAGTATGTTCATATGTAGCAATGTGTAATGATTTCCCGCGTTTTTCTCTCACTACATCAAATAAACTATATTGCTCCACATCTTTATATGTCTCAAATAAATCTAACAATAATTGTTTCTTTAACACGTATGTTTGAAGCGAAACCCCTTCATGGCAAACTTCCGTAATATCAGCCTCCGTATGTATATGTCGCTCTAACACCGCTTGGAAATTTAATGCTGTTACAAGATGGCTATTCGTAATAACAACGTACTCTTCTCTGCTTCTTAGAAAATAATCAATATGTCTTCTAAAGTGTGCAAAAGACCCAAACTCATCTTGGTCACATTGGCAGTTTGGCGGAAATAAAAATAGTCCGTCTCGTTTTCTATCTAAATCCCACTGTTTTCCTGAACCGACATGGTCCATTAACGAACGATTTTTATGGCTTGTAAAAACTGCCACACTATGAATATTAGAATTCACCATATTTGAAAGCATGAAATCAATGAGTCGATAACGGCCCCCAAACGGTAACGCCGCTAGTGAACGATGCCCTGTTACTTTCTTTAAGGAAGGAAAACTTCCCGTTGCATTAATAATTCCTAACATTTTTTCTCCCATTCATTTCATCCCCCTTTTCTATTTCCCTTCAGCAATTAATACTACATCGTCAACATTCTTTTCTGGACGAATAATTGTTCCATCTTCGATAACCATCTCTGATCCAACGATCGCTCTTTCAATCACAACATTTTTACCAATCTTCGCTCCTGGCATAACGACGGAATCAATCACCATACTTCCTTCTTCCACCGTCACTCCTTGGAATAACACAGAATGCTTCACGTCCCCTTCAATGACGCACCCTTCATTAATAAGCGATTCTTCTACTTTTGCCTTTTCCGCAATATATTGAGGTGGCTCATTTGGATTGACAGAATAAATACGCCAATTACGATCGTTTAAATTAAGTGATGTTTCATCGCGAAGTAAATCCATATTTGCTTCCCACAAGCTCTTCACCGTTCCAACATCTTTCCAATATCCTTCAAACGGATACGCCATCAACTTCTTCCCTTCATCTAATAAAAGCGGAAGGACGTCTTTCCCGAAATCGTTACTAGATTCAGGGTTTCTTGCATCCATCTCTAAATACTCTTTCAAAATTGCCCAATTAAAAATATAGATTCCCATTGATGCAAGATTACTTCTTGGAAATTGTGGTTTCTCTTCAAATTCAACAATCTCCATCTCTTCATTTGTATTCATAATGCCAAAGCGACTCGCTTCATCCCAAGGCACTTCAATAACAGAAATGGAAACGTCCGATTCTTTCTCAATATGGTAATCTAACATTTTGCTGTAATCCATTTTATAAATATGGTCGCCTGATAAAATAAGAACATACTCCGGTTCATACTGACTTAAATAGTTTAAGTTTTGATAAATGGCACTTGCCGTACCTGTATACCACTTAACCCCTGAAGACTCCGCATAGGGAGGTAATACTGTGACCCCACCGTTTACTCGGTCTAAATCCCAAGCATTTCCGATTCCGATATAATTATGAAGTTCAAGTGGTTGATATTGCGTTAAAATCCCAACCGTTTCAATACCAGAATTCGCACAGTTACTTAGCGTAAAATCAATAATGCGATATTTACCACCAAATGGAACAGCTGGCTTGGCTAAATTTTTTGTTAATGCACTTAATCGACTACCTTTTCCCCCTGCTAGTAACATTGCTACGCACTTTTGTTTTTGAGCCATCTTGTTTTTTGCTCCCCTTTCTCGTCTTCACTGGTCGTAATATGGATACGCCAAATGGTGGAATTGTAATCTCTACATGTGCTGCTTGATTATGGTACGGTTCTAGAATCGTCTTAAGACGTTTCTTATTCACTTGCCCCGATCCGCCATATTGCTCAGCATCACTATTTAAAATCTCGTTATAATACTCGAAATCTGGTACACCTACTTTATAGTTTTCATATGTAGCTTTCGTAAAATTACATACGACAACTAACGCATCTTCTTGTTTATCCCCTTGGCGGATAAAAGAGAAAATACTTTGCTCATTATTATTCGCATCAATCCACTGAAAGCCTTCAGGTGAATGGTCAAGCTGCCAAAGTGGTTTTGAGCGCTTATACAATGCTATGAGCTCATTAAAGTAATCATGCATATAACGATGCATTTCAAAATCATGTAAATTCCAATCTAAATCTTCAAGGTCTTTCCACTCATCAAACTGTCCGAATTCTCCTCCCATGAAAAGTAACTTCTTTCCTGGGTGAGTAAAGAAATATCCATATAATAAACGAAGCTGAGCAAACTTATCCCAGTAATCACCTGGCATTTTATTTAATAACGACTTTTTCCCATGAACGACTTCATCATGAGAAAGCGGTAATATGAAGTTTTCAGAGTACGCATATAGTAAAGAAAACGTCATTTTCTCATGAATGTGTTTCCTATATTCAGGCGCACACTCCATATATTTCAGCACGTCATTCATCCAGCCCATGTTCCATTTGTAATTAAATCCAAGCCCACCTTCATACGTTGGAGTTGTTACAAGTGGCCAAGCTGTTGAATCTTCTGCCGTCATCAGAAAATCTTCATCCTCTGCAAACACTGCTTCATTTAACTCTCTCAAAAATGAAATAGCATGCTCATTACTTTGCTCTTGTCCTTCTTTATTCCAGTACAACATGTTCGCAACTGCATCTACTCTGAAACCATCAATATGGAAATATCTCATCCAAAATAACGCATTTGAAATTAAGAAATTACGTACCTCTCTCTTCCCTAAATCAAAATTGACAGTTCCCCATACTGGATTTTCTTGTACATCTTTATCTTTATATTCATAGGTCGGTGTGCCATCAAACAAATATAAACCGTGAGCATCTTTACAAAAATGCCCCGGTACCCAATCTAAAATGACACCGATTCCATATTTATGACATTCGTCGACAAAATGCATCAAATCATGTGGTGTACCGAATCTACTCGTTGCGGCATAATATCCCGTTCCTTGATATCCCCAAGAACGATCATATGGATGCTCAACAAGCGGCATAATTTCAATATGTGTAAATTGATGTTCCACCACATATGGAATGAGCTCTTCTGCCATTTCCCTGTAAGAATACAGTGTTCCATCTTCTTTCTTTTTCCAAGAACCAAAATGCAATTCATAAACTGTCATCGCTTCTTTATAAACCGATTTTTTCTTTTTCTTACGATTCCAGTTTTTATCATTCCATTCATATCCCTTTATATCAAAAACTACAGATGCCGTATTCGGTCTTACTTCTGCATATACAGCATACGGATCTGCCTTTAAAATGACGTCACCAGCCAACGTTTCAATCGCATATTTATATATTTCTCTTTCTGCAATATGCGGTATAAACAAGGACCAAATTCCCTCTTCTGTCACTTGTAGCATCTTATGTTGCTCATAATCCCACTCATTAAAATCTCCAACAACACTCATTGCTTTCGCATGAGGAGCCCATACTGTGAATCGTACACCTCGCATCCCATCTTCCGTCACAATATGTGCCCCAAAGATGTTATAACTGTCATAGTACTTTTCTGTATGAAACTCATCTCGTTTCACTTCTTCACAATTTATTACACTCAATATGCTCACCTCACTTAGATGACAGAATTTTTTATACTTTAACTATTTCTGCGAAAAACTATGATATCCTTGTTAATTTATAAAAAACATTCGTTTTTTTCTTAAAAATGTTAGTTTTTCTTCACATTTCTGTGTAAAATATCGAATTTTGACGAATATTCATTGCAAACGCTTCATTCTACTTCTATATTTCCACCTATTATTTTTTTCTCAACCTTTATTTTATTAGGTTTATCCTATCTTTCACGCTATTTTACACTTGAAATAACCATAAAATAATCTGTCATAAAAAAATGTTTCTCAATATTTTTTGTCACAATTTTATTGAAATGCGAAATTCATAAGCATATACTTGTTCTCAATAAAGAACATTGATCTTTCGTAACTACAATTCATAGCGGACTACTATGTTTACTTATTTATCCTTGTTACGAATGGTCGCTATAAAAATTTAACTAGGGGGCTTTCTTATGTCATTAAAACAAAAAGTAGGAATGGGAGTTGTTACCGCTTCACTTGGTTTATCCCTTACATTCGGCGGTGTATTCGCTTATTTCAGTGATTCAGAAACATCAAGCAACTCATTTCAAGCTGGAACACTAGATCTTTCTCTTAATCCAAGTGTAATCGTTAATGTGAAAGATTTAAAACCAGGTGATTTTATTGAAAGGAACTTCAAGCTTGAAAACAAAGGTACATTGGATATTGCAAAAGTAGCACTTGAAACATCATATGACGTTACAGATGCAAAGCAAAATAATGACGGTGAAGATTTAGGTGATCACATTGTCGTCAAGTTTCTAGTGAACGATGGACAGCCATCTAATCCAAACGATGATCATGAGATTTTGTGGGAAACAAAACTATCAGAATTAAAAACTATGAAACCTGAAGATGTCGCTACGTCCCTAGAACGTCATAACTTAATAGATGGTATTAAATCTGGTGAAACAGATTACTTACACGTTCTCTTCTCATTTGAGGATAACGACCAAGATCAAAATAAATTTCAAGGTGATTCCTTACAGCTAAACTGGACATTCCATGCTGAGCAAACAACAGGCGTGGAGAAATAGTTTTTAAAAATATAAATTACCGGAGGCCTATAAATGAAAAAGAAAAATCGTTTTGTTACTGGAATTGTAACGGCTGGCGTTCTATTTTCAACTGCCATTCCGTTCAATGTACTTGCCGAAAGTCCTATTAACCAAATTGAATCTTCAAATGCTCAGTCTATATTATCAAAACTTTCTAAAGAACAACGCCGGGCACTACAAACGTTAGATGCCAACCCTGGTTTTACAATTTCACCAGATATTAATACGAGTAGTTCTGAGCCCGTAAATATCATTGTAGAATTTCAAACTGCTCCAGTAAAGATTAATGAACTGAAACAAAAAGAAAAAGGATTACAAGCTGCTCCTGAAAATATAAAAGCACGTATTGATCAGGAACATGACGAATTTGAAAAAGGACTAAAACGTCTTTATCAATTTAGCCCATCAGTAAAATCAGGAAATTTCCAGTCTGTACAAATTAAACGTTCTTATAAGTATGCGATAAATGGCGTTGCAATGACATTACCGGCAAATACAGTTGAAGAATTGTTACGGATTGGTGTTGTAAAACGTATTTGGAAAGATTACGAAGTAAAATTGAATTTGCCGAAACAAGCGCAGCAAAAAGCTCCTCAAAAACTAACAGATAGCATCCCACAAATCGGGGTAGATAAGTTACATAGTGAGGGCATTACCGGAAAAGGTATTAAAGTTGGGGTATTAGATACAGGGATTGATTACAATCATCCTGATCTAAAAGACGTGTATAAAGGCTATCGTGCAAAACCTGGTGAGGACTCTAGCAAAGTAGATCCAAACTCCGTAAAAGGTTGGGACTTTATTAACAACGATGCAGATCCGATGGAGACTACTTATTCAGAGTGGCAACAATCTGGCGCTCCTGAATTTGATAACCGTGGTTCTGCCTTCTACACATCACACGGTACTCACGTAGCAGGTATCGTTTCTGCTCAAAAGAAAAACAAATCGGATTCAGCAGTAAAAGGTGTGGCACCTGACATTGAACTATATAACTATCGTGTACTCGGTCCATATGGAAGTGGAGATAGTTCAGGTATTATCGCTGCAATTGATAAATCTATTTCTGACGGTATGAACGTTATTAACTTATCGCTAGGTGATGATAGCAACAATCCACTTGATCCAACATCTATCGCTGTTAATAATGCGATGCTTTCAGGCGTTGTTACAGTCGTTGCTGCTGGTAACTCTGGACCAAACCCATCAACACTCGGATCACCAGGTGCTTCTCCATTCGCTATTACGGTTGGAGCAAGCGATAGTTCTATTTCCTTACCGAAACTATCAAGTCATGCTGGACAATTACAATTCCCTAACTTGATTTTATTTGGAAAAAATTTCACTGATAGAATAGAAGATTTCAAAGGACAATCTTTACCTATTGAATCTGTAGGAATCGGTACAGCTGACGAGTTTAGTAAAAAGGATGTAAAAGGAAAAATCGCTCTCGTTGCACGTGGTACAACCTCATTTGATGAAAAAATTGCTAACGCAAAACAAGCCGGTGCAAAAGCCGTTATTATTTATAACAATGTGGATGGAGAGATTCCTTTCTACGTTGGTGAAAGCACAAAATACATTCCAGCATTCCGCCTAACGAAAGAAGATGGTGAAAAACTAAAAGTTCAAATCGAACAAGGTAGCACATCCTTAACTTTCGATGAAATTAATTACATTCAAACAGAAGGCGATCATCTTGCAGACTTTAGCTCACGCGGTCCTGTTACAGCAAATGATGATATTAAACCAGATATTACAGCGCCTGGTGTTGCTGTACTTTCAACAGTGCCTGAATATATTAACGACCCACAAGAGGGCGAAAACTATGATGTTTCCTATGAGCGTATGCAAGGAACATCCATGGCTTCACCTCATATCGCTGGCGTTGCTGCTTTAGTTTTACAAGAACACCGAGACTACTCTCCATTCGATGTTAAAGCATCTATTATGAACACTGCTGATGATTTAAAAGAAAAGTATTCCGTATATGAAGTTGGAGCTGGACGAGTAGATGCTTACAACGCCGTTCATACTGAAACAAGCTTTAAAGTATTAGATACGACACAAACTGTTGTAAATGATGAAGTGATTGAAGTACCCGAAGAAACTGGATCCATTGCATTCGGTAAATTTTATCAAAAAGATGGAGAAGCTCTCGAGCAAAAACGGAATATAAAAGTTGAAAATCATAATAAAAAAGAGAAAAAAGAATTTAAAACAGAAATTTCTTATACACCAGCTTCTTCCACTATTAACGATGCTACCGCAAATGGCGTAAAAGTTTCTGTTCCAGAAACAATTACTCTTGATGCTGGCAAAGCAGATGAAATTGAAGCAAAAATTAATGTTCCAGCCGGTGTGAAACAAGGCCGATATGAAGGATATATTCACATTACAAATACGAAAAATAAAGAAGAAACGTATCAAATACCATTCTCTATTCGTGTATCAGAGCCTGGTATTGAAAATGCGCTATTATCAAGAAAGGCCATTTCAACTGATACATCTAAATTCAATCCATACCGTGAATCTTATTTACACGGGGCATTCCAATTAAATAGCGAACTTGAGACATTAGATCTTATCGTGAAGGATTCAAAAACAAATAAAGCTCTCGGTTTCATTGGAACGTTAAACACTAGTGGACTAAAAACGGATGTGTACTACTACTTAGATTCATTCTTTAACGGAAATGTGTATCCTTTTACAAATGATCCTGCAAAACCAATCGGTGATGAGAAAATCAACTTACCAGAAGGAGACTACACAATTGAGTTTGTCGGCTATGATAAAGCTGGGAAAGCACGTGTGAAAGGTGATTATGTCATAATTGATAATACACCACCTGAAGTGAAGTTAACTGGAGTAAAACCCGGTATTTATGAATTAAATGAAGAAAACTATACAGTAGAAGACGGTAAAAAGGCACTATGGATTAAAGGAAATGTGTACGATTCGAACGTTGACTACTTAAAAGGAAAAGGATTAAATATTACGCAAGAAGCGAATGGGGTTATGTACTATAACTATTCTCCTTACTTGCATAAATTTTTACCAATTGATGCAAACGGAGACTTTAAAGTTGGCATTACACCTGACTTATTCCGAACGGAAGGCCCAATGAACACAGGCGTATACATTTTCGATTATGCAACTGCAGGTCCTGACTATCCAAGCGGTGTAAATAATTACTGGTTTGTCCCGCAAGGTGCTCAATATGCGAAAGCTAGTTATGATAAAAAAGAGTTATATAAAAATGACGAGTTCACAGTAACACTAAACGCAAAACACGTAAAACAATTTGTCTCTGGGCAATTTAATGTAAACTTCCTAGAGAAGAACTTCAAATTTGCAAATGCGAAATTTAATCCTGCTTTTGAAAAACTCCTTTCCGAAAAAGGAGTAACAGCGAAAGTAAATGAACCGAAACTAGAGGCAGGTTCTGTGACAGTTGGCGGCGCCATCAATGACAAAAACTTCGCTGGATTAGATGGTGATTTCCCGTTCATTGATGTAACTTTCAAAGTAGAAAATGATGAGTTTTATGCAGCAAATGCTCAATTAGAGACACCAGTTTTCGTTTACTGGAAACAAGGTGAATCAGAACCGAATAGAATGCGTGTACTTCAAGATCAAACATTCTCAGTTATGTCCTTAAACTCACTAGTAGAAGGAAATATTAAACCTGGTGCATTCTTAAATGAACGTGGATATTTAGATGAAAAGTTCGATTATACAAAGCTTGGCGTAAAAGTATATGCAACTGATTCTTACCGTCATAAGTTTGAAGGCTCACTAGATAAATACGGATACTTCAAGCTGAATGGACTTCCAGTTAATAAACGCGACTATAACTTATATGTAGAAGTACCAGGCCATTTAACAAGCCTTCTAACAACGAAATTAGGTACTGAAAAAGATGGTAAGCTACTTGGTCAATACTATTATGCACGACCTGACGAAAACCTTGCCGGCGATGTAAATGGTGATAAAGTAATCGATATGAAAGATGCTGAAATTATCGCTAGCAACTATGGTAAAAAAGGACTAACTGTAAAAGACGGCGATCTTAATAAAGATGGTATTGTCGACGAAAAAGATATTCGCTTCGTTGAAAAGAACTTCTTGAAAAAAGGTCCAGATGCATCTAAATCACAAACACCTGTAGAAAAATCAAAGAGCGGTACACTCACAGATATTTTAAAGAAATTGGGATTAACGCCTAAAAAAAAATAATAATAATAAAGAGCACTCTATCTAAAGTAGAGTGCTCTTTTCTATAAACGACCCTTATCCAGCAAAAGGGGTATATTGGGGATATACAAGGGAAACCGGAAAAGGAATTTATATTAAATTATATGAATTCAGAGGTAGGAAGCAGTTTCCCGCCTCTGAATTATTTAACAATTATTATAGTACTGGTGCCATTGTTTCTTTTAATACTTTTACAGAATGAGCGAATTTTGCTTTTTCATCTTCATTTAGCTCAAGTTCTACGATTTCACGTACACCTTCGCGGTTAATAACAGCTGGAACACCTACGAAAGCATCTTTCTCACCGTATTGTCCTTCAAGGTATGCAGATACAGTTAATACGCTGTTCTCGTTACTTAAGATTGCTTTAGTTACACGAAGTAGTGACATACCGATTCCGTAGTAAGTTGCACCTTTACGTTCAATGATATGGTAAGCTGCATCGCGCACATTTTCAAAGATTTTATCTAAATCTTCTTGTTTGTACTGTTCGTTGTTAGCTAAGATTGTTTCTAGTTTTTGCACACCTACAGTAGCATGGCTCCATACTGGAAGTTCAGTGTCACCGTGCTCACCAACGATGTAAGCATGAACGTTACGTGGATCTACATCTAAGTAGTCACCTAACATGTAACGGAAACGAGCAGAGTCTAAAGTTGTACCAGAACCGATTACGCGTTCTTTTGGTAGACCAGATTCTTTCCAAGTTACGTAAGTTAAAATGTCAACTGGGTTAGTTGCAATTAAGAAGATTCCATCGAATCCGCTATCCATAATACCGCGAACGATTTGTTTAAAGATCTTTGTGTTTTTCTCAACTAAGTCTAAACGAGTTTCACCTGGCTTTTGTGGTAATCCAGCAGTGATAACAACTAAATCTGCATCTTTACAATCTGCATAGCTACCGCTCCAAACTTTTGTTGGTGATGGAGAGAATGGTACCGCATGGCTTAAGTCCATTGCTTCCCCCTCTGCTTTAGCTTCATTCACATCTACAAGTACGAATTCTTCAGCTACACCTTGGTTGATCATTGAGTAAGCGTAACTACAACCTACAGCTCCTGTCCCTACTAATACTACACGATTGATACCTTTTTTCATGATAATTTCCCCTCTCTATTGTTCACATATATTTTTTTATGATTATTTAAGTAATTAATTAAAATACTAATTTAATGTTGTTTAACTTCTTTACATTCATATTGTAGCACGTATCATTGTGAATTACTTCACAAATTATGACCTATTTGTGAACTTTTTCACATAGAGTGTAAAGTTATTAAATCAAGTATGAAATCAATCTCAATGGAGGCGTTTTCTTTAGATTGTGAATAAAAATAATGTGATTTGATTCTTCCCTGCAACTAAATTTACTTTCTATAATCAAAATCCTAATATTCACAAAAAATGTAATCACATTATCACCTCCCTTTTAACCATTACCGTATATTAATAAAAAAATATTAGTTAAAATCATGCATTCTTTTCTAATAATAAACCATTCAATATAAGTGACAGGCTATGCAACGCTTTAGACAACTGTGCTTCTGCATCTTCAGAATTTGCGATCCAACAAGCGAGATCCACTAGTCCACCATTTATGAACCTTGCTAAAGCTTCATAGTCCGTCTTTTCAATAATACAAGCATTCATTAGTTGCTGAAGCATCTCCGCCATCGTCACTAAACATTGTGAGTGTGATGATTGATAATAACTAGTTCCTAATACTGCTGGTGCATCACGAAGTACGATTCGCTGAATTTCTGGATTAAGTGCCATCGTTAAATAAGCACGACAGCGCCCAACAAACCCTTCCCATTCCCCTTCCGCCTCATCTGATACTTTCCTTAATTTATTATCCATTTCCATATCAATTTCTTTTACAACCGCTTCTAACAATCCTTTTTTATCACCAAAATGATGATAAATTGCACCACGGGTTAAACCGACAGATGCTGTAAAATCATCCATAGATGTGTTTACATATCCAATTGTTCCAAAAGCCTCTCTTGCTGCACTCAGCAATTTAGCACGTGTTTCAATAATCATTTCTGCTCTTGTTTTTCTAACCATCTTTTCCTCCTACATCTACTTATTTCCTTTATTCAAGATGGATCCCATTATAGTATCGTTCTCTATGTAAAAGAAGAAATCCTTTGAACGTCAGTCCTCTCTCCAGAGATAAAACATTTCAATTGACATACGCACCGTATNNATACGGTGCGTATGTCAATTTTTTCTAGCTCACAAGATAATATAACTTCTTACTTATACCCTACATTGACTCACTGCCCCTTTTTATAGAAGTATTAATGAAACAGAGGAGGAGTTAAAAGAATGAAGAATGTATATGTAAACGTCAAATACTTTGGTGATTATTATGTTTAATTCCTACCGTGAGATTTTTAGAGCTCCTGGTACAAAAGAATTCTCATTAGCAGGATTTATAGCTCGTATGCCCATATCAATGATGGGCATTGGTATTGTTACAATGTTATCTCAATTACGTGGTGACTATTGGCTTGCTGGAGCCGTTGCAGCCACCTTTACATTATCATCAGCTTTACTAGCTCCTCATATTTCTCGTATGGCCGATCATTTAGGGCAATCTCGCATCCTTCTTCCGACTACAGGTATCAGTGTTTTCTTTACAATTCTCTTACTCCTATGTACAAAATATGAAGCGCCTTATTGGACGTTATTTCTATCTGCCCTATGTGCAGGTTGTATGCCAAACATGTCGGCCATGGTACGTGCACGGTGGACTAAACTATACCGTGGATCCCATAAATTGCATACAGCATTCTCATTTGAATCGGTCGTCGACGAAATTTGCTTCATAATTGGTCCTGTGTTATCTGTCAGTTTAAGTGTTATGTTCTTCCCAGAAGCAGGGCCACTTTTATCATCTGTTTTTCTTACAATCGGAGTATGCCTATTTACCATTCAAAAAAGTACAGAACCGCCTGTACATCCCCACGACATTACAAATAAAGGAACAGTATTTAAAATTGGTTCATTACGAGTACTAGTATTTACACTCATCGCTATAGGTACTATATTTGGCACAATAGATGTAGTTAGTGTAGCTTTTGCTGAGCATCAAGGAAACGCAGTAGCTGCTAGCTTTGTGCTTTCCGTCTATGCAATCGGTTCATGCCTGGCAGGTCTTATTTTTGGTACCCTTAAACTCCGTACTCCACCCTATAATCAATTTTTAATAGCCGTCACACTATCCATGATAACAATGCTGCCACTAATTTTCGTAAACACTATCGCTTGGCTAGTAGTTATTGTTTTCTTTGCAGGGCTATCTGTCGCTCCTACTATGATTATTACTATGGGACTAGTGGAAAAAATCGTACCTGAATCAAAAATAACCGAAGGAATGACTTGGGCAATTACAGGACTTGGTATTGGAGTCTCTCTAGGATCAGCAGTAGCTGGTTTAGTTATTAATAACTTTGGAGCTCGTGCAGGATTTAGTGTGGCTATTATGGCAGGAGGACTTGCCTTAACTATTGCACTTTTAGGATACAAAACACTCCACTCCGCATATAGTCATGCTGTTATGAAACCAGATGAACATTCAGTAGAGAGTTAAAATATATTCAAAAATAGGATTACCTTTTCTTATGTATGAGAAGAGGTAATCCTATTTAGATTAATATAACTTTTTTAAATGTATTATTTATAATGTGGCATAGCTTCTTCTATATTTATAATCAACAAAAAAGAGATAGCAGATTATGCTATCTCTTTTAGTATGACCCGTACGGGATTCGAACCCGTGTTACCGCCGTGAAAGGGCGGTGTCTTAACCACTTGACCAACGGGCCAGTTCTGGCAGAGAAGAAGGGATTCGAACCCTCGCACCGCGTTCGCGATCTACTCCCTTAGCAGGGGAGCCCCTTGAGCCACTTGGGTACTTCTCTATAATATGGCTCCGCAGGTAGGACTCGAACCTACGACCGATCGGTTAACAGCCGATAGCTCTACCACTGAGCTACTGCGGAACAATTATGGTGGGCCTAAATGGACTCGAACCATCGACCTCACGCTTATCAGGCGTGCGCTCTAACCAGCTGAGCTATAGGCCCATAATTGAAAAGCGGGTGAAGAGAATCGAACTCTCGACCAGAGCTTGGAAGGCTCTTGTTTTACCACTAAACTACACCCGCATTAAATTATAAATGGTGAGCCATGAAGGATTCGAACCTTCGACCCTCTGATTAAAAGTCAGATGCTCTACCAACTGAGCTAATGGCTCATTTTGAAAGTGGTGCCGGCTAGAGGACTTGAACCCCCAACCTACTGATTACAAGTCAGTTGCTCTACCAATTGAGCTAAGCCGGCTTGCGATTTCAAAATGGTGGCTCGGGACGGAATCGAACCGCCGACACGAGGATTTTCAGTCCTCTGCTCTACCGACTGAGCTACCGAGCCTTTATGTAAAAAAAATGGCGGTCCCGACCGG
>NZ_NVAP01000025.1 GCF_002567495.1 Bacillus cereus | reverse complement strand
GCGACTTCCTTATGTTAACATCTTCATTTTTCGATGTCAACTAAGTTTTTCAATTTCTTTTTGTCGTTTTCTGCGTTTCCGCATCAGCGACGGTTATTAATATATCATGGTGGAAAATGAAATGCAACACCTTTTATAAACTTTTTTTAAAACTACCCACATTTCTTTTTTTATATCATATACTTAAACGAAATATCTCTTTCATGTATGAGTAATTCCTACATATAGTTTATATAAAGTTACTCTATCAAAAAACATTTCTTTCTATAATAAACATTTTATTCATATACCATATCATACAAGGAGGAATACATATGGACTATACCGATTTATTAATCAAACTAGGTCTCTCGGCTATTTTAGGATTCGCCATTGGTTTAGAGCGCGAATTAAAACGGAAACCACTTGGTTTAAAAACGTGTTTAGTTATTTCTATTATTAGTTGCCTCCTAACGATTGTTTCTATTAAAGCAGCTTATAACTTACCACATACCGATCATATGAATATGGATCCACTTCGACTTGCCGCTCAAATTGTATCAGGAATTGGTTTTTTAGGTGCTGGCGTAATTTTAAGAAGAGGTAATGATAGCATTGCAGGACTAACGACTGCCGCTATGATTTGGGGTGCTTCTGGTATTGGTATTGCCGTTGGAGCTGGTTTCTATATCGAGGCAATTTTCGGAATGTGTTTTCTTATGATTAGTGTCGAACTGATACCATTGACAATGAAGTTTGTAGGTCCTAGGTCATTTCGCCAACGTGATATCGCAGTAAAACTTGTTGTGCGAAATATGGACAATATCCCAACCGTAATCGAAGAAATAAAAGAAATGGATATAAAAGTTAAAAATATGAAGCTTAAAACATTAGAAAACGGTTCTCACTATTTACATCTTAAACTGTCCATTGATCAAAAAAGACATACTGCTGATGTTTACTATGCTCTCCAACATCTTGAAAGTGTCCAACAAACTGAAGTGGAAAGTATGTAGCATAAAACAAACTCTCTTTAATTAGAGAGTTTTTCTTTTTTCTATAATGGTAACAATGAATGTAGTCCTGCAAAACAAGGAGGAATTTACTATTGAAATCCCGTCCGAATTTAGTAGATACATTTCGTGATTCCATTATTTTTCGTTTAATTTGTTTTATTATTGTACTCACTACTTTTTCCGGTTTTCTTATACATAGATTAGAACCCTCTCATTTCACCACATGGTTTGACGGAATTTGGTGGTCAATCGTTACTATTTTTACAGTTGGATATGGCGACTTTGCTCCCCATACAACAATAGGAAAATTCATCGGTATAGGTATTATTTTATTAGGAACTGGCTTTTGTTCTTATTATATGGTTCTATTCGCTACTGAGATGATTAGTAAACAATATATGAAAATTAAAGGTGAAGAAGCCGCTACCTCTAACGGTCATATGATTATCGTTGGCTGGAATGAGCGCGCAAAACATGTTGTAAAACAAATGCACGTATTACAACCAAACCTTGATATCGTTTTAATTGATGAAACACTTTCTTTACTCCCAAAACCCTTTCATCATTTAGAATTTATAAAAGGCTGTCCGCATCACGATCAAACTCTATTAAAGGCTAATATTGCAACGGCACACACCATATTGATAACAGCTGATAAAGAAAAAAATGAAAGCTTAGCAGATACACAGTCCATTTTAAATATTTTAACTGCAAAAGGACTTAATCCAAACATTCACTGCATCGCTGAGCTACTTACTACTGAACAAATTCAAAATGCAACGAGAGCTGGTGTATCAGAAATTATAGAAGGAAATAAATTAACGAGTTATGTATTTACCGCCTCCCTTTTATTCCCTTCTATTTCAGGTGTACTATTCTCACTTTACGATGAAATCTCTGATAACAAATTACAACTGATGGAGCTTTCCCCATCCTGCACTGGACAATCCTTTGCAAATTGTAGCTACACTCTTTTAAAACAAAACATTCTCTTACTAGGTGTAAAGCGGGACGATCAATATATGATTAATCCAGTCCATTCCTTCATTCTTATCGAAAGCGATATACTCATTGTTATTCACCATTAATAAAGTGAAACTTTAATCAGTGGGGATTTTGTCCATCCCCCACTGATTATTAGCCTTCACCAATCGGGCATTTACGGGCAGTGGATTTCCCACCTAACTTCTTTACTCCAGCCGAATTTTTAGGCGGGAGTCTTACTGCCCGTTAATGCGGGATAAAGTGACTCTCTAGTTCCTGCATAAGCACTTTCCCAATATTAATATACTTTCTTTTTACATTTCCATCTGGATCTTTCGGTTCAGCAAATTGATCCATCCCACTCGTTCCAGCGGTTAAAGTATTTACATTATCATCTAGTTCGTCTTGATATACGTGCGAAAGAAGATACGGCGTTTCAAGACGGACTACTACACCAGGTACATCTAGTTCACCATCTACTGCTGTAAACGGCACTCGTAAAAATTGATACCCATCTTCTTCATCGATTTTGTAATCGAAGCATCCTTTATCATAATCCCAATTACCACCAATACTATATCCAAGCGGTTTCATAACCTCTTCTAACTTATATAACGCATATGTACGTCCTTCTAATTTTGATTGAATAGGAATCAAGCCCATCCCTCCTAGACTTTTCCTTTAGCATACCCATTCTAGTTTGAATATACCGATGTACCTTTCTGTAAAATAATAAAAAGCGACCNNGGTCGCTTTTTATTATTTTAAACGCTCTTCTAATTCTGCTTTTAATTCTTCAAATCCTGGTTTACCAAGTAAAGCAAACATGTTTTTCTTGTATGCTTCTACTCCTGGTTGGTCAAATGGATTTACGCCTAATAAATAGCCGCTCATCGCACATGCTTTTTCGAAGAAGTATACAAGATAACCGAATGTGTACTCATTTAATTCAGGGATGTTTACGATTAAGTTTGGTACTCCGCCATCGCTATGTGCAAGTAATGTACCTTCGTACGCTTTTGTGTTTACGAAGTCTACAGTTTCACCAGCAAGGTAGTTTAATCCATCTAAATCGTTGTCTTCTAATTCGATTTTTAGTTCATGTGTAGATTTACCTACTTTAAGAACTGTTTCAAATAAGTCACGACGACCTTCTTGAATGTATTGACCTAATGAGTGTAAGTCAGTTGAGAAGTTTGCTGAAGATGGGAAAATACCTTTTTGATCTTTTCCTTCACTTTCACCAAACAACTGTTTCCACCACTCAGCGAAGTATTGAAGTGCTGGCTCATAGTTAACAAGCATTTCAATTGTTTTTCCTTTATTGTATAAAGCGTTACGAACTACTGCGTATTGGTAAGCTGGATTTTCTTCTAGTTCTGATGTACCGAAGTCATCATGACCAGCAGCTGCACCTTTCATCATCTCTTCAATATTTAAGCCACTTACTGCGATTGGTAATAGACCAACTGGCGTTAATACAGAGAAACGACCTCCAACATCATCTGGAATAACAAATGTTTCGTAACCTTCGTTATCAGCTAATGTTTTTAATGCACCACGTGCTTTATCTGTAGTTGCATAAATACGTTTGCGAGCTTCTTCTTTTCCATACTTCTCTTCTAATAACTTACGGAAAATACGGAATGCGAGTGCAGGCTCTGTTGTTGTACCTGATTTGGAAATAACGTTAATAGAGAAGTCTTTACCTTCTAATACGTCCATTAAATCTTTCATGTAAGTGGAGCTAATGTTTTGTCCAACAAATAGCACTTGTGGAGTTTTACGTTGTTCTTTAGAAAGCGTGTTGTAGAAAGAATGACTTAACATTTCAATTGCTGCACGTGCACCTAGGTAAGAACCACCGATACCTACAACAAGTAAAATGTCAGAGTCATTTTTAATTTTTTCTGCGCATTTTTGAATGCGAGCAAATTCTTCTTTGTCATATTGAAGCGGAAGGTCTACCCACCCAAGGAAATCGTTCCCAGCTCCAGTTTTTTCGTGGATTGTGTGATGTGTTACTTTCACTGCATCACGTAAATAAGTTAATTCATGTTCACCGATGAAGGATAACGCTTTAGAATAGTCGAACGTTACATGTGTACTCATCTTTTTCCCTCCAATTATGGATATGTATTTCTGTATTCACTTTAGCGAAACTGAAGTTGTAAATCAAGCGATTCAAACCTTGTAAACGTAACCAATATATATTTTTTAGAAAAAGTTCATTTTTTGCATAAAAATTCGCATTTTTCGGTATAGATGTATATACATCCTCTTTCGAACATTTTTTATGTATAAAAACAACATAACTACACCATTCTATAAAAGAGTTAATTAACTCACCGCTTGCTCATGCTTCACAATTAAGGGGGGCTTCTTCATGAGTACTCTACAACGTATCGCATTGGTCTTTACTGTAATTGGTGCTGTGAACTGGGGACTAATCGGGTTCTTCCAGTTTGACTTAGTAGCAGCCATTTTCGGTGGACAAAATTCAGCTCTCGCACGTATTATTTACGGCATCGTTGGTATATCTGGGCTTATCAATCTTGGTTTACTATTTAAACCATCTGAAAATCTTGGTACGCACCCAGAAACAAACGAAATTCGATAATCAGTATGTCCTTTCACCTCCGACATACGAATATGATTGCATGCAATCATATTTGCAAATATATATCATAAGATAAAGTAAAAGAGGAACGCTCATATGCGTTCCTCTTTTACTTTGTTAACTCGGACTCTTCAATCCATTCTGTCAGCTTTTCTCGCAGCGTATTAAATCCGTCTTCAGATGGGTTCGGTATAAGAATCCTTCCTTGTTTTCTTTTCGCCGCTTTTAACGATAAACTCATTTTTCTGTGTTCTTCATCAATTGAAAGCACTTTTACTTCTACTGTATCGCCGACTTTTAAAAAGTCATGAATATCCTTTACATATCCATTTGTAATTTCAGATATATGCACAAGTCCTTGTGTTTCTCCATCTAACGCTACAAATGCACCGTAATCTTGAATTCCAGTCACTTTCCCTGTTACAACCACTCCTGTTGTATATTGTTCTGACATATGAAACACTCCCATACGTTTACCATTTTCTCTACAATTGTAGATAGCAAAGCAGATGTATTTATTTTAAATATCCGATTGGTTAGTACGCATTCTAAATAAAGCTATTTAGAATGTGCATACCTTATATTAGTAAATTATACCACTATGACAGAACTCATTCAAAATTCATGAAAAATTTTCCTTAAAGAAGTATAATTCCCCAGTATTGGGATAGACTACTAACACATGGCTTTCTAGTATTCCCCCCCTTTTATGGACAAAACGTATTACGTTTTGTCCTTTTTTTATTTTCTACGAACCGTTCCATTCTCTTCATTGCTTCCATAAGTTGTTCAAGAGACGTCGCATATGAACAACGAATAAACCCTTCACCACTTTCGCCAAATACACTACCAGGAACAACAGCCACTTTTTCTTCTAGCAATAACTGTTCTGCAAATTCCGCTGAAGATAATCCAGTTGAAGATACAGAAGGAAAGACATAAAATGCTCCGCCCGGCACATGACACGTTAAGCCCATTTCATTGAAAGATCTCGTCATAAAATTACGACGCTTTTTATAGCTATCTCTCATTCGAATTACTTCATCATTCCCTGCACGTAATGCCTCAAGTGCTGCGAATTGGGACATCGTCGGTGCACACAT
Organism: Bacillus cereus; assembly: GCF_002567495.1. GTDB lineage: Bacteria > Bacillota > Bacilli > Bacillales > Bacillaceae_G > Bacillus_A > Bacillus_A cereus_AQ. The sequence goes on along the minus strand of NZ_NVAP01000025.1, from coordinate 100,582 downwards.
CATGGAATATTGGTGAATTTTGAGCATCAATTCTGAAAATTGAACAGGAGCTACAATCATACCGAGGCGCCATCCTGTCATCGCAAATCCTTTTGAAAATCCTGAAATTAAAATCGTATGCTCACGCATATTTTTAATACTCGCGAAACTTGTATATACTTCGTCGTATACAAGCTCTGCATAAATTTCATCAGATAATACGATTAAATTGTTTCTCTCAACAATCACTGCTATTTCTTCAAGTTCAGATTTATTTAACATTGCACCTGTTGGGTTATTTGGTGAACAAAGTAAAATTGCCTTTGTTTTCGCGGTAATAGCCGCTTCAATTTGCTCTGGTTGTACTTTAAACTCGTTTTCTAAAGTAGTCGCCACAGGAACAGGAACTCCTCCAGCTAATGTCACAAGTGGTGCATAAGAAACGAAGCTTGGTTCAATAATGAGCACTTCATCATCAGGATTTATAATGGCGCGCATCGCTACATCTAACGCCTGGCTCGCTCCAACTGTAACAATAATTTCATCGTTTGGATCGTAAGATACTGCAAATTGTTTTTTGAGATACTTTGCTATTTCTTGACGGAGCTCCAATAATCCTGCATTTGCTGTATATGATGTATATCCTTGTTCCAAAGAACGAATACATGCTTGCCTTACATTCCAAGGTGTAACAAAGTCTGGCTCTCCTACCCCAAGAGAAATAACACCTTTCATATTTGCAGCTAAATCGAAAAACTTTCGAATACCAGATGGTTTTAAAGATTCTGCTGCTCTAGATAACTCAAATTGCTTCATGGTGTCACCACAATTCTCTTATCATCATCGTCTTTTTCATAAATAACGCCCTCATGTTTATACTTCTTCAAAATGAAATGAGTCGTTGTAGAAACGACAGATTCAATTGTTGCTAATTTCTCAGAAACAAACATCGCGACTTCTCCCATCGTCTTCCCTTCTAGTGTAATAGAAAGATCATATGTCCCTGACATTAAATATACAGATTTCACTTCTGAATAACGATAAATTTGTTCAGCAACCGCATCGAATCCAACACCGCGCTTTGGCGTTACTTTCACATCAATCATCGCCGTTAAACCAGTATGTTCTTTCACCTTCGTCCAATCGATATGTGTTACATAATCTACAATAATCTTTTCACTTTCTAATTTCGCAACCATCTCCTTTACTTCTTCTACTTCTATATTTAACAGCTTCGCTAATGTATCTACAGATAATCGACTACTCTTTTCAAGACAAGCTAATAATTCTAATTCTTTTTCTGTCACCATATAAATCATCCTTCCTTTTCGTTTGTGTCTAAATTATACAAATACCCTTTCCAGTTTGAAAAGAAGATTTTTTTAGAGAATTATGTCAAAATAAAGTGAAACTTTAATCAGCGGAATGTTTCACCCCGCTGGTTATTAGCCTTCACCAATCGGGCTTTTACGAGCAGTTGATCTCCCACCTCACTTCTTTGCCTCAACCATCTTTTTAGGTGGGAGTCTTACTGCTCGTTAATGCGGGGTAAAGTGAAACTTTAATCAGTAGAAAAAACGGGATAGAGCGAAAGGGGATGGAACCGTGAAACCAAAAGTATATATTGCTGAACCAGTTCCAACATTTGTAGAAGACTATTTATCAGAACACTGCGATTATGAAAAATGGGAGCAAAATGAGAAAGTACCTCGCGATGTTCTATTGGAGAAAATACAAGATAAAGATGGGTTATTAAATTTCGGATCTGCTATTAATGAAGAATTACTGGAAGTAGCTCCTAACTTAAAAGTAGTGAGCAACATTTCTGTTGGTTACGATAATTTTGATTTACAAGCGATGAAAAAACGAAATGTTATCGGAACGAATACACCATACGTATTGGATGATACAGTAGCTGACCTCGTTTTCGCGCTTATGTTATCTGCTGGTCGTCGTGTTTGCGAACTTGACTCCTATGTGAAAAGCGGCCAATGGAATGCTGAAATCGGAAAAGAGCACTTCGGACTAGATGTACACCACAGTACAATCGGTATTATCGGAATGGGACGAATTGGAGAAGCTGTTGCAAAACGAGCAAAATTCGGATTTGATATGAATGTTCTTTACTATAACCGTCGTCGTAAAGAAGAAGCTGAACAAAAATTCGATGCTACATATTGTGATTTACAGACGCTACTAAAACAGTCTGACTTTATTATCCTTCTCACTCCATTAACAGATGAAACATATCACCTTATCGGAGAAAAGGAATTTTCATTAATGAAAGAAACAGCAATCTTTATTAATGCTTCTCGCGGGAAAACAGTAGATGAAGAAGCGTTAATCCATGCGTTAACAGAAAAGAAAATCTTTGCAGCAGGCATCGATACGTTTACACAAGAGCCGATTCAAAAAGATAATCCGCTCTTATCATTACAAAATGTTGTGACTTTACCCCACATCGGATCTGCAACATTAAAAACTCGTCAGCAAATGGCAATGACTGCTGCTGAAAATTTAGTTGCAGCATTACAAGGAAAAACACCGCCTAATATTGTTCGCGGATAATAGTAGTTAAATGAAAGGCAAGATGACATCGTCATCTTGCCTTTTTTTGTTAACATACTTTTTTTCTTCCTTGGAGATGATATGAAAAAAATCAATGGAGTGACAAAAAATGAATCATGAATATACTTGTCCTTATTTCACTTTTTCCACTCGCGGCACTACGATTCATTACGAATTGTATGAACACGATAAAAAAACAGAACGCCCTACTTTCGTACTCGTTCATGGCTTTTTATCTTCCTCATTCAGTTACCGCCGTCTCATCCCTTTACTATCAAAAGCAGGAACAGTACTAGCTCTTGATTTACCACCGTTCGGAAAAAGTGATAAGTCTCATCTCTTTAAATATTCTTATCACAATTTAGCAACGATTATTATTGATTTAATTGAACATTTATCTCTCTCAAACATTGTATTAATTGGGCATTCTATGGGTGGGCAAATCTCTCTCTATGTAAACCGTATACGTCCTGAACTAATTTCAAAGACGATTTTACTATGCAGCTCTAGCTATTTAGCACGCGCAGCCTTACCTTTACTATACTCTTCTTATTTACCGTTCTTTCATTTATACGTAAAGAACTGGATTATTAGGCGCGGCATTGTTCATAACTTAATGAATGTCGTTCATGACCACTCATTAATTGACGATGAAATGAAAAAAGGTTACTCCGCTCCTTTTTATGACAACCGTATATTTCCCGCTTTAACTCGTATGATACGAGACCGTGAAGGTGACTTGTCTTCAACTGAATTACAAAAAATCGAAACACCTACACTACTCATTTGGGGTGAAAAAGACCGCGTCGTCCCTGTACATGTAGGGCATCGCCTACATAAAGATTTGCCGAATTCGAAATTTATTTCTTACGAAAATACAGGGCATTTACTACCTGAAGAAAAACCTGAACATGTGTATGAAGAAATTATCGCTTTTTCCGCGCAATAAAGTGAAACTTTAATCAGCCCTCACCAGTCGGGCTGCCCGGCAAATAGCGGAATAATATAAAAAAGGCTGTCGGAAATTCCGACAGCCTATAATGAACAGCTTCCGCCTTCTTTTAATACAAGTAATTCCACAGCTAATTTCTCACATTTTTCAAGTGCAGGTACTTCCTCAAAAGACATAAAGTATATATGTTGAATCTTCTTTGCGATGTATTTTGAATCGTCAAACACACTTATAACATTCACAACATCACTCGCTTCTGTTTCATAAAACTCCGGTCCCATTTGAAACGGATCCCAATTCTTCACAACCTCTATCATCTTTTCATATGTACCCATTCGCTTCCCGCCTTTTCACTTTTTAATACTTTTCTTTATCCTATCACATCAGCTATTCTATAAGAAGAGAGAGAACTTTCACATCTTAACGGTTTTACAGAAGAAGGGGGCAAACGTATGCAACTATTTCATAAAACAGTAAATCGGCGTGGAACACATAGCACAAAATGGGATACTTATAAAAACGAAGAACTTCTCCACGCTTGGATTGCTGATATGGATTTTGAAGTACCAACACAAATTCAAACTGCTTTAAAGAAACGTATTGAGCATCCTATTTTCGGCTATACACTTCCTCCCGAAAATATTGGAAATATTATTTGTAACTGGACAAAAAAACAATACAACTGGGCCATTCAAAAAGAATGGATTGTTTTTAGTGCGGGGATCGTTCCAGCTCTTAGTACGAGCATACAGGCTTTCACAAAAGAAAACGAATCCGTTCTCGTACAACCACCTATTTATCCTCCATTTTTCGAAATGGTCACAACAAACAACAGACAGTTATGCGTAAGTCCATTACAGAAACATAATGATACATATACGATAGACTTCGATCATTTAGAAAAACAATTTCAACAAGGCGTCAAACTTATGCTTCTTTGTAGCCCTCATAATCCAATCGGACGTGTTTGGACGAAAGAGGAACTCGCACATCTCGGATCGTTATGTACTAAATATAACGTAATCGTTGTCGCGGATGAAATTCATGCTGATATCATTTACACAGGCCATACACACACACCGTTCGCTTCCTTAACTGAAGAATTAGCAGGACGCACTATCACTTGTATGGCTCCAAGTAAAACATTTAATATCGCTGGATTACAAGCATCGATTATTATCATTCCAAACGAAAAACTCCGTCACGCCTTTGCAGCTATCCAATATAGACAAGGCTTTCACGGGTTAAATATATTTGCCTATACAGCGATGCAAAGTGCCTATACAGAATGTAATGATTGGCTAAATGAAATTCGATTATATATAGAAGATAATGCTCAATTTGCTTGTGAATATATTAAAACTCACATACCTGCTCTTTCCGTAACGAAGCCAGAAGGTAGCTTTTTATTATGGATTGATTGTTCTCACCTAAAGCTTTCTCAAAACGAGCGTACCGCATTACTTGAGGAAAAAGGAAAAATTATCGTTGAACCTGGTGAGAAATACGGATTAGGTGGCGAAGAACATATTCGAATTAACATCGGCTGTCCACGATCTGTTTTAGAAGAAATTTTAAACAGACTACGCCATACGTTTTCATAATAAGGAAGGAGGCTACCTCCAATCATTTGGGACAACCTCCTTTCTCAATATCTTTTCAATTACGTTTCACAAAGAAAGCTACCATTCGCGGTAGCTTTTACTTTTTCTTCATATCCGATGCTTTTTTTACAATTACGCCACAAGCAATTCGATCGCCTGATTTACCTGTCGGTTGTGTCATACCATCATCAGGGTTTTCTGTAATAATAATAGACGCTCCATCTTTTCTATGAATCGTCGTTTTTCCTTCTTCAAGTGTTATGTGCGGTGCATCGATTTCCGCTTTAATCTTTCCAGAACCGTCTGCAACTACGTTCGGTAAATCTCCGTTTTCTGCACCCTTCGGATTAAGAAGACCATGTTTTTTATTATCAGGATTAAAATGATTCCCCGATGATTCAAAACGAGGTGCTTTACACTCTCCGATTTCATGTACATGTAGTCCGTGTGGTCCTGGCGTGAAACCTTCCCCTTTAATCGTAATTTTCACTCCACTTGTTTGCTGAACTACTTTCGCAGTCCCCACTTCATCGCCTGAAGCATTATGTAATTTCACATCAATTTCTTTCGGCTTTCCTTGGTCACAACCTGCCATCAGAAATAATAAACAACAACTGAAAAAAAGCCGTTTCTTCATTCTATTCCCTCCAAAATATATTCTGCCCTTAGATTGTCCGAGCATAGAGGGAAACATACAAAAATGCGTTACTGTTTCTTTTCAGCTAACAGTTTTTCTTCCACTTTCTGCAATCGCTCTGCTTCTCTTTTTGATACACGAATGAACATACGCCACGTAGCAATCGCACCGATAATAAATAGAACACAAACAATACCTGGGATAATATATTCCGTTTTATCTTCAGGAAAATATAAAGGCATCATATGAAACACTCCTTATCAGGGATTCTTAAAACATCAGAATTTTCTGTTACATCACTTAAAATTATAGTTGAACCTATACATATTCTCAAGGGGCGTTCTGAAAGCGAATGATTTCTTTGACTCCTTCTCGCACTTTCCTTACTATAAACTTGAGGTGAAAAATATGAGAGAAACATTTGAAATTGGTGAAATCGTTACTGGTATTTATAAAACAGGAAAATACATCGGCGAAATTACTAATAGCCGTCCTGGTAGTTATGTCGTAAAAGTATTAGCTGTTTTAAAACATCCGGTGCAAGGTGACTTACATAACGTAAAACAAGCTGACGTACCATTTTTCCACGAAAGACGCGCTTTAGCTTTTCGTGAGCAAACGAACATTCCAGCACAAATGGTCAAAAAGTATGAAGGAGAAATTCCGGATTATACCGAGTCACTAAAATTAGCATTAGAAACCCAAATGAATTCATTTTCTGAAGATGATTCACCTTTTGCAGGGCGTAGTCTAGAAACATTAGAGCAGTTAAAGAAAGACTACAAACTCTAAAAAAAACAAAACGACCAAATTACATACTGTGCAATTTGGTCGTTACTGTGTGCTCACTTTCTTTAACACTTTTGAAAAATCAACGAGTTCTCCTAATGTTGGAGGTGCTGGTTTCACTAAATACTCTTTATCTTTTTCTACTAGTTTAAAAATATTGTACGTCGTCATCGCATCATCAAGCGCACAATGATGCTTCCCTGTCCCTACTTTTCCATAGGCTTCAATTGCTTTCCATAACCCTGTTTGATTTCTTTCTCCAAAAAACTTCTTATACTCAAGCGATAAATCACGGCACTGTCCGAAGAATGGAAAAGCTATCCCTGCCATTTCACAATTATGCTTCAGCACTTTCATATCCATATTTCCCCACGTTACAATTGTCGGTTTACATTTCGTTTCGTATTCTGCAAGCTTCTTAACGAGTTCAGGAAATGAAATCCCTTTATCTACGACTTCTTGTTTTATTCCTAAAAATTTCTTACATCGATCCGTTAACGAGGGAAATGTTTTCGGCCTGACATGTGATGAATACGTATCTTCTACTTTACAGCCAGCAACTGAAACGAGTCCTACCTCAATAATCTCTGGAAAAAATCCTTTCGGTTTCTTTCTATGCTGGGGCATCGTAAACTCAAAGTCTAAAAATAAAAATCGTTGTTCATCCATACGATCCCTTCCTTATCATTTTTGTCATTCCTTTCTATTTGACACTCCTACACGAACAAGCTCGAATCCTAATTCCATTTTTAATATTCAGATTGGATGTATCTTATATATATGTCAAATGCCCACAAATATTTTAAAAAATAAGAAAAAATGACCTATGCAGAAAATATGACAAAATCCCCCCTTTCATTTACATCCGCCATTTTCCTACTTTATAATGACGTTATGTGTGTTTCTTCTAGAACATTTTTGACACACTAAGAAAAAGTGAATGAAAGGAGATGAGATTTTTGCACGAAACAACGCAAGAACTCGCTAACTGGCAGTATTATTTTGCTATCGCAGTCTTTTTAATTACATATGCCATTATTATTTCTGAAAAAATTAATCGCGCTGTCATCGCACTTCTTGGTGCAGCACTCATGGTAATTGTGGGAGTCGTCGATTTACACAACGCCTTTACGAAACATATTGAATGGGGAACGATTACGCTACTTATCGGTATGATGATTTTGGTGAACATTACGAGTAAATCAGGTGTTTTCCAATACGTTGCCATTAAAGCAGCAAAAGGGGCACAAGGAAATCCAATTAAAATTTTAATTTCCCTTTCCTTACTTACCGCGCTTGGCTCCGCATTTTTAGATAACGTTACAACTGTACTTCTTGTTGTTCCAGTTACTTTATCTATTACGCGCATACTGCAAGTAAATCCTGTTCCTTATTTACTTTCTGAAATTATTTTTTCAAACATTGGAGGAACAGCAACATTAATTGGTGATCCACCTAACATTATGATTGGTTCTGCCAATAAACATTTAGACTTCAATGCTTTTCTATTGAATCTAGCACCAATCGTAATTATCATTATTGCGGTTACGGCAGCAATACTTTACTTCATGTACCGCAAACAATTAATTGCCGATCCTGTACAAGTTAAAAAATTAATGAGCTTAGATGAAAAACAATACATTAAAGATCCAGTATTAATGAAAAAATCTTTAACGGTACTTGGACTTACGATTGTAGGTTTCATGACTCATTCTATTTTCCATATTGATGCAGCTATCATTGCCTTAACTGGTGCTACTGTACTTATGTTAATTGGTGTGAAAGAGCATGAAATTGAAGAAGTATTTGCAAGCGTAGAGTGGGTAACAATCTTCTTCTTCGCAGGGCTATTCGTACTTGTTGGAGGACTTATTGATATCGGTCTTATCAAAATGTTAGCTCAAAAAGTGGTTGGTCTAACAGGCGGAGATATTTCTTACGCATCTATCCTTATTTTATGGGTATCTGGTATCGCCTCTGCAACAATCGATAACATCCCATTCGTTGCAACAATGATTCCACTTATTAACGATATGGCAGTTGGACTAGGCTTATCACCATCTGACGCACAAATCGATGTGTTATGGTGGGCATTAGCATTAGGTGCTTGTCTAGGTGGAAATGGAACATTAATTGGAGCTTCTGCTAACGTAATCGTTGCAGGTATCGCTAGCCGTGAAGGACATAAATTTAGTTACATGGACTTCCTAAAAGTCGGTTTCCCAATTATGATTGTTTCATTAATCATTTCTCATATTTATATTTATTTACGCTACCTTATGTAGTAGAAAAAGCGCTCTGATAATCAGGGCGCTTTTTCTTTAAAATATATAGAACTCTCAACAAAACGAAAAATCTACTCGTTATACCTCTCCGGCTCATTTCGGATAATGAATAAATGAATCGGCAAGAAAACCGAAAATGTGATTACATGAATAATCGTAAATAATATAGAATTCGTTCCGTATCTGTCTAAAATAGCGTAGATGAGATAGATGGACAGCACAATCGATACGGCTGTTGCTAGTAAACTTATAATTGGCACGAAGTTAAAGATGAAACATGCGACATATATACCGAATACTTTCCACCCTGCCTCTTCTTTCAAGAAACCTGGTAATTTGTCCTTCGCCAAGTCACCCCACGTCTTACTATTCAAAAATGGAATAAACGCAAGAACCCCATCAGTTGCACCATCATTTTTTGCCATCGTATAAAGTGCAAAAGCCGTTAACAAATACGAAATAATTGCCCAAATTATTATAACAAGAATAAACGCAAAACTAAGAGCAAAGAAACCTGCTAGTACGCTCTGATCTTCCATCTTATCCTCTCCCCTCTCTTTTCAACATATTTCATTACATTGCAAGTTATGTTTTAAAATTTAACCAAACTCTTTGTATAATAAGAGAAGAAAGGTAATACGAGAGGAGAAACACTTATGCATCCATTTGTAAAAGCATTACAAGAGCATTTTACAGCTCATCAAAATCCGGAAAAAGCAGAACCAATGGCTCGGTATATGAAAAATCACTTCCCATTTCTAGGTATTCAAACACCGGAAAGACGCCAATTATTAAAAGACGTCATTCAAATACATACTCTCCCAGATAAAAAAGACTTCCAAATTATCGTACGTGAACTTTGGGACTTACCAGAACGAGAATTCCAAGCAGCCGCACTTGATATTATGCAAAAATATAAAAAGCATATAAACGAAACTCATATCCCGTTTTTAGAAGAACTCATTGTTACGAAATCTTGGTGGGATTCTGTTGATAGCATCGTTCCTACATTTTTAGGGGCTATCTTTTTACAACATCCGGAATTAATTTCTGCATATATTCCAAAATGGATTGCATCAGATAACATATGGTTGCAACGTGCCGCTATTTTATTCCAACTGAAATATAAACAAAAGATGGATGAAGAACTTCTTTTCTGGATTATTGGACAACTACATTCTTCAAAAGAATTTTTCATTCAAAAGGCAATTGGATGGGTCCTTCGTGAATATGCAAAAACAAATCCAGATGTAGTTTGGGAATACGTTCAAAACAACGAGCTCGCTCCATTAAGTAAGCGCGAAGCTATTAAGCACATTAAACAAAATTACGGAATAAATTACGGAAAAATAGGCGAGACTCTATCATAGATAGACACGTTCCTCTATTGTGATTTAAAAAAGAACGTGTTAGAATATGTTCATTATTATTAATATAAGTAGCGATGACGGACTTATAAGTACTTGCACAAAAGCGATTCAGGGATAGTGAAAGCCTGAAGACGCAAGGAAACGGCAGTCTCGAGCATTACATGATAAAGTGGATGCGCATTTTGTGCATCAACTAGGGTGGAACCGCGGGCAAACGCTCGTCCCTAGGCAAATATGCCTTGGGATGAGCGTTTTTTTATGTTTTTTAAGCATATACTGCTCGTTTCCAAAGTATTAAAGTACGTCATCGCCAATACGTTAACTTTCAAAAGGAGGATTTTCTTATGTATTCAATGGAACAAGTTGTAAACTTAGCGAAACATCGCGGTTTTGTTTTCCCTGGTTCTGAAATTTACGGTGGTCTTGCAAACACTTGGGATTACGGTCCACTTGGAATCGAATTAAAAAATAACGTTAAAAAAGCTTGGTGGAAAAAATTCATTCAAGAATCTCCATACAACGTTGGTTTAGACGCAGCTATTTTAATGAACCCAAAAACTTGGATCGCTTCTGGTCACGTTGGTAACTTCAACGATCCAATGATCGACTGTAAAAAATGTAAAGCTCGTCACCGTGCTGACAAATTAATTGAGGATGCTTTAGATGCAAAAGGCATCGAAATGGTTGTTGACGGTCTTACTTTCGACCAAATGGCTGACTTAATGAAAGAACATGAAGTAAAATGTCCTGATTGCGGTAGTGAAGAATTCACTGAAATCCGTCAGTTCAACTTAATGTTCAAAACATTCCAAGGTGTTACAGAGTCTAGCACAAACGAAATCTTCCTTCGTCCTGAAACAGCACAAGGTATTTTCGTAAACTTCAAAAACGTTCAACGCTCTATGCGTAAAAAGCTTCCATTTGGTATCGGCCAAATTGGTAAGAGTTTCCGTAACGAAATCACGCCTGGTAACTTCACATTCCGTACACGTGAATTCGAACAAATGGAACTTGAATTCTTCTGTAAGCCTGGTGAAGATTTAGAGTGGTTCGCATTCTGGCGTGAAACTTGTAAAAACTGGTTACTTTCACTTGGTATGACTGAAGAGAGCATGCGTCTTCGTGACCACGGTGAAGAAGAGTTATCTCACTACAGTAACGCAACAACTGACATTGAATTCAAATTCCCATTCGGTTGGGGCGAACTTTGGGGCGTTGCATCTCGTACAGACTTCGACTTAAAACGTCACATGGAACACTCAAACGAAGACTTTAACTATATTGATCCACAAACGAATGAGCGTTACGTACCATACTGCATCGAGCCATCTTTAGGCGCAGACCGCGTAACATTAGCATTCTTATGTGATGCATATGAAGAGGAGCAATTAGAAAACGATTCTCGTACAGTTCTTCGTTTCCACCCTGCTTTAGCACCATACAAAGCAGCTATCTTACCATTATCTAAAAAGCTATCTGAAGGTGCTACTGAAGTATTCGCAGAACTAGCTAAAGACTTCATGGTAGACTTTGATGAAACTGGTTCTATCGGTAAACGTTACCGTCGTCAAGACGAAATCGGTACACCATTCTGTATCACATACGACTTCGACTCAGTTGAAGACAAAGCTGTTACAGTACGTGACCGTGACACAATGGAACAAGTTCGTATGCCAATTAGCGAACTAAAAGGTTTCTTAGAGAAGAAAATCCAGTTCTAATTATAAGAAAAAGAGGCTGCTCATAAGAGCGCCTCTTTTTTACTTTTCACGTTTTTCTTTAATTGCTACTGTACATCTTGATATGCATAGTAAATCATCATTTTCATCAATAATGCGAACATCCCAAACCATTGTCGATTGTCCTCTATGTATCGGTGTTCCAATCGCTGTTACAATTCCATCTTTCTTTGAGCGAATGTGGTTTGCATTAATTTCTAATCCGAAACAAATACATTTTTCTTGATCAATTAAATTGTATGAACCAACACTTGCCACTGTTTCCGCCAATGCAAGCGATGCACCGCCGTGTAAAAATCCAAACGGCTGATGCGTACGCTCATCAACAGGCATCGTAGCAACCACCTTTTCTTCTGTCATCTCTAACAACTCAATTCCAAGTGAATCCATTAAAGTTTTTGCCATATCGTTTCCTCCTTTTCTTACTTTAATTAAATGTATAATTTTACCTATTTATTTTCAAACTACTTATAACACTTATATAAGGAGGCTTCACCTAAATGAAACAGAAATTTTGTATATTACTGCTTATGTTCTCCTTGCTGACTATTGTACCAAATTGTGCAATAACAGCCAAAGCATCTAACCTGACAATCGATGTTAAGACTGTAACGCAAAAAGGTAAGAAACCTTATATAGAATATCAAATAAATAGGCCTTCTTTTCACAACTTCTCTGACTCTACATTTCAAAACAAACTCAATTTCTACTACAAAAAATCTACTGACAAATTTAAAAACAAATTAGAGAAAGAGGCAAAAAAATATTATAAAGAGACAGAAGGATCTAGTACACCATTTCATCCGTACGTAGCAAATGTTGATTATAAAGTCTCTTTAAACAAACCACCTTTTCTCAGCCTATATGTAAATTACTATCAATATACCGGCGGAGCGCACGGTCTTTATACGTGGAAGGCAAACACATTTGATTTAAACGAAAAAAAGGTACTGCATTTAGACGATTTATTTCAACAAAAAGATAAGTATAAAGATGTAATCCGTGCAGAGATTGTAAGACAAATTAAACAAAATGAAAGCATTTATTTTCCCGATGCAACTGAAAAGATAATGAGCACGAAAAAGTTTCACTTCTTTTTAGAGCCAGACAATCTCGTTATTTATTTCCCTTTATATGAGATTGCTCCTTATTCAAGCGGAATCCCGCAATTTCGCATTCCGTATACGTTGCTAAGAGATTATTTGAAGCCTTCTTATCAAAATTTTTTGATTGACAACAAGTAAATATTTTCGCTACGATAATGTTAACCTAAAAACAACAGGAGGTTAACATTATGAGAAGATTACATGTTTTAGATTTAGCATTAGCTGCCATGTTCGTTGCTCTTATGGCCATCGGTGCAAATATTGTATCTTGGGCACCATTCCTTCAAGTAGCGGGCATCCCATTATCTATGCAACCATTTTTCGCAATTTTAGCAGGTCTTCTTCTTGGAAGTAGACTTGGTGCTTTATCCATGACTGTTTATATGCTCGTTGGCGTAGCAGGCGCACCAATCTTCGCTAACTTCAAGGCTGGATTTGGAGCACTTTTAGATCCTACTGGTGGTTTTATTATCGCCTTTATTATCGTTGCTTACGTATCAGGAAAATTAGTAGAACAAAAAGAAAGACCAACATTCATTACATTTGCAATTGCCTCTTTCACAGGAATTATTTTAACTTATATAATCGGTACTACTTACATGTACGGGGCAGTCAATCTCTTCATGGACGGTAATATGAGTTATAAAACTGCTTGGATGGTTATGATGTGGTTCGCAGTAAAAGATATTGCATTTACAATTATAGGTGCTATTATCGCACCTCGCATATACTATGCTGTACGTCGTTCTGCTTATCAGCATTCTCATTCGACGATTTCATAATAAAAAAATGAGTTATTTCAGTATACTGAAATAACTCATTTTTTATATTAAGACTCTTCGCTCGTTTGTTCTTCTAAGATTTTCTTCATCATCGCAACCATGTCATCACGTAGTTCTGGGTGTTGCAGAGCCATTTCGATTGTCGTTTGAACGAATCCTAGCTTTTCACCTACATCGTAGCGCTTCCCTTCGAAATCGTAAGCGAATACACGTTGGATTTCATTTAAGCTTTGGATGGCATCTGTTAACTGAATTTCACCACCAGCACCTACATGTTGCTGTTCTAAGAACATGAAGATTTCAGGTGTTAAAACGTAACGTCCCATAATTGCTAAGTTTGAAGGTGCTGTACCTTGTGCTGGTTTCTCAACGAAATTGCGAACTTGGTAACGACGTCCATCCTGCTCTAATGGGTCAATAATTCCATAACGGTGTGTTTCTTCTTCTGGAACCGTTTGTACACCAATAACAGAAGAAAGCGTTTTATCATATTCTTCAATTAATTGACGTAAACATGGTTTTTCAGCTTGTACGATATCGTCACCTAATAAAACAGCGAATGGCTCATCACCGATGAATTTACGTGCACACCAAACAGCGTGACCTAATCCTTTTGGTTCTTTTTGACGAATATAATGAATATCTACCATTTTTGAAGAAGCTTGTACTTTTTCAAGTAACTCATATTTTTTCTTCTCTAATAAATTTTGCTCTAGTTCAAATGCATTATCGAAATGATCTTCGATAGAACGCTTTGTTTTACCAGTAACGATAATAATATCTTCAATACCCGATTTCACTGCTTCTTCCACAATGTATTGAATCGTTGGTTTATCTACTATCGGTAACATCTCTTTTGGCATTGCTTTCGTTGCTGGTAAAAAACGTGTTCCTAATCCAGCTGCTGGGATTATCGCTTTTCTTACTTTTTTCATCACAAAATACCCTCTCTCCTGTCGGAATCAATAGCAATTATTTCCTACATAAAACAAAAGGGAGATTTCGCTCCCTTTTGTTCCTTACTACTTAAAATTACTTTGTATTATAAACGATTCATAATGTCTTCTTTAATAGTAAGTAACTTTTGTTCACTATTTTGTAAAGAACTATCTTTTACACCGAAGTAGAACTTAATCTTCGGTTCAGTTCCAGATGGACGTAGGCAGAACCATGAACCATCTTCTAATTGATATTTTAACACATTTGATTTCGGTAAGTGAATCTCTTCTTTATGTCCATCTTGTAAAGATGTAACGATGCTCGCTTTATAGTCTTCCACTGCTACAACTGTTAAGCCCGCTACTTCTTTCGGAGGATTTTCACGGAACGTCGCCATCATCTCTTGGATTTGTTCCGCTCCGTCTTTCCCTTTTAACGTTAACGATACAAGGTCTTCACGGAAGAAGCCGTACTTCTCGAATACTTCTAATAGACCATCATATAACGTTTTTCCTTGTGATTTGTAGTATGCAGCTACTTCACATGCAAATAGGACAGATTGTACTGCATCTTTATCACGGCAGAATGGGCGGATTAAATAACCATAGCTTTCCTCATAACCGAATTGGAATTCATATTGTCCGCTTTCTTCATATTGTCTAATTTTCTCACCGATAAATTTGAATCCAGTTAACGTATCAATTGTATCTAAACCGAATGCTTTCGCAATTGTACGGCCAATTTCAGACGTTACGATTGTTTTTAATACGACACCGTTCTCTGGAAGCGTTCCGTTTTCTTTCTTTTGAGATAATAAGTAATCAAGCATTAATGCACCTGTTTGGTTTCCAGTTAATACTTGGAACTCACCATCATGATTACGAACTGCTACACCAAGGCGATCTGCATCAGGATCCGTTGCGATTAATACATCCGCGCCTATTTTTTCACCGTCACGAATTGCATACTCAAATGCTGCGTGCTCTTCTGGGTTCGGTGATTTTACTGTAGAGAAGTTCGGATCTGGTAACTCTTGCTCTTTTACAACTGTTACATCTGTAAATCCAACTTCTTCTAAACCACGACGTACAGAAATATTTGATGTTCCGTGTAATGGTGTAAAGACGATTTTTAAGTCTTTACCAACCTTTTGTACCATTTCTTTATTAATGATGACATTGTTCAATTCTGCAGCATATGCATCATCTACTTCTTGTCCAATGATATGTAATAAACCGTCAGCTTTTAATTGCTCTACATCAGCTACTTCAACTGTTAATTCATCTTCTACTGCATTTACGTAGCTAATTAACTCATCTGCTTCTTTTGGAGGCAACTGTCCACCATCTTCACCGTATACTTTATATCCATTATATTCAGGTGGATTATGACTTGCCGTAAGAACGATTCCACTTACTGTATGTAAATGACGAACTGCGAAAGAAAGCACTGGCGTTGGACGTAAGCTTTCAAACACATATGTTTTGATACCGCGTGCACCAAGTGTAGCAGCGACTTCCATTGCAAACTCAGGTGATTTATGACGAGAATCATAGGCTACAACAACACCTCGTTTTTTCGCTTCCTCACCTAACTTTTCAATAAAGCTTGCTAATCCTTTTGTTGCTTTACGAACTGTATATACGTTTAAACGGTTCGTACCAGCACCAAGTTCACCACGCATACCACCTGTGCCGAACTCTAGATTTTTATAAAAGCTATCCTCGATTTTTTTCTCATCTTGCTTCATATTTTCTAGCTGTTCTTTTAATTCTGCATCTAATTGTGCGTAAGAAAGCCAGCGACTAAATTCTTGTTTCCAATTCATTCTTCTCTCTCCTCTCGCTCGTCATACCTTTATTATATGAAAAAAACATGCTGTATCTCAATATTTTATAAAATCTAGCAGGATTTTACTAGGAATATTTGTATACACTATTATTAAATACTCCACTAAAGGGAATGAGGATTATGCACGAATGGGGCTTGTCAGAAGAGCTCAAAATACAAACAAAGCAAATGATTGAAATTGCTGAAAAAGAACTATCGATTATGAGGAACGCAATTGATAAAGAAGATGAATGTATTTTATGCAAAATGGAAGATATTCATCATATGTTGGCAAATGTACAAACATTGGCAGCTACATACTATATTCAGGCATATTTATCACCTTATACGGAAAGTTCATCTTTTATTACGACAGCTATCCAACATTTAAGCGCCAGAAAACATGGTGCTCTTATCGTTGTGGAACGAAACGAGACGCTTGAAGCTTTCATTCAAACTGGAACGACATTAAACGCTCATTTAACCGCGCCATTACTCGAATCAATATTTTATCCAGGTAACCCTCTTCATGACGGTGCTGTTCTCGTTAGAAATAACCATATTGTCTCAGCTGCTAATATTCTTCCGTTAACGAAAAGCACAGAAGTTGACCCTGAGCTTGGAACACGTCACAGAGCTGCAATTGGCTTATCAGAAAAGAGTGATGCACTTATATTAGTTGTCTCTGAAGAAACCGGACGTACTTCATTTGCTTTAAATGGGATATTGTATACGATTTCTTTATAAACAAACTCAAAATAAGCAAAGGCTGTTCCAAAATATTGGAACAGCCTTTGCTTATACTCTTATTCTTCTCCAAAACGCTCCACAAGTGTTGCGAGTGTACGTACCATTGCACCAGTTGCTCCAGCTGGACCTAAGTCGTGCGCGCCTTTTGTTTCTGATGTTCCAGCGATATCTAAGTGTACCCACGGTGTATCTTCAGCGAATTCGCCTAGGAATGTACCTGCCATAACCGCATGTCCTTCACGGCCTGGTGAGTTATTTAAATCAGCAAACTTACTGTTTCTCACACGTTCTTTATCGCGATCAAAAATTGGTAGTTGCCAAATTGGCTCATCTGTTTCCATAGAAGCCTCTAGCACTTCCTCAAACAGTCCTTCATTGTTTGTCATTGCGCCTGTCGTATGATTTCCAAGTGCAACAATTACACCACCTGTTAATGTTGCAACATCCACAAGGTAGTTTGCACCAAGTTTTTTCGCATAAGTAATACCGTCAGCTAAAGCGAGACGACCTTCTGCATCCGTATTTAATACTTCAATTGTTTTTCCGCTCATAGATGTGATTACATCGTCTGGCTTAAATGCTGTACCACTTACAACGTTATCAGTTGAAGGAATAACCGCAATCACGTTTTGTTCTGGACGCAGTTCCCCGATAATTTCCATCGCACCTAAAACAGAAGCAGCACCGCCCATATCACCTTTCATACCAACCATGCCTTCACGTGGTTTTAAAGAATAACCACCTGTATCATATGTAATCCCTTTTCCAACGAATCCAATAACATCTGTCCACTCTTCTTTTCCTTTATAAATAAGAGCGATCATTTTTGGTGGCTCTGTAGAACCTTGGTTTACTGCAAGTAACGCACCCATACCAAGATCCTCCATCTCTTCTTTCTCAAGAACTTTATAATCCATATCATACTTTTCAGCTAATTCAACAGCATACTCAGCAAGCTTCGTCGCTGTTAATACATTTGGCGGCATATTTACAAGTGTACGGGCTGAATTTGTTGCACGTCCATGTACGTATCCAACTGTTAATGCAGCTTCAATTTCTTGTGCATCTTCCGCTGTAATAGCCGTGAACTTCTCTAACTCCACACGATCATTTTTATTTGTTTTATATGTTTGTAATTCATATGTACCAAGACTTTGTACTTCTGCTGCAATATGGGCTACATCAATCGCATCTAACTTTTCTGTCACGAAAGAATCAAGTAAAATCGCTGCATCTTGTACTTTTGCTGCTTGTAATGTTTTAAACGCTTTACCAAGAGCCCCACGTAACGTTTCTGTCGTGTAAGACTCTTTCTTACCTAAACCAACAAAGTAATAACGTTTCACATTCGTTTTTCCTAAGCTATGTACTTTCGAAATGGCTTTTTTCTTCGTAGATAATTCTTTCTCTTCTAGTAAAACTTGTAATTGTCCTTCAAACGCTTTGTCCAATTCTTGTACAAAACTACTCATTTTCTCTTCTTCAAATAAAGCAACAATTACTGCTTCATGACCTGCTAATTCTTTTTGTACTTGAAACATGTTCAGACCCCCTAAATTTCTCTACCACCATTATAACTTTATTTTCGATAAAATGCGACAATTCTAACTTCAGTTGTATCACGTGTAAAATCGCAGCTCCAAAATTTCCTCTATTATGAAATAAGCCAAGAAAAAAAGCCTAGCGTAATTACGACTAGACTATCTTTGTTTTAAATATTGACCACGAAACACTTGCATTGTTTCGTCTTGATTTAGCATCGTTAACTCTTCTTCTGTAAACTTACCTTTTCCTACTTTTACTACATACACATTTACTTTTTTCTTACCCCATTGGCTATAAACGTCTTTCACCGTATCATAATATAAATCAAGGCGGTTTCCTTTTATAGCACCACCTTTATCAGCTACTACACCATACCCGTAACCTGGTACGAAGAGAATCGTTCCAATTGGGAATACGCGTAAGTCCGCAGCAATTGTGGAATATAAATCCCTTTTCACTTTGACACCTGAATATGTAATACCATACTCTGGATGCCCTGGCCTCTTACCAGTTGACTCAATCCCCGATGTATAACCTGTTGCAGTCATTTCAATTGAACGATATTTAGACCAGTCGTTTGCCTGCTCTAAAGCATTTATCACTTCTTTACTCGGAGCAACATTTCTCTTAACTTCTGCTGCATGTACTTCTTTTGCACTCGTTCCCTCATATTGCTTTACAATCTCTAATAAAGAAACTCCTGTGAAAGCATTCCATGTTACGCATAATGCGGATACAAGTAAACAAGTCATCATAATGCGAATACAATATCGTTTTAACATTTTTATATTCCACACTCCTTCATCGTTAATCATTCCCTATACAATGAAGGAATATGCAAAAAAAAATCTCCAAATGAATTGGAGATTAAAACATTTGATATCCACTTTTCCGAAGCTTCTTGATCACAACTCCCGCTAAAGCAGCACCTACTAACCCAGTAGATAGAATAAACATATCTGCTTGTCCTAAATGCGATACACTTGTCCCAAATGAAGAAAATGTTTCTTTCGGCTTTGAAAAATAATCCCACATACTCGCTTTATTAATAATAAGCATACAAACAATCGGATACACAATAACCATTACCCATGTAGCTCGCAAAATCATGTTGAGTAAAAATCCAATTCCAAAAAACAAAATAAAAAACAACATCATTGAAATAAGTAGTACCGGTATACTCACTCTTTTTCCCTCTCCTTCTCATGCGCCGTAAATACGTGATAGGCCGTATAACCAAATTGCTCTCCAGGATTTAATGTTTTGTCCATTTCAAGATGGAATTCTGATTTTCTTTCTAATAAATATTTAATAAGTACAGACGTATTTGGATCGTCTGCAATCGTATCTGGATGTAGAAACGCTACTTCAGACAATTCCTTCTCCTGTACAATAATATTTTCCCCTTCAGGTTCCAAAAGGAAAATAATCATATTATCACTAATTTCATTGCGAATCACGCCCGATCGAACGCCAATGATTCCCTTCACATGAGCGACAATGCCTGTCTCTTCTAACACTTCACGTTTCACAGCTTCATCAACCGTCTCACCTTCATTTACAAAACCAGCCGGTAAAGACCATTTCCCCTTTAATCCACTGTATTTCTTCTTAACAAATAGCCACCTGCCATCTTTTGTAGCTACTAGGCCACTAACAGCTAACCATACTTTCCCTCGCTTCTCCATGATGTAATACCCTCCTCTACTAAAACGGACAGAATATTCTTTCTTTTTTATATATTATACTATATTTTTAAAATGAAAAAAGCAGAAACAGCTCTTAGCCGTTTCTGCTTTTCTCTACTATATATTAAAAGAACTTTAATTTACCTTTTTTAAGAACTAATAAAGGTCCACCTAATAAGAATAGGTAACGGTTATCGATAACTTTCTTCATGAAAGAAGCTTTCCAACCTGTTAACTTTTTGCCCATAACAACGCCCATTGCATCGTCATGACCTAAAGAACATACAGATCCTTTATTATCGAATGCGAATGTTTTCATTTCGCCTTTGCCACGAACTAATACAGTTAAGTTGTGTGCAATATTGTAACCTTGTTGAATTGCGATTTGTGCTGTTGGTGGGTAAGGACGGTTAATTTCTTCGTTAATGATTAACGCTGCGTCACCAACCATGAATACATCTTCGTATCCTGGAGCGTGCATGTACTCATCAACTTTTACACGTCCGCGCATTGCTTCAAAGCCAGACTCTTCCACAATACCATTACCACGAACACCTGCAGCCCAAACTACTGTTTCAGACTTAATTAATTCAGTATCATCGCCATTCGCAACGATAATACCTTCTTCAGTTGCTTCTTTAATTGCTGTACCGATGCGGAATTCTACTCCTTTTTTCTCAAGTTGTTTTACAGCGTATTCTACTAATGCTGGATCGAAACCTGGAAGTGCTGTTGGAGCAGCTTCTACACAAATGATACGTGCTTTTTCACGTGGTACATTGTACTGATTGCAAAGTTCAGGAACACGGTTTGCAAGCTCACCTACGTACTCGATACCAGTAAATCCAGCACCACCAACAACGATTGTTATTAACTCATCGCGTTGTTCAGTTGCATATTTAGCGAAACTAGCTTCCATATGCTCACGAATTTCACGAGTTGCATTAATGTTAGCGATTGAGAATGCATGCTCTTTTAATCCTGTAATTCCGAATGTTTCTGATTCGAAACCAAGACCGATTACTAAGTAGTCATACTCTAACTCGCCGTCTTTTAAGATAATGCGTTTTTCAGCAGCTTTAATTTCTACTACTGTATCTTGTACAAAGTTCACTTTATTTGTATCGATAACGTCTTGAATATCTAGACAGATTTTGTCATCTTGTAATGTACCAGCTGCGCTCTCGTGTAACCAAGTCGCTTGGTAGTGATAGCTGTTGTTGTTTACTAACGTAATTTCAGCTTCATTTACAGATAATGCTTTTTGCAGACGAACAGTCGTAATCATCCCGCCATAACCTGCACCTAAAACTACGATTTTTGGAGTCTTCACCAAATCACAACCCTTTTCTTTATATAATAGTAATGAAAAATAATACCAAGTACTAAAAACTCTATTTGTCAAGAATGTGGATTTTATCACATTCTATATCATAACAAAACGCAGTCAAAAAATCGTACGAATTTTGTCATAGAAATTTAACATAATACTTCCCTATATTAGTCGGTTTTATTCCAGAATTCAAGCATCTGGAGAATTATCAATATTTTAAAATAACATAGCGTTTTCAAGGGTTTTTCAGCCTTTTTTTCATGTATTTTCCTTTCTGTATATTTTATACAATATTAAAAGCAGCTATGCGAAAACTTACACACAATTCAGTCGTTTTCAGAAGTATTATGAACTCAAATATGCTATCATTTATTTTGAAAGTATCATCATTTGCAGGATTTTCGTGTACATATGAACAATATATGAAATCAATATCAAAATTCCATCTATAGGGGGAATGAAAGTGGCAGAAAATCAAAAAGTTTACGACATAACAATTATTGGTGGTGGTCCAACGGGACTGTTCACAGCATTTTATGGTGGTATGAGACAAGCAAGTGTAAAAATCATTGAAAGCTTACCTCAACTTGGAGGACAATTATCCGCACTCTACCCTGAAAAATACATTTATGATGTAGCTGGTTTCCCGAAAGTGCGTGCACAAGAGTTAGTTGATAACTTAAAAGAGCAAATGAAGAAATTTGATCCGACCGTTTGCTTAGAAGAAGCTGTTGATACGCTTGAAAAACAAGCTGACGGTATATTTAAACTTGTTACAAATAAACAAACTCACTATTCTAAATCAGTCATTATTACTGCTGGCAATGGTGCTTTCCAACCACGCCGCTTAGAATTAGAGGATACAGCAAAATACGAAAAGAAAAACTTACATTATTTCGTTGATGATATGAATAAATTTGCTGGCAAGCGCGTCGTAGTATTTGGCGGTGGCGACTCAGCGGTAGACTGGACAATGATGTTAGAACCGATTGCTGACAAAGTTACAATCGTTCATCGCCGTGATAAATTCCGCGCACATGAACATAGCGTCGAAAACTTAATAAATTCTCGTGCAGAAGTAAGTACACCGTACGTTCCAGTTGAACTCATTGGTGATGACAAAATTGAACAAGTCGTTCTTCAACACGTAAAAACAGAAGAAAAAGTTATCATCGATGTTGATGACGTAATTGTAAACTACGGCTTCGTTTCCTCTCTTGGCCCAATTAAAAACTGGGGCTTAGATATACAGAAAAACAGCATTCTCGTGAACTCGAAAATGGAAACAAATATTCCTGGTATTTACGCTGCTGGTGACATTTGTACATATGAAGGAAAAGTAAAACTTATCGCTTGCGGATTTGGCGAAGCACCAACGGCGGTAAATAATGCAAAAGCCTACTTCGA
This sequence comes from Bacillus cereus, assembly GCF_002567495.1. Taxonomy (GTDB): domain Bacteria; phylum Bacillota; class Bacilli; order Bacillales; family Bacillaceae_G; genus Bacillus_A; species Bacillus_A cereus_AQ. The sequence goes on along the minus strand of NZ_NVAP01000025.1, from coordinate 77,279 downwards.
TCCAAACGCAAAACTTCAACCGATGCATAGCTCGAGTATGTTTTAATATAAAAACAAAAGAACTCCTTTTACATGAAAGGAGTTCTTTTGTTATAAAGTGTTCTAATGCAAATTACCTCTCTTTCTTCACAGCTACCTTCTGTAGGAAAAAACACTTTCCACTTCCAAAATATGTTACAATAAATAAGAACGTACGTTTCCGTTTGATAGAGGAGGATTTTTTAATGAAAGAACCGATTATCGTAAAAAAAGAAACTTTCCAAGCTATTGGCGTTTCGGTTACGACGACTAATGAAAGAGAGGCATCTACTGAAGGGGATATTCCACAACTTTGGAACCACTACTTCCAAGAACAAATGGTGCATCACATCCCAAATCAACAAAAGAAAGAAACATTCGCTTTCTATTCAAACTACGAGTCAGATGAAACTGGTACATATACATTTACGATCGGTATGTCCGTTTCTTCATTAAAAGACGTTCCTGAAAATATGACAACTTTAACAATACCTGCAGCTACATATGCGGTATTTTCAACGAGAAAAGGTCCAGTTTCTGAAGTCGTTTGTGAAGCTTGGGAATATATTTGGCAATGGTCGAAAGAAAATAAACGTGCCTTCACAACAGACTTTGAGCTTTACGACGAAAGAGCGTTAGACCCAAATAATGCACAATTGGATATTTATATTGTGTTAGCCTAAAAAAAGATGCCCATTCGGCATCTTTTTTTGTCGTTAAATAGCTACTGGGCAAATTCATTATTATTGTCTACAATGAGAAAGTGCAGTATAGAAATATTAGAAACTGTATAAAGTGAAACTATACTCAGTGGGGGTTTACAGGCGGTTGGTCTCCCACCTAACTTCTTTGCCCGATCCAAATTTTGAGATGGGAGTTTTACTGCCCGTTAACGCGGGACAAAACGATTGCTAATAGATTTTTTAGTTTAAATTTGTCACATAGAAAGGAAGCAATATGGAGGAACTACAACAAAATAAAACTGCTTTAGAAGGAAGCGGAAAACCGTTATTAAAAAATACGAATTTCCTTTTTCTTTGGGCAGCTACACTCTTTTCAAGTTTTGCTTTAGCCTTTTTTACTTTTTCACAAACGTGGTACATAGCAAAAACATTAAACCTTGAGGCTTCGCTCGGTGTTGTTTTCGTAGCTCTTAGTGTTCCAAGGCTTATTTTTATGATTATTGGCGGCGCTGTAGCTGATAAATTCCCGAAAAAAAACATTATGTTTTATTCTAATATTATTCGTGCTATTCTTGTCGCGACCATTCTTACATGGTTCATCGTAGGTGATGTAACACTGTATACATTTGCTTTATTCGCTTTATTCTTTGGGCTTGCTGATGCTTTTTTCTGGTCAGCTGATGGATCTATCTTGCCTGAACTTGTAGAAAAAAGCCGTTTAACACAAGCGAATTCACTTACACAAATGACAAACCAAGCATCAGTCATCTTAGGCCCTGTACTTGGCGGAATTCTTATCAAATTTACGAACTATGAAACGATTTTTTCGATCACGATTTTATTGCTGATCGTCGCAGCCATACTCGTTCAAAAAATACAATTTACGATGCCAGAGCAGCAACATACAGACAAAGGCATGTTCACTTCTATTAAAGAAGGAATTTTATACGTAAAGGAATCACCATTCCTTTCAACTTTCCTTCTTTGTAGCGCCTTTTTAAACTTATTTTTAATTGGTCCGATGCAAGTCGGTTTCCCGCTTTTCGTTAAAAATGTTCTGCACGGTGATTCGCTTCAGTTTAGTTACTTAGAAGCGTCTGTAGGAGGCGGAATGGCAATAGGCGCTGTCATTGTCGGTTTAAAAAATATTAATCGTAGACGCGGTCTATTTTGCATTATCATGATGCTACTGTCTGGTGTATTCTTCTTATCCATCAACTTTAGCACCGTACTTTGGCAAGCATTATTAGCTGGCATGTTTTACGGTATTACAATCGCAATGGCTATCGTTCCGCTTATGGCGATGATTCAATCAACAGTAAAAGAAGAAATGATGGGACGCGTAATGAGTCTACTTATGCTATCATCAATGGGCTTTATCCCGCTTTCTTATGCATTCACATCAATCGCACTTGCAATAGGAATTCCAATCGTAACCGTTATGAAAAGTGGTGCAATCGCCGTTATCGTCTTCGTACTATTTGTAGCGATTCGTGTTCCAGTTGTAAGAAAGTTTGATTAACTACTTGGAGTCATGTGTTATACGCATGGCTCCTTTTTAAACGGATCAAATAACGGTACCCCCTTACTTCTTCTCACAGCTGCTCCCCATTCTAGTCCAACCTCTAAAAATAGATCCCGCACTGTACTGTATAAAAGCGCCTTAACATTTTTACGGATTTCCCCGTATTTATACGCTCTCACAACACTCTTTACTCGCCAAATGAAATTTCCATACACTTCTTCATCAGCTAATATTTGCTCCAGTAACACACCTTGCTCTAGTAACCCGCTCTTTTTATATGCAAGTTCCACCTTACTCCAAAATATATTAATCTTTTTCGGATTACGCGTCATCGGCACAAGTGCATATATAAAAGGCTTCGGTATATCGTGACGGCAATACGTCTCATCAAGCTCGTACGTTACTTTTCTATTCTCTTTTATTTGTGGAATGTTTTTAGAAAGAATTGTTTCCCCAGTGCTTTTTTGCTCATTTCTACTACAGCCAGCTGCACAGTCCTCACTTTCACATACGGACATTTTCATACGGTCATCCATGCGGTCAATTGCAGATGTAAGAAAAACATATAAGTTCGCACTATATCCACCGCGCCTATGTCTTTCTTTCGTCGCCACACGTTTTATAATTCCTAATTCCTCCAACTTTGCAATTGAACGGCGTACTGTACGAATACTCTTTCCAACATTTGTAGCAATCGTCTCCATTAACGGACAAGCGACCCCGACTGTTTTTTGTTTCTCATTCACCGCATACTTTCCTAAAAAATGAATAATGATAGAATCAGTTTTATTTAATTGAAATCGGTAGCACTTCAACACCTGTTTTTGATATGTATTAAACTCTTCTTTACTTCGAAATTCACTATATGGTTTCATTAGATTATATAAGCTTCCCATTTATATCACCTCACTTATAAGTAAGAGGTAGGAAGAGAAATTGGCGTGACATTGAATATTTTTTATTGGAGGTGAAAATATGATCGTAATTAGCGCTTGTTTAGGTGGGATCGCTTGCCGTTATGACGGGAATGACAATCTCGTTTCAAAAATAGAGGAACTTCTGCAACAAGAAGATACAGTCCTCATTTGTCCTGAAGTATTAGGAGGATTGCCAATACCTCGTCCCTCAGCTGAAATTATCGGTGGGAATGGCGATGACGTTTTGGATGGAAAAGCAAAAGTGATGACAAAAGATGGCGAGGATGTCACAGAAGCTTTCGTAAACGGTGCTTATAAAGCATTAGAACAAATTAAAGATTTACACCCAGAATACATTATTTTAAAAGAGCGCAGTCCATCTTGTGGTAGCTCCACCATTTACACCGGGGAATTTAACGGCAATAAGCTAACTGGTTACGGAGTGACAACTGCTTTATTTAAAAGACACGGATTTAAAGTCATTTCAGAAGAGGATTTTGAGAATATAAAAAGGAATTGACCCTGTGCGTCAATTCCTTTTTATCTGTCTTATTTCACACTTAATTTTTCTTTCACTTTCGCAGGAAGCTCGTCTTTTTTCACTTCTTCCCAAGCTGTTACACCTTTTTTATCTGAATTGTATACGCGTAAGAATGCATCTTTACGAAGATTTTTTGGAGCTGTGAATTCTAATTCTTTTACTTCTCCACCTTTATCGAATCCTTTTAATTTATACTCGAAATATTTATGTGGCTCTCCGTTATCAAACTTCTCATTTTTTTCAATTCCATCAGCTGTAACTTGAACATAATACTCATCTTTCCCCATACGGTTAATATCACAACCAACTAACAGACTTGCAAATACAACTAAAATACTAAACAGTGCAATGTATCTTTTCATTTCCTTCACCTCATATGTTTTTTCTTATATTCTTATCTTAAAGCCCAGAGCTTAAAGAAGAAATTCAAAAACATGACATGAACATTACACTTTTGTAAGATAGTAATTATTTCTTCACTTTAGAATCCGTACTCATTCNNGAATGAGTACGGATTCTAAACTTGGATGCTCTGCTACTACTTCGTTATAAAAAGCCTTAAGGGAAATGAATTAATCATCTCTCTTAAGGCTTTTTATCCGCTATCTCTTTACTGCCAATTTTTTATGTACCTATTACCGCCAATAACGTCTTTCACGCCAGTTTCGCCACTTATCACGGATTTTATAACGTAATTTCCTTATACCATTTAGTACACCTTCTATTATGCATTCTATTATAATATCTATCACAAGGTATCTTATAAATCTAAAAATAGGACCTATAACGTACTTCAATATAAATTCAAAAATATGTTCCAGCATATATCTCCTCTTTCTACCCTTCAATTATAACTGGAAAAAAAAGAACTTTAAAAGAAGCTCAAATAAATAATAATGCATAAGTTGAACAACTTAAAGCTACTTCAGCAGCTATTTTTTTGTACCAGCCGGTAGCTTCGTCTTCAATATGTAAAAAGGGATTTCTAAATAATGAATTGAATATATATTTATTGTTTTTAGCTTTTGAGAGGAGAAATAATATGAATCCTATTTTATTAGATGTTCCGTTACAAATAGAAACAGATAGACTCATTCTTCGAGCCCCCCTTCAAGCAGGTGAAGGGGATGTAGTACACGAGGCTATTAAAGATTCCATTAATGAATTAAAGCAATGGCTGCTTTTATTCCAGTCAATTCCTACTGTTGAAGAAACGGAAATTCTCCTTAGAAATGCGCATATAGATTTTTTGAAAAGAGAAAGCTTTCGCTATCTTATCTATCATAAGGAGACGAATAATTTCATCGGAACTGCTAGCCTTCACGCGATTGATTGGAAGGTTTCTAAATGTGAAATTGGATACTGGATTCACACGCAATTTAGTGGCAATGGATATATGACAGAAGTAGTAAATGCGTTAATAAACCTTGGATTTCAGTTATTCAAATTTAGAAGGATTGAAATACGATGTGAACGTAATAACACGAAAAGTCGTGCGATTCCTGAAAAATTAGGTTTTGAGCTTGAAGGGATATTACGTAATGAAGATTTTTCAGCTGATGGCAAACAACTAATTGATACTTGCATCTATGCAAAGATAAAGTGAAACTTTAATCAGCCCGGACCAATCGTGATTTTACGACAAAAGAAAAGACCTTTTTAACGATTTTATTTCATCGCTAAAAAGGTCTTTTTCTGTTCTGGCTAAAAACTTAGCACTCTTCAGGCTTACCAGCATTCGTCGCTGTACGGAAAGATGATCCACATCCACATGATGCGATTGCGTTTGGATTGTCGATTGTGAATCCGCCGCCAAGCATAGATTGTTTATAATCAATTTTTACTCCTTTAACAATTGGAGCACTTTCTGTATCAATAACAAATTCAACACCGAAAAACTCAAGAACTGTGTCGTCTTCTTTTGGTTCTACTTCAAATCCTAAGCCGTAAGAAAGGCCAGTACATCCGCCGCCATGTACAGCAAGGCGCACGTACTTCTCTCCATCTTCAGCATCTTTTAACATATCTTTAATTTGAAAAGCTGCTTGTTCTGTTACTTCAATCATGAAATACACATCCTTTCTGTTCTCATTCTATTATACATCTTTACGCTTCTATCTTGTACTCATACACTCCGCGGCAAATTACTTCCGCTGGTCCTTTCATTAACACATTGCCTTCTTCTGTCCATGCAATCATTAAATCGCCACCAGCTAAATGAACTGTAATTTCCTTACCACGTTCCATCTTTCCATTTAAAATAGAGGCTACAACCGCAGCACACGCCCCTGTTCCGCAAGCTTGTGTTACACCAGATCCACGTTCCCAAACGCGGAAGTTCATCTCTTCCTCATTCAAAATCTCGATGAATTCAACATTTACTCGCTCTGGAAACATTTCATGTGTCTCAAGGACTGGCCCAAGTGTTGTAAGTGGTGCTTTTTCTACATCATCCACAAAAATAACCGCATGCGGATTCCCCATTGAAACAGCTGTAAATGCATAACGATGATTATTGTATAAGAAGTTTTCACGAATAAATGGTGTTTCACCTTCACCAAGCATCGGTATTTCTGCACGTGTTAAACGCGGTGCTCCCATATCGATTTTCGCTAACGTAACTTTCCCTTCTTCTACCGTTACTTCCGCCGTTACAATGCCAGCTAACGTTTCAATTGCGAAGACTGTTTCTTCTACTAGTTTATGCTCATACGCATATTTCGCTACGCAGCGTAAACCGTTACCACAGCTCTTTCCTTCTGATCCATCATTATTAAACATGCGCATTTTCACCGGAGCTACGTCAGATGGACAAATTAAAATCATTCCATCTGCTCCAATACCAGTATTAATATTTGAAACCTTTTCCGCCACAAGAGCTAAATCTTCCTCAGGAATTTGTTCTTCAAACATATTTACATATATATAACTATTGCCAAGACCATGCATTTTTGTAAAAGAAAATTGGCTCATTTGCATTCACTCCAAAAATAATTTGTTATGTTAAGTATAAAATGCACGCTTTTAGAACACAATATGAATGTCCCCCGTTTCTCATATTTGACAACGTTTGGCGATGAGCCACTCTTACACAACTTGTGTAAGAAAAAAGCCCTTCTAAAAAGGGCCTTTTTTTATTTATCTCACTATTTTCGATTGGTGCTGGCTGATAATCAGTATTAGCCTCCCCTACGAAATAACGTTTTATCTAATGAAAAAGGTGCTGCTGATTCGCAACACCTTAAAACATTGGATTTTCATCCAAATACTCATATACATTATTAACAAGCTCTTCTACTGTTGAACCTTGTACGACTTCACCATTTACAAGTGCAAACGGTCCTTCAAAACAAATACCACAATATCCTAAACAACCATACTCCATTACATCTAAATTCGGATCTTTTTCTAATTTTTCTAGAGCTGCTTGTGAACCACTTGCAAGGTTACCTACACAAAATTCAATTAATGGTTTAATCAAAATTCTCCCCCCTGTACTACAAAACAAATTACCTTCTGACTTTATCCCGCTATTAACGGGCAGTAAGACTCCCACCTCAAAATTCAGTGAATGCAAGGAAGTTAGGCGGGAGATAACTGCCCGTAAATGCCCGATTGGTGAAGGCTAATAATTAGTGGGAGATGAACAAAAAACCCACTAATTAAAGTTTCACTTTATCTATAAGAAGAAAACTAAGCTGTTTCTTGTTGTTTTTGTTACACATTCTAAACTATTTAGTTACTTCATTATTTCACTTCAAAGTAGATGACTTCTTCTATATAAATGCTACTTACAATGAAATAGTAACTACAAAGGAAAAACAGTTTACTTTACTTTTCTTCTTATTGTACAACAGAGTATTCATTCATGCATTGTTATTTGTTCACAAATTCGATATAATTTGATTGAGTAAAGTCAAAATATTTTATTAATATATAATTTTATGATTAGGGGATATTTCAACAGAAAAGGGGTAATCCATCATGAAACACCTCGTAATACTAGGTGGCGGCTACGGTGGAATGAGAATTCTGCAAAGGCTACTTCCAAGCAACCAACTTCCAGATGATGTACAAGTGACATTAATCGACAAAGTACCATATCATTGCTTCAAAACTGAATATTATGCATTAGTTGCGGGTACAATTTCAGAAACGCATATTCGTATACCGTTTCCTGAGCACCCACGTCTCAATATTCAATACGGCACAATAACAAATATTGACCTCGAAGAAAAAGCTGTTCATCTCGATGGCGGCGAAGCGATCCAATATGATGATTTAATTATCGGACTTGGCTGTGAAGATAAATATCATAACGTTCCTGGGGCTAAGGAATATACACATAGCCTACAATCAATTGAACAAACACGTAAGACATATGAACAATTAAATAGTCTAGAACCAAATGCAACAGTAGCTGTCGTTGGTGCTGGCTTAAGTGGCGTTGAAGTTGCAAGTGAACTTCGCGAGAGCCGTTCTGATTTAAAAATCTATTTATTTGATAGAAAAGATAGAATTTTATTCCCGTATCCAGAGAAATTAAGTAGATACGTAGAAGAATGGTTCGTAAAACATAAAGTTACTATTATAAGAAACTCTAACATTACAAAAGTGGAACCAAACATTGTATACAACCACGATGAACCACTTGAATGTGATGCAATCGTCTGGACAGCTGGGATTCAAGCAAATGAAGTTGTTCGAAACCTTCCAGTTGAACAAGATGGTAGCGGACGGGTTGTCTTAACGAAATATCACAATATTCCAAATAACGAGCACGTATACGTTGTAGGAGATTGCGCAGCACTTCCACACGCACCATCTGCTCAACTTGCTGAAGGCCAAGGAGAACAAATTGTCCAAATATTATTAAAACGTTGGAATAATGAACCACTTCCTGACGAACTACCTGTTATTAAATTAAAAGGTGTTCTTGGCTCTCTTGGTAAGAAGCACGGTTTTGGTTTACTCGCAAACCAGCCATTAATGGGACGTGTACCTAGATTATTGAAATCCGGTCTTCTTTGGATGTACAAATATCATAAGGGTTAATACTTTAGAGGCTGCCTACTATGTAGGCAGCCTCTTTGCATCAGTTTTTAAAAATTTTCAGACACATCTTTCTCAATATGTATAATGATTTATTTTTTATTTTTATATTAAAAAATATTGATAAACAGTGTATGCTATTTGTAAGTTGTTTTATTATTTCCTTTAAGACCGAATTCATTCGGTCTTATTTTTTATGTGATAAATACTTTTATAGGAGGCATTACATTCCACTTATGAACTTAACGAGACTAAACGATCGCATAGAAGCGAAGAAGAAAGAGTTAATCTATCTCGTTGAACGATACGGATTCACTCATGATAAAGTGATTTCTTTCAGCCAAGAGTTAGATCGTTTACTTAACTTATTAATAGAACTCAAAACGAAGAAAAAACGTTGCCCTTTATAACCGTTATCTTCTCTTTTTTGATACGATATAACCAGAATCAGAAAGGAGCCATTTATGTTTATATTAAAAGACGTTATATATAAAGATATACTACACATTCCTTATTTACAGATTCAAAAAGAAAAAATCACTTGTATTATCGGTGAAAGTGGCAGCGGAAAAAGCACATTGCTCCGCATGTTAAACGATTTACAATCTCCAACATCCGGTACAATTGAATATAACGGAAAGTTAATTTCTGATTATCCACCTATTCAATTACGTCGTGACGTAGTTATGCTTGGGCAAACCCCACCTATTTTTGATGGAAGCGTTAAAGACAACCTATTAATGGGACTTCGTCTTTCTGAAAAACCATTTCCAAATGATGATGCCCTGCGGAGCGCATTACAAACCGTTAACTTAGACAAACAATTAGAAGATAACGCCTCTTCTTTATCAGGCGGTGAAAAACAAAGGCTTGCTTTTGCTCGTATTGTACTTATGGATCCACCTGTCTATTTATTGGACGAACCAACTTCAGCTCTAGATAGTGATACAGAACGCCGCGTTATGAAACAATTTACTGAACTAGCACGAAAAAAGAAAAAAACAGTTATCTTCATCACCCACTCGCAACAACTTCCAGAAGAAATTGCAGACGATATTATTAAAATTAGCAAAACAAAGGGTGCAACTAGAAAGGAAGTGCTCTCAGTTGAAGGGCGTTATTGAACTCCAAATTTGGCAACTTGCCGCTGCCTATATTTTCATTCTTATTTTAATTGGACTTGTAAAATTAAAAGGAATACCTCGTGAGAAACAAATTACGATCGCAACATTCCGTATGACGATTCAGCTCGTACTTGTTGCATATGTCCTTACATATGTATTCGAAAACAGTAATCCATTTTATACAATTGCTCTTATTACTTCTATTACTACCTTTGCCATTTTTAATATTTATAAACGAGTTAACATCCCAATGTCAAAAGACTTAAAACGAGTAGCCGCTCTTTCCATGGTTGCCGGATCAATTGGACCACTTCTACTATTTATCTTTGTTATTATCGGGCATGACCCTTGGTATGCTCCGCAATATATCGTTCCGATTACAGGAATGTTAGTTGGGAATGCAATGACAGGTGTTTCTCTCGGTGCAAATACGTTCTTAAACAATATGAAATCGCAAAGAGGCCAAATTGAAGGTGCCCTTATGCTCGGTGCAACACCGAAAGAGGCCACTGCTCCGCTCATTCGAGACGCTTTTGATTCTGCTATTTTACCAACAATTAATTCTATGGTCGGAATGGGAATTATAAGCTTACCAGGCATGATGACTGGTCAAATATTATCTGGTGTATCACCGTTCACAGCCATTCAATATCAAATCGCCATCATACTCGGTATTTCAGGAAGTACCGCTTTCGCTGTCATTATCTTCTTACAGCTCGGATATAAAACATTCTTTACTAAGCGATGTCAGTTGAAAGAAATTGACTATGATGCACGGTGAATCGTACTTCTTTCTCGGTATATCGACTTACGGGCAAAAAAAGACAATAAAAAGAGGAGGNNCCTCCTCTTTTTATTGTCTTACGCCTTCTTAACGAACTGTGATTTTAACTTCATAGCTCCGAAACCGTCGATTTTGCAATCGATATCGTGATCGCCATCAACTAGACGGATACTCTTTACTTTCGTACCGATCTTCACAACTGAAGAAGTTCCTTTTACTTTTAAATCTTTAATAACAGTAACAGCGTCGCCGTCTTGAAGAACGTTTCCGTTCGCATCTTTTACAACTTTCGCACCATCATTATTTTCAGCTTCTGCTTCTTGGCCCCACTCATGAGCACATTCTGGACATACGAAAAGAACGCCATCCTCATACGTATATTCTGAATTACATTTTGGACAATTTGGTAAAGTAGCCATAAATTCATTTCCTCCGTTCATTATTTATACGTAAAAATCAAAATTGATGTTTACATCTCGATAAATAAAATTTGTATAGCATTTCTTTATAGTGCCATAGTCTCACGTTATTGACAACCCTACCGCAAATTCTCATTTTTTATTGTATTTTACAAAATTTCAATTCATATGCCTTTTTTCCATTTGCTCTTCTACCAATTTTAAAAATCTTCGTTGTACATTTTTATTTTTTACCAGCAGTCGAACTCTTAGCTTACTTTGTAAATGTGAGCGCACTTTGTAGTTCGTAATAAATAACTTTCGATACTTCTCGTCTTCATATATTATTCGAAACCATTCATACTGCTGCAAGTAACGTATGTTAGCATCAATCTTTTTCGTGTGTAAACCCGTACTTAAACTAATAGACCCTATTAGAGCTTCTATTAATGCTGAAATCATTTCTCTCTCCCTAATAAATAAAAGAAGAATCTTCACAAGATTCTTCTTTTCAAAATGAACGAGTTCCCTCTAGAAACCCCAATTATTTTCTTCAATGTAAATTTGATATTCTTCTACTTCTTCTTCACTTAACTTCTTATTATTTTCATATACCTCTTGCCACTCGAAATAATCTTCATCGAAATAAACAGCAAATTTAATTTTCACGTTTTTCTTCTCTGCATAATCATAACCAGTAAACTCTACTACGTCATAATCTTTTTCTTTCTTCACAAACTTCCAAGTTGGATTATCAGTCATAATCTCTAACGTAACCCCTTCACCACTTGAACGAACAACGTTTTTAATATTCGGCTCAGTAGGTAAAAGAGAAAGTCCGAGCATAGCTCCGCCAAACACAATCCCGACTATAACTTGTAAACCAATCATACCAGCTACACTAGCGCCACCCTTAGATTGTAAGAAATACGCCTTCTTATGATCAGGCATATCTTCTCCCTTACGAAAAACACGAACAGCATGCTTATAATATAAACGGTTTCCTTGCCACCCAGTAAATATCATCATTCCTAATTGAAGAGCTAAACTAAATGTTAAATAAATCCCATCTGGAATATCTATAAAAGGGGTTATAACTATACTAGGTATAGCCAATAACGCAAATATAATAAATAACTTATACATTTTACGATAAGCTAACCAAAAGGTTGGGAAGAAAAATGCTACCCAATTCCATGTATTCCCTTGCGCAGGATTTTCTACTTTACCCCACTTAAAATCATAATAAGCTGTATTCTTTTGAACAACTTTATGTAATTCTTGCTGAGAAATTGTTTCTTGTAAAACAGTGTCCTTCACGTACATCATCCTTTTCTTATTTCTATATACATTTATTGTATATGTACAAAATGAAGGAATCTAACAAAAAGTACACATATTTCATAAAAATGAACGGAAATCGAATATATTCCGACAATTATTCGTTTCTTATTTCATTTTACTTTTAAATATATTAAAATAATCATGTATCATACATTTAATACACTAAGTTAATTATTTTATATATTCACTAAAAAGGATGCATCAAAATCATTTTTATACATCTTTTTTAGTGAATATATACTACATTGCCTCCCTCTTAATCACATTGAAATACTATTTTATTTCTCGCACATTCCCCTTCACTTTCTCAATAATATCTTCTATACGTTCCGCTATACATTCCAGCTCCCATTCTCCCTCACCGTGCATAGCTGTATAAACTGGACAATTCTCATCATTACTATCTACAAAAATCGGGTCTCCAAGATATGAATCTATCCCTATTACAATCCATCCTTCTTTCCAATCTCCTTCTTCATTCCCGACTAAGCTTTGTCCTTCTTCATCAAAACTATAACCAAGTTGTCCTTCTTCTATTTCTTCACTATTAAACACTTCTATCGTCATAGGTTCAGATTCATACTCATACTCTAGCTCAATTTCATTATCCTCAGCACGATCTACATGTGTTAAAAGTTGTTTAATTTTATTATGGTTAATCATGATATCCTCTCCATTCTATCTTTTAAAAATCTAATTTTATTCATAATGAGCTGCCGCAAGTAACACCTGGGCAATAAACTTCCATGGAATATTTTCTGGAAGCTTCTCCCCTTGATTTATATAAACCCCTTCATAATCACCTAACCAAGCACTTAATGCCTCTAAATAAGTCTCTATCTCTACATTCTCCCATCCATCTTTGTTCACTTTAAAATCCTTTTGGAGGTATACAAGAAATTTTAATAAATCTTCTTTAGAATTTACGTGATCGAGGTATTCATACACATCCATACTCCGTCCCTCCCTCTATTGCGCATCATCTAAACTAACTATAATATATGACATAAGATTCTTAAAACTATTATTTGAGGTGATCCAATATGAAGACTACAATTTGGGCAGAAGATGACTATTTAAAACTAGCACCCATTAACGATGAACTAATCAAAAAAGCAGAAGAAGTACTTAACGTAAAGCTCCCAGAATCATACATAAACCTGCTAAAAGAACAAAATGGGGGAACTCTTCGTCTTGATGCTCACCCTACTTCAAAACCAAATTCTTGGGCAGACGATCACGTTAATGTGTCTGGCTTATATGGTATTTCTTTTGATGAAAATGAATCTAGTATTTTAGAGAGCCGCTATTTAATTCGAGAATGGGAAATGCCTGAGAATATCGTACTCTTGTCTGGTGATGGACATACATGGATTGCATTAGACTATCGAAATGTAGCTGAAAATCCTCCAGTTATATTTATCGATAATGAGTTTGAGGAAATTATTGAATTAGCACCTAACTTTGAAAGTTTCTTACAAAACTTAACTACGTATGAATATGACGAAGAATAAGCCTCGCTCTAAAAAGGAACAAGATTTTATTACAAATTTACATGCCACTTTAAAACCACTCGGCTTTAAGAAAAAAAGACATACATTTTTCAAAGCTGAAAACGGATTTTATAAGCTCATTAACATACAAAAAAGCCAGTTTGGAGATGACTTCTATATAAATATAGGAGTCCACCCTATCGGTCTCCCGCAGCTTATTGCGGACCAATTACAATTAAAAGAAAACATTTCAATATTCGATTGCATTCTACAAACGAGAATAGAGCCTATGCATATGGAACAGAACCAGTTATTGCATAATGTTTCACATGAAACTATCGACATTCTGAATTACCTTCCTACTATTTTCGACTGGTTTCAAATGTGGGCATCTTATGAAAATTTAGTGGAAATAAATATACATTCCATTACTCCGATACTAGCCGTCGTTCCAATATTAAAAGAAAAAACGTTTCTACTTCTTACTTGTTTTTCTTTCTACAAATTAAAACAGTACGAACAAGCTAATCGCTATTTACAGCAATATTTACATTGCGCTGTGCATCTGAATACCGAGGAAAAAGAGCTCGTATTCTTTCATGAAGTTGATATGTATATAAAAAAACTAGTAGAAAGTGCAATGTGATTTCACATTTTGCTTTCTACTAGTGCTTTATATTCCTTTTGTAACTTTTTAAATTGTTCTTCATATTTTTGCATCTTCACAGTATCCGTTTTTGAATTAAGGACTGGCCTTCTTCTCCCAGTCACCATTATATTTTTCCCATCTATTGCATCGTTCATATATTGGTAAGGTTTAAAAGACTCGCATACCGTATATGGCAATGCTACAGAAAGTTTTGCATACTCTTCCACCCTAAATTGATTAGATATGCTTAACTCTTTTAAATTTTTCAATTGCATTAACGGTTCTAATGAATCATCTTTAACCTTTAAATTCATCAAAGTAAGCTTTTGCAACTGCTGTAATTCAGCGAGTGGTTTTAAAGTTTGTACTTTCATCGCTGTATTTATCCCACCACCCATATAGAAGGTATTGAGTTGTGTGCACTTACTTAAAGCACTTAAATCTTCTAACTTAGAAAAATCATCAATTAGTAAGGATTTGAGCTTTTTATTATAATCAATATCCCATAACGTCTTCGCTTTTGTATTCCAGCACATATACAACTGTTGTAAATTAGACAATTTCTGAAGGCTACTTAAATCCTCGACCCTCATTTCGTAAACGTATAATATATCGGGACAAGCATACGTAAGAATATGATCAAACTGCTTTTGATTTACTGTGAACACCCATAACTTTTTAACTTGCAAAGATGCTAGTCGTTCTATATTTTTTGTTTTCCCCTCAATCGCTACTTCTTCTAAATCACCAGCTATACTTGCTAAGTCTTTCATAATCTTCGGCTGATCACCAATCGGAAACATGTTATCCTCCCCTACAACTCCCAAGTAATATTCATTTCTTCAAATGACTCCTTACTAAATTCCAATCCTTCGCTATCTTCCGTTCCAATCATTGCTACTTCTTCTTTTGACAACTTAATTTCCTCATTTGGACTTTGGATTTTTTTCTCATACACGAGTTGTAAAAGCTCTATTTGTTCCTCTGTCAGTTCATACTCTTCTTCCAGTCTTTCTATTGCTGATTCTGTATCAAGTAATGGAATTTCTAATAAGAATCCGCCGTGCTCTTCCATCTCTTCAAATAAATCAATTGAATACGCACCGCTATCCTCAATCCAAAATGCAGTTGTAATAAAAGGAACTGTTTCGCCTCCTACTTCTTCTAATACGTATTGAAGTGCTTCTTCTTTCGCAATATCTATTACTTCCGAAGGTGCCCCTTCAAAATAATTTTTCGCATCAATCCACTCATCAATTCTCTCGCTATTCACATCTTGAAGACATACAATCGTGTAATTCGGATGAAACGTAATTGTCCCTTGTCCGCCTTGGCTATCTTGCATACTATAGTTAAATCCATCCCATGAACTTTCATGTGAGAAATCTGGACAATGCGCTACATTAATTGCATGGGCAATCGAATTTAAAACGCAGCCTTTCCATAATTGTTCTCTATCTATATGTAATTTATATTTACTCATCATCTTCCCCCATGCGCATATTTTTTCTATTATCTTTCCTCTACACAATACTTGTAAATACTTTTCTATCTACTACAAAATAAAAAAGACAATACACCCCACTGTATTGTCCATTTTCTTCCCTACCATTTCTCTCTACACGTCTCAATTAAATGCAGTAAGTATCTCTTCGTCATCTCTGCCCTTCTCCACCTTGAGAGCATTCTCTTTTCTTTTGGATTGTGCCGTATTCTCGCTACTTCTTTTAATAAAAGCTCCCATTCTTCCGCTGAACGTTCTGACAAGTATTGCAATCCTCTATCTTTTGAAACGATTGTTTTATGATCTAGTGTATATAAAATACGCCCCATCGTAACGACAGCTGATTCTACCCACTCTTCTACGAAAAATAAATATGGCTGCTTCGCCTTTTCACTCCAGTACTGTTCTACGTTATATTTCATCGTATGTACTACATCATTCCATTGTATTTGCAACGGAAGATCTTCTGCTTCTTTTCCGGTAACTGTAATGCCCTGATTTTTCAACGTCCACCATGTGACCGCATTAATGTCCCAATGACCAACATTAGCTTTACCATCTGCACAATACACATACTCGTTTATTTCATCATTGTATTTCCCTAAATCAACAAGCGGAATATACATACCGTCCATTCTTTTACCTAGGTTATTATCACTAAACTTCTTATGTAGTTCCACAAGTTGCTGTTTTTCAGCTTCATTCACGGAATCATTTATCACTGTAACAAAATCAACATCGCTCGTTTCCTTATGAAATGCACCTAGTGCGATAGATCCGTAAATATATACCCCGACTATTTTTTCATCCAAAAAAATTTCTTTTAATTCTACTGTGTACCGCTCCATTAACTGTTGTACTTCCGTTGGTAACGCATGCTTCACTCTATTTTTCACATCTATCCCTCCAATAAAAAAAGCCTTTGCAAATTCGCAAAGACTTCTTGTTTTATAAATATTTCTCGATTTCTTCGTAAACATCCTTCAAACGAGGATTTCCTTCTCCAACAATTTCTCCATTTACAAGAACGACCGGATAAAATAAATCTTCCTCCACCACGCGCTCTGCGAATGCTTTTTTATCCGCATCTTCTTGTTCTTCTTGGAAATCAATATACTCGAAATTAAATTTATTTTCTTTTCCTTCATATTTACGACCAATCGCCGCTTGTAACCATTCAAACGTTTCTGTTGAAGATGGCATTCCAACGCAGCTCGCACAAATTACTTTCGTCCCATACACTTGAACATTAACCATTTCTTCTCCCCCACTTCTTGTCCCAACAGTATATTCAGATGTCTTAGTACATAAGCACATCATTTTACAAACTTATTCCATGCCCCTATACTGAAAAAACACGATACAATATTTCGACAATAAAACAAGAAGAGAAAAAATAGATTTTCCCCTCTATCTTGATTATAATAAAACTGATGAAAGGAGTCGATAAAAATGGAAAACCCACATATGCAAGAACAAGTATTAGAAGTATTAGATAAATTACGTCCATTCTTACTTCGCGATGGCGGAGACGTTGAATTAGTAGACATTGAAGAAGGTATCGTAAAATTACGCCTTATGGGTGCTTGCGGAAGCTGCCCAAGTTCTACAATCACACTAAAAGCTGGTATCGAGCGCGCGTTACTTGAAGAAGTACCAGGCGTTATCGAAGTAGAACAAGTATTTTAATTTAAAGCGGAAGCGCCTCACAGGAAGGCGCGAAATGGACGACTGTTCTAGCCGCTGGAGCTGGATATTATTAAAAGCGGAAGCGGCTCGTTCAAAATGTGAGGGGGATGGAGCTTCTGACATAGAGGCGCTTTTTGCCTCGGCGGAAGAAGCGAAGCCACCGAACATTTTAGCCGCTGGAGCTGGATATTAATTAAAAGCGGAAGCGGCTCGTTCAGAGTCGCTTGCTAAGAAGAGACCAATTTTGGTCTCTTTTTTTATTCACATAACCATTCCGCTTTAACATCATAAAACAAAATTGGAAATCCTTCTCAAAAAATGAGATAATTGATACTATATAGTGAATCGTTCACACATATACAGTTAAAAACATAGGGGGACGACAGATGCCAAAAATGGGGAACACTTTTTTAACAATTCAAGAACTAGAAAAGAAAAAAGAGTATTTATTAAGCCTTTCATCCGTTATACCAACATGGAATACAAGCTATCAATTTTTATTTAAAGAAATCCAGCAAGAATTATTGGGTAAAGTAAATGAAAAACTCGAAGGGCATCAATTCGTTTTAAATATATGTGCAGATCAGCAGGTAGGGGCATAATGTATTACATAAAATTGTGGTATAAAAAAGAGACCTCCATCGGTCTCTTTTTTATACTTTTAAGATAACCAATCTAATTTTCTAATCCCAAGCTTATCTACTGGTAAACGAAGTGAGCCATAAAAATGCTTCATAAATTGCTCTGAGCGGTTCACATCGTGTAAAATGGCTTCTAAGCGATCTCTATATATGCTTTTTTGCTCTTCGTTTCCAGTTTGGTAATATCGTTCGACCGTTTCAAAATAGTGAAGCGGGAACAGGAGCCTTGCAAATAATAAGCGCCAACCAAATGAGGATAGCGAATAATTACGTTCATAATCTGTAACAAATTGAACAATTGTTTGCTCCCAGTCTTTCTTTTTTTCTATCGTCATATGGCGGATCCATTCTGCAATATCTCGACTCGGGTGATCATACACCCAATCAAAAGGAAGTTTGAGTCGCTTCGTTTGATGCCATAATAAAGGTGTGAATCGTTCTTGGCAAATTGTTGCTGCATCCGTTAGTTGCGGCGTATCATCCATTTCTGTATCGACAACATATTGAATTGCATTTTCTGCAACTCCTAAGTAATACGGGAAGGATTCAATAAACAATTGATCGAATACATCTGAAGGGTGGTTCATCACTTGTGATTGCCAAAACTTCTCTAATTGATCGAGCCTTTTTTCCCATAACGCTTTCCATTCACCAATGCGGCTTAATTGCTCAATTTCTTCTGGAAAGAATGCACCTCGTTTATGGAATATAGAAAGCTCACTTCCTAATGATGTAGCATGTCGTTCTAACGCACGCATACCTTTTAATAAGCAGTAATTTTGTTCTTCTATCTCACATACATAGTAGCCGTGTATAGTCGGAACGAAAGTCGCTACAGTTATATCCCCTTGCTGGTTCATATAATCACTGAGCTTTTTCATCTCTACAAGTACTTCTTCCTCCATTTCTCCAATTGGAACAAGTACATAAATTTTGTTGCGAATCCAAAAGCTTTTATAGGGGCCAAGGGGGATTAATTCTTTAACATGCATGTGATAATGCTCATAAATATGCTGAATCATCGCAGTCGCCACCTATGGTTTTTCTTTATATATATGAGCTTGTGCTCGCCTTTCATTCCTATGCACATGATAAAGCAACGAAACGTATACAAATACTAAAAAGAAAAAAAGGTGATAAACATGAAAGAATCAAATCAACTACAAGAAAGAGCATTACAACTATTACAAGAACGCGGTGTAACAATTGACGATATTGCTGAACTTGTTCATTTTCTTCAAAAAAAATATCATCCAAATTTAGAGATGTCAGAATGCCGTTACAATGTAGAACGTGTACTATCAAAACGTGAAGTACAAAACGCACTGATTACTGGTATCGAACTTGATGTCCTTGCTGAAAAAGGAATGCTAAGTGAGCCGTTACAAGACATCGTAAAACGTGATGAAGGCTTATACGGAATTGATGAAGTTATCGCACTTTCTATCGTTAACGTGTACGGCTCTATCGGTTTCACGAACTTTGGATATATCGATAAATTAAAACCTGGTATTTTAGAATACTTAAATGATAAATCAACTGGAAAGGTGCACACGTTCCTTGACGATATCGTTGGCGGAATTGCTGCCGCTGCGTCAAGCCGTTTAGCGCACCGAGCTGATCACTCAGAATAATAATTATGCTTTCTAGGCCGTCAGTTTCATGCTGACGGCCTTTCGTATTCCATAAGCATAAATTCCCTTCCGCAGCTCAAAAAAATAGGCCCTTGCTTAAATCCGATATTTTTATATAACGTAATCGCTCTTGTATTAAATGTTGCTACACTTAATCGAAACACTTTCGAACTAAATTCCTTAGCAGCAAACGTTATCCCAGCTTGAAAAAACAGTTCCCCCATGCCTTTTCCTGTTAACGCTGGCTTCATGCCAAGTCCGATATCAATCACATCTTCTCCACCATATAAATTAGCATCTCTTCCCCCTGGCACTTGTGCATTTTCCCCAAAACAAAAATAGCCGATGAGCTCTCCTTGATCGTCACAACAGCCATAATACGTTCCATCTAATAGCTCTTCTATTACTTCTTTCTCACCTGCAAAACTATATAAATTATAAGGCTCCTCGTACGTCCACGTATTTATCTCATTTGCTTCTTCCTCTGTTAACTTATGTATATCCACTTTCTCTTTCCCCCTATTATATTTCTATTAACAATATTCGATACTCATCTTATAATTCATCTTTCTCAATATGTTTTTTTAATTTCTCACTTTATTTACATGGAAGATTTTTCTTATTATGTTACGATTAAACAGAATCATTACGAATAAGGTGGTGACAATGTGAATTACTTTTCTTACCTCTCCTTAGAAGAACGGCAAAATTTTTTCTATAAAGAACCACTTAGTTTTTCAAAAAATATAGGAAAAGAACAACTAGCTTACGCACTAGGCGCTACACTATATACTCCTGGCACGAAAGAAACGATTGCGGAAGATATTATTAGAAAGAAACATGTGGATGCTACCTCAATTATTCTTTGTCTAGAAGACGCTATCAGCGATGAGGAAGTAAAACTTGCAGAGCAAAACATCGTCGTTCAAATACAACAAATCGCCAACTTAGTCAGTGCCAACCTACTAAAGCAAGCAGACATCCCACTTCTTTTTATTAGAGTTCGACGCCCAAGCCAAATGAAGACAATTGTTACTGAATTAGGTAGTGCTGTTCATTGTTTATGTGGTTTTGTCTTTCCAAAATTCACACCGATTAATGGAAAGGCTTATATCGATCAGCTTGCATATATAAACGAGTTATACTCATTATCACTTTATGGAATGCCTATTTTAGAATCACCAGAAATTATGTATAAAGAAACACGGATAGAATCATTATTACAAATAAAAGATTTACTAGATTCCTATCGTGATCACATCTTAAATGTACGTATTGGTGCTACTGACTTTTCAAGTATATTTAGTATTCGGCGCAATAAATACACACCTATCTATCATATTACTGTTGTTCGTGATTGTATTTCAGACATTATTAACGTTTTCTCAAGGGCAACAAATGAATATATTATTTCAGGATGTGTATGGGAATATTTTTCTAATGATTATGAAGAAGGGCTCATCCAAGAGGTATCACTCGACCATGCAAATGGCTTAATTGGAAAGACAGTTATTCATCCATCTCATATTAAAGTTGTACAGGCAATGCATATTGTCACAATGGAAGATTATTTAGATGCGAGATCAATTTTACAAAATGCAGATACGTATAATGGAGTGCTAAAAAGTAGTTTTTCTAACAAAATGAATGAAGTAAAGCCACATTATGGCTGGGCTCGCAAAACCATTTTAAAATCTAATATTTACGGGGTGCTACATGAAAACAAACAATTCACCGATCTCCTTATTACAAACGCAAAACAACACGTATAACGTTTTAAATAATATACAAGTTCATGTAGAAGTACGTGATAATCCATATAACTTAGCGCTAGACAATCTTTTTCAAATGGCTGCGCGAATAAATAAGAAACGTAGTTTTTTATTTGTGAGTACAATCCTTGGAAAGCATCTTCCTATTAAACCTGCAATCTCTCTATCAAGTGGATTTGCTCTCGCTGCAAGATATATGGAAATACTACATAATACTTCTCATCCATTTCAAAAAGAAATTTTAAATCTCATTTCATTAGAGATTGATGAAATCCCAGAGGAAGTATTCCGTTATCAATATCCCTTGCAAGAAGAGGTTTTGTTCATCGGATTCGCTGAAACAGCGACAGCACTTGGTCATTCTATGTTTCAATGCTTTCAAAATGCAAAGTATGTACATACAACTAGGGAATCGATACCCAACCTAGAATCTGTCATTACATTTGAGGAAGAACACTCCCATGCAACATCGCACCGTTGTTATGTGGATGAAAGCTTTTTTCAAAACAGCAATCCAATTGTTCTCGTAGATGATGAGATGACAACAGGAAAAACAGCATTAAATATTATTAGATCGATTCAAAATAAATTCCCACGAGAAGAATATATTATTGCTTCTTTATTAGACTGGCGTTCTCATACGAATAGAAGACAATTTAAACAATTAGAAGAAGAACTTCAAATTAAGATTCATGTTATTTCTTTATTAGAAGGCAGTATTCATACAACTGGCCAACCATTGAATATTTCAAAAACAGATATTCAAATTGAAGAAACAAAACCTGATTTCAAAAAGCATACCCTTACCTGCCCAACATTACCCTATACATCAAATTATATAAAATATACTGGGCGATTCGGCATTTCAGCATATGAACAAAAGTACATTCATTCTTTCGCTCAAGAAGCAGGAAGAACTTTAAATAGAGAAAGAATTGGAAAACGAACACTTTGTCTCGGAACGGGTGAATTTATGTATATCCCAATGAAAATCGCTGCTGAAATGGGTGAAAATATTTTATATCAATCTACAACACGAAGCCCTATCCATCCTGTTTCAAATGATGTGAACTACGCCATTCATAATCATTTCTCATATCCAAGTCCTGAAGATTCTACTATTACAAATTACTTCTATAATATTTCACCTCATGATTACGATGAAGCATTTGTTTTTATTGAACGTGATTTAGGAGAAGAAGCCCTATCTCCTCTTCTACAGCAGTTACAAACAGTTATTCCCTTTATTCATATCGTCTCATTTTCAAATAGCATAGAAAAGGAAGGTTGATAATTATGGTAAAAGTAAATTCTCATATTAGTAGTTATGATCCAAATGATGCTATTTTTCTATTAAAAGATATTAGTGATTTAATGAAAGAAAGTTCCACAGAAACTAGAGAACAAGCAATTCAAGCTGGCACACACTATTCCGAAATGTTACCAATGGAATATAAACCATCTAAAGCATATATGGATTTATTCTTTTCTTCCCTGCAACAATACAAACACAAACTAGCCATTGCTGTTGGAGTTGTCGCCGAACAAATTATACAGACTAAAGGAACGAACCTTGTCCTCGTTTCATTAGCTCGTGCTGGTACACCTATTGGCATTCTTATAAAACGCTACATACGCTATCAA
The DNA here is from genome assembly GCF_002567495.1 of Bacillus cereus. Lineage (GTDB taxonomy): Bacteria > Bacillota > Bacilli > Bacillales > Bacillaceae_G > Bacillus_A > Bacillus_A cereus_AQ. The sequence goes on along the minus strand of NZ_NVAP01000025.1, from coordinate 53,867 downwards.
TACAACCTTGATGTACCTCACTATTGTATTTCTATTGTTCGCGGACGCAGTATTGATGAAAATGCACTCCATTATATTTTGGAACATCACCCTAAAGAAACAATTCAATTCATTGATGGATGGACTGGGAAAGGTGCAATAAAAAAAGAATTAGAATATGCCGTACACACATTTAACGAACGAAATAATACACACATTTCTCATTGTATGGCTGTGCTTGCTGATCCCGGTTACTGTACTTCAATTTACGGTACACGTGAAGATTTTCTTATTCCTAGCGCTTGCTTAAATGCAACTGTCTCTGGACTCATTAGCCGCACTGTACTAAATGACACCTATATCGGTCCAAATGATTTTCATGGTGTTAAATATTATAAAGAGCTAGAACAAGAAGACTTATCAAATTTCTTCATTGATGAGGTAACAGGTTTATTCCCTTCTGTTCATTCTCATATAGATAATCAATTACGTTATATTGCTTCAACTTACACCGATCCCTCTTGGCAAGGATTAAAAGATATACAGTCTATCCAAAATCACTTTAAAATTGACGATATTAACTTAATTAAACCAGGAGTCGGTGAAACAACTCGCGTATTACTCCGGAGAATACCGTGGAAAATTTTAATACGTAAGCAAAACAATCCCGATTTAAAGCATATTTTACTTCTTGCTAACGAAAAGAATGTCCCTATTGAAATCTATGAGAATATGGCTTATTCATGTTGTGGGCTCATTAAGCCTCTTAAGAGGGAAACGATATGATTTTCGCCAGTGATCTTGATCAGACGCTTATTTATTCCCGGAAATCGTTTCGTGCCCCTATAGAAGATGAATCAATTCAACTCATTGAAACTTTAGATGGGAAAGAAATTTCTTTCATATCACATAAAACCATTTCACTACTAAAAAAATTGCAACTCCATTCACATTTCATCCCAGTTACAACAAGAACTATTGAGCAGTTTCAGCGTATTGCTTTATTCCAAAACGAAATCATTCCCGAATACGCCATTACAAGTAACGGCGGCAATATCCTTCATAACGGGAAACAAGATGGTACTTGGAACAGGACAGTAAAAGAAAGACTATCGGTTGAATGTATAGAGAGAAACGACATACTAAAGGAATTTGGACAAATAGCTCATAAAGATTGGGTTATATCACAAAAAACAGCTGATGATCTATTCCATTATTGCATTATTAAACGGGAGAACATTCCTTATGATGAATTATCATCCTTCACTTCCTGGTTAGACAAACAAGGCTGGAATCATTCACTTCAAGGTAGAAAGCTATACTTTGTACCAAAACCAATTAATAAATGGGACGCCGTGCAATATATAAAAGAAATTTTGCAAATAGATACGATTATTACAGCTGGGGATTCTTTACTTGATCTATGCATGCTTGAAAAGGCGAACCATGCCTTCGCACCACTTCATGGTGAGTTAGGGGCAATGCATGATCACTTACAACCCCATATTTTAAAAACAGACGCAATCGGCATATATGCCGCAGAAGAAATCGTAAATAAATCACTTCAAATTATTCACAGTTCATTACCTACCTCATGATCAAAATATGCACAATTGCATACGCACCACAATTAAACAAATGGTACAATTTATTTGAATCGCTGTTGCTACACTTCTTGATTAAAGAAAAGGCGTTAACACGGAAATTAGCGTCTTATCAACCTCAAGCAATTGGCACATTTTGTCATCTTAAAAGACACTCGAAAGAGTGTCTTTTTTTCTATATTCCACAAGGACTTACTCCTTTCAAAGTATAAATACATAAAATAATGTAAATCGTTACACGCATAAATCACTTTCTAAAAGTTATGAAGTAGATTCAAAATAAAAAAGCACTCTTAACTAGAGTGCTTTTTACTTTCAAACAAGGAGGCTACATATATGGATAGTACTCTCGTATTTAACTTCGGCATCGGTCTCGTCATCATTTTATTTGTCTTCTTTGTTCTTTGTATGAGTGGGGTATAAAAAGACGATCTTTGGGCGTCTTTTTATACATACATATGTCTTACTTGACTTCCGTAACAGGAGTAACCATAATGGTTACAGGTGTACGAATAGGAGGAAAAACAATGAAACATATAATCGTTTATGCACATCCCAATAAAGAAAGCTTCAACCATGCAATTTTAGAAACTGTAAAAAGTCAATTAGAAGGAAAAGGTCATGAAGTACGCGTTCGCGATCTATACGAATTAAACTTCAATCCAGTATTAGCCGCTTCCGATTTCATCTCATTTTCTCAAGGAAACACACCAGAAGATATTAAAGAAGAACAAAAACATATCTCTTGGGCGGATAGTATTACATTCATTTACCCAGTTTGGTGGTCAGGACTTCCTGCTATTTTAAAAGGATACGTTGATCGTGTATTTAGCCTTGGCTTTGCATATACTTACGGCGAAAACGGCCTTGAACAGTTATTAAACGGTAAAAAAGGATTATTATTATCTACAATGGGTAATACGAAAGAAGTATACACAGCAGGCGGTATGTTTGACGCAATGAAGAAAACATCGGATGTTGGTATTTTTGAATTTACAGGCATTGAAACGATTGAGCATTCATTCTATACAAGTGTTCCTTCTGTGGATGACAGTGTGCGTAAACAATATCTTGAAGAAGTTAAAGATGTTGTGAATCGTGCTTTTTAATAAAAAACTCCGGTTATTAAAACCGGTGTTTTTTATTTCATCATCAATTTCGGAATATATCTTTTAAGAATGTTTTCTAATTCATTCATATCTTCCTGTCTAATAAGTAAATTCACATTGTCATTCATTTTTTCTCGCCCGCGATATAAAAATATATTTTCTTTTGGATTTTCCCATGTTGATGTTTTATAGCCTTTTAATTCTTCATATGAATAAAAGTTTAATCCATCTATTACACCTTTTTCATATATTTTTACACTTTTAATAAGATGTATAGCTATTAAAGTCATAAAACAACTTGCTACAGCATGAATACCTAGCTGAATGAAAAACTGTTCAACTGTATCAATATCGCCACTTACGTACTGAGCGTATATATACATACATTGTCCAATGAAATATGCTGGTCCAAGTAATGCAATCCAACGTCTTTTCATCCGAGGATACATTGCAATAAGTTTTCCTGCGCTTTTTTTCATTTCATTTATTTTATATATTTTCCATAGAACAAAGAACAAAACACATAATGTAAAAACAAGCATAACACATGACATCCAGTACATTCTTATCCCTCCTTTATATCACTACATTTAAATTTTACATTCTATATATATCTATAGTACATATGTAATTATGCATAAAAAAACAGGTAACCTCTTCGGTTACCTGTTTTCCATTACATCTTCTCAATCCACTCCGTCAAGTTATGCACAACTTGCGTCGGTTGTACTTCATATTCTGTTAACTTCTCCACAGTTGTGACTCCAGTGTGGACAAGAAGCGTATGCATGCCAGCATTTACTCCCGCTAAAATGTCTGTATCGTAGTTATCCCCAACCATTAACGCTTCATCTTTTCCGATACCAAGCACTTTTAACGCTTGTTCCATAATGATTGATTCTGGTTTTCCGATAAAGATTGGATCCACACCTGTTGATACTGCTACAACTGATGTTAATGAACCGTTTCCTGGTAATAATCCGCGCTCAGTCGGAATGGCAATGTCCCCATTTGTTGAAATAAACGTTGCGCCGTTACGTACAGCAAGACACGCTTTTGCTAATTTTTCATATGTGATGTCACGATCTAAACCAACAACAACGAAATCAGGATTTTCATCCACAAGTTCAAATCCTTTTTCCACAAGAGCATCATGTAAGCCCTCTTCACCAATCATATATACAGTTGCATCTTGCTTACGTTCATAAATGAAATTCGCTGTCGCCATACTTGTTGTAAATACTTGCTCCGCTTTCGCTGGGATATCGAAACGAACAAGTTTTTCAGCTACCTGTTCTGGTTTACGAGTTGAATTATTCGTAACAAATAAATAAGGAATGCCGCGCTCTCCTAATGATTTTACGAAGTCGCTCGCTTCTTCAATTTGTTCTTCTCCGCGATACATCGTACCGTCTAAGTCAATTAAGTAACCTTTATACATCGATTATGTCTCTCCTTCTATGCTAACGTTCTCACCTTATCATACCACTTTTATATTACCCGCTTTTCCAAAAGAAAAAAACGCTTTACCTTAAAGCGCCCCATAACGTTCATTTTTTCTCTTTTATTTGATAAGAACAACTACAATCGCCCTCGCACATGTTTGCTAGCGTTTTCACATCTGCGTTCGTAAATAAACGCTTATACATCTCTTTTTCATCTTCACATACTTGCGGGAATCTCTCTGCAATTTCTTTTAACGGACAGTTTTGTTTTTCAATTACGAAAGAGTTCTCTCCATCTTTCTTTATTTGAACCATATAGCCGTTTCTCTCTTGCATAGCTGCTATCTCTTGCACTTTATACGCTAAATTCTTTTGATTACTTACTCTCTTTTGTAACTGTTCTTCCATGCGCTTCGTTCTCTCTTTTAAAACGTAACGAAGTATTTTTTCATCGCCCATTCGAGCTAAATCTTCTAACATATCAATCGCAAATTGCTTATACTCTTTCGGGAATGTATCTTCTCCCTTTTCACTTAATCCATACAAATAAGTTGGTCTTCCGACATGTTGTCTTACCATCTTAGAATAAATGAGTCCGTCTTTCTCAAGATTACTTAAATGTCTTCGAATCGCCATTTCTGTAATCTCTAAAACATCAGCCAATTCAGCTACTGTATGCTCTCCCTTTACTTTCAACAATTGTACAATCTCGTCCTTCGTAGTACGTGCTTCCCCCATGTTTCACCCTTCTCCCTTTTCTTTCTCCCATACAATATAAGATCCCCAAAAAGGTACCTTGGGGATCTTATAAGCATAATTATTCTGGTACAAATGCAGATACAGGTCCTAATTCCTTTTCTAAATAACTGCGAATATTTGCTGGGTATTTCTCTACCACTGCAATATGTTTTTGAATCGTCTTATATAATTCATCATGATTCATTTGAATATAATCTTGCGTAAGCATTTTTCGAAGAAGGATAATTGCTTTCATCCCTTGTCCATCTTCTTCACTTATCACTCGCTCATCCATTAAAATATCAATGATATCTTCATAGCTTCCTGGATCGCGCATAATAAATCCATCAATCATCGCATTCCCTACATCTAATACACAATCAATCATAAGATGGGCTATGCGCTCTAATGCATAAAATTCAAACTCGGTTTCATATATCTTTTTCTCTTGAAATGTACTTGTTGCTCGTTCTAAACATACTAGCATTTGTTCTATTTTCTTTCTGTCTACAAAATACATGAATGTCACCTACCTGGAAATTAAAGCATTTACATTTTAATTGTAACGCTTTCTTCTGAAAAAATCGACAATTTTTCGAATTCACCTTTTCTCCTTTATTTGTTATAGTTATATTTGTATGATTTTTGAAATTGGAGGAATGGAATCTTGGAACGTGAACTCGCACTAGAAATTGTCCGTGTAACAGAAGCAGCAGCATTAGCATCCGCACAGTGGATGGGCCGCGGAAAGAAGAATGAAGCAGATGATGCAGCAACTACAGCAATGCGTGATATGTTCGATTCAGTAAACATGGCAGGTACAGTTGTAATTGGTGAAGGAGAACTTGATGAAGCACCGATGTTATATATTGGTGAAGAACTAGGAACAGGTAACGGTCCAGAAGTAGATATCGCCGTTGATCCATTAGAAGGTACAAACATCGTTGCAAAAGGTCTTGCAAATGCAATGGCAGTTATTGCAATCGCAGACAAAGGGAACCTTCTTCATGCTCCTGATATGTACATGGAAAAAATCGCGGTTGGTCCAAAAGCAGCTGGTAAAATTAGCTTAGATGATCCAATTGAAAAAACAATTGAAATTGTAGCAGAAGCTAACAATAAAAAGATTCGTGACCTAACGGTTATCGTTCAAGAACGTGAACGTCATCAAGATATTATTGACCGTGTTCGTGCAAAAGGTGCACGTGTAAAATTATTTGGTGATGGTGATGTTGGTGCGTCAATCGCAACAGCACTACCTGGAACGGGTATTGATTTATTCGTAGGTATTGGTGGAGCTCCAGAAGGTGTTATTTCTGCAGCAGCATTAAAATGCCTTGAAGGTGAAATGCAAGCACGCTTAGTTCCAATGAACGAAGAAGAAGAAGCTCGTTGTCGTGAAATGGGATTAGAAGACCCTCGTCAACTTCTTATGTTAGAAGATTTAGTATCTGGTGATGATGCAATCTTCTCAGCAACTGGCGTATCTGCTGGTGAGTTATTAGACGGTGTGAAATTCCTTGGCGGAGATTTAGCTGAAACATATTCTATCGTTATGCGCTACAAAACAAGAACGGTACGATTCATTAAAACGCATCACCATTTAGATCATAAACCACACTTAAACTTAGATATTTAATAAAGGAGCCATGTGTATGGAAGAACGTTTCTTTCTGTACGACGATACCGTCGCTACAAAAACGCGTTTCGTTAGCTTTATGGGAGAAAATGAGCGTCATGATTTAGCGCTTTTATACTCCGATCGTCATTACGGTAAAACAATTGTACTTGATATGCAAAGTAATAAATTTGCAATCATCGGTGCTGACGATTTAAACGAACCAGGCTACTTAGAGCACGCATTTTCTATGACTGAAGAAATTGCAGAAGAATTACGCTCATTTTTATTTGAACTTATATAATTTATCGTATGCACCAGCTATTTTAGCTGGTGTATTTTCATCATAAGAGTTTTGAATTTTCAATCTTCTGTGTTATAATTAAGAATAAATCTATTTGGATAGAAAGGACGTTATCTACGTATGCCAACATTTACTTTGTAATGGACCAGCAATTGGATAGCATTACTCTCAAAAAAGCACCGTGCTTTTTCAAGGGAGTAGTCTGCCCATTCCCATTACAAAGGAGCGTAACGCATCTGTAGTATGATGTTTACGGAGCTTCCTAAGGGAAGCTCCTTTTATTTTTGTCTTTTTATCATGTCTTCATACTACAAGACATCCAAATAGCTGTATTACGTTCCTTTACCACTACTATAAGAGGTGAAGGAAAATGCAGAAAGTACAACTTTCTTGGAGTTTATATGAAAATGAGCAAAACACAATCGAAAAGTATTGTAAAAATTGCAGACGCACTACCCTATTTACCGATACAAATATTCGCAGGCATAACGCCAACGGAAAAAACATATACCGCTTTGCTATCTTTAAATGCCCGAAAGATCATACGTGGAATCAAAAACTTCGTATTTATAAAGCTTTTACTGATCATGTAGAGACAGTCGATATGGCGCAGGAAGATCAAACAGAAACAACTACTACCATTTCCATTACACAGCATAAAGAAAGTGGCATAGCCGAAATTACGGTTGTATTAGACATCGTTTTCGGTTCCCACCGAATGGATAAGGCATTGTCCACATATATCTCTGATTGGAGCCGTACACGCATTGTGGATAAAATTAAAAATGGGGGTATTCAATTGAACGGACGACAAATGAAACCAAATACAATACTTTCTGAAGGTGATTCTATTTCAATTTGTTTATAAGGGGGAGTCTCATGCTAAATGTGAGAAAAGGTACGATGAATTTATTAGACGAATTAGATGCAATGTATACAGAATGTAAAAAAGCGCTCTTACAAAAGAAAATTTATCAATGGGATGATTCATATCCGACTCGAGAACATATTTCCTATCACTTAGAACAAGGTGAACTCTATTGCCTATTTGAGCATGATTCGCTTGTTGGTGCTGTTGTATTGAACGAATGGCAATCTCCTGAATACGCGCTTATTAATTGGTCAGAAACAGATGGATGTTTTCTTATCGTCCACTCTTTCGTCATCCATCCTTTCGCCCAAGGAAAAGGATATAGCAAAGTACTTTTATCCTTTTGGGAAAGTGAAGCGAAACGAAAAAACTATACCGGTATACGATTAGATGCTTTCACTGGCAATCCTGTTTCATTGCGTTTGTATGAAAAGAATCATTATATTTGCCGAGGTGCTGTTTACTTTTCAAGTAAACAGCCTCCTCACAATTGGTATAACTGCTATGAAAAAATCCTCTTACAATCGTAAGAGGATTTTTTTACTTCTTCACTTTTCGTAATACAAAATGTGCACAGCCGAAGTTACAGTACTCGTATAAATACTCCGTTAACGTACTAATTTTCGTATCATATGTCGCACGTTGGTTACTATCATCAAAGAATCCGCGCAATCTAAGTTGCTCATATCCCCAGTCCCCAACGATATAATCATATTTATTTAAAATTTCTGCATAGCGCTCTTTAAATGCTTCTTCATTAAAACCGTCACGAAAGTTTTTAATTACTTCGTACTGAACATTATTAATGCTCACCGTAGCATGAATCTCTTGCTTTTGCTCCATCATTAACTTCCTCTCTAAGCATTCTTCTTTTTATCGTATCACAAAGCATAACAACCAACAATTTCAAATACAAAAAATTGCAAATTAGTACATGCTATGGAGAAGGAGGTGATACATCGTGAAAAAACAAATTTTGCTTTCCCTTCTCACTCTTTCCTTATTTGCAGGCTGCCAATCAGCGAACAAAGCTGAAATGGAACGTGAAGAAGGAAGCCGTGTTCTTGTTTCCAATAAAAACGACATGTATCATACAGAAAATACAAATACACGACTCACAAGAGTTGGTTATTCTTCTAAACAAAAACATGAAGTATCTAACAAACAAGTAGGGGCCATTAACCGCGAGAAAGTCGCTGAAATGATTACAAGCATGACAGTCAAACTTCCTGACGTTACAAACGCTGCTACACTCGTTACCGATGATGAAGTGTTCGTTGTATACCGTGCAAACACAACGGATCAGAAACTCGTAGCAGATCAAGTATATAAAACCGCTTTGTCCATCGTCCCTCGCTATTATAAAGCATATGTATCAACAAACCAAAAGTTGATTTCTCAAATTCAAGGGCTTCAATCCGGTGCACTAAATGATACAGAATATACACAAAGCATCGATATGCTAAAACGAGAAATGAGTAAAAATCCTCATTTGAACAATACAGGGGATCAAACTTTGAATGATATGATTAAAAAATAAAAAAGGTGGAGAAAACCTCCGCCTTTTTTATTTCCTATTTTTTATTACAATTCGCATAAACCTCCATCGCATCACACATAAACTGTGCTAATCCTTCGCCAAACTTATCGATATTTTTCGTGAAGCGCTCATCAGCGACGTACATTTGACCGAGTCCCTTAAAAGCATCTAATGAATATTCTCCAAAGTTTTGCAAGTAATCGTACCATACTTTAATAGCGGACTGCGCTTCTTTAGAATCTGGAGCACCATGTCTAAGCGCCGCTAAATTTCTATAAATAGTATTAAACTCTTCTTGGTTTTCTTTTGACATACCTTTTGCATATTCGTTCGCTTTATCTACAGCTACATCTCCCCATCTTTCTCTCGCTTCTTCTTCATATGGGTTATGGCTGAAATCGAATCCTTCAAATTTCTCTTTGTTCGTCATTTCAATCTCTCCTTTTGTATGCTGAATGGTTTTATCAATTGTCGCAATCACCTTATCTAACCTGGCACGCTTTTCAAGAAGCATTTTCTTATGAAGCTGTAGTGCCTCTTCTCGATCAAATGATGGACTCATGATAATTTCTTTAATTTTCTTCAAAGGGAAGCCTAGCTCTTTAAAAAACAAAATTTGCTGCAATGTCTCTAAATTTTCATTGGAATACAAACGATATCCCGACTCTGTCGTCTCGTCTGGGGTTAGCAACCCAATTTCATCGTAATGATGCAGTGTGCGCACACTAATTCCAACTAAATCAGCTACTTCTTTTACTCTCATTGTCATTTGTATCTCCCCCTTAGTACATACGATAAAGTATGACGCAACGTTAGAGTCAATAAGTAAATTCATTTTACCTCTAAAAGTTTCATCTCTCCCATATTTCATGCATAATAGATATGTACATATATTAGAAAGCGGTGAAAGTATGGTTTCAAATACTGTAATTGCCAGCATCACCTTTCAACTCATTATCTCGATTCTGGTCCCAATTATTGTACTCGTTTATTTCCGTAAGAAATATAATATTAATTGGAAAGTAGTCGGAGTTGGTGTTCTTATCTTTATCGGATTTACTCAAATTCTCGAAACACCGTTCCACTTATTTATGCGCGGAAACCCAGCAATCGCTCCATTTTTAGAAAATCCGTTTGTTTTCGCAATTTATGGCGGATTGACTGCTGGTATTTTTGAAGAATTAGGACGCTTCGTTGCCTTTTTCTTTCTACTAAAAAAATATCTAGAATATAAAGATGGCTTTGCATACGGAATTGGTCACGGCGGAATAGAATCTATTTTAGTTGGGGGCTTTTCTGCATTACAAGCTCTTATATTTGCAAATTCTATTAACGATGGTAGCTTCGCTCGACTTGTTGAACAGAAACCTGAGCTCAGCATTTTACAGGACGTATTAATTCAGCAACCTGCCTACTTATACTTCCTTGGTAGCTTAGAAAGAATTATGGCACTCGTGCTTCAAATCGCCTTTACAATGCTTGTTTTATACGCAGTAAAACAGAAGAAATATATCTTCCTAGTATACGCTATACTATTCCACGCATTTGTAGACTTCTTCGCGGCACTTTACCAAACGAAGACAATCAATATCTTTGTTGCAGAAGGAATTACACTTCTCTTCACAATTGGCGCTGTCGTTCTTATTCGCAAAATGAAAGCGAAATTAATGAGTATGCCGGAGTAAAAAATAACCCACCAGTTGGTGGGTTATTTTTTATGGATTATCACAATGATGATAACTTTTCCCCTCTTGTAGCTCCCTCCTTGTTTCTGCGTCTATAACGATATACTTATGCAACTCCTCTACTTCATTTTGAGAAAAGGAAGCAAAAAAGTATACTTGGCGATCAGGATGAATAAACGAATCTTGCAGCACCACTCTACTGCGACAGCCGACAGCTGTTTTTTGCCTAAAAATAAATTCCTCATCGGCCACTTCTTTAAATGAGATTTTTTTACGAACACTATATGCTGCATGTTTGTACTCTTTATAGATTTTCTTATCTAATTGTTCATAAAACACATTTTCATTCACAAATGTTTTAGTGAAATTGCTCGGATATTCTAATTTTTGATTTGATTCTGCATATGTTGTGGACAATTGCGTAAGAAAACAAATCATGAATACAATGCACATCATTTTTTTCATAGTGACACCTCAATTTTTTATTATCCACATTACTTTTCCACATGCTTAGATCACTATGCAGTTTCCAATAAAAAGGAATTCCCCTACATTTGTCGAAGTATATAGCGTCAACTTGAAAGATGGGGATGAATTATGAAGAAACTTATTGTAATACGACATTGTTCAGCAACTGGCCAAGAACGTGATGCCGAATTAACCATTGCCGGAAAAGACCAAGCAAGCACCCTTGCTACATTCCTCTTAGAAAACAATCTACAAATAGATCATATTATTTCAAGCCCATTTGCCCGAGCTATCGATTCTATTCGGCCTTATGCACTCCAAGCTAACTTATCTATCCAAGAAGATGAACGATTAACTGAGCGCATACTAAGCAACGTTCCGATGGATGATTGGATGCAAAAACTAGAATCCACTTTTACAAACATAGATATTGCTTTTTCAGGCGGTGAGTCAACAAAACAAGCAACAGACCGTGCCATATCGCTTATTCAAGACGTTTTACAATTAAACCATACGACAACACTACTTGTTACACACGGCAACTTACTCACGCTCATTTTAAAGCATTTTAATCATACGATTGGCTTTAATGAATGGAGAACTTTAACAAATCCCGATATTTACGAAATTACAATCGACGAACAATGTATTATAAAACGATTATGGGAAGCATCGTCCAAGTAATATCCCTTTCCAAAACATTTAGTTGACGCCACGAGAAGAGACTGTTCTAACAATAGAAAGGGGTATCATTTCATATGTACGAAGACGTACTTGCTTTACTACATAAAACAAATGTTTCTTATGAAAAATTTGAACACGAACCGGTACTCGATTATGAGACAGATCGGATTGTACGTGAAAGACTTGGCTTACAAGGTACTCCAAGTAAAAGCTTATTTTTAAAATCAGATTCTGGAAATTTTTACGTGTTTTTTACGTTAGAAGGAACTCGGCTTAACCGAGGAGAGATGAAAGAAATAACTGGGGAACGTTTATCGCTCTGTTCTCCTGATGAACTAAGAATGGAAACTGGCTGTACTCCAGGATGTGTCGCTCCTTTTGGTTATTCACAAGATGTAACAATTATTGTGGACAGCTCCGTTTATACGTACAATAAAATTTTAATTACACCTGGTGTACCTGAATTCACAATTGAATTATCCACAGAAGAATTAAAAAAGATTTTATTAACATGTCCAAATACCGTTTTAGAGTACAAACAAAAAGAGAGCTAATCGCTAGCTCTCTTTTTTCATTATTTCGCTTCTGCTGTTTTTTCTTTTGCAGAACGTACTTGCTCGTCCGCATGGTAAGAAGAACGCACAAGTGGTCCAGCTTCACAGTGGCTAAATCCTTTGCTAAGTGCAATTTCTTTAAGCTCTGCAAATTCTGCTGGTGGATAATATTTAATAACTGGTAAATGCTTCTTAGATGGTTGTAGATATTGTCCAAGAGTTAAAATATCTACATTGTTTGCACGTAGGTCATCCATTGCTTCAATTAAATCTTCTCTTGTTTCACCTAAGCCCAGCATAATGCTCGATTTAGTTGGAATATCAGGCTGCATTTCTTTTGCTCGACGTAAAAACTCTAATGAACGATCATATTTTGCTCTAGCGCGAACTCGGTTAGATAATCGACGTACTGTTTCAATGTTATGGTTTAAAATATCTGGTTTTGCATCCATTAACATTTTTAAGTTTTCTTCTACCCCAGCCATATCAGATGGTAATACTTCGATAGATGTGAATGGGTTTTTACGACGTACTGCTCGTACTGTTTCAGCAAAAACAGCTGCTCCGCCGTCCTTTAAATCATCACGTGCAACCGCTGTTATAACAACGTGCTTTAAGCCCATTTGTACTACTGAATCTGCTACGCGTTCTGGTTCTTGTAAATCAAGCTCAGTTGGTAAGCCTGTTTTAACCGCACAAAAACGACAAGCACGTGTACAAACCGCACCTAATATCATAAATGTTGCTGTTTTTCTTACAGCCCAGCATTCATGAATATTCGGACATTTTGCCTCTTCACAAACCGTATGAAGATTTTTAGAACGCATCATTTTCTTTAAGCCTGTATAGTTTTCATTCGTGTTTAACTTAATTTTCAACCATTCGGGCTTGCGCTTATATTCTGTTTGTTTTGTCATGGTTATCAACTCCGCACAATATGAAATAGTTTACCGTGTTCGCTTCTTTCAATGTAACATATCTATTCTAACGTATGAAAGCGATTTGCTCAAATGAAGATTCTAAGATTTTTTCCAATCGTTCCCTATAATGAAATACTCCGTATATCCCACACTAAAAAGAGTGATGTTGTGAAAGGAGTCTATTTCATGCTTCGAAAAATTTCTCTTTTGCTTTCAATTTGCTTTCTTCTCCACCAAAACATCGCTTACGGTGAAGATAATCAGCAAAGCATATACGAAAAGCGCATGGCACTATATAAAGAAACCGAGCAGTCTTCAGGCATTCCGTGGTATTACTTAGCTGCAATGGATCAATATGAAAGAAATATACGGAGCGTAAGAAAAGATATTCCGAAAAAACCAGATGCCATCATTTCCCTTTATTTCAAACCAGAAATATGGGCTGGACCTGTTAATAGTAACGATACTCTCCCCCATACGATTTCTCTATTTGGTGGAATAGGTTTAGATGGTGACAAAGATGGATTTGCAAATGCAAATAGCGACCGTGATCTTCTGCATACCGCAGCGACTATTTTAAGGAAACAAGGAACGTCAGAAGACCGTATTAAAATTATGCTTTGGGAATATTATAGACGTGCAAAAACAGTTGATTTGATTAGCGAATATGCCCAAATTTATAAACATTATGGACGTATTAATTTAGAAGGAAATGCTTTTCCTCTCCCAATTCACAGTGACCATAGCTACCGTAGTACTTTCGGTGCTGGAAGAAGTTTTGGGGGCAGACGGGTTCATGAAGGAACCGATATTTTTGCAAGATATGGCGTGCCTGTAAGATCCACTTGCTATGGCATTATTGAAACGAAAGGTTGGAACCGCCTTGGTGGATGGCGTATTGGTATTCGTGACCTTCATAACAATTACCATTATTACGCTCATTTAGGCGGGTTCTCAAAAGAAATACAGCTTGGACAAATTGTTGAGCCAGGAAAAGTAATCGGATTTGTTGGTAGCACCGGCTATGGGCCTCCTGGCACAGCTGGAAAATTTCCACCCCACTTACATTTTGGCATATATAAAGACAATGGCTATACAGAATGGGCCTTCGATCCATACATGCATTTAAGCCTTTGGGAACGAAAAGAACGAGCAAGTACAAAAAAATAACCGTAGCGCATCGCTACGGTTATTTTTTATCCAGTAAAAGCCTGATTGGTGAGGGCTAATAATCAGTTGTAGATGAAGAATCCCGACCGATTCAAGTTTCACTTTATATACAACTAACTATCTGTTTTCTTTTTATCAGGTACAGCAACACTTCCGCTTCCATAATACGTAGGCACTTCCCCTTGAACGATACGTGTCGCAATCGGAACATTTTGTTTCACCGTTATCTCTTTCGTATGAAATGGAATAATCACTTGCAACGTTACTTCCATTTCCATAACAATTTGAATTGCTGTAGTGTTGATCCCATGCGGCTCAATTTTTTGTTTAATATCTGTATTCACATGCCCAATTGGCGTGAAATGAATCGGAATATCTGGTCCTATATTACCAAGAAGCGCATTATCAGTTACACGCCCAAAAGGCACTGCCATAGTCGCCCCGTTTTTTTCAGAAATACCTAGCTCTTTCAAATTCCCTTGTTCTACTTGCTGCAAATATTTTTCTATGTACGTGGTCGTTGACGTTACGATTTCATTTACTTGCTTTGTATTTAAATTAATTGTGGATACTTTCCCATTTTTATCATTCTGTACTTTCATTAATGAATCGACATCGAATCCTTCATTAATTTGATCCTTTACCGCCTTCGTCATAATTGCCATCGCCATTTTATGCGTCTCTGCTTCCCCATATTTAATTAAGGTCGGCTGAATACTATTATTCACAATCCACAACCCTTGCGTAAGTAATATCACAAAAAGAATAAACGACATAAGCAGTATATACCGAAAGGCAATAGGTCCCCTTCGAAACCGCGAATTTTTCGAGCGAAATATACTCATAAAAAAACCTCCTTCTTATATCATTTCTATGCAAGAAGGAGGGACGATATATGCTTATCTCATTTTTAATAATGCTTCTTTTCCAATCGTTCCTACTGGAATACCTAACGCTTCTGCTCCAGTCGTTACCGATTCTAGTGGCGCTTCAAGAAGTTGTTCAATCGTTCTTACACCAACCGCACGGCCAGCAATAATTCCTCGATCACCTAACTTTTCATTTAAAAGACCTACATCTAATGCACCACACATAATATATCCTTTATCGCTCATTACAGCTAGCAAATTCGTCTTTGGAAGTTTGACGCTAACCGCAATAAACGTATAGTTATCAATTATAATTGGCTCCACATTAACCATAGTTCACACTCCTCTCTTTCTTATCTGTATGACAAGAGAAAAATGAGTGTTACAGGTTAACTAGCCTATAGTTTAACGGAAGATGTATGAGTTATTAACATATCTGTTAACACATCTCTAAGTAGT
The DNA here is from genome assembly GCF_002567495.1 of Bacillus cereus. GTDB lineage: Bacteria > Bacillota > Bacilli > Bacillales > Bacillaceae_G > Bacillus_A > Bacillus_A cereus_AQ. The sequence goes on along the minus strand of NZ_NVAP01000025.1, from coordinate 37,850 downwards.
TCTGGCATATAATATTGTTTATCCGAAAGTGTGGATAGCTCTGGGTATAAGTATCCAAACGTAAACATATCAATCGTTCCTACTGTATATATACGGTCTAACTCCAGCGATTCGCCGTTAATCAATACATCTTCTAGTAAAATTTTATTCCCAGGAACCGTATCTGGAATTACTTCAACACCAGCATAAATCATTTTCCCCATCACTTTCCCCCGAAATCCGAATCCTTTCACCTCAAGATTCTCCATATTCGGCTTACGTGCTTTCAAAATAACTTCTCTTAATATCTTTCCTGGAACTTTCAAAGCACACGGATTAATTGGATGTGGACAAATTCTGTGAATATCTCCGCGCGTTACAACACCCTCTTCTAATCCTTCAAGAAGTACACCAGCGTTCACCATTCCAATCTCGGTACCACACCACGTTTTCAGCGCATTTGCTAACATGTGCGAAAATGTCGTCTCATGAAACCAATCAACCGGTAATGATTCCTTTAAATGAACAACAGGCTCTTCCATGATCTGTTTACTTTCTTCCTGCAGCATTTCAATTGTGGATAACGGCTTACTATAAGCGCCTAAACGTTCTGTCTTAATCGCTCTACCGTCCTTTTTCAATAACTTCTTCGTCTCTTTATCCACAGTAAGCTGTACGTGCCCAACGTAACGTCCCCACTTTTCACAACAACAAAGTAAAGTATTATTCATTAGAACACCACGCTCAAATAAATGATGCGTATGCGCACCTAAAATCACATCTATATCATAATGCTCCGCCATATACTCATCCATACTTTTCCCAAGGTGAGATAGGACAACTGTAATATGTGCCTCATCTTTCACTTCTTCTAAAATGGATTCTAAATGAATAAGCGGATCTTCAATATGCCAATCGAGCATATGATAAAACTCTGGATAAGCTACCGTCAATCCGATAAAAGCGATCGTAACCCCATCCGTCGTTGTATGCAATTTATAAGGCCTTGCCCATGATGGACGTACACCTTCTTTTTCAAATAGATTTGCGACAAGCACTTCAAATCCAGCATCATCATATAGACGATTTAAATGCTCCTTCGCTAACGTAATGCCTTCATTATTTCCAATCGTTACATAATCATATAACGCCTCATTTAAAAGCTTCGTATTCCCAAGCCCATTTGTCGCTTCCGAAATACTATGAAAACGATCCACATGATCGCCGATATCAACCGTCAAAACAGTCTCTCCCGCTTCCTGTCTTCGCTTTTTCTCCCCTAGAACAAACCGAGAAATTTGCGGCCAATTTTCAAAATGACTATGTATATCGTTTGTATGATAAAGGTGGATGATTGTTTCTTTATTTGTATTCAGAGAAAAAACCTCCTCTCAGTTCCTTACTGCCATTTACGCTATGCGCACACAATAATCCTGTAAATACTTTTCGTCTTTTCTTGCTATTTTACATTGTACTCGCATTGTGAGAAAAAGCAAAAGATTGTCCTTTTCATATAAGAAACTTTATTTTTTCAAATCTGTGGATTAGTCAGAAGGGAAATATTTGTCAGGAAGTTTGCCGGGCGACTTGCCGAAGAGTGTTTTACCAACGCCTATATGGCGGATGATTCTGCATATATACCTTGTAACACGACATATGTCGTGTTACAATCTCGTTATAAGGTGGTGAACCATAAAATGGATAAAGAGATATTAAAAGGAAGTATTGATATTTTACTTCTCTCCATCATTAAACAACACGATACGTACGGATATGAAATGATTCAAAAGCTAAAAGAAAACAGCAATGATTTATACACGATGAGCCAAGGCACCCTCTATCCCGCACTCAAACGTTTGGAACAAAAGGATTTAATCAGTTCCTACTGGGGTGAATCTGAAACTGGTATGAAACGAAAATTTTATCGTATTACTACAAACGGAAAAAAGATATTAGAAGAAAAACTAACAGCATGGGATTCAGTTACTGCTCTTATTAAAACTTGTCAGAAAGGAGCTTTAAGTTAATGACGATTGAAAAATACATAAAGAGTATTGTTCAAAAAACAAACCTATCGCAATCTGATAGAGACGAGCTATACTTCGAAATTTACGATCACCTTACAAGTTTAAAACAAGAATTTCTCGATCAAGGAAAATCTGAAGAAGAAGCTACAACATTAGCCATTCAAAATTTTGGAGAAGCCTCTACTTTAGGAACTGAAATTGAAAAAGCGATGCAATCTTCTACGCAAAAATATGTACAGTGGATTGGCTGGGGATTGTTTTTACCGTATTCATTTGTTTTGTTATTTAAATTGTTGCTCGGAAGGTCACCCGTTTACTTTTATAATTTGAAGTACTTCTTTGAAACAGGTGACTGGCATTCTATACACGGTGGGTTAATAAACTTAATTCCGCTCAAAAGTACAATCCGCTATTTAAGTGGATTCGATCCTACTCATTTACTAGACCCTTATAATATAGATATCGTACTTATGAATACATTAGGAAACGTCATCATATTCATCCCATTCGGATTCCTGCTACCTTTATTATTTAAACAAATAAACAACGTTAAAATGGCATCCAAAATTTTTATTAAGTTTATTTTATTAATTGAATCATTACAACTCCTTACTTTTACTGGTGTTTTCGATATTGATGACATCATACTGAATATGTTAGGTGCTTTAATTGGGTATAGTTCTTTTGTTGGGATGAAGTATATTTGGGAACGTGTTAAGTCTGTGGATAAGGTGGATACGATTTAGGTTCGGGGTATATCCCCCTCTCTTCACGTACTAATTTGTTGATAAGTCGATATATTTAGCTGAACACCACTTGGGTATCCCCGTCCCAGACACACAACATAAAAAAGCGCCCTGCTGTGCAGGGCGCTTCTACTTTATCTATTATCCAGTTCCAGCGGCTAAAATGTTCGGTGGCTTCGCTTCTTCCTATGAGGCAAAAATCGCCTCTACGTCAGAAGCTCCATCCCCCTCACATTCTGAACGAGCCGCTTCCACTTTAAATATTGTCCAGCTTCGCCTCCTAGACCCTCATGTCTAAGAACCTTCCGCACGAGAAGATATAAAGCATCTTCTGTGCGAAAGAACCTTAGCCAACGGGTCTGGACAGTCGGCTCCGCATTTCTATTTAACCAATAGAACCTTCCATCTCAAACTTGATTAGGCGGTTCATTTCAACTGCGTATTCCATTGGAAGTTCGCGAGTGAATGGCTCGATGAAGCCCATTACGATCATTTCTGTAGCTTCTTGCTCAGAAATACCACGGCTCATTAGGTAGAATAATTGTTCTTCTGATACTTTCGATACTTTCGCTTCGTGCTCAAGTGAAACGTAATCGTTTTTGATTTCGTTGTAAGGAATTGTATCAGATGTAGATTGGTTATCCATGATTAACGTGTCACACTCGATGTTAGAGCGAGAGTTTTTCGCTTTTGGTCCGAAGTGTACGATACCACGGTAAGTTACTTTACCACCATGCTTCGCAATCGATTTAGAAACGATTGTTGAAGACGTGTTTGGTGCTAAGTGAATCATTTTCGCACCAGCATCTTGGTGTTGGCCTTTACCAGCAATCGCGATAGATAATGTTAAACCACGAGCGCCTTCGCCTTTTAAGATAACTGCTGGGTATTTCATCGTTAATTTAGATCCGATGTTACCGTCAATCCATTCCATCGTTGCGTTTTCTTCACAAACCGCACGTTTTGTAACTAGGTTGTATACGTTGTTCGCCCAGTTTTGGATTGTTGTATAACGGCAATAAGCATCTTTCTTAATGATGATTTCTACTACTGCACTGTGAAGTGAGTTAGTAGTGTAAACAGGTGCTGTACAACCTTCTACGTAGTGTACGTGTGCGCCTTCGTCTACGATGATAAGCGTACGCTCGAATTGTCCCATATTTTCAGAGTTAATACGGAAATACGCTTGAAGTGGTGTATCAACTTTAATACCTTTTGGAACGTAGATGAATGATCCACCAGACCAAACTGCAGAGTTTAATGCAGAGAATTTGTTGTCTGTTGGTGGGATTACTTTTCCGAAATGCTCACGGAAAATATCTTCGTTCTCTTTTAATGCGCTATCTGTATCTTTGAAGACGATTCCTAGAGCTTCTAGGTCTTCTTTCATGTTGTGGTATACAACTTCAGATTCGTACTGTGCAGATACACCAGCTAAATATTTTTGCTCAGCTTCTGGAATACCTAATTTATCAAATGTCGCTTTAATTTCATCAGGTACTTCATCCCAAGACTTCTCAGATTTCTCAGATGGTTTTACGTAGTACGTAATTTCATCGAAATCTAAGTCGTTTAAGTCGCCGCCCCATTGTGGCATTGGCATTTCATAGAACTTATCCAGTGATTTTAAACGGAAGTCTAACATCCACTGTGGTTCTTCTTTCATACGTGAAATCTCTTCAACGATCTCTTTTGTTAAACCGCGTCCAGCACGGAAAATCGAAACGTCTTTGTCTTTGAAACCATATTTGTAATCGCCGATATCTGGCAGTTGCTTCGCCATGTTGGTGTGTCCCTCCTTAGATAACCTCGTTTTTAGGAACCTTTAACATTACTTATCTTCGTTTAAGCCCTTTTCTAACGCTTTCCACGCTAATGTTGCACATTTAATACGTGCAGGGAACTTGCATACGCCTTGTAATGCTTCAATATCTCCTAAATCGATGCTGTCATCGTACTCTTTTCCTAGCATCATGTCAGAGAAAATTTTAGAAAGCTGAAGTGCCTCTTCAATTTTCTTACCTTTTACTGCTTGTGTCATCATTGAAGCTGAAGACATTGAAATAGAACATCCTTCTCCTTCAAACTTCGCTTCTTGTACAATACCCTCTTCTACTTTCATCGTAAGTTGAATACGATCGCCGCAAGTTGGGTTGTTCAAGTTAACGGTAACACTATCTTCTAACACGCCATGGTTACGAGGATTTTTGTAATGATCCATAATAACTTGACGATATAACGTATCTAAATTATTAAATGACATTTGTGAAATACTCCTTTGTCTTGATTAGCGATTCAACAAATGTATCAATTTCTTCTTTTGTATTATATAAATAGAAGCTCGCACGTGCTGTTGAAGAAGCTTTTAGCCACTTCATAAGCGGTTGTGCACAGTGATGTCCTGCGCGAACTGCAATGCCTTCTACATCTAATACAGTCGCTACATCGTGAGGATGTACGTCTTCAATATTAAATGTAACAAGACCAGCGCGATGCTTTGGACCATAAATTGTAACGCCATCTACTTCTGATAGTCTTTCTAAAGCGTATTGCGCTAATTCATGCTCATGCTTTTCAATATTATCAAGACCGATTTCTTCTAGGAAATCAATTGCCGCACCAAGTCCGATTGCATTACCGATAATCGGTGTACCTGCTTCAAACTTCCACGGAAGCTCTTTCCAAGTAGATTCTTGTAAATCTACGAAATCAATCATTTCACCACCAAATTCAATTGGCTCCATATTGTTTAGCAATTCTTTCTTACCATATAATACGCCGATACCTGTAGGTCCGCACATCTTATGAGCAGATAATGCGTAGAAATCACAGTTTAAATCTTGTACATCTACTTTCATATGAGGTGTACTTTGTGCACCGTCAACGACCATAATTGCACCGTTTTCGTGTGCGATTGCTCCGATTTCTTTTACAGGGTTAATCGTTCCAAGTACGTTTGATACTTGCATAATAGAAACGATTTTTGTATTCGGTGTAACAGTTTGACGAACATCTTCTAAAGAAATTGTACCGTCTGGTTGAAGCGGAAGGTATTTCAAAGTTGCGCCAGTTTTCTTCGCAACTTGTTGCCACGGAATGATGTTACTATGGTGCTCCATGTAAGAAATAACGATTTCATCGCCTTCTTTTACATTTTCAAGGCCATAGCTAGCCGCTACTGTATTTAATGCAGTTGTCGTTCCGCGCGTGAAAATAATCTCTTCCATTGATTTCGCGTTAATAAACTTGCGAACTTTCTCGCGTGCACCTTCATACGCGTCGGTAGCTTTCGTACCGAGCGTATGAACACCGCGATGCACGTTAGAATTATATTCTTTATAGTAACGTTCTAACGTTTCAATGACTTGAATTGGTTTTTGAGAAGTTGCTGCACTATCGAAATATACAAGTTGTTTGCCGTTCACTTTTTGATCAAGAATTGGAAACTGTTTGCGTATTTCATGAATATTCATTAGCGAACTTTCCTTTCAATTACCTCAACAAGCTGTGCTTTTACTCCTTCAATTGGAAGCTCATTTACTACAGGTGCTAAGAATCCATGGATGACTAAACGTTCTGCTTCGCGTTTTGGAATACCACGGCTCATCAAGTAGTATAATTGGTACGGATCTACGCGACCTACTGAAGCTGCGTGACCTGCCATTACATCATCTTCGTCGATTAAAAGAATTGGGTTTGCATCCCCACGAGCTTTTTCATCTAACATAAGAACGCGAGAAGATTGTTGTGCATTTGATTTAGATGCACCGTGTTCAATCTTACCAATTCCGTTAAAGATAGATGTTGCACTATCTTTTTGTACACCGTGTTTTAAAATCCAACCTTCAGAGTGTTTACCGAAGTGAACAACTTTAGTTGTAAAGTTTTGTGTTTGGTTACCACGGCCAATTGTTACTGTTTTCGTATCAGCATATGAACCGTCGCCCATTAAGTTTGTAACGTTCTCTGAAATTGTGTTTCCGTCATTCATAAGGCCTAGAGCCCAATCAATGCGGCCGTCGCGTCCTACAACACCGCGGCGGTTAACGTAAGTTGTTACATCTTTTGCTAGTAGATCAACCGCACCGAATTTCACTTGTGCGCCTTGTTCCACAATTACTTCTGCTACGATATTTGCAATACCTTTAGCATTTTCATTTGCAACGTAGTTTTCTACATAAGTTGCAGTACTGTTCGCATCAGCTACGAATAATACGTGGTTATATACGTTAGCTTCTTCGCCGTCTACTAAGAATACAGCTTGAAGTGGAGTTTCAAGAACAACGTTTTTTGGAACATATACGAATGCACCGCCGTTGATTAATGCAGCATGAAGTGCAGTTAAACGATGCTCGTCTACTTTCACGCCGTCTTTCATTAAATACTTTTGTAATAGTTCAGCATGCTCTGTTGCAGCTGTTACGATATCTGTGAAAATAACACCTTTGTCTTTTGCTTCGTCTGCTAAAGAAACGAACGCAGTTGTACCAGTACGTTGTACTAATACGCTGTTATTTTCATCGATTAAGTTTTTCACTGCTTCTGGAAGCTCTGTTAAAGAACTTACAGGCTCTTGCTTAGCAGCGTCGCCTTTTCCGATAAAGTCCCATTTTTCAATTTTCGTTTTATCAGGCGTTGGCATTGGAAGTTCAGTTGCTTGTGCAAGAGCTTGTAAGCGGAACTCAGTCAACCAAGCAGCTTCGTTTACTTCGCTTGCGCGTTGACGGATTGTTTCTTGATCGAAAGGTAATGTACCGATTGTCATGTTTATGCTCCTCTCTTACGCTTCTTGCTCTGTTGTTTCGTCTTCAATACCTAATTCTTTTTTAATCCAGTCGTAACCTTCAGCTTCTAGACGTTGTGCAAGCTCAGGGCCACCAGATTTAACGATACGACCGTTCATCATAACGTGAACGAAGTCTGGAGTGATGTAGTTTAATAAACGTTGGTAATGCGTAATCATTAGGCAACCGAACTCTTCGCCGCGCATTTGGTTAATACCTTTAGATACAACTTTTAATGCATCGATATCAAGACCTGAGTCGATTTCGTCTAAGATTGCGATTTTTGGCTCAATCATCATTAATTGAAGAATTTCGTTACGTTTTTTCTCTCCACCAGAGAAACCTTCGTTTAAGTAACGTTGTGCCATTTCTGGATCCATTTCTAGGAATTCCATGTTTTTATCTAATGTACGGATAAATTTCATAAGAGAAATTTCATCGCCTTCTTCACGACGTGCGTTAATTGCAGAACGTAAGAAGTCAGCGTTTGTTACTCCGCTAATTTCACTTGGATATTGCATTGCTAAGAATAGACCCGCTTGTGCGCGCTCATCTACTTCCATTTCTAATACATCTTCACCGTCGATGATGATGCTACCTTCTGTTACTTCATACTTTGGGTGACCCATAATTGCAGAAGATAAAGTTGATTTACCTGTTCCGTTAGGTCCCATAATTGCGTGGATTTCTCCACCTTTTACTTCAAGGTTTACACCCTTTAAAATTTCTTTGCCGTCAATTGATACGTGTAAGTCTTTAACCGTTAATGTAGAACCAGCCATCTCAATACCTCCATTAATCCTATATATACATTTTAAAAATTCCTAAAACGTTCATATTCTCATTTTATTCTCATTCTAATTTTATATCAAATAAAATGATATCGCAAACGGCGAAAAAAAGTAACCGTTTTTTCACAAATGTATATAAGTATTTCCTTTACATCCTTCTATGATACACCTTTCTTCTTATTTATATAAAGAAAAAAGGACTGGTAAATTCCCAGTCCTTTCCTTATATTTATTCACTTACTGGAAGTACAGCACCTTTATATTCTTTATTAATAAAATCTTGAATTTCTTTTGAATGTAACACTTCTACTAGTTCTTTAATTTCTTTTTTCTTCTCATCACCTTTACGAACTGCAATGATGTTTGCATATGGAGAATCTGCTCCTTCAATCGCAATTGCATCCTTTGTTGGATTTAATTTTGCATCAATCGCATAGTTCGAATTAATGAATAAAGCGTCTCCCTCATTGTTTTCATACAATTTCGGTGAAAGTCCAGGTTCAACATCTGTTTTAAATTTTAAGTTTTTCGGATTTTCGACTACATCTTTTACTGTCGCCTTAACCACATCTACACCATCTTTAAGCTTAATCACGCCACCTTTTTGTAACAACGCTAACATACGTCCACGTTCAGCCACGTTATTACTCATAATCACCGTTCCACCATCTGGTAAGTCTTTTAAGCTTTTATATTTCTTAGAATAAATACCCATTGGCTCTAAATGGATTTTTCCTGCGTTTACAATTTTGTATCCTTTTTCTTGAATTTCTTTATCTAAATACGGAATGTGCTGGAAATAGTTCGCATCAATTTCTTTATCCGCTAATGCTTTATTTGGTAGGACATAATCCTGGAATTTTTTAATCTCTAATTTAATACCTTTTTTCTCTAATATCGGCTGTGCTTTCTCTAAAATAACAGCGTGCGGCACGTTAGAAGCTCCAACAACAAGCTTATTCTCATCTTTCCCCCCGCAGGCAGCTAACGTAAATACAGATAGTGCTGTAACAACTGACAGTATAATCTTTTTCATATGATGTCCCCTTCTCCCCAATAGTTATGTAGTTATGAAAAAGAGCTGGCATCAGACCAGCCCTCTTTGTAAAATTATTCTTTTACAGGAACAACTGTCCCTTTATATTCTTTTTTAATGAAGTCTTCAATTTCTTTAGAATGCAATACTTCCACAAGAGCCTTAATCTCTTTCTTATCTTTATCGCCTTTACGAACAACTACTACGTTTGCGTACGGTGAATCATTTCCTTCAATTGCAATTGCATCTTTTTCTGGGTTTAATTTCGCATCAATTGCATAGTTAGAGTTAATTAGAACAGCATCGCCTTCTTTATTGTTATACACTTGTGGCAATAAACCAGGCTCGATATCCGTTTTGAATTTTAAGTTTTTCGGATTATCTGCAATATCTTTTGGAGTTGCTTTAACTGGATCTACACCGTCTTTAATTTTTAAAATGCCTTCTTTTTGTAAAATTGCTAAACCACGTCCATGATCAGCAACAGAATTACTCATAATGATTGTCGCTCCATCTGGAAGCTCTTTTAAGCTCTTATATTTTTGAGAGTATACACCAATCGGTTCTAAATGAATTTTCCCTGCTACTTCAAAATCATATTTTTTATCTTTCATTTCTTTTTCTAAATACGGAATGTGCTGGAAGTAGTTCGCATCAATTTCTTTATCCGCTAATGCTTTATTTGGCAAAACATAATCTTGGAATTTTTTCACTTCTAATTCAATTCCTTTTTTCTCAAGTAACGGTTTTGCCTTTTCTAAAATAACAGCGTGCGGTACGTTAGAAGCACCAACAACAAGTTTCTTTTCATCTTTATCTTTCCCGCCACAAGCAGCTAACCCAAAAATTGAAGTTGAAATAAGTGCTGTAAGTAATAATTTTTTCATTGTAAATACCCTCCCGTTTTTCATTATCTTTTATCTATTCGAGTCGTTAAGCTATCACCAATCCACTGAATTAAAAATACAACTAGTAATACACAAATTGTCGCAACGATTGTTACATCGTTATTTCCTCGCTGGAATCCTTCTAAATAAGCAAGTGTCCCAAGGCCACCAGCACCAACAACTCCCGCCATTGCTGTATAACCTACTAAAGCGATTGTCGTAACCGTAATACCAGACACTAATGCGGGTAACGATTCTGGAATTAGCACTTTCAAAATAATTGTGCTCGTTTTTGCCCCCATTGCTTTGGAAGCTTCAATTACACCTTTATCAATTTCGCGAAGTGCAATTTCAACCATTCTCGCGTAGAATGGTGCCGCTCCAATAATTAAAGCCGGCAGCGCTGCACTCGCTCCAAGAATGGTTCCAAGAAGAATCTTTGTAAATGGGATTAATAAAATGATTAAAATGATGAATGGTATAGAACGGAATATGTTTACGAATGCTCCAATCACCGTATTAATCGATTTGTTTTCCCATAAATTATCTTTTGCTGTCATGAAAAGTAACAATCCTAAAATTAGTCCTAAAACAAATGTCGCAAGAGCTGCGATTGCCGTCATATATAACGTTTCACCAGTTGCTTCTAACATTTGATTCCAATCAACATTTGCGAGTAACTTATCCATGTGCAATCACCTCCAGCTCTACTTGATCTTGATGAATTCCTTCTATTGCTTGCTGGATTGCTGTTTCCTCACCATTTAAATGAACAACTAAACTACCGTAAGAACCGTTATTCGTTTGTGCGATATTTCCTTGCAAAATGCTAACTTCTATATCATTGCGTTGCATCAATCTTTGAAGCACTGGTCTTTCTACAGCTTCGCCGACAAACTGCAAGCGAATTACTTTTCCATCTGGATATTTTTCAATTAAACTTTCAATCGTTTCATTTGTATCTTCAGAATCTGTTAACTGCTGTACAAATCGCTTTGTAATGTCTTGCTTCGGATTACGGAATACATCAAGTACTGGACCCGTTTCTACAATCTTTCCTCTCTCCATTACCGCCACTCGGTTACAAATCTTTCGAATTACGTGCATCTCATGTGTAATGAGTACAATTGTTAAACCAAGACGCTTATTAATGTCTAATAGTAAATCCAAAATTTGATCTGTCGTTTCTGGATCAAGAGCTGACGTTGCTTCATCACATAAAAGCACTTGTGGATTGTTAGCTAATGCTCTTGCAATACCAACACGTTGCTTTTGTCCACCACTTAACTGAGACGGATACGCGTCTCCTCTTCCTTCTAATCCAACAAGATGAATTAATTCATCAACACGTTTTCTTCTCTTCGCTTTATCAACACCTGCAATTTCAAGTGGAAACTCGATATTTTCACGTACAGTTCGTGACCAAAGTAGGTTAAAGTGTTGAAAAATCATTCCGATTTCTTGCCTTGCCTTACGAAGTTCACTTCCTGTAATGGCTGAAATGACACGATTCGCAATTGTAATTTGGCCAGAAGTCGGTTTCTCTAACTGATTAAACAATCTGATTAAAGAACTTTTCCCAGCGCCGCTATATCCGATAACACCAAATATTTCGCCTTTTTCTATTTTTAAGTTGGCGTTATCTACAGCAGTGACATCACCGCTTTTTGCTTTATATATTTTCTTTACATTCTCTAATAGAATCATGGTGTATCACCCCTTTTTTGTTTAGATCGACTCCGCAATTTTTATTTTTGATGCGTGTAGTCCACCGTTATCACTACTTTTATTATTTGAATGTCCTCCACATTCAAACAATAAAAAAACCTTTCCGCTTTAGAGAAGCAGAAAGGTTTATATGCGTATATAACAACATTATCCCTCTCTCTCATCTCTCAAAGCATTTGCTTTGCAGGAATTGGCACCATTTCAACATAAGTTGACGGTTGCCGGGCTTCACAGGGCACAGTCCCTCCACCTCTCTTGATAAGAGAAATCAGATTACATTTTCGTCTGATTTGTAATTTATGAAATTGTCTATATTTTATGAATTGAATTGTATCAATATACACTCACCATGTCAACAGAAATTTTCGTAAAAAATGAAACTTCAGAATTTTAAGCACCTACTGACATCGGTTTACATATATGAAACATTGATTCAACTAATAGCATCGTTCGATACGTTCCCGAATATTGTACACGTCCATCATTCATTAACATTTGCAATCTTACATTGCCATTCACCAATTGTTCTATATCCTTTTCATCTAAACAAATGATTTGTTCCGTTCCTCTTTCCTCATGTAGCAGCTCTATATAATCTCTTGAAATTTGTAACGAACAACTTTCATCTCCAAAGCGGAAATTAACAGTTTTTTCTTCTTGTCTTAAAAGCGGTTCTAAATGATATTGACCATTAGCGTAATTTACAAATGATTGCAGCAAAGAATATAATTTCATCCTAAATCACATCCTTCATATCACTTTCTATTACATATCATTCCCTCTCACTAAAGAGCAATCCTGTTATTTTCGCTCGACAAATACTGTATCCATCCTGCATCTCGACATATTTCCCGAGAAATATGTCGAGGCGGCAAAAACTTTGCCGCCTACTTTAATTCCATATATAAATATTCAACCGAATGAAATGCATATATCTTCTTCATGAGTGTCCCATTTTCAAAAACAAGTAAACACGGTACACTTTCGATTCCATACTCTTTCGCTAAATGCGGAGCATAATTTAAATCTAACATCCCAATTTTGAGGCCTTCAATGGTCATCTCAACGACTGTTAACATCTTTTTTGCTAATTGGCATGTTCCACACATTGGAGTATATACATATAATACTGTTTTTTCTTCGTTCTCTATTAGGGCTGTAGCTTCGGTTCCTGTCCAGTCAATCACTTCTATCATTCCTTACCGTAAATATTCTGTATAAACGTCAATGTCGGCTCCCCATAATACATTTGCTAAGTGTGTAGATGGCGCAGTTGCCACCTCTCGGTACGAGCGATCAATATAGATATGCTCTGCTTGCGGAAATTCTTTTCGAAATTGTTTTCTTAACTTTTCTCCAGCATCATCAGCATCCACTAGCACATACACTTCCTTATCAAAAAACTGATCAACGAGCTCATCCATTTTCGACAAACCAATTGTACCATTTGTACAAACAATTTCCACCGGTTCACGAATAATAGATTCAATCTTTCTTCTATCTGATGTACCTTCTACAATAATGACTTTTTCTACATAAATCATATGTCATCACCCGATCACCATATACTATACAACCTTGAACTTAGTATATAGTATATTCGTTATTTTCATGTTGTTTCCTGTTTATTTTTGCAAAAAGAAAAGCGGAAACGGCTCGTTCAGAACAGGAGGGCATTGGAACTCCTGAACTAGAGGCGCCTTTTGCCTCAAGTGAAGGAGTGAAATGACCGACTGTTCTAGCCGCTGGAGCTGGACAATAAAGAAAAGCGGAACCGACTGTTTAGCCCTGTTGGCTAAGATTCTTCCGTACAGAAGACGCTTTTTGTCTTCTCGTGCGGAAGGTTCTTAGACATGAAAATCTATACAATGAAAAGCAAAAGCGGCTAGACCTGCATAAAGATTAAACGGAAAAGTTTTTTCAAAAAACGTTCTCCTACACGATAATTAGTATATGATTCTACATTCATTATTTAACAAAAAATAAAAAAGGACAGCACAAAGGCTGTCCTTTAGTCGACTATAATTAGTCTTGGTTTGTCATTTCTGCATATTTTTCTGCAGTTAATAACTTCTCAACTTGGCTTGCATCAGAAAGTTCAACTTTAACCATCCATGCACCCTCGTATGGAGATTCGTTAACAAGTTCTGGTTGGTCACTTAATTCTTCGTTTACTGCTACAACTTTACCGCTTACAGGTGCGTATAACTCAGAAACTGTTTTAACAGATTCTACGCTTCCGAATGGCTCGTCAGCTTCGATTGTTGCGCCTACTTCAGGAAGTTCAACGAATACGATATCGCCTAGCTCACCTTGTGCAAAGTGAGTAATACCGATAACAACTTCATTACCTTCAGTTTTTACCCATTCGTGTTCTTCAGAGTAACGTAAATTATTTGGAATGCTCATGACTGTACCTCCAGTGAATGTATTAATTATGTAAAAATACCTTATTGGTACTTTTTCCACACACTTTCAAACTGCTCTTCGTTAAAACCAAGTGTTACATTCGTTCCATTTGTTACAATTGGACGTTTAATCAACATGCCATCAGATGCTAAAAGCTCATACATTTCGTCTTCGCTTGCATCTTTCAACTTATCTTTCAGACCAAGTTCACGGTAACGCATTCCACTTGTATTAAAGAATTTTTTTAATGGTAATTCACTTTTTTCATGTAAATTACGTAAGTCTTCTTTTGATGGTGGATTTTCAACAATATGAATCATCTCATATGCTACATCGTTTGCCTCAAACCATTTCTTTGCCTTTTGACATGTGCCACACTTTGGATATGAATAAAATGTTACTGTCATAAATTCACCTACTTTTTTACTAACCTTTACCTTTATCATATAGAAAACATTTTATTATTTCAAACGATTATTCGCTAAACTTTTACTTATTTCGTGATAAATTTTAATAATCCTGCCAATTTTTCTTATTTTTCCGCCATTTTCTAAGAAAAAATAAATATATAAATTTTTTTAGATTCTGCACCAAACATATATCTTAAACAAGCGTTTGATTAATTTCTTATTTTTCTATGTTACCCTTTGAACTACATGAGTTTCTTCCTACCGAACATACATCTTAAACAAACGTTTGATTAATTTGCTATTTTCTATGTTAGCCTTTGAATTACAATGGTTTCTTCCTACCGAACATACATCTTAAACAAACGTTTGATTAATTTCTTATTTTCTTCTGTTAGCCTTTGAGCTACATTAATTCTTTCCTAGCGAACATATACCTTACATAAACGTTTATAAAAAAATAAGAAGCCTTTTTTACAGGCTCCTTCATCATCGACTTAAGTAATCCGAAATGGTTTGAAACACTACTATATACATATTATGAATATTTCGATCGGAAACAGTATCATTATATAATCCCATACCCCAATATTGACCTTCAGGGTTCCCCATATTTACAAACCCTTGCGTATACGTCATCGTTTTATCCTTCGGGGTATTATCATAATCTAAATCCTTGTTAGTAAAAATTAAATACGGTCTATCTTGCAAACCAATAAAAAATACCGGCTTCTTTAACGATAAAAATAAGTCCGTATACTGCTCCTTTGATGCCTCTTTAAAGTATTCTTTCATAACGAAAAAACCATCAACTTTTGCTGATTTCTCCTGCATTTCTTCTAACTTTATACTTTCAAACTTTACATTTCTAAACGTATCTTTCGGTTTCTCTCCAACAACTCCAATTACGAGTGCTCTTCCGTTATATTCTAATTTCTCTCCTTCTTTATCCTTTGCACACCCAGCACTCACTAGGCATATCAATATAAAAAATAAGAAATACGATAAACGCTTCATTTAGCACCCTCCCCTTCTTTTTAGTCAAGTGACAAAAACGTAAGGTGAATTCAAGAAAATGTAAGTAAAATCGATAGCCCAATTCACGTTTCTATATTATAATCAATTGAATTTACTTACATTACTAAACATAGGAGATCAACATGAAGAAATTTAAACTTTCATCTTTTCTTCCGTTAAGTTATATACTTCTACTCGTACTCGTAAGTCCCCTTTACGATGTATTAAATAAAACAACTGTTCACGCAGTAGACGTTACAACTGTAGTAGATGATTGGATTCCATTTGTAAAAGCATTTATTATTCCTTATTTACTTTGGTTTCCATACTTATACGGCGCACTTATTTATTACTGCTTTGCTGACCGAAAGCAATATTACGTCACTTTAAGTAGTGTTATTTTTGGAAAGCTTGCTTGTTTTTCTATTTATTATTTTTGGCAAACAACTGTACCGCGTCCGACTGTCGTTGGAACAGATGTATTTTCTGAACTAGTTCGCTATATTTATAGTATCGATCAACCAGTAAACTGTTTCCCTAGCATTCACGTTCTTACTACATTTGTAATTATGTTAGCCGCTTTTAAACGTAGAGAACAGCATGCTTTTGAATATTACATCCTTACTTTCTTCGGTACACTTATTATTTTATCAACGCTATTTACGAAGCAGCATGCCTTTGTAGATGCCGTTTCTGGAATGACGCTTGCAAGCATACTATACTTCGGCGTTCAGCTCTTATTAGCCAAAGAACCAATAAGAGTTCCAGTAAAACAAAATCATAGAATGTAGCATAACAAAAAAGCAGACTGTGGCTTCAGTCTGCTTTTATCTATTAGTAAGGAGATTTTCAATTTAGGATTGCGGTACAGTCATATCACCAGAATGAATACGACCGGATTTTTTAAGAGCAATGTAAAGTATATAAGAAACAGCTACTGGAATGACGATATAAGTAATTACCATCGCCGGGAGAACTTCCCATCCTTGGCTGGAAATTAAATTAATTGGTGCGATGAGAGAACTTAATCCAAGACCTGCAATTTCTTTTCCTGCTTCTAGTTGGAAAATTAATGCAGATACCGGACCAACTATAGCACTGGCGACGACAGTTGGGACAAGAATCATTGGATTTTTAGTAATGTTCGGTAACTGTACTTTCGGAGTACAAAGCGCCTGAGCTAATATGCCACCTAAATTATTTTCTTTCGCTGAGATGACAGAGAATCCGATAAACTGAGCAACGCAGCCTGCAAGAGCAGCACCACCTGCAACACCATCTAAGCTAAGTGCGATCGCTAACGCAGCTGATGAAGCTGGAGATATAAGTAATAGTCCCCAAACTACTGCAATAACGATAGAAGCGATGAACGGGCTACCAGCTGAGCTATCTTTAATGAACGCTCCAACTGCATTTAATACGGGAGTAATATTATGGGATAACCAAATACCTACTAAACCAGAACCTAATATTGCTGCAAATGGAACGAGCATCATATCTAAAGCAGTTTTTCCGCTTAAACGTTTACCAATATATACAGCTAAAGTTGCTGTTAATAATGCACCGATTGGCTCCCCTGTTTTAATGATTAGACCCGCTTCAGTCATTGAAATAGATCCGGCACCAATCGCTCCAGCTACCATCGCCGAAAAGATAACAAGACCGTTTGCACCGAGCATAAAAGCGATTCCGGCACCAATCGCCGGTGCCATAAGTGATTTTGCAACAACTCCGATTGTAATAAGTAATGGAATATCAACAATTCTTCCTATATTTTCGATCAGTAAACCAATTCCAAGGGATACGAAAATACCTTGTGCGATTCCAGCTGATGCTTTAAATACACGAGACATTATATATTCCTTCATTTGTTTCACCTTCTCCTATAAGTTAGTAACCAATTGTTTTCATATAATCACGTAAAATATCGTTTGATTTTGCAAATCGAGATTCTTCATCCTCTGTTAAATTTAGTTCTACAACTTCTCTTATACCGTCTCTAGTAATAATAGCTGGTACTCCTGTGCAAATATCATATTCACCATACTCACCATCTAAAATAGCCGATACAGCAATTACACGGTGATCATCATTAAAGATTGAGCTTGCAATATATGCTAGAGAATTTCCGATTCCGTAATAAGTAGTACCTTTTCGTTTATAAATTTCCCATCCGGCTTTTGCAGTCTTCTCGACGATCTCATCTAAATCTATTTCACCAAATTGCTCTTTTTTCTCTTCTAAAATTTGCAGAATTGGTTTTCCACCAACAGTTACGTGTGACCAAGCAACCATTTGAGAATCACCATGTTCTCCTAATGAATACCCATGGATACTACGAGGATCTACATGTAACATTTCAGATAAAATTGTTCTTAAGCGAGAAGAATCTAATGATGTACCAGTACCGATCACACGATTTCTAGGCAATCCAGATAATTTCCACACTTCATATGTAATAATATCAACTGGGTTCGAGGCAAGTAAGAAAATACCATCAAATCCACTTTCCATTACGCCGCCAACAACACTTTCCATAATCTTAGCACTCGCTCCTAAAGTATCTAAGCGACTTTGTCCAGGCTTTGGTGCTGGTCCTGCTGTAATAATAACGATGTCCATATCTTTGCAGTCTCCATAGCTTCCTGCATATACTTTTGTTCTTGTATTTGTAAAGTTAATGCAATGTGATAAATCCATTGCTTCCCCAACTGCACGTTCATGATTTATATCAATTAATAATAGCTCTTCGCAAATTCCTTGATTCACAATAGAATACGCACAACTTGATCCAACTAATCCAGTACCGATAATTGCAATTTTTCTTGTATTTCGTTTCATAGCAATCTCTCCTAATTGATCATATAATCTATTTCTTTTGTTCTTTACACTCCTAATTATAGAGGTTCTCACGATAGAAACCATGGATACTTTGTGAAATATTGAGCAAAGTTTATGTCCTTTTTGTGAATTGTTATATTCCATTTTCGTCATATTTGTTACAACTGGAAAAATATTTATTATATATTGATTGACATGTACAAAACAAAAAAACGAGCGACTTCATTCGCTCGTTTTTTCTGCACACTACTCTGCACTTAATTGGCTCTTTAATTGCTGCACAATCATCGGATTAGCAGGTGCTGCTGGTTTATAATAACTCTTTTGCTTTGCGTACTCATACACATTACGTTGACGCGTCTCATCTTGATTACGAATTTGGATTAATGTTTGGTGTAACTGTTCATTATCAGACTGAGAAATATAATTTGCATAACTTGTTAAACTTGCATTCAATCCTGCTAAATAATCATTTACCATATCTTTTTCATTCATCTGTCGCTTCCTCCTATCCTAGGAAAGTCATTAATTGCTGTTTCGTATTTCGTGCATCTTGCGCATCCTTTTGTAACATTTGTTTCAGTTGTGGATCTGTACACGTCTGTGCATACTGCTCCAACTTGTTAATAATTGTTGCGTGTCCACCAATTAAATGACGTAAGTTTTCTACTTCAAGCTCTGTTAAATTTTGCATATAACATACCCGCCTTTCTTTGTTCATTCATCATTAGTATTTAGTTCTTTTTGGATTGTATTCATCAACTTTTCCCACATATAAACAAAATAAAAGATGAATAGCTAGGCCATTCATCTTTTCTGCTAAATATTCATTCAATTTTATAAAGAAACAATCATACTTATACTCACAAGTAGGTTCCATACAATATGTAAAATGATACTAGGTACAATAGATTGTGTTTTCTTATATAACATAGCAAATACAATCCCCATAATCATTGCCGTAACCGGAAAACCACCATGAAGAATCCCAAAGATAAAGGAAGAAATAATGATACCAACTAGAAAACTATATTTCTTTTCAAAAAATCGATACAAAATACCTCTATATAAAATTTCTTCTTTAATTGGTGTAATTATAGCAACACTTAACACATATATAATACTTTGTAGACTATTTTGAAGTCCTAAGCTCCCTAATTGATCTCGTTGCTGCTCTGCACTTTCAAAGCTAAACAACTCTAACATTACATACTGAGTTAATGCAATGATGATAAAACCTATTAATAAATACAAGTAGGTTTTCCCATTTTTTAAAACAGATACATCCCATATGTTCTTAATAAAATGAAGCACTGGTTTATAAGCAAATAAAACAATAGTAACAACAGCTGCATCAAATAGAAGTAAATAATATCCCTCTAAATTAGCACGTAATACCTCTTCTCCAAAAATTCCAAGGGCTAAAGCAAGGAATAATCCCCCTAAGAGTGAGAACCCTAGAATGCTTGCAATCGTTACAACTAGATTTTTATATGTTATGTTATCTACTTCTCTTTTTGCATTATACGCGTCTAATACTGTTTTTCTCATACTATTCCTCCATTTGTTTTCATTACCTTAATAAAAACCCTTTAATACAAATATATAGATAATATAACAAATTTTTCAAAAAGAATAATATGCAATTTTACATATCATGAAAGCTTTGTATTATATAGTTTTTGGAATCAAATTACTATACAATGATTATTATATGAATTTTCAAAAAACACCTTCTATCCACCATAACCCTCGTATCATATAAAACTTATTAGTTAAAGGAGCAATGAACATGAAAACACATGACTTCCTTACAGAAATCCAGAAGGGCTCTGAACCTAGTCCATATCAAGATCCCATCGCATTCAGTTTCGTTTGCTTTTTCTTAGCGATATATACATTTTTCAAACCTGCAAAATGATATCATTTCATGAGAAAAAGCCTACCATTCTTTTCGAATCATATGCACAAAAAAACCTTAGAATTGCTTCTAAGGTTTTTGGTTGTCTCGCTTCCTATTCACTTGCGCATCACATGTAATCCTTTAATAAACGTTTCCAATAATACATGTAAACTTATATCTAAATCTAGTGGCATACCAAATCCACCCTGCTGTTCAATCGACGCAAATCCATGACAAATACTTCTGAATCCACGTGTTGCATGAAGTGCATTCTCTCCTTCTAAGCCGTACTGTTGTAAAACCTGAAGACAAAGCTTTACAATTCCGTCACCTGCTTTTCTTACTTCTTCATCTCGTAAAAAAGTTGCTTCATACAGTCCAGGATGTTTGCGTACGAATGCTACATACGCTTTTCCTAAAGAATGAATTGCTTCATCCATATATTTACCCTCAGCCGCTTCTTCCAGCCTGCTATGCAGCTGTTTGATTCCGTAAATACCAAGATTTTTCCGTACATCTTGTAAACCTTTCACATGATTGTATAGCGAGGGCGAACGTACCCCTAATCTTTGTGCTAATGAAGCTAACGTTACTTCTTGTATTCCATTTATATCTGCAATTTCTGCCGCTGTTTCTACAATTTTCTGTAATGTAAGTCCGATTCTCGGTGACATAAATTAACCCTCTTTTCTACTTTCTATATTCTGCTTAGCTTCCTTAATAGCAAGCTCTATAATAGC
The DNA here is from genome assembly GCF_002567495.1 of Bacillus cereus. GTDB lineage: Bacteria > Bacillota > Bacilli > Bacillales > Bacillaceae_G > Bacillus_A > Bacillus_A cereus_AQ. The sequence goes on along the minus strand of NZ_NVAP01000025.1, from coordinate 16,555 downwards.
GCCTGGATCCTTTATCATTTTCCCATGTCCTGCCACAAGTAAAGAAGGCTCATATGCGCTTAACTTCTCTGCACTTTGTAATGATATTTCTTTGCTCCACGTTGCCATCGCAGGAAACGGAAACCAAAATTTCATTTGTCCCGAAACAGCCATACCTCCTCTTGTTTGGAATGCATCCCCGACAATAAGAGCTTTATTCCGTACATCAAGAAACGACATGGAGCCTGGCGTATGTCCCGGTGTCATAATCGCAAGAAGCGATCCAACTCGGTCGCCATCTTCCAATAACACATCAGGTACCGTTTTTACTTTTTTAGGTACACCGCCTTTTATCGGTATATTCGGTTCACCCTTTTGTAACGTCGTATCTCCTTCTAACAGCTTTGCGTCCCGCTTAGAAATATAGACTGGAACATTAGGAAGTACTTCCTTTAATGCGTCTAACGCACCGATGTGATCATCATGAGCATGCGTTAATACAATATTCGTAATTGGTTTCCCTATTTTCTCAGCCGCCTGCAAGATTCCTTTTGCACTGTATGGCAAAGCAGCATCAATTAAAGTTAAACCATCTTCTTCCTCCACAAAGTAACAATTCACAGGAAACACTCTTGGCAAAAATGACAATTGATATACCGTTTTTTCATGTATCATTCTCATATTTCCATCTCCCTTTTCACAAAAACTAATACTATTAGTTTTATTATACTAATGACATTAGTTTTATGTCACTAAAAATTTCATTTTTACAAAAAAAAAGAAAAGTAGCCGTTTATACGACTACTTTTCTTTACAGCTATTAAACTGTGTAACGCTCATCTTCTAAAATTTTCGCAGCAATTTCACGTTTCTTCGGAATTACGTTAAGTGGTGTGTGGCGAGTTAATTTACGTAACGATGATAACATCATGCGCAGCATGTCGCCGTTTTCAACTGCGATAAGTGTTTCTTTCGCATCTGCTTCGATTTCGTTGAATGCTTCTTGGCAGAATACTTCAGTGTATAACACTTTTTGTTTATTCTTTTCAAGACCAGTTGTTTTAATTGCTTTTTCTGTACGAAGAACAGCTGACTCCATTGCATATAGGTTGCTTACGATGTCAGCAATATTTACAAGAATTTCTTGCTCTTTATCTAATGCTTTACCGTATTTTTGAGCAGCTAATCCAGCTACCATTAAGCCGATTTTCTTCGCGTTAGTTACTAAATATTTTTGAAGTGCTAATGGCTCATCGCCTACTTCTTCTGGCATCATCATCATTAACTCTTCTTGTAATTTTTGTGCTTTTTGAAGAAGTGGTAATTCACCTTTCATCGCTTTACGTAAGAACGTACCTGGTACGATTAGGCGGTTAATTTCGTTCGTTCCTTCGAAAATACGGTTAATACGAGAATCGCGGTACATTCTTTCAATCTCGTACTCTGCCATAAATCCGTAACCACCGTGAATTTGTACACCTTCATCTACTGTATAGTCTAGTACTTCAGAACCGAATACTTTGTTTAAAGAGCACTCGATTGCATATTCAGCGATAGAAGCTGCTACTGCTTTACCGTCTTTTACTTCTTCTTCAGATAATGTGCTCATGCGGCTTTCGAATAGACCTACTGTACGATATACAGAACTTTCAGCTGCATATGTTTTTGCTGCCATATTCGCAAGTTTCTCTTGAATTAACGGGAAGCGAGCGATTGGTTGTTTGAACTGTTGACGTTGGTTTGCATATTGTGCTGAAATTTCTACTGCACGTTTCGCAGATCCAACTGTACCAACACCTAATTTATAACGGCCGATATTTAAAATGTTGAACGCGATAATATGACCTTTACCAATTTCACCAAGTAAGTTTTCTTTCGGTACTAATGCATCTTCTAAAATTAACGTACGAGTTGATGAACATTTAATACCCATTTTCTTTTCTTCTGGGCTTGTAGATACACCAGCATATTCTTTCTCTACGATAAATGCTGAGAAGTGCTCTCCATCAATTTTTGCGTATACGATAAATACGTCAGCGAATGCAGAGTTTGTAATCCATTGCTTTTCACCATTTAATACGTAATGTGTACCTTCTGCATTTAAACGTGCCGTTGTTTTTGCACCTAATGCATCAGATCCTGAACCTGGCTCTGTTAATGCGTATGCAGCTAATTTTTCACCAGTTGCAAGTAATGGTAAATACTTTTTCTTTTGCTCTTCGTTACCGAATAATACGATTGGTAAAGATCCGATACCTACGTGAGCACCGTGAGTAATTGCAAAACCACCAGCGCGAGAGAATTTCTCTGCGATTAACGCTGAGCTTACTTTATCAAGGCCAATTCCGCCGTACTCTTCTGGTACGTCAGCGCCTAATAAACCAAGTTCCCCAGCTTCTTTTAAAAGACGAACAGAACGATCAAACTCATGTTGCTCTAAATATTCAAGCTCTGGAAGAACTTCATTTACGATAAAGTCCTCTGTCGTTTTTGCAATCATTTTATGCTCAGATGAAAAATCTTCTGGCGTAAACACTTGATCAATTGTAATCTCATCTACTAAAAAGCTACCGCCTTTAACCGCATTTCCTACTGTTTTTTCCATGAAAATTTCCTCCTTCATATTTTCATGAGCAGCTTCTCTCTTTTTGAAAGAAGCTGGCTCTCCCGTTTATTTTTTATAAACCTTTGTTGCTTCCATTCTTTTTTATAATCCAGTTCCAGCGGCTAGAATGTTCGGTGGCTTCTCTTCTTCCTGCGAGGCAAAGAGCGCCTCTACGTCTGAAGCTCCATCCCCCTCACATTCTGAGCGAGCCGCTTCCACTTTTTTTCATAATCCAGTTCCGGTGGCTAGAACAGTCGGTCGTTTCACCCCTTCCTGTGAGGCAAAAAGCGCCTCTTCGTCAGGGCTTCCAACGCCCTCCTGTTCTGAGCGATCCACCTGCACTTTTTATAGTAATTCAAACACTCCCGCTGCTCCCATTCCGCCGCCGATACACATTGTTACGATACCGAATTGTTGGTTGCGGCGTTTCATTTCGTGAATAAGAGATAGTGTTAGTTTTGCTCCTGTACAGCCAAGTGGATGTCCAAGTGCGATTGCACCGCCGTTTACGTTTACCTTTTCTTCATCTAAACCAAGTTCACGAATAACTTGGATCGATTGAGAAGCGAATGCTTCATTTAGTTCGAATAGGCCGATATCAGATAGCTCTAAGCCAGCTAATTTTAACGCTTTTGGAATTGCAGCGATTGGGCCGATTCCCATTACTTCTGGTGGTACACCCGCTACTGCGAATGAACGGAATTTCGCAAGTGGCTTCATGCCATCGCTCACTGCTTTTTCACGATCCATTAATAGTACCGATGCTGCACCGTCACTCATTTGTGAAGAGTTACCAGCTGTTACAGAACCACGAACGTTAAATGCTGGACGTAACTTACCTAAAATATCTAGCGTCGTTTCTGCTCTTACACCTTCGTCTTGTGCGAAAATGATTGTTTCTTCTTGCAGTTTGTTATTTGATCCAACAGTACGTAATGTTACATCTACAGATACTGTTTCATCAGCAAAGTTACCTGCAGCTAATGCTTTCGCTGCACGTTGGTGACTTCTTACTGCGAATGCATCTTGCTCTTCACGAGAAATTCCATATTTCACAGCAACTTGCTCTGCTGTATGTCCCATGCCCATATAATATTCTGGAGCCGCTTCTACAAGGCGACTATTCGGACGAACCACGTGTCCCATCATTGGAACTAAACTCATTGATTCCGCTCCGCCTGATAATACAGCTTCAGAGTGACCGAGCATAATGCGCTCTGCTCCATAAGCGATACTTTGTAAACCAGAAGAACAGTAACGATTAATTGTAATAGCTGGAACATCGTAAGAAAGTCCTGCTAGTCCGCCGATATTACGAGCCATATTTAAACCTTGTTCTGCTTCTGGCATCGCACAACCGAAAATTAAATCATCGATTGGTCCTTCATAATTTGCACGCTTTAACGTTTCCTTTACTACTAACGCCCCTAGATCGTCAGGACGAACTGTTTTTAATGAACCCCTCTTTGCTTTTCCAATTGGTGTTCTTGCTCCCGCAACAATGACAGCTTCTCTCATGAACGATATCTCCCCTCGTTATTAGTTACGTAATGGCTTTCCTTTTACAAGCATGTGCTGCATTCTTGCTTGTGATTTCATCTCACTTACTAAGCTAATAAATGCTTCACGTTCTACATCTAATAAATACTGCTCATCAACTTCTGTTCCGTACGGCACTTTTCCGCCCGCAATGACATATGCAAGTTTCTTCGCAATGTGAAGATCGTACTCTGAAATGTAACCAGATAAATGCATTGCTTCTACACCAAGTGCAAGAGTTGCATATCCCGTTTCACCAACAACCGGTATCTTTTTGCGGATTGGCGCTTTATAACCAGCTTCATATAAAGCAAGTGCTTTCTGTTTCGCATCGTATAGTAAGTGATCACCATTTACACTAATACCGTCTTTATCACCTAAGAAGTTATGAGAAACTGCTTCTTGTCCTGAAGTTGAAACTTTCGCCATTGCTACTGTTTCGAACACTTTATTCGCAACCTTTTGTAGGTCAAACTCTACACCGTTTGCCATTTTATTTAAGTGTTTAATGTATAGCTCTTTATTACCGCCTCCGCCAGGGATTAAGCCAACACCAACTTCTACTAAGCCCATATACGTTTCACTAGAAGCTTGAATGCTAGCAGCTGGTAAGCAAACTTCTGTACCTCCGCCAAGCGTCATACCATATGGTGCTGCTACAACTGGCTTAGAAGAATACTTAATTTTCGTCATTGCATCTTGGAAGTTTTTCACAACCCACTCAATTTCAAAGTAGTTGTCATCTTGTGCTTCCATTAAGATCATTGCAAGGTTCGCACCAACGCAGAAGTTCTTCGATTGGTTACCGATAACAAGACCTTTATAATTTTTCTCTACTTCATCAACAGCGTAATTAATCATTTGTGTAATATCCATACCGATTGCATTACTCTTCGAATGGAATTCTAAACAAAGGATACCGTCGCCTAAGTCAATTAAGCTCGCTCCACTATTTTTCTTTAATACGCCATTTTTCGCTTTTAATTGCTTAAGAGAAATTGCTTTTTTATTACGTTCGATTAGCTTATATTCGCCATTATCGTAATAGTAGCTATCGCCGTTATCATGTTTATAGAAAGTAGTGAAACCTTTCTCTAACATTTCTCTCACCCAAGTCGGAACAACTACGCCGTTTTCTTCCATCTTTTGAACGGACTTTTCAACGCCGATTGCATCCCAAACTTCGAACGGTCCTTGCTCCCAGCCGAAGCCCCACTTCATCGCTTGGTCAATTGCAACGATATCGTCAGCAATTTCTTTATGAAGTTTTGCAGAGTATAAAAGAGTTGGTGTAATGATGTTCCATAACAACTCTCCTGCACGGTCTTTCGCGTATACAAGCGCTTTCAATTTATTCGCTAATCCTTTTTCTTGTTTACTTAACTCTACGGATGCAGCTTTTAATTTTTTACGCGCTTCGTATTCCATCGTTTCAGGATTTAATTCTAAAATTTCTTTTCCTTGTTTTAAGAAGAAGCCTTGGCCTGTTTTACTTCCAAGCCATTTTTTCTCAAGCATGTCATGCATGAAAGCTGGTACTTTAAATACATCACGCTCTTCTTCTTGTACATTTTCATATACGTTATTTGCAACGTGTACGAATGTATCTAAGCCGACAACATCTAATGTACGGAACGTTGCGCTCTTCGGACGACCAATAAGTGGGCCTGTTACAGAATCAACTTCCCCAATGCTATAGCCGCGTTTTACCATCTCTTGAAGAGTAACAAGTAAACCGTACGTACCGATGCGGTTTCCAATAAAGTTTGGTGTATCTTTTGCGATAACAACGCCTTTTCCAAGAACGTCTTCGCCAAATAGTTTCATGAAACTTAATACTTGTGGATCTGTTTCTTTCGTCGGTATTACCTCTAGAAGTTTTAAATATCGTGGTGGGTTAAAAAAGTGTGTGCCTAAGAAGTGTTTCTGGAAGTCGTCTGAACGACCTTCTGCCATTTTTTCTACTGAAATGCCTGACGTATTCGAGCTTACAATAGAACCCGGTTTACGAACAGCATCTACTTTTTCAAATAGTTTCTTTTTAATATCTAAGTTTTCAACTACTACTTCAATAATCCAATCTACATCAGCAAGAAGCTCAAGATCATCTTCTAAGTTACCTGCTTCAATCAGTGCTAGGTTTCCTTTCACTGTCAGAGGAGCTGGTTTTTGCTTCAATAGTTTCTGTACAGCCGTATTACTAAAACGATTTCTCACACTTTTATGTTCTAATGTAAGTCCCTTCGCTTCCTCTTCTTTCGTAAGCGCAGGTGGTACAATATCAAGCAATAATGTCGGAATACCAATATTAGCTAAGTGTGCCGCAATTCCCGAACCCATTACGCCTGAACCTAGAACAGCAGCCTTTTTAATTTGGAACATCCAATTCTCCCCCTATTCTTGAATGAATGCTCATTCAATTTTTCGACATAAGTCGCAATCAATGAGTGAGCCTCTACTAATAAATATATGATACTGTTTAAATTTTCGCAATATATTTATTGATAAAATTTTCTGAAATAAATATTTTTCTTTCATTTGGCTATGCTATACATGTGTATTTTCTTCGTTTAAATACACTTTTCCTTTTTATAATCTGACGAAACTGGAGGAATATATATGGCAAAACTTAAGAAGAACCCTTCAAAGGCTGGAATTAGTGCAGCTAGTGTAAGTGGAAACGCAGGTCCGCATAACCATGGCATGGAAAAAGGACGTCAAGGTAATAACCAACAATATAAGAAGCATAATATGGGCGAAAAATAACGCTATATTTTTGGGCAGAGAACGTGGCATAATGGGTAATGGCTGCTTTTTCTGCCCAATTTATTTGTACATATGGAAAACAAAAGAGGGAACGATGATGAAACGAACAATAGTTATGATTGTAATGATTGCCACACTATTTACAGGGATGATTTTCTTCTCTTATGCACACAGACAACAAGCTGTAAGAGCTGATCAACCTAATATTACTGGGCAATACGGAATTACAATCGATGCAGACACAGGTGAAGTTTTGTATGGAAAACGCGAAGATGAACGCTCTTATCCGGCTAGTATAGCCAAAATGATGACAACCCTTCTTTTACTAGAGAATGTAAAAGAGGATGAAGAAATTACAATTACAGAAAACGCAATTAAAACAGAAAGTCAAAGTAAGAAAATTAAACTTCGTGCTGGGGAAAAATTAAAGCGTGATGAGGCATTAAAACTTATGCTTATCATTAGTGCAGACCCAATAGCTGAATCAATTGCAGAACATATCGCAGGATCAAAAAATGAATTTGTGAAAATGATGAATGCTAGAGCGAAGGAACTCGGTACAAAGCATGCGACTTTCAAGAATGCAAGTGGCGCTGATGCACTTGGAAATAAAGTATCACCATATGACATTGCTATTATTACGAAAGAAGCATTAAAGTATCCAGTTGTTTTAGAATATATGAATACAACACATACAACTCTACATACTTCAGAGCGCTCTCCAAAGATCGCAAACTACGGGCGAGAAGAACTATATGACGATCGATATGCGATTGGAAGTAAAAGCGGTCTATCCGCACTCGGTAAATATACGGTCGTAACAGTGGATAAAAAAGACGGTAAACGCGTCATTAACGTCGTATTATCTTCTACTCGCACGCAACTATATCCTGATACGAAAAAAATGGCGCATTACGCATTTCAGCAATTAAAATAACCAAGGAGTATTTTCTCCTTGGTTATTTTTTAACCATACCTTTTAATACGAACGCAACGTTTGCTGGGCGCTCTGCTAGACGGCGCATGAAATATCCATACCAGTCATTTCCATAAGGTACGTAAACACGCATTTTGTAGCCTTCTTTGACTAGCTCAAGTTGACGCTCATTACGAATACCATATAACATTTGGAATTCAAATTGATCCCTTGGAATATTGTGTTCTTCGGCAAGTTTTTTTGTATATTCAATAATCGCTTCGTCATGTGAAGCAATTGCAGTATAATTCCCATTTAATAAGTGCATTTTAATAATTTTTTTATAATTGTCATCTACATCTTTCTTGTCCGGGAACGCCACTTCTTCAGGTTCTTTATAAGCCCCTTTTACAAGACGTAAATTAGGATTATAAGCGTTTAAGTCTTCAATATCTTTTTCTGTACGATATAGGTAAGCTTGAATAACAGTACCAATATTATCGTATTCAGATTTTAATTGTTTAAAGATATCAATTGTTTTCCCGCAGCGTGTATAGTCTTCCATATCAATTGTAACGAACACACCATTTTCTTTTGCAGCTTCTAAAATACGGCGCATATTGTTCATTACGATTTCATCAGAGATATCTAATCCCATAGAAGTCATCTTTAAAGAAAGCTGCGAATCCAGACCTTCTCTTCCAATTGCACGGATCGCTTCAATCGATTGGTTAGCCATTTCATTTGCTTCCGCTTCATTATCAACGAATTCACCTAAATAATCGATTGTTACACAAAGTCCTTGCTTATTTAATGCCTGAATGGCAGCTGTCGCTAATTCAATCGTCTCCCCTGCGACGAAGCGACCTGCACCAAAGCGTAAACCGTACTTTTTAGCCAGTTTTGTTAGCGCTTTATTTTTAGATAAGAAAAGAAACGAATTTCGCATTAATTGTTCCATGTAATTCACCCCTATGACTGTGATTTATCTGTTTTTTACCCCTCTTCAAAATTATATCACTGTTTAAAATTATTGGATACAAATAATTATTTAGATAATTTACAAAATACTATAAAAACATTTAAAACCCTATATTCTCGCATGTAAATATGAAGGAAATATTTTTCGACATTTAGAAAAAACGGGTTTACTAGGGCAAAAATAGGCATATCGAAAATATTCGACATGCCTATAAAACCCTTTATATTCCATGTAAATTATATAAGGATATTAATAAAGAAAACTTGAGGTAACATTCACCTCAAATTTTCTCACTGCTCATTTCGCTTCTCTTCATTCAGCTTTTTAATATCCGTAATTAACTGCACCATCTCTTCTTTCGCATCTGGATATGTCTCATTCCAATGCTTCACTAAAGCTGGCATCGTCTTCGCTATGTAAGAATAAAGCGCCCACTTCTGCACCTGTTCTTTTCGCTCTTCACTACTCTCTCCAAGTAACAGCTCAGTGTATTTCTCTAGTAACCCGTCAAACTGCTCGTTAAACTTTTCACTCATTTCATTTACCTCCTATATGAAAAAAGCAGCGAAGATCGCTGCTTTTTCTTATAATTTTGATCGAACAGAGTTTAATTTTTTCTCCATTGTGCTTACTTTATCACGACGATCATCAATACGAATTGTTGTTGCAACACGCTGTGCACCTTTCGTATAAGGCACTTCATGCATTTGTTGAATTACTTCTAGAATAACAGGAAGATCTCCTTCAATAACTGTATTCATCGGTGTTAATTGATACTTCACGCGATCCGCATTTTTCTCGAGCACCTTTTGTACTTCTGCTACATATTCACTAACACTTGGATTACCTGTTCCTACTGGAATAATCGACACGTCAACAATTGCCATAGTAGTCTTCCTCCTATAATCGTTTCTTATATATCCATTGTCTATTTTACCGAAATCCTCATCATTTTACTAATATGTTACTCTTCCACTTTAAACTGCTCGACTAATCTTTCTAAATCTCTCATATGCTCTGTCAAACTTTCCATCGTGTGAGCTACCTTTTCTAAATGATTCACCTGTGATTCCGTTGCAGCATGTACCTCTTCAGAAACAGCTGCACTTTCTTGACTCGTACCAGCAATTGTATGCATTACCGCTGTAATTTCCCCTTGCTCGTAACCTATGTTATGTACCTCTTCTACAATTTTTTCAACTGAAGTACTAATCGTATTTACAACTGACATAATTGTGCGGAACTCCATTTCCGCCTCTGTCGTCACTTTATTTTGCACATCTGCAATGTCTTTCAATTTACTTACAACTTCTACAACCCTTTTTACTTCTAATTGTACATCACCAATCATCGTTGTGATTTCTCCGGTTGCCTCTTTTGATTGTTCCGCTAATTTCCGAACCTCTTCAGCAACAACCGCAAATCCCTTACCTTGCTCACCTGCACGGGCAGCTTCAATCGATGCATTTAAAGCAAGTAAATTTGTTTGATCCGAAATGCCTTTTATAAGCTCAACAACACTTTGAATCGATCCAACTCTTTGTTCTAACTTACCCGATGCTTCTTCTGTATGAACGACAATCGACGATGATTGTCCCCTCGTACGTACTAAATTCCTCATTGTATTTAATCCTTGCTTAGATGCCTCTTCCGCTTTGCCAGCCACTCCTTTTATTTCATCAACAGAGCTATTCATTTGTTCCACTGACTCCGCCATATTCTCGAGCTGAGCTGAAACTTCATCTACACTATTCGCAAGTGTAGAAGCTCCTCCGCTCACATCATCCATTGCACCTGAAACTTCTCTACTAGCCGCTACTGTTTCGTTCGTTAAATAAAGTAAACTATTCGTTGATTGTTGCACCGTTGATACGCTATTTTTAATTTTACTTACCATTTCATTCATTTGTTCAACCATATCATTAAAGTGCTTCGTCAACTCTCCAACTTCATCTTTACTTGTCACTTTCATTTGCAGCGTTAAATCACCTTCTGCTACTTTTTGAACGTGATTCGTTAATAATTGCAGTGGTCTTGCTAATCTTCTTGAGAACAAGTAGGAAGCTACGATTCCAACTAATAAACTAATACATGCCATCATAATGACTGTATTTCTCGTACTATTTAATAGCCCATCGATTGTTTCTTTCGGATAAAAGATTCCTATCTTCCATTTCATCGCATCAAATGAATCACTATAAACAACTACATCTTCACCTTTTAATGTAGTGACAGCATATTTTGTTACCTCTTTATTTAAGCTCTTCATAAGTGGCTCTTTAGAAACATCTTTCCCTATCTTTTCTGGATAAACAAGAGCCATATTTTTATCATTTATAATAAACATTTCTCCGTCATTATTGTATTGAATATTGTGAAGCAACTTCTGAATCGTCCCAAGCGATACATCCATCGCAACAACGCCTAATACAGATCCATCTTGAGCTGTAATTGCTTTAGAAACCCCTACACTTAGCTTGCCTGTCGCAATTTCATAAGAAGGTTGTCCCCAATGAACCTTTTTTACATTAGCCTCTGAATCTTTATACCATGCTCTTGTCGTTGGGTCATACCCTTCTGGCACTTGTCCACCTTCAGCAAGATTGGCACTTAATGTTTTTTTATCTTTCGTACCAATATATAAATCTAAAATACCAGGATGATTCTTTTTATACTCCGCAAACTCTTTCGTTAAAAACGCTTCCTCTTCTGGAGTAACCCCATCTTGAAGCACATTACGAATCATCTCGCTGTTCGCATAATACCCCATATCTTCATCCGTTCTTTGAACAAATGTCGTAAGTTGCTCTGTCACAAGATCCATCGCATTTTGAGAATACTCGTCTAAGGAACGCACTTCCTTTTCTTTCTGTAATTGATACACAGCTGTACCCAATATTACGAACATCATAGAAATAAGAACTGAAAACACTACCGCAATTTTTAAACGTAAACTTCTTAACATCTTCCCCCTAGCATCCCTTCGCATTAAATTAAAAACTTATTAATCATTATATTAAGTATAATAGATAAAATTAAAAAATTGAAATTAATTCTCTCCTTAATACAATTAGAAAACGGACTACCACTTGTGCAAAAACAAATAGTTCATTATCCTTAAAATATAATCTCATTCGTTCGGAGGGAACTATGTTACAAAAATTCGGTTTCTCACAATATGAAAGCCAAGCTTATGAAGTTGTCGTATCAAGCAATGAACCATTAGATGCTACAACAATTGTGAAGCATTCAGGTGTTCCAAAAGCAAAAATATATGAAGTGCTAGCACGCCTAATCGATAAAGGAATGGTAATGGATTCTGTTTCAGAAAAGAAAAAACTGTATACAGCATTACCACTAAAGCTAGCAATTGAAAAATTAACGACAGAATTCCAATCAAATATTAAAGAACTGGAAACAAACATATCAAAAAAATCATTTACAGATGACCGTGTGTGGAGCTTAAAGATGCAATCTTCTATTCGAGTTCAAAGTAAAGAACTCGTTGAAAGTGCAAAAGAATCAATCCGTATTTCAGCTTGGAATGATACTCTTTTAGAATATCTTCCTTTACTAGAACAAAAAGCAAAACAAGGTGTTCAAATTGAATCTCTTATTGTTGGAGAAGTAGAAACAGACTTAGAAAACATGCATTTTCTAATCCCAGCTGAAGAGCCTAATGCATTAGAGCGCTACTTACTACTCATCGTTGACGATCGTGAAATTTTATTTGCTGGCGTAGAACAAGAGTCATGGCAAGCGATGAAAACAATGTCACAACCTTTCGTAAAGTTCTTTACAGAATTCTTCTATCACGACGTTGCACTTGCAAAAATTACCCAGAAACACCATGATCTTTTTATGGAAGATGAGGAAATTAAAAGTTTATTGATGAAGTTGAGGTACTAATTAAATAATAAAAAGGAGTCTAGTTTTTCACCTAGACTCCTTTTCATTCTGTTCCTTTATATCCGTCAAAAGCTCAATAATTTTCTCATTTTGCTCCACTTGTTTCTCTGAATTTTGATAGATGAAACGAATCCATCTTAATATAAAAATAACTATCAATATCGGCAGTAGTGCCATTATCATGCCGAATACCGAGTAATTAGACATCATTTTCCATCACCTCGCTACATACACCTTCTCCATTTTTCTACCAATACCTTCAATTTTTTACAAATGAAAAAAGAACCTATCAAACGATAGATTCTTTTTTTGCAAGCTGAGTAGAACGTCCTCTCGTAATCGAGAAAATCGCGCAAAGCAGTGCTAATATAATAAAGCCACCGCCTACCCAAGCGTTATATATAACAGATGATTTTTCAATAACAACTCCGCCTACTGTTGAACCGAGCGCAATTCCTAAATGAAGGGCTGAGTTATTTAAACTTTGTTGAATACCAGCTGATTCTGGTGCAATTTCAATTAAATAGTTTTGTTGCGCTGGTGAAATAGCCCAGCTCAGCATACTCCAAAGTACCATCATAATAATGAACAGTGGGAATGAGAATGTCATCATCGGCAATATGAAGATAGCACACGCAAATACGATAATAATTGAGATAATACTTTTCTTTGATCCCCATTTATCCGCAAGCCAGCCACCTAAGCCGCCACCAATTACTGCTGCGATCCCGAAAATGAAGTAAAATACACTAATCCAATTCGCTTCAACATGCATCACATCTTTTAAGAAAGGCGTTAAATATGCATATAGTGTTAAATGACCTGTTAAAAATAAAAATGACGTTAACTGTGCACTCACAATTTTTTTATCTTTTAACGTAGCAATTTGTTCTCTTATTGATACCACCGATATCGGTGGTACTTTCGTTAAGAATAATGAAATACAAGCGATTGCCATAACTGTTAATACCGAAATTAATACAAATGGTGCACGCCATCCGTATGCATTGCCGAGTACAAGACCGAGTGGTACTCCAAGTACGAGCGATCCACTAATACCCATGAAAATAATTCCAATTGCACGCGCACGGAAATGCGGTTCTACAACGCTAGAAGCAAGTGTTACTGACAGTGCAATAATAAGCGAACCACTCGCTGCACAAACAACCCTTGAGAACATTAACATCCCGTAATTTAAACTAAATGCTGAAATAATATTTCCAATTAAGAAAATTGATAAGGCCCCAACATACAATTTTTTCCTTTCAATCTTCCCTGTTAACGCTAATAAAACCGGACCTGATAAAGCAAATACTACTGAAAATATTGTTATGAGCTGACCAGCTGCACTAATAGATACACCTAAATCATTGGCAACTAGATCGAGCGTTCCTCCTATAATTAGCTCAACCGTTCCGACTACAAAAGCCGCGATAGCTAAAATATAAACACGAAAATTCAAGTCTTTCCCCACACTTTCTATTTTGGTTACTNNAGTAACCAAAATAGAAAGTGGAAGCAAGTACAATTTTTTTACAGTAAAAAAGGTAGGCGTATTATACGCCTACCTTTCAATCATGACACTTCATTTTTGTTCTTCTTATTTAAATACCAATACACCGGGAGCCCCGTAAATACAATTCCAATTGATAAGAAACAACTTACCGGATCATTAATAATCGCACTACCGATTACAAAGAACGAACCTAAAATCGCAACGATTGGTACAATTGGGAATAACGGTACACTATACGCACGCTCTTTATTCTTATTACGTTTTCTTAAAATGAAGACACCAATAAACGTCATTACATAGAAAATATAAATAATGAATACGGAAATCTCAGATAGCTTATTCGGATCACTAATAATCATTAGAATAATTCCTAAAATGATCTCAACAGTAATCGCATTTGCTGGTGTTTTAAATCTCGGACTTTCCTTTGCAATAAACTTAGAAAATGGAAGTTGTCCACGCTCTGCCATCGACATTGGAATACGTGGGAACGTTAAAATTTTTCCATTTAAACAACCGAAAATAGAAACGATAATACCTATACTAATAATTTTTCCGCCGTATTCCCCAAGTAACATGCCCGCAGCTGTCGCTGTTGCATTTTCTCCAAGGTCTACAATTTTCGCTGCTGGTAATACATTTAATAACGCTAAGTTAATTAATACGTAAGCAGCAGTTACAATTAAAATCCCAACTGTCATTGCTTTCGGTAATAACTTTGTTGGATTCTTCATTTCTCCGCCAATCGAAGCAAGTAGAATCCATCCATCATACGCAAATAAAGTTGCTAAAATTGCCATACCGATACTTTGATTTTCTGATATCGGCACTACTACGTTAAAAATATCACTGTTTCCTTTCCAAAAACCTAACACGACAATTAATACAATCGGAATCATTTTCCCAATTGTCGTGATCGTTTGAACGATACCTCCGTATTTTGTTCCCATACTATTTACAAAGCCAAGGAACACAACTGTTCCGATTGCGATTGGTAAATTCCACACTTTATCTAAATAGAAAAAATTAATCATTAAAGAACTAAAGTATAAACCTAATGTTCCGATAATAGCTGGTCCATAAACAATTGTTTGCATCCAGCCCGATAAATATCCCCAAAAACTTCCGTAAATCTCCTCTAAATACGTATACAACCCACCATTTTTCGGGATTTGCGCTCCAATTTCAGCTACTGTTAAACCACTCGCTAACGTCAACAGACCACCAATTACCCAAGCAAGAATGGCCATATTAGAACTCCCTGAGTAATCTAATACGCTTCCTGGTTTCATAAATACACCAGACCCGATAATCGTTCCTACTACGATAGAAAGTGCCACTGTTAAACCAATTTTGTTCTTCTCATCATGATGCATGCTGCGTATCCTCCTTCCAATCCTAGTGTGATGCAAAAATGAAATAAAAAAACACTCCTCCCTAAAAAAGGGACGAGTGTCGTATTCGTGGTTCCACCCTTGTTTCAATTCGTAAAGTGACACACTTCACCAATTTCTCAAGTCTAGATAACGGTTTTTGCCGGCAAGCAATTACTAGGTATCCTTTCACTGCTGCAGTTCAGAGGTGGTAATCTATTTTTCCGTATTAGGAAGCTCACAGCCAAAGGCCTCCCTCTCTGAGAATCGTAAAAAATTGATCATGTCCTCATCATCACTTCTTGATGTCGAATTCTGTAGTTATTGTTCATTATATTGAATTGTTAGAAAAAATCAATATATTTTTTTATATAACATAGGAAATATTCCTCTTCTTATATTATAACAGAAGATACAACACTTCTCTAATTTCCTCGTACCTTTGGAGCAGTGTAGCGGTAAAAAATTATATGAGCGATTTTCAAAATATATCGATTTACCAACAAAAAATGACAATAAGTAAGAGGAGACTTCCAAAAAGAAAGCCTCCTCACATATGTACCTTCCGGTTGCCCCACGAAAGATACATAGATCAATTATTTATCTTCTTTTTTCATAAAAAACTTATGATGCGGAAGGTCCACATTCAATTCCTCTAATTGTTTCTTTTCATTGTCTAAAATCGCTTTTGCTTTTGTTTTTGTTGCCTCATCTAATCCCGCAAAGATGTCCTCATGTTTCTCTTTCTCTGGAAGTTTCACACCTAGTTTTGTTAATTCTTCTTTTGCTTGCTCATGTGTTAATTTTCCGGACTTTTCTTGTTCAAAAATAGACTTTACTTTTTCCTTTGTTGCTTCATCTAAGTTAGCAAGTATGTCTTTATGCTTACCCTTCTCTGGCATTTTCACGCCTAACTTTGTTAATTCCTCTTGCGCTTGTTCACGTGTTAATTTTCCGGATTTCTCTTGCT
>NZ_NVAP01000024.1:47087-100523 GCF_002567495.1 Bacillus cereus | reverse complement strand
TACCCCTCGTCCCTTTGGGGCTGCGAGAACACGATGAAGCACTAACTTGTGTAAATTTGATTGAATTATATAGATTTAGTTAAGTTTATCGTATCGGTTCTTTACTATGAAGTCATTAGAAGAGATTTTACAATACAATGAAAAATTCGTTGAAGAGAAAAAATACGAAGAGTATGAAACAGGAAAATTCCCGAATAAAAAAATGGTAATTATCTCTTGTATGGATACTCGTCTTGTTGAATTATTACCAAAAGCAATGAATATGCGTAACGGTGATGTGAAAATTATTAAAGTAGCAGGAGCTGTTATTTCACATCCTTTCGGAAGTATTATGCGTAGTATTTTAGTTGCTGTATACGAACTTGGTGCTGATGAAGTTTGTGTAGTTGGTCACCATGATTGTGGTATGGCAAAAATTCAAGCGAGCAGTACAATTGAGAAGATGAAAGAGCGCGGTGTAACAGAAGAGAAGCTAGATACACTTCGTTATTCTGGAATCGATTTAGAAAGATTCTTGCAAGGGTTCTCTAGTGTAGAAGAAAGTGTAGAACATAGCGTATCAATACTTCGCAACCATCCGTTACTTCCAGGAGAAGTACCTGTTCACGGTCTTGTTATAGATCCTGACACAGGCAAATTAGATTTAGTTGTGAATGGTTACGACAATTAAGAATTTACTTTGTCATCCTTTTTATCTGGGACAGGATCAAATCCTCCCGGGTGGAAAGGGTGACATTTTAATATACGCTTACAAGTAAGCCAAAATCCTTTAAGGGCACCATGTTTTTGAAATGCCTCTAATCCGTAATGAGAACAAGTCGGATAAAAGCGGCATGTTGGTGGTGTCACCGGAGAAATGAACTTTTGATAAAAGCGTATAATTCCAATGAAAATCTGTTTCATAATGGTCTCCTTTTCAGCATAGTCTTAAAGTATTATAGCACGACTGTACATAATACTTTACTAATGTGCATTTCCGTTATATCATATTGGATATAACGGAATTAAATTAAAAGCGGGAGAGATGTTGTATGCCATCAGTAGAAAGCTTTGAATTAGATCATACGATTGTAAAGGCACCTTATGTAAGACATTGCGGAGTTCACAATGTAGGTAGTGACGGTATTGTAAATAAATTCGATATTCGTTTTTGCCAACCGAATAAACAAGCAATGAAACCAGATGTTATTCATACGTTAGAACATTTATTAGCATTTAATTTACGTAAATATATTGATCGTTATCCGCACTTTGATATTATCGATATTTCACCGATGGGCTGCCAAACAGGATATTATCTTGTAGTAAGCGGAACACCGACAGTTCGAGAAATCATTGATTTATTAGAACTAACATTAAAAGATGCGGTTCAAATTACAGAAATTCCAGCTGCAAATGAAACACAATGTGGCCAAGCGAAGCTTCATGACTTAGAAGGAGCACAACGCTTAATGAACTTCTGGTTAAGCCAAGATAAAGATGAACTTGAGAAAGTGTTTGGATAAAATAAAAAACTGCCTGTGAAAGGGCAGTTTTTTATTTTATTAAGAGCGAACATGTTCTTTTTTTATGAAAGTATACTAGACACTCCAACATATAAAACAAAGGCAGAACAGAGAAAATAAACAAATGCTTTCGTTTTTTGCTGCTTCTTTATTTCATCGATTCCAAAAAGGATACACATAATACTTAAAAGGATAAACACGTAAGGTAAAAGAATAGTGAAGTTTGCAAAGAAGCTAAATAGGGCGAGAGAAAGAGCGATAGTGGCGATTATAATTTGAATGTTTTTTAACATGGAATCCCCCTTAAGTAGAAAGAAATAGTTACTGAGAGAAAATAATTATAAATGCTAAATTGGTCAAAATTTCATTCTACATATAGCGAAAGTAGTTTGATATTAAAAAGAAGAATATGAGACTGGAAACGAAAAAATACGGGATACTCATTGATTTTCGTCCGGATTTCAATTCATTAATTCCTAGAAGAATAAAGAAACAACTGAGAATAAATTGTACGTATGGGAGAAGTGAAAAATTATCGGTAACATGGATATAAGTACTTAGAATGAGTAAGAGAAGCATGAGAAATGCTAAAAAACTCCGTAATATAGTTAGAGTTAGCATTGTATAGCCTCCTTTAGACCATTTATCGGAATATTTCTGTGAAACCAATAAATAAAGCAGCGGCTCCTGCTAGTAGAGCGAGCACACTACCTCCTGTTTGCTGTTTTAATACTTCCTCTAAACTTATGGTGAGGGCCATAACTCCTAAAGAGATAAACATATACGGCATTATTTCTCTATTACTAGTAAAAAATCCATAGATTGCTATACATAAAGCAATAAGTGATAAAGTAATCCGTACTCCTTTTAGCATGCATGTACCTCCTTTTATTTGATATAGCTAATGATGAGAACAATCCAAATGAAAGCACCGGCAATAATACAAATAAATCCAGTTGCTGCCTCCTTTTTCTTTATTTGTTCAAATGCGATGAGAAACATTAAAGCCCCTAATAGAAATTGTGAAAGAGGTAAAAAATTATTTTGACCTGTATATAATCCAATTGCCGACATAACGATCACAGTGAGTGCTACTATGATGCGAAGCATATTAGGAATTATCCTTATTCTTTTTTGTATAAGGATTGTCTTCTAGTTTATCGACGGAATGTTTATAAGCATAGCCTTTATTAATTGTCATGATGGAGAGTACGAGGATGATTAGGACGATGATAATACCGATAATTAATATTTTGAACATAAAATCCCTCCTTTTCTTTATTTTACATAATTTTGTAATTGATGAAAACAATAGAAAATAAAAGGATGAAAGAAGGGTGTTACATGGAGACGAAAAAAACATATTATATATCAATAGGAAATGGTCAAATTTCACAAGTGAAGACGGCGGATACGTATAATTTTGAGATTTCCGCAAATGATGAGGAAATTACGGAATTAAGAGAGCACTTTGATCAAGCATATGTAGAAGATTTAGGGTCATTTGTACGCTCCCACGTTCCATTTGTTGAGTATCATCACGATTCAAATAATGACCGATATGATGAACAACTACAAAAAGCATATAAAATGATTTACGATTTAGGAAATCATGAGACGAAAGAATTAGTCGCGCAAATGGGAATAATCAATGGATTGTAATTGGATAATATTATGCAGAAAAGCGAGAATATGCTACAATTTGTGGTAGGAAAAACTTGTAACCATCAATAGGGGAGTAATGGCATGTACAAATTTAAAGATTATTACCACAACACTGTACAATTATCGTTTGAACGTTATCCATTTTCTCCTGAGCCAAAGCATGTTTGGGTTGTATGCCGGTACGGGGATCAATGGTTATTAACGCATCATTTACGTCGCGGTCTTGAATTTCCAGGTGGTAAAGTAGAACTAGGGGAAACACCGGAAGAAGCGGCAGTTCGAGAGGTTCATGAAGAAACCGGCGGCATAGTTTCTGATTTAACTTACTTAGGACAATACAAAGTATCTGGAAAAGACAAAATAATCATTAAAAACATTTATTTTGCAACAATTAGTGCGGTAGAAGAACATACGCATTACGAAGAAACGAAAGGGTCTGTTTTATTAAAAGACATTCCTGACAACATTAAAACGAATAGAAAATTTAGCTTTATAATGCGCGATGACGTATTAGCGCGTACGATGAAACATATAGAAGAAATCGGCTGTTTTACGAAGTAAAGTAGCCGGTTTCTTTTTTTGTGTGTAAGAATAAATGTAAATATATCTTTATATTTTTTTGGGTATATTATACAATTTCGTAAAGATATATTTACATTTTAGGAGGGGGAAGATGGATAATAGAAAAGAAACGACTGTTACTGTTTCGATGATTAAATTAAATATCTATGCATTTCTTATAATATTTGCTTTGGCGTTTGGAATTGGTTATTTGCATATATTTCTTTCAGGCGGGGTTCAAGTTGAATTTACATTGCCCGTTACGTTTCTTTTGATTATTGGAATGATTGTTCTCATTTGTATTCATGAGACCATACATTTAATTGGATTTCGTTATATCGGAGGTGTTCCGTGGAGTGAACTAACATGGGGCGTCAATTGGAAAATAGGTGTAGCATACGCTCATTCTAAAAAAGAAATTACAGTAAAGCAAATGAAGAAAGTGTTAATGTTACCGTTTTTACCGACTGGAATTTTGCCAATTGTATTGGGATTAGTTATGAATCTGGAGCCACTCTCATTTTTAGGTATTTTACTAACAGCGAGTTGTATCGGTGACATTGCCTTATATCAAAAAGTTTCAAAGTTTCCAGATGATGCGCTAGTTAAGGATCATCCGAGTAAACCGCAGTTTACAGTATATGAATCATAAAGGAAGAGGAGGCGTTCGGGAAACGAAGCCTCCTTTTACTATTGTCTTGTTTTTGTCTCTACCTCTAAAAACGAAAGCACCTCCAACAAATCATCTACCACATGCGAATGCTCAAATTCACCCCAAAATGAATCTCTCTTCCACACACCAAGAATCCCTACTCGTTCAGAACCAAGCACATCGTTTTCTGGATGATCTCCAACGTAAAGACATTCTGTGGCCTTAACGTCTAGTTTTTGCAAAGCTCGTTCGAAAATTTCAGGATGTGGTTTTTTAATTCCTTCAGCTTCTGAAACGAGAATGGTGTTTGTATACGTATGTATATGTAGTGCTCGAAGATTGCTCATCTGAAATTCAGTAAAACCGTTTGTAATAATACCAATTTTAATGTTCCGCTGTTTTAACTGTTGAAGTAGTTCATGCGTGTTTTTGAAAGGAATACAATGATGTTGGAAGTTTGTCATGTAGTCGTGCAGCAGTTGCTCTTGCGTTAAAGTAGTAATGTTGTATTCGGAAAGGAGAGTAGCATATACTTTATCCTTCCACGTATAGCCATTATTATCGAGTTCAAGAAATCGAGAACAATACTCGGATTTTTCTACTTTTATAAAATGAGAAGCGAAGCGATTATACTGATTATGAATAAATCGTTCTAAAGATTGGTGGCGATCTAATAGTGTTCCATCTAAGTCAAATAAGATTGCACGAATCATGGGAAACCTCCTTACAGTTTTTATAATTAATTATCGCATATTCGTTAAAAAATGATTATGATATTTTGTAGAATGGAATAATGGGGGATTGTATGAAGAAACTGTATGGCAAGTTAGTAGGGTTTATTGTCGCAATTGGTTTAATAGCAGGATGCGGTAGTTCTTTGAAGAGTGTGAAAGAAAAAGAAATTTGTAAAACAGAAGAAGAATGCACGCGAATAGGAGATAAAACATTACAAAAGGTATATAAAAATATAGATGGACTTTCAGAACTTGAAGCACCGGGAGATTATGATATAGAGGAACATGTGAGTAAAAATATGAAAGAAGCGGAGCAGAAAAAAGAAGATGATGAAAATTATTTCTTTTTAGCTTCTTATTATATTGATGGTGAGGAAATTGTAGATCCATATTTCGAGAAGCTAGATCGGAAACGATTAAATAAAGTTTTCGCTGAAGATACAGAAGCGAAAGAAGAGGTACTACAACAGCGTCAAGATAGAGGATACCATGAATCGTTATGGGAAATGTACAGCACCCTTATTCCAGCGAAATATCGTGAGGATATAAAAGAGTTCGATATGATAACAGATGGTTATGATGGAATTGTGGCTCATGTTATGCCGAGTATGGAATATCCGAAAGAATGGGTTCTTAGCTTAGATACACTTGATTCTGCAGTAAATATCGATGAAGTGATGAAAACATTAATTCATGAGACAGCTCACGTGTTGACGCTGGGGCATAAACAAATACCGATAGATGAAAAATATTTAAAGGCTTTTGAAGAAGATAAGGATATTTCATCGTACCGGAATACATGTAAAAATCTTTTCCTACAAGAGGGATGTGCGAAGGAGAAGTCGTATATTAATCAATTCCATAACGCTTTCTGGAAACAAATTGAGCAGGAATGGACAGAAAAGAAAGTGGAAGAAAGCGAAGAAGTTCAAATGCAGTTTTTCAAGGAAAAGCAGGATGAGTTTGTATCTGAATATGGAACAACAAATGTAGCGGAAGATATCGCAGATACATTTACAGCGTTCATTTTACAAGATTCAAAAAAGGTGAAAGAAGGTACAGAGTTAAAATATAAGAAAATTGCTTTCTTCTATCAGTTTCCTGAGCTTGTAAAAATGAGAGCGGAAGTGCTGTCGGGATTATATGATGTTTCGAAAACGATAGAACAACAAAGTGGAGACTAATGTGAGTTATGCTTTCGATATAGTTTCGTTAAAGAAAAGCGTGAAGAATTTTTAATTCTTTGCGTTTTTTCTCATGTTGATAAAATTGAAAATTCTGTATTTTTATTAAAAAGAAGAAGGAACTGGAGGCACAAAAGAGAATTAGTATAAAAATGTCACAATTTAGACACAATTATAATGCGCGTGTTGTAGGGACTATAAGTTTACTCTCGAGGAGGTAATGAAACGTATGAAAACGATTCTTGCTGTTGCTGGTCTCATTTGGGTAATGTCTCACGGTTTTCCGATTTTTGAAGGGGAGCAAATTCGTAGTGCTTTGAATGAAAAGTTTAATGATTATCATGTGATAGATCGAAAAGATAATGTCGTTACAGTACGTGTGAAAGACTGTTTCCATACAGTTACGGTTGCGGATGGAAACATTACAAATGAAACGAAAATGTGTGATAAAAGGTAAAAGAAAGAAGCTGACTATAGCGTACTGTTTTGAGTCAGCTTCTTTTTCTTTTTCCAATTAGAATTTTTTCAAATGCCTCGACAAATACATACATAAGAGTTGCAAGAACACATGTGAGTAGTACGCTAAGTAAGACGAGTGTGAAGTTAAAGACTTGGAATCCGTAGCTAATTAAGTAGCCAAGTCCTTGTTTGGAAACGAGAAGTTCTCCGAAAATAACACCGACCCACGATAAACCAACGTTTACTTTTAACGTTGAAATAATTGCTGGAAAGGATGCAGGGAGAACGACTTGCTTATAACATTGCCATTTATTTGCGCCAAATGTGTCCATTACTTTTATATAGTTAGAATCGACTTCTTGAAACGCACTGTAAATAACGAGAATGGTAATGATGATGGAAATGATTACTCCCATTGCAATCGACGAAGAAATATTTGGGCCGAAGATTACAATGATAATAGGTCCAAGTGCCACTTTTGGCATAGCGTTTAGGACGACGAGATAGGGATCGAGTACGCGGGCGAGAAGTGGCATCCACCAAAGAAAAGTAGCGATAATAGCGCCGAGCACTGTTCCAAGAATGAAGCCTACTCCCGTTTCAAGTAATGTCGTCCATATGTGGACCCAAAGCGAACCGTCAATCCATTTACTAAGGAAGAGATCCCAAATGCTTGAAGGGGAGCTAAAGAGTAAAGGATCAATCCACTCTTTTTTGCTAGCTATTTCCCATAGTGCAAAGAAAAGAATGAGTAGTAAAAGCTGTAGTGAGCGTGCTAACCATGCGCGCCTGCGTTCCTTTTTCCGAAACTGTTCATGTAGTTGTTTTATATTATCCAAGGCGCTCCAGCTCCTTCCATATATCTTGGAAGATGTTTGGGAAGTCATGGTGGTGGCGTGATTCTAACGGTGATAAGGAACGGATGCTTTCTGGGACGACAAATGTTTTTGCAATTTTTCCAGGGTTTGCTTGTAGTAAATAAATACGATCACTCATCGCAATGGCTTCTTCAATATCGTGTGTTACAAGTAGTGATGTTTTTTTATAGTTACGTAATAATGTGAAGACGAGATCTTCTAGTTTCAACTTCGTTTGATAATCGAGCGCCGAGAATGGTTCATCTAACAATAAAATTTTCGGATCGGTCGCTAACGTTCGAACGAGAGCGGCACGTTGACGCATACCACCGGACAGTTCGCGAGGGTATTGCTCTTCTACATCATGTAGACCGACTTGTTTTAAAAGTTGTAAAGTGTGTTCTTTCGTCTGTTCATTGTAAATTTTTCGAGTGTGAAGTCCAAGCATAATATTTTCTTCAATTGTTTTCCATGGGAACAAGTAATCTTGCTGCAACATATATCCCATAGATGAAGTTTTCGTTGTAATCGGTTCACCATCTAAAAAGACGATACCTTCAATTGGATCAAGTAGTCCAGCGATGATTGAGAGGAGCGTTGTTTTGCCGCAACCACTTGGACCGAGTATAGAAATAAATTCGCCTTCTTCCACTTGTAAACTCATATCTTCGAGAATAAGTTTGGCATTCTCTTTTGCAAAAAAGCAGTGAGAAACGTTACGTATTTGTAAAAAACTCATACACTTCGCCTCTATTTCTTAATAACGCTTTCGGCAATTTTTGTATTGACGAGCGCTTCATGTGGGACTTCTTTTTGTAATTCACCAGCGTCTTTCATAATAGTTTGGAGCTGCTTCCATTCTTCCGCATCTAATAGTGGATTTGTTGCATAAGAATGTTGCTTTTTATACCGCTCAATTACTTTTACCGTAATGTCTTTTGAAGTGTCTTTAAATAGCGGGGAAACGGCATCAGCAATCTCTTCTGGACTATGTGTATCAACCCATTGTTGTGCTTTATAGAGCGCACGTGTGAATTTTTCAGCAGCAACTTTATCTTTCTTTAAGAAACTTTCTTTTGCCATGAAGGTTGTATAGGGAACGGTACCAGATTCATTTCCGAATGAAGCGACGATATAACCTTTACCTTCTTTCTCCAATATACTTGCAGTCGGTTCAAAGAGTTGAACAAACTCTCCTGTACCAGATGCAAAGGCATTTGCAATATTAGCAAACTCGATATTTTGAATTAAGTTTGTATCTTTATGAGGATCAATGCCATTTTTCTTTAAAACATATTCCCCCACCATTTGTGGCATGCCGCCTTTACGCTGTCCTAAAAACGTAACACCTTTTACGTCATTCCAATTAAAAGAGTCTAGTTTTTTTCGTGAAACTAAAAATGTCCCATCTGTTTGTGTAAGCTGCGCGAAGTTAATGACAGGGTCTTTCGCTCCTTGTTGATGAACGTAAATAGACGTTTCAGAACCGACGAGAGCAATATCAATTCCGCCAGATAAAAGAGCCGTCATCGTTTTATCTCCACCAGCTGTTGTTTGAAGGTCAATGTTTAATCCTTCATCTTTAAAAAATCCTTTCTCAATCCCAACATATAACGGGGCATAGAAGAGAGAATGGGTAACTTCGCCGACGCGAATGTTTTGAGTTTGTTCTTTCGTACCTTCTTTTTTACTACTACAAGCTGCAAAAGTGAAAACAGCTAGTAACATGATGCAAAAAACAGCGATTAATTTTTTCACTATATAACACCTCCTAGAAGTCACTCTACAAGCATGATATGTAGGTAAGTGCCCATATGTGAGTATAGATAGCAGGAATTTTTTGGGTGATAAAGAAGTACAAATATAAGGGGTGATAAAATGAAGTACGAATATGATGATAGCGTACATTTACATCTTGATTATTTTGGAGCAGAATGTGATATGGAATCGATCGCTTATAAGAGGAAGAATGAAGATGTATGGGATGTGTATTTTAATTTTGGAGTATACGGTATTCAGAAAGACGATGTAGAGTTAGGTAGGTTTATGGACGACTATGCTGGTCATTACGTTTTTTCTGTACATGCTCGCGATCTTAGTTGGGAATTTGGAAGTGCCCAGTTTGAAGAGTGGGTTTTGGAAAATCGGATAGTAGAAAAAACGCTACAAAAATAGGAGGAATTTTGTGATTGGATTTCTCATCTTATTATTTATTTTTGTGGCCGGTTTTTTTATCATGCAAATGCTTATTTATCGATTTGCAAAGAAAAACATCCATAAATATACAAAAATAAAATGGTTTCATATGTGGTTACATATGAATATGGAAAAAGGTCCGAGATTAGATTTTTTTGATTTTGTAGTTATAGTACTCGTATGTATAGTATGGAAAATATGGCTGTTTCCTTTTATATAATACACATGCTAATCAATTTCTCTTTTATCCCGCATTAACGGGCGGGCTGCCCGTAAAAGCCCGATTGGTGAGGGCTAATTAAAG
Organism: Bacillus cereus; assembly: GCF_002567495.1. Taxonomy (GTDB): domain Bacteria; phylum Bacillota; class Bacilli; order Bacillales; family Bacillaceae_G; genus Bacillus_A; species Bacillus_A cereus_AQ. Next base: position 90,406 of record NZ_NVAP01000024.1, on the reverse strand, counting down.
TTTCACTTTATCATAAATGATGAAAAGAACCTGTCTTGTGGCAGGTTCTTTTCATTATGGCGATATTTGTAAAAAACTCACATCTATAAGTAAAACAGCACATGTGAAAATGATTTCTAAGGATAGTTTGTATTGTAATATAATAAAATGAATATATGCGACAAATTTTGACAAAAGAATATATATACTTTTGTTATGCTATGAAAGTTATTAATTTGTAATGTATATAGGAGGATTTTTCATGTTAAAGAAAGTGTTATTTTCTGTACTTATGGGCTTATGTGTAATTGCTTTAAGTGCTTGTAAAGGCGAGGAAGAAAAAGTAAAAGTAACAACAGATGAGCAGAAAATAGAAGAAGATAAAAAATCGGCAGAGGAAGAAAAACGTAAGCAAGAAGAGCAGCAAAGAGCGGAGGAAGAAAAACGTAAACAAGAAGAGCAGCAAAGAGCAGAGGAAGAAAAACGTAAACAGGAAGAACAACGCAAACAAGAACAACAGAAGGCTCAACAACAGCAGTCTGTACAAAAACAAGAAAACACAAAACAAACAACAGGCGGGAAACCGACACGATCACAAATTTCAGTTGGTTCACATGTAGTTATCCAATTAGATAATGATTATAGTAAAACAGTGAGTGGTGTTGTGAAAGATATTTTGACAAATACAGAAACACATACATACGGGATTAAAGTTCGATTACAGAATGGACAAATTGGCCGTGTGCAAAGTGTTGGGTAATAAGAAAGAGGTCGTCCATCTGTGGACGACCTCTTTCTTATTATGCTTGGTTAGTGCGGAAGAATGGAAGCTTCTGCACAATGTGAATTAATCCGTATGCAAGAATTAAGCACATAAGAGGATTAATGAAAAATCCATAACGGTTAATTGCTAAGAATAAGTTTGAGAAGATAATGTAAATAATAGAACTTGCTACTAGCATCATAACGCGTTTATGTTTAAATGAATTTAGCATGAAGCAGAAGCTGCTCAAGAATGTACCGATGATAAACACTCTATGACATAGTTGCATAAAGTTATGGATACGGTATTGGTCTACAGCAGGAGCTGTTTTGAATAACTCAATTGTCTTACCGACAGTGAACCAAGAGAACCAATAAGTGAAGTCCGTCTTAAATCCATTCTTAATTAATTCTTTTGCGTATGCACCTTTGTCATCTAAGCCTTTAGCTCGCATTTCATTTACTATATTTTCATAGCCAATTTTATTAAATGGATCTGCACCAGCAATCAGTGGATCTGCACCTTGGGTTGAGAATAAAATAAATTGGTTGAGCGCTAAATAGTTACGAACAACCCATGCGCCAATAATTAAGAACGGTCCGATAAACCATAACAATCCGATTCGAATGGAGTCTTTAAATCCATATGTAAATAACACAACAAGAACAGGAATGAGCATCATTGGAGCCGGATTTGGACGGAACATAAGTAAAATTGAAACGACAATTCCAAACCATATATGGAATTTCACTTTATTGTATTTCCATGCGAGAACAAATACATATACACATAACGCCAATAAGAATATGGATGGAACTTCTGTTAGCAATGTACGGAAGTATGTATAGTTACTTGGATAAATAGCATATAAAATACTAGCAACAATTCCATAAATGTTTTTTTCGAACAATTCTTTTCCTATTAAGAATACTAATAGCACTGTACAAAGATTCATGATCATGTTAATAACAGTTGCTACGTAATAGTAGGGAATTGATGTAATATCAGAAATAATCATAGCGCCAGCTAATAGTAATGGCTGACCTGGTGTGATATATGCATTTTTCCCTGGAACTTCACTAGGCTCTAAATACACATAACCAAATACACCATGTTTTAATAGTTGTTCAGCTGTTAACGAATAGTTAAAGGCATCATTTGCACCATATGTTACTTTGACTAACTCCCCATCTAATCCTGGCTGTTTTACTAAACAAAAAACGTGCAACAGGAAAGAAAGCGCCAAAATTGCATATACCGCTTTAGGCAAACTTTTAAACTTAGTAAGCAAAAATGAGCAACTCCTTTTTTTATTAATTCTTTCGTATTTTCATGTGAAATCTTTAATAGTATTAAGGATTTCCAAAACATAGTTATTATATCATAAAGTAGAATATCGAAATTAAGTTTTTCAAGAATGAGTAATTTGTATGCCACAATTTAGCTATTGATTAAGGAAGTATTAAGGAAATATATTTATAGTAGAAGCAAGTTTGCAGACGAAATATAGGATATATGTTATTTTAATAGAAATAGTTTGTACGATGCGGGGTGAAATTAGTACATAGAAAAGAGGGAATGAATTGAAGTATGGTTTTACACTTTTTCATCTTCCGAAAAGAAGTATATTAATTTCTAGCATTATAAGTAGTATGGTGACTTTATTAGTAACAACTATGCTGTTTATGATTTTAAAGGTTTTTAATTTAGACATGATGAAAGATCATTTAAATCAAAAACTAGTTTTAAGTGTTATGATGATTTTCATATGGGGCATAACATTTTATATTACGCATTTCAATAAAAAGGAGATGTCTATATGTAAGGCATCCTTGCGAGTGCATTTTATATTATTTTTACTCGCTCATACAGTAGCGTTATTTTATATTGTCATGCAAGTTAATATGAGTTTCATAGAGACAATGAATTGGATTTACTTTTATAACATGCAGTTTATATTAAGTTTTGTAGTAATTTATGCAATATATATTCTTGTTTATAATTTAATAGGCAAGGTTTTTCTAAGTATGATTTTAACGAGCTGCACGTTAGTCATTTTAGGTATTGTGAATTATTTGAAGCTTATTTTTAGAGGAGATCCGTTATATCCTTCTGATTTTACACAAATTACGCATATGCAATCTGTTATACCAATGGTGATGGACTATTTTAGTTGGAGTTATATTTTTGCCATTATTGCAAGTATTGTAGTTTGTATTGTAGCAGGGATATATATGAGAAAGTATATTCAAAATGTAAAGATTCATCTAGGAATAAGAGCTTTATTAGTAATAGGATCTATTCTTGTTCTATATGCGTACGGTAATTTTACGAATACATTTATGAATAAAGTATTTCAAAAATCAGGTGTAGATTTTGTTTTGTGGAATCAAAATGAGAACTATGCTTCAAATGGTTTTGTGCTAGGATTTATTAGCAATTTAGATACAACAGTTATGGAAAAACCAAAAAATTATTCTAAAGAAAATATGCTTCAAATAGCAAACGATATAAACAAACAATATAGTGGAAATATAGGGAATCAAAAGAAAAAAGAGAAACCGAATATTATTTTTGTAATGAGTGAATCATTTTGGGATCCGACGAAAGTAACAAATCTTTCTTTTAGTGAAGATCCTGTACCAAATTTGCATCATTATATAGAAAATTTTCCTGGTGGACAAACTATTTCTCCTACATTTGGAGGGAATACGGCGAACGTCGAATTTGAGGCGTTAACGAGTTATTCAATGAGTTTGTTAAAGCCAGGTTCTATACCATATCAGCAGGTCGTTATAAATAAGAAAGAAATTCCATCAATTCCTACGGCGTTGAAAAAAGAAGGCTATTACACAAGTGCAATTCATTCATTTGGTCGCTCATTTTTCAAACGCGATGACGTATACAGAGTGTTAGGATTTGATAAGTTTAATGCAGATGATACGATGAAAAATGTAGATATCGATGGAGATTATATTAGTGATTTAGCAATGAGTAAAGAGATAATTGCTGAGTTAGAGAAACAAAAACAGCCTACATTTATTCATGCGGTTACGATGCAAAATCATTTTCCATTTACAGAAGGCCGATTTGGTGAAAACCTAATAGAAATTAGCGGGCTAGAAAATGAAGAATCAAAGGGAGAATTAGAGACGTATACAGAAGGATTAAGACGTTCAGATGAGGCTCTTCAATATTTAATAGAGCAACTAGATAATTTAGATAGACCTACATTATTAGTATTCTTTGGTGATCATCTTCCATCATTAGGAACAAATAAATCTTTTTATAAAGAGAATGGGTATATAACGAATGAGAAAACACCAAGTGAACGTTTAGCGATGGCGCAAACGCCGCTATTAATGTATGCAAACTTTGATATGCCAAATGATAATTTAGGTTTAGTAAGTCCAATTTATTTTTCTAATCTTATTTTTGATTATGCGGGATTAAATAAATCCTCATTTTATCAATTTTTAGCGGAACTTTATAAAGAGATACCAGTGCGTAGAGATGAATTAAAAGTTGATAAAAATGGAGAAGTAATAAAAGATTTAACGAAGAAACAGAAAGAAATGTTAGAACAATATCAAATGCTCCAATATGATCTACTCGTTGGAAATCAATATAGCAAAGATATACTCTTTAAATAAAAGAAACAAAAAGAACTTGTATAATGATACAAGTTCTTTTTTCATAGTATTTAACGGGGTAACCAGACAAGCTGGGTTTAGGGAGTATTACCTGTACATTTAGTATATATGAAAATGTAATCGTTTTATTTGTGTATTTGTGAGAAATATGTGAATCTTATGTTTTATAAAAACTTCGATCATATTGACTTTCATTCGTATATTTCAGTTGTTATGCATTTAAAAATTTTATAAGTTCTTTATTTAATTCATCGGCTTGATCGATTGGTGCCCCATGACCACTGTTGGTAAGAGCATGTAACTGAGAATTTTTAATTCGTTGTTGCGTAAGCTCAGCACTTTTGTAAGGAATTAGTTGGTCGTGAATGCCGTGGAATATTTTTGTTGGGACGTTAATTTTATTTAAATCTTTCGTTACATCTTCATTTGCAGCTGCTTGTAAAATTTTGATAAGGGCATAAGAAGCGGACTGCATACCGAGATAAGAAAACCATTCGAGGGTTGCAGCTCCTAAATTTCTATTGAAAAAAGATAAAGATACATCATTTAAAAATTTTGGTAAATTAGCATACATTTGATTAATGAGAGCATCTGCTTGTTCTTTCGGTACACCGTAAGGAGACGCTTGATTTTTTACGAAAGAGGGGGAGACAGCATCAATTAATACGAGCTTAGAAATACGGCGACCGTTATAGCGAGACATATAACGAATAGAAAGAGCACCACCAACTGAGAAACCAACTAACGCCGCGTTCTCTACTTGGAGTGCTTCTAGAACAATTGCGATATCGTCGGCTAATCGATCATAGGTGTAACCAGTCCATGGTTTATCAGATTGCCCATTCCCTCGTATATCCATGGCGATACAGCGAAAGCCGTGCTCTGGTAAAACATTAAGTTGATATTGGTACATTTGGTGATTTAAAGGCCAACCGTGGACGAAGAAAACGGTCTTACTACCAGGACCTGGGTTAACGTCTTGCACAAAAATATGCACATCTTTTTCGACAGTAACAAACATAACTTCCCCCTATTCTATTCATACGCTCTATCCCAAAAGCGTTGTTTTGTCATCGCTTTAATAAATTCATTTGCTAGTCGCGTAGGGTCTTGTTCTATTAAAACACCAGGCTTTCCTTCAATATTTAAAGATTGAATAATAGAAGAGCCGTTTTGGAAGGAGCCAATCGGCTTAAAGTGATTATATGATTCTACGACAAATGAACTTGCTTTGTTAAGAAAATGATCATCCATCTTTCCGCCGATAAGAAGTAATCCATCATAAAGGAGTGGAGAGCCTGTTAAGAACGTATCATTTACTTCCCACTGTCCATTTTGCGTTCCTTGCACTATGCCTAATCGCTCGGAAACAATCACTGGCTGAAGACCTACTTGTTTGAACTGATTTATTATATATTGCGCGCTTTGCCCATCATATCCATTTGCGACAACGACACCTACTCGTAATGTATTAGGACTAAAGGTTGTATTTGCCATACTGAGTGCTGGAGATGATTTTGTAACGCTGGATTCTTGCACATTTGGGACTTTTGCTCCGAGAGCTTCTGCAACTAAAGTAGCCAATTCAGTACTAATATATCCAATCATATCGACGACTTGTTGGCGGACAGATTTACTTTTGACTTTGCCTAATTCAAAAGAGAAAGCCTGCATAACATGGATTTTTTCGACGTGACTCATACTATTCCAAAATAAACGAGCTTGAGAGAAATGGTCTTTGAAGCTAGCGGCAGTTTCCCTTGTTTTATGCCCAGATACAGTAGAAGGATATGTAACGAATCCCCCCTTTGTTCCAGGAACAGTATAAGGAGAATTATTTGCTAAGGAATTATTATGATAGGCAACTTTTCCTTTGTCGATTATATATTTAGACGCACCATCTCTTTGGTTGTTATGAAATGGGCATACGGGACGGTTAATCGGTAATTCTTGATAATTTGTACCAACGCGCGCTAATTGTGTGTCTGTATAAGAAAAGAGTCTACCTTGTAAGAGAGGATCATTGGTAAAGTCAATACCACGGACGATACTTCCAGGGTGTAGTGCTACTTGTTCAGTTTCAGCGAATACATTATCTACATTGCGATTTAAAGTCATTTTCCCGATGATTTTAACGGGGAAATCTTCTTCAGGCCAAATTTTCGTTGCATCTAATATATCGAAGTCATATTTAAATTCGTCCTCTTCTTCTAAAATTTGAATGCCAAGTTCGTACTCAGGATAGTTTCCAGCATTAATATTTTCCCACAAATCACGGCGATGATAATCGGGATCAGCACCGCCTAGTTTTTGTGCTTCATCCCAAATTAACGAATGAACGCCGAGTTTTGGCTTCCAGTGGAATTTCACGAATCGTGACTTTCCATTTTTATTAACTAAACGAAATGTATGAACGCCAAATCCTTGCATCATTCGAAAGCTTCTTGGAATTGTACGATCGGACATAATCCACATCATCATTGCAGCGGATTCTTGATTATTGGCGATGAAGTCCCAAAAAGTATCATGTGCTGTTTGGCCCTGTGGAATCTCATTATGCGGCTCTGGTTTAAGGGCGTGAATAAGATCGGGGAATTTAATGCCATCTTGAATAAAGAAAATGGGAATATTGTTTCCTACTAAATCAAAATTTCCTTCTTCTGTATAAAATTTAACGGCGAATCCCCTTACATCTCGATTCGTTTCATTTGCTCCTTTTGATCCAGCTACTTCAGAGAAACGAATGAAAAGCGGTGTTTTTTTTGAAGGGTCTTGTAGAAAGTGGGCCATTGTTAGTTCTTCTAAAGATTCATATAACTCAAAAATGCCATGTGCTCCGTATCCTCGTGCGTGAACGACTCGTTCTGGAATTCGTTCACGGTCAAAATGAGAAAGTTTTTCTCGCATAAGGAAATCTTCTAGAAGGGTAGGGCCACGATCACTGGCCGTTAAAGAGTTTTCATCATTTGAAATTTTAACACCTGTATTTGTTGTCATCTCCTTTCCTTCATTTTCACGTGTGAAAGATTGGAGTTGTTCTATCTTTTTATTTTTTTTGCCGTCCATAAAAAACACCTCCCATAATATACGTATTATTTTTTATGTTTTTTATGCTTGCATATAGCATGAAGATATTGCATCATTGGGATGATTTTCCTCAAATTTTCGATTTATCTTTGTTTGTCTATGAAAATCATTTATTATAATAAATGGTATTCTTCGAGATATTATTTTGAAGGGGTGTTGAAGTGAAAGAAAGTTTTCTATCATATAAAGAAGAAGAAAGGAATGCAAAAATCCTTTTATGGGTGTTATATATTATTGTTATTGTATATCAAATTTTCTATGCAATCGTATTAGACAATAAATCAATGACGGATAAGGGATACAACATAATATGGCAAGTTATTTGCGGAGTAGCAATACTGTGCGTGAATATATATTTAATGAAAAAAGAGAAGGCAAACCTTGTTAAATATGCATGGATATTTGTATACATGGCGATCGAAATCGCTAATATATTTTCGTATGTCTTTTATAATAAGGCGGCGTTTGATGCGACAAATATAATAGAAATTATTCTCATTTTCTTTGTACCTATATTTTTAAATAAAAAATTTTATGTGTGTTTACTCTCCACTATTACAGGGAAATATTTGATTTATTTATTTGTACTAGAGGAAGTAAAAGCATTTATGTTCCTTATTATGTGTACACTTATGTTAATAGCTGCATATATCATTTTAAACCGATTTTTACAATATCTTTCAGCTGTAAAGGAAAGTATTGCGATTGCTAGTGAATCACAAAAATTAGCAGTAATCGGAAAAATGGCAGCGACGGTTGGACATGAAATTAAAAATCCGCTCGCTTCATTAAAAGGATTTACGCAATTACAACGAGAGAAGCATGAAGAGGATCCTGTTTATAAACGAATGATTTTTGAAATAGAAAATATGAATAATATGATAAGTGAATTGATGGAAGTTTCTACATGCAAACCTTCTATTTATAAAAAACATGATGTAGGAAAAATTGGATTACAAGTAATAACAAGTCTTCGTGAAAAAATGAATGAATTAAACGTGCAGCTTATTTCAAATGTGGAAGAGAAAACAATAGAAGTTGAATGTGATGAACGAAAAATAAAAGGAGTCTTTTTATATATTATAAAAAATGCTTTAGAAGCAATGGAACAAGGTGGCATATTACATTTACGGTTAGAAAATAAAGGGGAAGAGTATGTAAGAATCAGCATAATTGATAATGGTCATGGTATTAAGAAAGAAAACTTAACCCGTGTTACAGAGACCTTTTATACAACGAAACAAGATAAAATTGGTTTAGGGCTTACAGTAGCGAATCGAATTGTCGCCGAGCACCTTGGTGAGCTGCATATTTCAAGTGAAAGAGATATTGGAACGAGAGTAGACATCATTCTCCCAAGGAAGTGTGGAAATACTGAAATCCAAGTGGAAGAAAAGCTAGGAGTTACCATATGAATAAAGGCTATATATTTAAAAATGAAGAAATAAAGGCGCTGAAAGCATTTTTAAGTTTATTTTTTATTATATTTTTTGTATATGATCTTGCCTATGAATTTATTGTACCTTTAATCGGAGGGGAGCAAGAAGGCGTAGGGGAGTTTGAAGATGGTTTAGGTTTATGGCTTTACCTTTTGATGGTGGTATTGTTTTGTATTGGGATATACGTTATGAAATGGAAGAATGTTTTTGCGGTAAAGTATATAATTCTAATTGGCTATAATGTATTAGACTTTACACATAACATTATGATTTATTATGGTAGCGATGCGGAATTTGATGGTGGAAATATAGTAGAGGGATTTTTTATTTTGTTTGCACCACTCTTTGTGAATAAAAGATATTTCTGGTTAGTTCCAGCGATACTTGTCGGAAAGTATGCTCTTACAGGAATCATTATTCAATCTTCTCTCGTTATAATCCCAATGGCATTATATAGCGTATTTACTATCATATGTTGGATTATATTTTTGAGGGTTCAGTCTTACGTTCGTACGCTTGAGATGATGGATAAAGAAATAAAACAAACAGAAAAACTAGCAGCTGTTGGAAAGATGGCAACGGTTATTGGTTATAAGATTAGAAGACCTTTAGCAAACTTAAAAAAACTTGTGAATAAACAAGCAGACAAGCATCCAGAGGATAAAATTTATAGTGATATTATGAAACAAGAAGTAGATCGGATTCATATAATTGCTACAGAACTTAGTGGATTTGAGAAATCTAAATCACTAGAATCAGAAACTCATAATATACAAGAAATTATCTCTTATGTTATTCGAGTTATGGAAAAGCCTGCTTTAAAACAAGGAGTCCACATACAAGGTATTTACAGCAAAGACTTACCGTCAATTACATGTGATGAAAAACGATTAAAACAAGTATTTTTTAATTTAATCAAAAATGCAATTGAAGCAATGTCAGTTGGCGGAACAATTACGGTTAAAGTTACTGTAAAAGATGGAATCATCGTTCAAGTGAAAGATGAGGGGTGTGGCATTCCGAAAGATAAAATTCCAAAGTTAAATGAAGCCTTTTACACAACGAAGGAAACAGGAACTGGTTTAGGTTTAGTAGTTACTGAAAAAATTATTAAAGATCACAATGGTAAACTGAGCTTTGAAAGTGAAGTTGGGGTTGGAACGACGGTTGAGGTTATGTTACCACTGTATTAATTACAAAAAACATCACTTATTTGGAAGTGATGTTTTTTGTTTTATCTCGCTATTTTTGGATAGTAAAACTCTTATTTTATCGATAAAGAATGTATTATGTGTTTCTAACATCAAAATATTTTTTTGATGTTTTCGTTATGCATTTTCTGAAAATTAATAGTTTTTTTAAAAAAACTATTTTCTTTTTTGGATTTTAATGGTATATTCAAAACACGATAAATAATTACCTATATTTGGCACACTATTCGAAAGGATAGGTCGCAAAGCTAAGAGTCTAAAGTAATGAAAATTACTATGATAGTCTGGTTGCAATTTGGATTTTCGCACATAGTTATATGTATGAAAATCGAAGAGGCAACCGGATTTTTTGTTGTCTTAAAAAGAAAAAATAAATGGGCACACTATTCGAAAGGATAGGTCGCAAAGCTAAGAGTCTAAAGTAATGAAAATTACTATGATAGTCTGGTTGCAATTTGGATTTTCACACATGTTGTGATGTATGAAAATCGAAAAGGCAACCAGGCTTTTTATTTTCTAGGAATACACATTCTGATTGTAAATTTAGGTGATTAATAAATTTAAAGTTCAAAATATTCGGTATATAAGAAGTGAGTGAGGGAGGGAAGTACATTGCAAAATCAAATAGGGAAATTTGGGCGTATACTTCTCGCTGGAGGAATATTATTTACACAAGTTGGTGTGCTAGACTACTCTGCAACTAAAGTTTATGCAGTTACAAACGACGAGCAAGGACATTTTATCGTTCATATGGATAAACAAGAAATAAAAGTTGATGAAAATGTAGTATTAAAGATTACAAATACGAATAAACAAGATGCTAGTATCAAGCTGAAATTATTTGATGGGCAGCTATTTAATGAAGCCGAAACGGAAAAAATGAATGAAAACAATAAAGCGCTTCAAAATATTTCAGTAACAGAAGATCACATTGTAAAAATTGAAAAGAATGAAAAAAGTGATTCTATCGGTGACGTATATGTAGTCATTCAAATGAAAAAGGCTGGAGAGTACAAATTTGAACCGACAGTAAAGTTTGAAGGGCACGAAAAGAAAATTGAATCTCCTTCTCTACATGTTGTAGAGAAAAAAGAGGATTTAAATGCAGCTATTTCTGATGAAAATCGAAAGGCTTCAGAGGAAGCTGTGAAAAAAGAAATAAGTGAAAAAGTGAAAGTATCGGAAGAAAATAAAAAACAAGAAATAAATCTTACTAATGCTGAAGTTCCAAAAGAAACGAAGACTTTAGAGAAAGAAAAGGTTAATGAAGAACTTGTACAAAAGGAAAATGAATTGAAAGAGAGTGATAAGGTAAACGAAATTAATCAGGAATTACCTGCTATTCAACCTGAGAAGGTATTAAAGGGCCAATTACTACTAGCTGCTAGTCCTGTTATAAGTATTCTTAAATATCCAAATGTAAAGGTAATAAATAATAGAACGGGTGAAGGACCTTCTATCTCGGGTAAATATGCTTTTAGATTTGTTTGGAGCCCGCAAGTAACATATGAAGTAAAGGGTAGTAGCAATGATAGAACTGGTCAAAGCCAATATACATTTAGAAATTCAAATAGAGAACAGTATGTATTAGTAAAAAAAGCTGGTGAATATCAAGGGAAATGGATCGATGTCCGTATTAATATTGACTCTATGACAGCTTCATCTGTAGATGTTAAAACACCAATAACGAAAGCTGATGCAAAAAACTTCTTACAATTATATGGGAGTGGAAGATCAGGACAAACTTATAATGCTTCCTTTGAATTTTATGAGCACGGCACAAATAAAAAAGTACCATTAACAGCAATGTGGAATTTCAAAAGGATAAACAGTTATAAAAATGTTACTTTACGTAATGATGGTAGTCATTTAACGAATTTATACGTGTATGATACGAGTTCAATTAGGTATCAAGACAAAGGGAATAATAAAATAGAGTTTTCTGGAACAGCAGGCCCAGTAGCTACTCCAGAAGCAGATATGACAATTACATTTGATAATTTAACAGAATTACCGCTAGAAGTTAGATTAAATGCTTCAGGTGTTAATGTATCATATGACCAATTAGCGATTGCACAAATTGAAATTCCAGCTCCAAGTGTAATAGGAGATATTGTGGAAGATAATTCCCATCAATTTTCTTATAAGGTATATCAAAATATGCCTGCTCAATCGAAAGATATTCACTATGCAAAATCTTATGTATTAGAAAGTGAAGTGAATAAGGATTTTACTGTGAATGATGTTTCCATTCAAGATGTGGAGAGTGGTGATGATGTAAGTAGTTTCTTTGATATTAGCAGGACAAACAATAAAATCACTGCGGTTGCGAAAGCAAATGCGCTAAAAACAGAAGAATTTAACGGGAAAATTTACGAGATGACAATTACAGGTTCTCCTGTAAAAGGTGCCGATGTAATGAAATATTATAAAAATGGTTATCTTGAAATACCGGTGTCAGCTAAAAATTATTTAGATGGCGATAAGAATGGGCAAGAAAGTAACCGAGATGGAATTGTGAAAATAAGGTATAAAGGTATTCCAACTGGTAAACCAGTTCCACAAAAAGTAGTGCAAGGGACAGATTTAACAAAAATGGATATTTCTAAATTTGTGACAGATTTATCTGTAGACACGAATTTAGATGTAGATAAACCAATATCAGTAGTGAAGTTAATGAATATTCCAGATACAAAAAAAATAGGGAATCATACTGTAACAGTTGTAATTGAAACAAAGCAAGGTGTACAAGCGGAGATTCAAGTTCCGGTTACTGTCGTTGATGGAACTTTAAAGTTAGTAGATGTACCAAAAGAAATTACCTTCGGAGATTTAACAATTCCATCGAAAACAACGACATACGCACCGAAGGCGATTTCAAACTCTTTAAAGGTAACCGATGATCGTGCTAAAAAGCAGAAATGGAGTGTATATGTAAAGGAACTTACGCCATTAACTTCAGCGCAAAATGATCAATTGACAGGAGCATTGATTTACAAACGAAATGGAAAGGATACACCTTTAAGTACTTCTAGTATAGAAGCATTCTCGTATACTTCTAACAACGATGAGGAGGTTGCATTGAATTGGAAGGAAAACGAGGGAATTCATTTACAAGTAAAACCAGGGCCGAATGTCAAAGCAAATACAAAATATGCCGGACAGCTAGAATGGACATTAACCGATGCTCCTCTCTAAAAATATATGAAATATATAAATTTTAGAAAGGAGAGAGTAATGAAAAAAATAGTTGGTATTATCGCTTCCACAGTTATATGTGTGCCGTTTCTTATGGCAAATGTAGTAATGGCTACAAGTACGAATTCAAAAGCAGGTATTACATTTTCGAGTAGCTACACACCAAATACATCAACTGATCCGACAAAGATAAATACAACAAAAGAGACAGTTGATAAAAATAAAAATGGAGATAAATATTTACCGAAAACAGGAGGCCAGATACGGGACTTCAAACAATATATAGGATTGTTTTCGATTGTTTTATCTTTATATGTATTCAAAAGAATTAGGGAAAAGCAAATGTATTCAAAATAAAAAATAGATGAAAACAGAGAAAAGGGGAAGGTACATATGAAACTAGCAAAATTAGCATTAATCAGTGCAGTATCATTAACATCAGTTGCAGCAGTAGGAACTTCAGCATTTGCGGAAGAGAAAGCAAATATGAAATCAAAAACAGATGTAACGTTTATTGAAGATACAAGCACAACAGATCCAAACAATCCAGAAAATCCAAATGAAAAAGTTACACCAGAAAACCCTGATGATCATGAAAAAGGAACAAAAGGTCCATTAAGTATTAACTACGTTTCTAACTTACACTTCGGCGAGCAAGTTATTTCTGGTAATGATCAAACATACTTTGCAAAATTGGATAAAGTAAAACAAGGGAGCAAAACAGTTGAAGTACCTAACTTCGTATCTGTAACAGATAACCGTGGTACAAATGCCGGATGGAAATTAAAAGTAAAGCAAAATGCACAATTTAAAAGCGGTAACAGTGAGTTAACAAATGCAGCTTTAAGCTTAAGCAACCCAGTTGTAAACTCTGTAACTGATGCACAATATGCACCTACAACATTTAAAAATAAAGTAACGTTAGCGCCAGGTGGAGATGCGGTGGAAATTACTACTGCAGCAAAGAATAAAGGTATGGGTGATTGGACAACTGCATTCGGTAAAGGGACAGAGCAAGGTAAACAGAGTGTAAGCCTATTCGTACCAGGTACGACAGCGAAAGAAAAAGGTGCGAAATATTCAGCTGAGCTAACTTGGACTTTAGAAGATACGCCAAACTAAGTTTATATAAGATTGAATATTAAGAATATCGTAATTTTAAAAATTATAAAGGGGTATAAAACTATGAAACTAGCAAAGTTAGCATTAATTGGAGCAGTAACATTATCATCAGTATCAGTAGGAACGTCGGCATTCGCAGCTGAAAAAGATGGCGGGAAATTAGACTCAAAGGCATTCATTAAATTCGAGAAAAATACAGATAAAGTCGATGTTGTTAATCCAGAGAATCCAGATGAAACTGTAGATCCAGTTGATCCAGACAAAAAAGGTACGGATGGTCCACTAAGCATTGATTATGTATCTAACTTCAACTTTAAAACACAAAAAGCATCAGGTAATAACGAAATCTACTTTGCAGAATTAGATAAAGTAAAGAAAAAAGTAGATGGTTCTGTAATTGACGTACCAAACTACGTTCAAGTAACAGATAACCGTGGTACAAATGCTGGATGGCATTTAACAGTAAAACAAAATGGTCAATTCAAAACTACAGATGATAAAGCGTTGGATGGCGCGGCATTAACATTGAAAAATTCAGCTTTGAAATCAAACGCAGGTAGCGATGCACCAACAGCAGCACAATCTATTACATTAAACCCAAGTGGTGCAGCATCTGACTTAATTGATTCAAAAGTAGATCAAGGTATGGGTACATGGGTAAATTCTTTCGGTAAAGATGCAGCAGAAGCGAAACAAAGCGTAGAGTTATCTGTACCAGGTAAAACGAAAAAAGAGCAAGCGCAATACACGACTTCACTGACTTGGGAACTAACAGACGCTCCTATGTAAGTAAGAAGAATTTTAAGATAAAAGAGGAAATTGAGAAGAGATAAGGGAATGGATTTAACCTTATCTCTTTCTTGTCTATAAAATGGATATGAAGGGGACTACATAAGAGATGGTAAAAAAACTATTTACTAGCTTACTATTAATTACATTTTTTATGATAAACGCTTTTTCAGTATATGCAGCTGAAATGAAATTCGCTGTAACAGCAGTTATGCCAGAAAATCAAATTGATAAAAACCAAACGTATTTTGATTTGAAAATGCAACCAGGCCAAAAACAAATAATTCAAGTACAAATGAAAAATGATACGAATAAAGAGGTTGTAGTAGAATCGTTTGCTAATACAGCAATTACAAATAGTAATGGTATTACAGATTATAGTACAGTAGAACCAAAAACGGATTCAACTTTGAAATATCCGTTTTCTAAAATCGCTAAAATGCCAAAAGAAACGAAAGTACCAGCTAATAGCACAGTGACAGTGGATGTAAATTTAGAAATGCCAAGTGAGTCATTTGATGGTGTTATTTTAGGTGGTTTGTACTTTAAAGAAAAAGAAGATGAGAATGTAAAGAAAAAAGATGAAGGTGTGCAAATTGAAAACAAATATGCATACGCAATTGGTGTTGTTTTAAAAGAGACAGATGCTGAAGTAAAACCAGACATGACATTAAATGAAGTAAAGCCAACACAAATTAACGGACGTAACGTTGTAACTGCGAATTTACAAAACGTAAAACCAGCAATGTTAAAAAACTTAAGTGTTGATGCAAAGGTATATAAAGAAGAAGGTACAGACGTTTTATTTGAAGCGAAAAAAGAAAATTTAAGAATGGCACCAAACTCAAACTTTGATTACGCTATTAGCTGGGAAAACAAAGCGTTTGATCCAGGGACGTACCGAGTAGAAGTGAAAGCTACTGATGGCGATCAAAAATGGGAATGGACGAAGAAATTTACAATTGAAGGAAAGACAGCTGATAAGCTAAATGATGCAGCGGTAGAAGCGAAAAAAGACTACACGCTATATTACATTATCGGCGGAGTACTACTGTTAATTATATTATTAGTTCTTGTGTTCTTCTTAGGTAGGCGTTCTAAAAAAGAGGACGATAACGAAAAATAATATATTGATAGTGTGAAAATATAAAAAGAAAATAATGGATGTTTTACTATGAAAAATATATAATGGCTTTGTCTGTTATTTGTTATAGTTCATTTATGTTTCTATTTGTTGACCCGAATCTCGGGTCTTTTTTTATGGAATGAATTGTTTTGAGTGTGGTAGAAAAATAGAATATGCAGCACTTCTAAGGTTAATATAAAGAGAGGTTTCCGGCTGTAATACTGGTAGCACTTTGTGAACCAGCTCCAGTAGCGCTAGTAAACTTGGTACTACCGGTAGTCCAGTAAATCTAGTGAAAATGCTTGTTCGTTTGTTGTCACAACGAAAGCATTTACGTTGGTACATGTGCTTTCTCTATTTTTCTGTGGTCGACTGTATTGTGTATATAGATTTCAAAAATAGGAGAGAAGAATTTGGTAGTGTTAGAGCCACCACTTTCTTTGCGGAAGCAAAATAACATCCACATCAAAATTCTCTTTAAACCAATCATACATTAGTGTCTCTTTCACTAAATACTCAGAGGCAGAGTGTGACACACCAATTAGAGACATATTTGTTTCTTTTACGTAATCCATGATGAGCGAGTATTTATGTCTGCCGTAATCATTATCGATATGGCAATGAATTTCTCCTGTAATATATGCTTCAGCACCTTTTTCTTCTGCTTCCTTCATTAAAGATACGACATCGCCACATCCAGCGATAATTGCAATTTTTTTGATGGAATTATGTTGTTTACCTTCGAAGTCTGTGTAAGGAATCTGGAAGAGTTTTTTTAGATGTTTTTGGAGTGCTTCTGTTGATGTTTCATCTATTTCACAAATAAGACCAACTGGTTCTTGTTCTGGACCTCCATATGCGAAGTCGTCAACTACAGTAGCGTTTAATGCTTTTGCAATTGAAATGCTCGTTCCATGCGTTTGATGAAAATCCATTGGTCCGTGACATGTATATATAGAAAGTTGTTTTTCTTTTATCGCCTGCAAATATTTTTCAGGAATTGGTATGAAACCGCGACCTGATTTTCCAAGCGGATCACCACACTCCATTACAAGTGGATGGTGCATAAAGAGTAAATCACCAGGTGTGGATTGTGAAATAAATGTTTCAAGAACATCGTCTGTAGGGAATACAGCTAAAAATACTTTGCTTACATTTTCAGCTCCTCGCATCATAAGGCCGTTAAATAAATCTACAAAATTAGCTTCGAAAAGTTGTTGCCACGGTAATTTGATAGGATCATATACGACTGGGATAAATCGGCTAAAGGCACTATCTTTTCCGTATTTTTTGATTTGGAATAAGTGATTGAGTGATTGCTCTATTTCTTTTAAGGTTGGCATGTTTGATAATCCTCCTTAAGATGATTCTTACTTTATGAGTTATTTGTATTATTCGTAGCAAAATAAGAAGCGGATAGGAAACAAATAAAACCTAGAATCCAACCGATAGGAGGAGAATAAGTATATGTTGTAATAGCATTCCGTTAGAAATGAAAAAACTACCAAATAGGCCTAATAAAATAGGATATCGTTGTAGTTTGAACATAGATAATAAATCTCCTTGTCCCCGCATTAACTACTCATAAAAGATCGATTGGTAAAACTTTACCACATACATTGTATATTAGTCTTAATTTTCTGTATATAACTTTTAAGAAAAATGATGATACAATATATGAATGATACGAGAAGAGAGGATGAAGATTAACGTATGTACGTTACTGTAACAGAAGCAGCATATAAAAAGATTATGGATACGATTCCAAGTGAAGCGAAATATATAAAATTATTTTATGATAATGAAGGTTGCGGTTGTGTTATGAGCGGAATCATCGATTTGGTAGCTGTAGCAGAAAAGGATGAGCGCGATGTGGATATTGAATCGAGCACAATGAATTTTATCGCTGATCGTACAAAGATTGTATTTATGGATGATAAGTTAACTGTTGATTGGCATGAAAGTGGAGGAACTTTTCAGCTGAAGAGCCCAAGCCAGTTTTATAATCCAAATATGAAGTTACACGTTCGAGTATAGTAAAGGTGGTTCCAAAATGTGTTTTGGAGCCACCTTTTTTATTGTATAAGTCGCTATATTAAAAAAATCGCCGATATAACTTCATTTACCTAAACGTTTCATACGATAAAAAGATTTTTTCACATAATGAAATGTACATATGATTCAATTTTCTGTATAATTTTCTTTGCGGAGGGGATACGTATGAGAAGATGGGGGATTGAGTTATTAATTTTAACAGTTGTTATTATTTGGGGGATTAACTATACGATTGCGAAATACGGCCTTTTAGAATTTACCGCAATTGAGTTTACTGCACTTCGGATGATGGCGGCGGCACCGCTCCTATTACTCCTTACATTTTGTATTGAAAAGTCGGTTTATATGGAGCGAAAGGATATACCTAGATTAATCATCGTTAGCGTTGTAGGTATTGTACTGTATCAAACGTTATTTATGGAAACTGTCAAATATACATCCGCTACAAATGCCTCTTTACTCATTTCTATTTCACCTATTTTTACAACTTTATTTGCGATTTTCCTGAAACAAGAAAAGTTTTCTTCTCGAAAGTTAATCGGTTCTATGATTGCTTTTGTTGGTGCAGCATTAGTTTTAGTAGCAGGACATTCACTTGCTAGTTCTTTTTATGGCAATGGAATTGGACTTATTGCATCAATATGCTGGGGGCTTTATCCTGTTTTAGCAGGACCATTAATTAAAAAATATTCAGCACTACGTGTTACCGCATGGTCTGCACTAGTGGGCGCGATTCCGCTGTTATTGTTAAGTGGTCCGCATGTGTTTGTCATGCCATTTCAAATTACTCACGGAATGACACTATTTGCTTTACTATATTCTATTTTCTTTGTAACAGTATTTGGTCTAGTGATGTGGTATGTTGGTGTGCAAAAAATTGGTGCGTCACATACGATGGTATATATGTATATAACGCCGCTTGTAGCTGTTTTATTTGCAGCTGTCTGGGCGAATGAATATGTATCGTTTCAACAAATCATCGGTGGAATTATCATTTTTTTCGGTCTATGGTTTGTGAAATCGGAGAAAGTAAAAGTTCATTCTACTATGCAGGAACCTATATCAAAATAGGAAAACAGATCACCTATGATCTGCTTTCCTATTTTTTTATTTTTGGTAAGAAGATGAGAAATAAGATAGCAGTAATAAGTGGAATTAAGTTTAAAAATGGAATACGGAAGAGTGTAATAAGAATAATACCTGGAAGAAGAACACCGAGGACAGCGTAAAAAATGCTATGATTTTTCGTATACCAATACAATGAAAGCCCAATAAGTGCAGGGATAATGAGGTGGATGAGAGCCATTAAAAAATAAATCATTAGACGCCCCCTTTATTTGTGTGCTTATTACATCATATCCGTATGTTCATAGATTGATATCATTTTTTTCATAAATGGACGAAAAAAGTTTGGAAAACCGTCACAAATTATGAGAATATGCTATTTGAAATCTTGTATAATATTATTTCCTAAAAACATTCAAACAACATAAACATTGTATTTATGTTGTTTTTAATTTGTGTGAAATGGATGTAAGGAATATGAATTTGAAAGAAATTTTTATTGGATAGATAAGAACGAATGAAGAGAGGTACAGCATGATTAGTATGTCATTAAGGTCATTTAAAATCCAATCGTATTATATACTAGGTATTTTGTTATTAGGATGGATGTTAACACCGTTTTCAGCACACTTTTTAGGCGCTGGAATTGGACTTATTGTAAGTATGTATTGCGTTTGGCTTTTAGGGAGACGAATTGAGAAGCTTGGAGATAGTATCGTAAAGAAGACGAAAGCACCGACACTCGGTATGTTTAACCGTTTTGCAGCTGCCATTTTGGGTGCTATTATTATGTACGAAATTGAGCATCACATGGTTATGTGGGCATTTGCAGTAGGGATTATGGGCGGTTATTTCTTAATCGTTGTGAATTTAGGGTACTATAGCATGAAAGATGAGAAAGAACTAACAAAGAGCTAAAAAGATAAAAAAATTCTTTTTAGATGGAATAGAGAATCCGGCGATGGATAGAAGTGGTTAGGAAAATGGTTTATATGCTCACCGTGGTTTGTATAAAAAAGTATATAGAAAGAAGCTTACGTTTTCACGTAAGCTTCTTTTTTATGTAAGTGTGTGTAACCGTTAAGCCGCATTGGGTTTTGTCGGTGAGTACGCGAAACTTTACGGTTACACGACACTTATTCATATGAGTAAAGGGTATTCCAACAGAAAGTTTTAATTTAAGCGATTGGGCCGCCTAAGTTAATAATATCTTCAGAAACGCTTTCGAACTTTTTGAAGTTCTCTTTGAATTCATTTGCAAGCTCGATTGCTTTTGCTTTGTAAGCAGCTTTATCAGCCCAAGTTTGTTCAGGCATTAACACTTCGTCAGGTACACCTGGTACGTGAAGTGGAACTTCAAGACCGAAGATATCATGTTTAGCTGTTTCAGTTTTTGCAAGTTCGCCGTTTAATGCTGCTTGAATCATTGAACGAGTATAACCTAAGTTCATACGTTTACCAACGCCGTATTCGCCGCCAGTCCAGCCAGTGTTTACTAGGAATACTTTCGCATCGTGTTTCTCGATTTTTTCACCAAGCATTTCAGCGTAGCGAGATGCATCAAGTGGTAAGAATGGTGAACCGAAGCAAGTTGAGAATGTAGCTTGCGGAGATGTAACGCCGCGCTCTGTTCCTGCTAGTTTACTAGTGTAACCACTTAAGAAATGATACATAGCTTGCTCTTTTGATAACTTACTGATTGGAGGCAATACGCCAGATGCATCAGCAGTTAAGAAAATAATAGTATTTGGGTGTCCAGCAACACTTGGCAGTACGATATTGTCGATTGCATGCATAGGGTATGCAGCACGAGTATTTTCTGTTAAAGTAGTATCGTTGTAGTCCGCGATACGCGTTTGGTTATTAATGATAACGTTTTCTAAAACAGATCCAAATGTGATTGCATCGAAAATTTGTGGTTCTTTCTCGTGAGAAAGGTTTACACATTTTGCGTAGCAACCGCCTTCAATATTGAATACACCGTTATCAGACCAACCGTGCTCATCATCACCGATTAATTTACGGTTTGGATCAGCAGATAAAGTTGTTTTACCTGTTCCAGATAAACCGAAGAATAGTGCTACGTCACCTTCTTCACCTACGTTTGCAGAGCAATGCATAGAAAGAATATCTTGTTCAGGTAGTAAGAAGTTCATAATAGAGAAGATTGATTTTTTCATTTCTCCAGCGTATTCTGTACCACCAATTAGTACGATACGTTTTTCGAATGAAACCATAATGAATGCTTCAGAGTTTGTACCGTCAACAGCTGGATCAGCTTTGAAGTTCGGTGCAGAAACAATTGTGAACCCTGATTCATGAGTTGTTAATTCTTCTTCAGTTGGACGAATGAATAATTGATGTACAAATAAATTGTGCCACGCATATTCATTAATAACTTGAATTGGTAGGCGGTAATTGCGGTCGGCGCCTGCAAATCCTTTGAAGACGAATAATTCTTCTTTTTCTTTTAAGTATTCTAAAACTTTAGTATATAATTTATTAAAATGTTCTTCAGAAATCGGTTGGTTCACAGCTCCCCAAGCAATTTTGTCAGCAACCGATGCTTCTTTCACAATAAATTTATCTTTAGGAGAACGTCCTGTATATTTTCCTGTTGAAGCAGAAACGGCACCAGTAGAAGTTAATTTCCCTTCATTTCGCATTAATACTTTTTCCACTAATTGCGGAACACTTAGTTGAATCTGTGCATTGCTTCCGTTCAATAATTCGTGTAAACCAATTTGGACATTCACAGTACTCATATTTATATACCATCCTTTTCATTTAATGAAATATTTCTCGTAATCCCCAACAATAGTATAACACAATTATATAAATAATGTATACTATTTCTTTCTTTTTGTTTGTGTGAATGCATTATTTCCTTATTAATATTTCATTCCAGGCGTACTGAGAAAAATTTTCAGGAAAATGTGAATATTAATTGACAAATGAATAGCATTTCTTTAGTATAGGTTGGGACGGATACTCTCTTATCCCGAGCTGGCGGAGGGACAGGCCCGATGAAGCCCAGCAACCTCACTTGTATTGGTAAATGCAGGTGAATAGGTGCTAAAACCTGTGCGAGGCTACAGGTCTCGAACGATAAGAGCGAAGGGCAAAAAGCAGTATGCAAGTAGCAAATTAAACCTTTCCTCTATGTAAAGTAGGAAAGGTTTTTCTGTATGCTTGTGTGGGAGAATAAATGTATGTCGCAGTTTGTGGCAAATTAAGGATGAGTTCCGTACAATATATACAATTACTGTAGGGAGGTTTACCACATGACAAAAAAACGTCATCTGTTCACATCTGAGTCTGTAACTGAAGGACACCCAGATAAAATTTGTGACCAAATTTCTGATTCAATTTTAGATGCGATCTTATCAAAAGACGCAAATGCACGTGTAGCTTGTGAAACAACTGTAACAACTGGTTTAGTATTGGTAGCGGGGGAAATTACGACTTCTACTTACGTAGACATTCCGAAGATCGTTCGTGAAACAATTCAAGGCATTGGTTACACACGCGCAAAATACGGATTCGATGCAGAAACTTGTGCTGTTTTAACATCTATCGATGAGCAGTCTGCTGACATCGCTATGGGTGTTGACCAAGCGCTAGAAGCACGCGAAGGTCAAATGACTGACGCTGAGATTGAGGCAATTGGTGCAGGAGACCAAGGTTTAATGTTTGGTTTCGCATGTAATGAAACACAAGAGTTAATGCCACTTCCAATCTCGCTTGCTCACAAATTAGCTCGCCGTTTAACTGAAGTGCGTAAAGATGATACATTATCATACTTACGTCCGGATGGAAAAACGCAAGTTACAGTTGAGTATGATGAAAATGGTAAACCAGTACGTGTCGATACTATTGTAATTTCTACACAACATCACCCAGATGTTACATGGGAAGAAATCGATCGCGACTTAAAAGAGCATGTAATTAAAGCTGTAGTACCAGCAGAATTAATGGATGGAGAAACAAAATTCTTCATTAACCCAACTGGCCGCTTCGTAATTGGTGGACCACAAGGTGATGCTGGTTTAACAGGACGTAAAATCATCGTTGATACTTACGGTGGATACGCTCGCCACGGTGGCGGTGCATTCTCTGGTAAAGATGCAACAAAAGTTGACCGTTCTGCAGCATATGCAGCTCGTTATGTTGCGAAAAACATCGTAGCAGCTGGTCTTGCTGACAAAGCAGAAGTACAACTTGCATACGCAATCGGCGTAGCGCAACCAGTATCAATTTCAGTTGATACATTTGGCACAGGTAAAGTATCTGAAGACGTATTAGTAGAACTAGTTCGTAACAACTTCGATCTTCGCCCAGCTGGTATTATTAAAATGCTAGACTTACGTCGCCCTATTTACAAACAAACAGCAGCTTACGGCCACTTCGGACGTACTGATGTAGATCTTTCATGGGAACGTACAGACAAAGCAGCAGCTTTAAAAGAGCAAGCTGGTCTATAATATATGAAAAAAAGCTTTGCGCGGTGAGCGCAAAGCTTTTTTAATTTGTTTTATTTACTATTTGAATGCACGAACTACAATACGTTTCTCCTTCTAGCTCAATGTACTTTTTTATATTTGTCATTCCGCTTGCCGGAAATGGCATATGAATCCACGCTTTTTCATACGCTTTTATTTCTTTTTTTCATAATTTACAAAGGATTGGTTTCTTGCGGAACATAGATGATCATCCTTTCAGTTGTCGCGCTTTTCCTGCACAAAAAGCACTACATAGTAAAAAGAGTGTTGCGCATATAATACTAACTAATGTAGCATATGGAATTGCCTCTTTTAGAGAAAATCCTACAGTGATGGAAGCGATAAATAAGAGGATGAATGTTGTTGTTAATTTTTTATAAAGCTCCATAATATGTAAACCTCCTTATTTAGAATTAGAACGTTTAAAAATAAAATCTACTATATAGGCAAGTAATAAAGGAATTAATGTGCTAGTCAAATAGTAACGAATACCACCATCCGGCATGAGTACATATAATTTTAAAAAATTAATATCAAACCCGTAAGCGATACATTGAAACAGGGATAAAATAATAAGGAATGGTATAATAGGTACATATCGTTTTATGTTATAAAACATAAAAAATCTCTTTTATATGGATAAATATACTTATATTGTAGCATGTTGAATTCTTTAATTTATACATAATTTTACAAGGTTAAGTGAAAGGAAAGATGAAAAAATGAGCGTAACTGAACATAAAAAACAAGCGCCAAACGAAGTGCGATGCAAGATCGTGACGATTTCTGATACACGTACGGAAGAGACAGATAAGAGCGGACAACTATTACATGAATTATTAAAAGAAGCAGGACATAAAGTGACTTCTTATGAAATTGTAAAAGATGATAAAGAAAGTATTCAGCAAGCGGTGTTAGCTGGTTATCATGAGGAAGATGTAGATGTTGTATTAACAAATGGTGGTACTGGCATTACGAAGCGTGATGTAACAATTGAAGCAGTATCAGCGTTATTAGATAAAGAAATTGTTGGATTTGGTGAGCTGTTCCGTATGATTAGTTATTTAGAAGACATCGGAAGCAGCGCAATGTTAAGTAGAGCAATCGGCGGTACAATTGGGCGCAAAGTAGTCTTTTCGATGCCGGGTTCTAGCGGAGCAGTTCGCCTTGCGATGAATAAATTAATTTTACCAGAATTAGGCCATATTACATTTGAGCTACATCGCCAATGAGTAAGTATGCTGGAATTGTATTAGCAGGAGGTATGTCGAGTAGATTCGGTGAGCCGAAAGCGTTAGCGTTTTGGAAGGGAACTACTTTTGTTGAGCACATTGTGAAAGTGATGGAAAGTACTTTGCAAGACATTGTAGTAATCAGTCATACTGATATAAAAGGGCGAATAGAGCAATTTGTACAAGTTCCTGTTATAGAAGACATTCCGCACTATAAAGGAAATGGACCGCTTGCCGGCATTGTATCAGGTATGGAATACATAGAAGCAGATTGGTACGCTATTATGCCTTGCGATGCGCCAAATGTTTCGCATGAATGGTTTACCATTTTACTAGAGCAAACGAGCAATGAATATGATGCGGTTGTACCTATTATTAATGGAAGAAAACAACCGTTACTTGCAGCGTATCACAACCGTGTGAAAGAAAAGATTTATACGTTACTTCAAGAAGAAAAAAGAAGTATGGGGCAGCTTTTATCACAATGTAATGTGAAGTATGTTTTGGGAGAAGATGTACAAGCGAATACAGATTGGTTTATAAATGTGAATACGAAAGAAGAATATGTAAAAGCTCAAAAAAACCTTTCAAGTGAATGAAAGGTTTTTTGATATACAGAATTGGGGAACAATTGCTGTATAAAGGTATGTGAGTAAGTTGATTTTAAGGGGAATTTCTTAAAATCATCATACAGCAAAAATACTGTATAACCATATATTAATTTTTATGGTTTTTTATTACAAGTCTGTTTAGTTATGTTTATTTTTGTTATAATAAATATAGAAAAAACGATACTTAACCTTATGTATCATTCATTTGACTTAATTTCACAAACGTGTAAAAAACTCCCTTCTTTTTTGAAAGGAGTTTTTTTGTTTAAGCGAGTAATTCTGATGTGGTCTGTTGAAGGACTACTTCATATTGGTTAAGTAAACCGTGAAAAATCTCATCCCAGCTTTTTGAATTTGCATAAGAAGAAGCCGATATTCCCATTTGCGCAAGCTTTTCTTTATTCTGCAATAAAGAATAAATGGAGGATAGAAATGAATCCGCATTTTTGGGCGGACAAAGAATTCCTGTTTTTCCATCTGTAATAATATTTTTAACCCCGCCACTATTTGCACCAATGACAGGTGTACCGCATGCGAGTGATTCAAGTACGACATTTCCGAATGTTTCAGTAGTTGATGGAAATACCATTATGTTAGAACAAGCATATGCTTCAGCTAAATCTGCACCTTGTAAATAGCCAGTAAAAGTGATATTTGTTTGCGGAACGGCTTCACGTAAACTTGTTGCTAGAGGACCGTCTCCTGCGATGAGCCAATGAATATCGTTTCGAGTATGTGCTGTTTTAACGATAAGATGTTGCAGCGTATCAATATCTTTTTCAGGAGCAATTCGTCCTACATAGGAAAGAACATGCTTCGCTGTAATATTATATTTTTTTCGGAATAGGTCTGTATTGTAAGCGGGATGAAAGAGATTGCAATCTACACCACGTCCCCAAATAGAGAGGTCCTGAAAGCCTTTATTTTTTAATTGATGTAATGTTTCAGAGGAAGGAACAAAATTTTTTTGCATATGACCATGAAACCATCTTAAATAGTTCCAAAGCATATTGGAGAGGAATTCGATTTTGTAATAGCGTAAATAGGCATCGAAATCAGTATGATAAGAACCGACAACTGGAATGTTTAACTTTTTTGCATAATACAATCCACAAAGTCCCATGTTGAAAGGTGTGGCGATGTGAATCATATTAGGTTTAAAGGTAAGAAGTTCCCGTTTAATGCGCGGAGTAGGAAAAGAAAAGCGGCATTCTGGATATAATATTGTTAATGGGATACTTCTCATCTTGTTCACATTCGCTATGAAATTGTCTTCAGCCGTATGCTGAGGAGCGAAAACAGAATAGGCGATATTTTTTTTCTGAAAATATCGTGTTAACCGTTCTAATGTTTTCGCAACCCCATTGACTTGTGGTGTAAAGGTATCGGTAAATATGGCGACTCTCATCATATCGCTCCTTTATGTGAAAAGTGGGATGAATTGATAAAAAGAGATGATGCCAGAGCAAGTGCCAAGGCACATACCGACGAATACATCTGACGGATAGTGAAGCCCTAAATAAATGCGTGAAATACCGACGCATAATGCTAACGGTAATAGAAAAACAAGTAAGCTTGGATTATAGCAAATAAATGGAATGAAGACAGAGAAAACAGCCGTTGTATGACCAGACGGGAAAGAGTGGTCTTTTAATGGATGGACTGGATATTTCGCATCTTGAATTGTTAAATAAGGACGTTTTCTTGGATACCATCTTTTTAATATTTGTACAGGAACATGACTAATTGCTAAAGACATAGCAGTTGCAATTGCTGCTTGGTGTAAAGTTCCTTTTGCGAAAATTAAAAAGAAAAGTGTAAGTGCAATGGAGAAAGTAGCACCACCGATATGAGTAATATTGCTGAAAAAGATGTTTAATGTTTTTTGATCGAAGTAGCGATTAATTCCTTTAAAAATGTAACATTCTATTTTATACAATCCACTGACCTTCATGAAAATTATCCTCCCTCGTTTACATATATATGGAGATATTAGCTTTTATTTTAATAAGATTTTGTTGAGGGAGTAATAATGTTTTGTAAAGAAATAGTGAGATTTTTAATCCCACTATTTGTGGGAAACTCATAAAGTATTGATTGGTGGAAGTTTAATTAAAGTTTTGTTTTTGTAAAAAGCTGCCAATCAAGTGGCAGCTAAAAGGTTATTTCTGTAATGACTTATAATACTGCCCTTTTTCAACATACTGTGTGCGGATTCGCTCCATATCTTTACGATCTTCTTCTGTTAGTTCACGAATGACTTTCGCGGGACGACCGAAAGCTAACGTGTTTGGTGGAATTTTCTTACCTTGTGAAACGAGGCTTCCAGCACCGATAAAGGCTCCTTCACCAATTTCAGCACCATCTAATATAATAGATCCCATTCCAATCAAAGCATCTTTTTTAATATGACAGCTATGTAAAATAACTTGATGGCCAACTGTAACGTCATCTTCTAAAATAAGAGGATACTTTGGGCTTTGGTGAAGTGTACATTGATCTTGTACATTTACCCGGTCTCCAATTATGGTTGGTGATACATCACCACGTATAACTGTATTAAACCAAATACTTGATTCTTCGCCAACGGAAACATCGCCTGTAATGGTAACATAGTCAGCGACAAAAGCACTACTCGCAATTTTCGGATTTTTTTCTTTGTAAGGATATATCATGTAAAGCCTTCCTTTCCTAGAGACTA
Source organism: Bacillus cereus (assembly GCF_002567495.1). Taxonomy (GTDB): domain Bacteria; phylum Bacillota; class Bacilli; order Bacillales; family Bacillaceae_G; genus Bacillus_A; species Bacillus_A cereus_AQ. Next base: position 61,873 of record NZ_NVAP01000024.1, on the reverse strand, counting down.
GTTTAAGTGTATCAAATTATGAAAAAGAGTGAAATGGAGGAGGTCCGTATGTGGAATTATGAAGCAGAAGAAGCAAAAGCTGTCATCGTTATTGTGCATGGTGCAATGGAATATCACGGACGTTACGAAGCTATTGCAGAAATGTGGAATCATATTGGTTACCACGTCGTGATGGGGGACCTTCCGTCACATGGGACTACTTCAAGAAATAGAGGACATATTGATTCATTTGATGAATACATAGAGGAAGTTAAATTATGGGTGAAAGAAGCAAGAAAGTATAGGTTACCTATCTTTCTATTTGGTCATAGTATGGGCGGTCTTATCGTCATTCGTATGATGCAAGAAACGAAGAGAGAAGATATAGAGGGTATTGTATTAAGTTCACCATGTTTAGGTGTAGTAGCTGGACCTTCTACTCCGCTTCAATTTGCTTCAAAAATATTAAATGTTGTCGCTCCAAAATTGCAATTTGCAACGAATCTTACGGTGGAAATGTCAACAAGGAATCATGAAGTGAGAGATGCGATGGAGAATGATTCATTGTTCTTGCGCAAAGTATCAGTACGTTGGTATAGTGAATTGATTAAGTCTATCGAAATTGCTCATAAAAAAATAGACGATTTTCCAGATGTTCCGCTCTTGCTAATGCAAGCATGTGAGGATAAACTTGTAGATAAAACACGTGTCCGCATATGGTTTGATAATGTTAAAATAAGTGATAAGGCATATAAAGAATGGCCAAATTGTTATCATGAGTTATTAAATGAGTATGAGCGTGATGAAATTTTGAATTATATTCAGTCATTTACTGAAATGCATGTCAATAATATAGTAAAAACAAACAAATAAATCATTATTTGTACATTTAATAGAGGAGATGAAGGAAGAAGTGAACGTACCGAGTAATCCCATAACGCTCATGGCGAAAGTATACCGTGATGTGTTTCCGGTTGTACACCATGAGCTAGCGATGTGGAAAGAGCGTGCCTACCATATTCCGAATGATGAGCTTCATAGTCAGGCAATCGCAAGTATTGAGCATAAAACGTTTCATTGCGAGGGTGGTGGCATTTTAGCGCTATTAGCAAATGAACACCGAGAGGAATGTATTCGTTTTATCGTAGCGTATCAAACGATCAGCGACTATTTAGATAATTTATGTGATCGCAGTACATCACTTGATCCGAATGATTTTGCCGCGCTACATGAATCGATGGTAATGGCATTATCGCCTGAAGTGGAAGGTGGCGGTAATTATTATCGTTATCGTGATGATCAAGATGATGGTGGTTATTTAGATGAACTTGTTGAAACATGCCAAGATGTTTTAAAGAAAACGAAGCACTATGACAAAATTGCTCCTATTCTTCATGAACTTGCTTGTTATTATTGTGATTTACAAATTCATAAACACGTGAAGTTAGAAGAAAGAGAACCACGCTTGAAAACATGGTTTGAAGCACATAAAGAAAACTTACCTGAGATGAGTTGGTTTGAATTTTCGGCATGTGCTGGTTCTACGCTTGGGATTTTCTGTCTTGTAGCATATGCATTTCATGATGAATTACATGATGAAGATATTGCGAAAATTAGACAAGGATATTTCCCTTACGTACAAGGACTTCACATTTTACTTGATTATTTCATCGATCAAGAAGAAGACCGCATAGGCGGGGATTTGAATTTCTGCAGTTATTATGAAAATGAGCAAGCTATATTAGATCGTATGAAACATTTTGTAGAAGAAGCAGAGAAGAGCATTGGTGATCTGCCTCATGCGAAGTTTCATCGTCTTATAAGCCGAGGATTACTTGGTATTTATTTATCAGATCAAAAAGTATCAGCACAAAAGAATATGCACAAAATGGCACGGCGCATTGTAAAATACGGAGGTCTCACTTCACGATTCTTCTATTGGAACGGGAAGATGTACCGAAAGAAAATGGCGCAGTGACGAAGAAAACCACTCATGTAGAGTGGTTTTCTTTTTATTATGATCGTATTTTTGAAAATACATATATAAGAAGTTCAATCGCAAAAATAACTAAAACAGATAGTCCAAATAAAGGCATGAGAGTGCCTAGTATAACCATCAGGATAAAGAAAATGAATATGCTTTTCTTATCTCTTTGCTTTGGCGGTGCTGCTAATTTTCCTTTCGGCTTTCTTGCTAACCACATTTTTACCCCGTAATAAACAAGGAGTAATAAAGATAATGTCGTTAGTAAGCATAATATTTTATTTGGCCATCCGAATAAATGTCCTTCGTGAAGCGGGATACCGTAAGTGAACCATTGTGCAAGTAATCCATAATCACGATAGTCCGTTTTTGAAATGAGTTCTCCGCTATATTGATTAAAGTAAGCTGTTATTTCTTCATTTGGTGCGACATGCATACCTGTAATACCAGAACCGCTTGATTTCGAAACGGTGAATACACCTTTCGGATTAGTTGGTAATGAGATAACATACGGCTTTTTTATTTCAATTCCTTTTTGTAATTCATCGATAGAAATTGCTTTTGGCTCACTCGAATTAGATTCAGGAGGGGCTTCTTTTCTTGTTGCCCACGGCAATTCTTTTACCTTTGATTCAGGTGGTGTCATATATAATTTTGGATATCCGAGCGATTCATTAGAAGATGCGATTTTATAAATTTGGTTACCCATAAATCCTGACCACGGCAATCCAGATGCGACTAGCAAAACGAGAGGGATTGTAAATATAATACCGATAAGAGAATGACGTCGTTTTGCTTTTTCTCGTTTATTGGATGACGGTGTGTTTTTGAATTGGCGTATACTCATATACAACCCAGTTATAATTAAAAAGATGGTCCAGCATGCCGCAAGCTCTACAGTATAGTTGACAACAGTACCACCGACTAAAAGAGAACTATGTAATTCCCTCATTATATTCGCGAATGTTTCACTTGCGTTTTGATCCCCAACAATTTGATTATTGTTATCTAAATACACATATTTTTGTTGCCCAGTATATTCATTTGCAATGGTAAGTCTCGTATTATAATCCCCATTAAACTCACTAATTTTCGCCACGCTATAATGTGGATATTTTTTCTCTGTTAAGAAAAGCGAATCAGCCATCGAAATAGATTCTGTTTGGGCGCTCTTCCCAAAATATAAATCTTTATAGATGAAATCTTCAACCTCTTCCCGAAATAAATACCCAATCCCGCTCAGTGACAAAGTAATAAGAAGCGGCGTAATAAAAAGCCCAGCATAAAAATGCCAACGCCAAAAAATGTAATGAAGCGAACGATTTACTTTCATACTTTCAGTTCCCCTAACCTTCCCTATATGAATAGATTACTCATTTAATATAGCGAGATTAAGTGTGATTACTTTGAAAGAATTGTGAAGAAAGTTAAAAGTTTTTAGGATTTTCAACAAACATAAAACACATTTCAAAAGGAAGGCATTCAATGTTTATGAATGTTTCTTCTTATTTGATACATGCATTTCAACAACCGCTTTTGCAAGACATTGCGCGGAATCAACAAAATCCTCATTCGCTACAACATTCAAATCAGTACATGCGATAATTGCGGTATCTACTTCATCTTTTAACTGTACAACGAGCGCATTCCATAATTCTCGAGCTGCTTCAACTTCTCCAGATTTAATACAAGTAATGATTTGACTAATCATTTCCTGCCATCTTTCATGATGAATGTATTCTATATTCCGTTTTGCAATCCCGGCTTGATAAATACCAGCTTTAATTGTCGCTTCTGTTGCGAGAAGAGCGACTCTTTTTGCAGTTTCAGGAATTGCTTTTAACGTCTCATCGACTATATTCAAAATCGGAATAGAAAGAGAACGCTGTAATTCCTCGAAATAAAGATGCGCCGTATTGCACGGCATAGCGATAAATTCTACGCCAGTACTTTCAAGTTTTTGTGCCCCTTCAATAATCGCTTTTTTCATTGCTTCGTGATCAATAGGGCGATCCATGTAAAACGGTGTTGGGCAAGAATAAATCATCATATGAGGAAAGTCCATATCATGCTTTGCTCCGTATATTATTTGGCACGCTGCTACAACTGTATCGACAAATGGCCCAGTTGATTTTGGTCCCATTCCTGCTAGTATTCCAATCATTGGTCTGTCTCCTTTAATATGTAATTAAAAACGTTTTTTGCGAACGACAAATAGAAATATAGTAAGTAATAAAAATGAATATACGATAGCCCAAGCTGTGAGCCATAGCGTGTGAGTAAGTATATTATATTTGTATTGTCCAAGCGTTAGAAAGCTTTCGACAGGTGGTAAAAACCATAGTAACTCTTTTTTAAACCGGATTGAGGCGATCGTTATAAGTAATATAAATGTAAGGCTAAGCCAAGCGGTGCTTGCTTTTGGAATAATATTTCTAGTAAATAAAGTTGCGATTGAAATTCCTAGTATAGAGAAAGACATGTGAGCGAGAAATCCAACTAAAAATAAAGAAATTCTCATTTCTTCATTAAACATTTGCAGGATAATTGGGTAGATTACGGATATAAAAGATAACACAGTACAAATGAGAAGAGCCGTAATATATTTACCAACATATAGTGTGGAAATATTATTTGTATGTGAAATGGTGATTTGTTCTTGTACAGGGTCTTCCGTATGGAAAATCGTAACCGTAATCCAGGCGGATAATAAGTAAAGTGCGAGTGCTGTTTCTAAGTATGTCGGTACAATAGGAGTCGGTTTATATGTATATACAAAAAGTAAGCTCACAAAGTACATCGCGATAGGAGGGACGTACTTATATGATTTTGTATAGTCGAGAAAATGGTAACGAATAAGAGCAAACATAATAAACCTTCTTTCGATTTAAAAGTTAGGTTGTAGCAGTGTAATAGATGCTTTTTTATGTAATAAAAACTGAAGCATTTCGTTTGTATATTCTTTTTCGATTTGTAATTGAATAAGGTTTTGATTTGAATTGTGTGAAACGTGTATAAATCCTAATTGTTTCCGTAGTTCTATCGCTGAAAATGTTTCGTGAACGATTGCTTCAATATAGACTTGTTCTGCTCTTTTTTGCACAGAGATATCCTCCGTGATTGTATGATTTGCTAACGTCACAATTCTATCGGCGAAGTTTTCTAGTAGTTGCTTTTCGTGACATGTGAAGAGTATAGATATGCCTTGTTGTTTTAATGAGAGTAAAATATGTTCTAATTCTTGCTGAGAGTTAGGATCGAGCCCAGAAAGCGGTTCGTCTAAAATTAATAAATGGACGTCTGTAAGTAATGCTTGCATAATGCCAGTTTTTTGTTTCATACCTTTTGAAAAGTTTCGTACAACGGAATGTCTTGCATGATGTAAATGAAAAGATTTAAGAAGCATCGGAATTTTATCTTTTAAATATTTTGTTGATAAATCGTGAATGTGGCCGAGATGATATAGATAATCCTCTAATGTAAAACGAATCCCTTCAGGAAAATGTTCAGGTACATAGCCAATTTGTATATGTTCTTTTCTTTGAAGTGTCCCTGCCGTAGGTGAAATAAAACCTGCAATTATTTTGAGTAGAGTACTTTTTCCAGTCCCATTCCCGCCAATAATAGCGAGTGCCTCTCCTTCTGGAATGGATAAATCAATGTTGTCTAGTATAAGTGATTTGCCGTACTTCTTTTGAATTCCCCTTAGTTCTACTAGCAAAGTTCTATCCTTCTTTCTTTCAATAGTGTATACATCCATTATATAGGAGAATAACAAAAAGACGTGCAATGAGTGCACGTCTTTTTTTGTTATGTTTTGTCGAATCGTCGATATATCGAAAAAATCGTTGATATATTATCGCTTCTCAATCGCCACAATAAATGGTGGATTATTTTGCTGGTTAATGAAGCCATATCGCAGTACGTGAGCTTGTTTTTGATCTAGTTCTTCTGCAAATTTGAGAACAGCGTCGCGTTCTACTTGTCCTTCTGGATGTCCGTGATAAATGACAAGGACGATGATTCCTTCAGGGGCCATTACGTCAAGTAATTGTTCAATCGCCGAGATTGTTGAGTTCGGTTTTGTAACGATATGTTTGTCACCGCCAGGAAGGTAACCTAAGTTGAAGATAGCGCCTGTTACTTTTCCTTTTGCATCTTCTGGTAATACGGATAAAAGCGTATCGTGACTATCGTGAACTAAAACAGTACGTTCGAAAAGATTCTTTTCTTTTAAACGGATAGTGGAGCTTTCAATTGCTTCTTTTTGAATATCAAATCCAAATACTTTTCCGTTATCTCCAACGATTTCAGCTAGGAAGCAAGTGTCATGACCATTTCCAAGTGTTGCATCTACAGCGTAATCGCCTTCTTTTACTGCCGTTTGCAGAAGCGAGCGAGCAAACGGTAATACGCGTTCTAATTTCATTTTTGTTTCTCCTCATTTGCATATTTTCCTTGCCAGCTTCCGCGGCGTACAAATTCTGCATCGATGGAATTTAATACTTCCCATTTATTTAAGCTCCACATTGGACCAATCATTAAATCAGGTGGACCGTCACCTGTGATGCGGTGAACAATCACGTCTTCTGGAATGATTTCAAGTTGGTCAACAACGAGACTTACGTAATCTTCAAGAGAAAGGAATTCTAGTTGTCCTTTTTCATATTGCTTCACCATTGGTGTTCCTTTTAATAAATGAAGTAAATGAATTTTAATTCCTTGTACGTCAAGCTTTGCTACTTCACGGGCTGTTTCCATCATCATGTCGTAATCTTCAAGTGGAAGACCGTTAATAATATGAGAACAAACTCTAATGCCGTGTTTGCGTAATTTATTTACGCCTTCAACGTAAGAAGGGTAATCGTGAGCACGGTTAATCAGATTTGCAGTCCGTTCATGGACAGTTTGTAATCCGAGTTCAACCCAAAGATATGTGCGTTTATTTAAGTCCGCTAAATATTCAACGACATCGTCTGGTAAACAATCAGGACGAGTCGCAATAGAAAGACCGACAACGTCTTTTTCAGCTAGAAGCGGTTCGAATTTTTCTTTTAACACTTCAAGTGGTGCATGTGTATTTGTGTATGCTTGGAAATAAGCGATACATTTTCCGTCTTTCCACTTTGAGCGCATTTTTTCTTTCATTTCATGATATTGCGTTATAACATCATCGCGTCGATCACCAGCGAAGTCACCAGATCCAGCAGCACTGCAAAATGTACAACCGCCATAAGCAACTGTACCGTCACGGTTCGGGCAATCGAAGCCAGCATCTAGTGAAACTTTAAAGATTTTTTCACCAAATTCATTTCGTAAATGGTAATTCCATGTATGATAACGTTTATTGTCGTTCGTATATGGAAAAGGGTTTTGAATCTTCATTACTTTCCCTCCTAAGACGAGTCAAAATGAAACAAAATCCATTATAACATACTCATAAGGTTCATATGGAAGGGACACACTAAAGGGGAATTGAAGCAAGGAGGGACAATTATGGCAGAGCGTCAATCACTTGAATCGTATATTACACAAGCGGAACAAGCGGTGGAATATGCGAAAGAACAATTAGATCTTGGTATGAGACAAGAGCATTACAATACGATGGAGTATTCAGATGCGCAGTTACAATTAGAGCAAGCATATAATGATTTACAAACGATGCAACAACATGCGAATGACGAGCAACGTGAGCAATTAAATAGAGCACGTATGGCAATTCGCCAATTGCAACATCAAATGATTATTACACCGCACTAATAAGGAGTGAATGTAATGGCGAAACGTTCAGATCAAAATAACCCAGAGCAAAAAACGCAAAATGGGCATAACGCTGAATTTTCAAATGAGCTTGATCCAGTTGTGCAAGTGAAACAGCGCAATAGTAAAAAAGGACAACCGCAAAGATCAAAGCAATCAGAGTAAACCAGGTCGAAATACGACCTGGTTTCATTTTGTTATATTACAATAATGTAAGATTTCTGTAAGGTTTGTCGATAGTTATAACCCAGCTTCTCCAGTAGAGTAAGGAAGGATTAAATTTTGGACAAGGAGTTGCTTTATGGGGAACAATATTACAAACAAACGAATTGATGAGTTAGATTACATTCGTGGCTTCGCACTACTGGGGATTATTTTAGTAAATATTCTTGCACTACTTAATATTAAAATTCCAGATCCTAATACAGTAGATGCAAGTTATCAAAGGTTTCTATACTTATTTGTAGAAGGTCGTTTCTTCTCAATCTTCTCATTCTTATTTGGAGTAGGATTCTATATCTTTCTTACGAGAGCAATTGCGAAGGGGAAAAATGGATATGTTCTATTTTTACGTCGTTTAGTTGCACTATTTATTTTCGGTTTGATTCATTACATGTTCCAGCCTGGAGAGGCATTAACGTTATATGCAATTTGCGGGTTAATCGTTTTACCGTTTTATAAAGCGAAAAAGCAAGTGAACTTAGTAATTGGTCTTATTTTGACAATCGCCTTTAGTGTAATGGGTGTTAAAGAACTATTACCACTCGGCTTAATTTTATTAGGTCTCGCTGCAGGACAATATCGTGTATTTGAAAATCTCAAGGAAAACATAAAGAAAGTCGCTATTTTTACAGGCGTTATGTTTATTTTAAGTGTCGTAGCTGTATGGTATCAATACGGACACGTGCCTGCTGCTCCATTTGTAAATATGATACTTATGAATGAGGACGGGACGATGGATGCTGCAGGTCAATTTTTAAAAATTGGTGTTACAGTTGGACCAGTCATTTCAGCTTTCTATGTCGGGGCATTAATTTTACTACTTCAATTAAAAACAGTTCAAACATTGTTAGCACCACTGAAGTACTATGGTCGTATGGCGTTAACAAATTATATCGGACAAACTGCAATGATTTTAATTGCAGGTAGTGTATTTAACTTTGCAGGAAACTTAACGTACATGCAGACACTATACGTATGTATCGCAATTTATGTAATTCAAATTGTGTTTAGCGTAATTTGGATGAAAATCTTTAAGATGGGTCCACTAGAATGGATTTGGCGTGTTATTACGTATTGGACGGTAACACCTTTAAAGAAATAAAGTGAAACTTTAATCAGTGGGGGTTTTCTTCATCCCCCACTGATTATTAGTTGAACCAATCGGACTTTTATGGGCAGTTGATCCCCCACCTAACTTCTTTGCTTTCGCTGAATTTTGAGGTGGGGGTCTTACTGCCCATTAAAGCGGGATAAAGAGAGCAGTGGGCTGTTTCTTTTGAGGAACAGCCTATTTTTATTGTCATCTTTTGTCAGTAAGTCGATATATTTTGAAAATCGCTCATAAAATTTCATTTACCAATGAAGTTGATCAAAAAGAAAAAACGAACCTTACACGCGCCTATTTTTTATCTTACAAAAGTGTAAGGTAATTGTAATGTTAACAAATAGCAGTTCACCCCCAAAAGGCGCAAAATAGGTAATGGAAAAACAAGCGTAGGAGGATATATATGACGAAACCAGTTGTAGACGTGAAAAACGTTCAAAAAGTGTACGGTAAAAAAGGTGAGAATCAATCACACGCGTTAAAAGGTGTTTCATTCTCGATTCAAGAGGGTGAGTTTGTTGGGATTATGGGACCATCTGGTTCTGGTAAAACGACATTATTAAATGTAATTTCAACGCTTGATAAAGCAACGGGCGGCGTTGTTGAAATTGCAGGTACGGATATTACGAAAATGAAGCAAGGTGAGCTTTCAGATTTCCGTTCACAAAAGTTAGGATTTATCTTCCAGGACTTTAATTTATTGGAAAATTTATCTATTTATGAAAACATTGCACTTCCACTATCTCTTCAAGGGGTTTCATCACGTAATATTGGACCAAAGGTCGAGAAAGTAGCGGGGATGTTAGGAATTACAGAAATACTTCAAAAGTATCCATCTGAAGTATCTGGTGGACAAAAGCAACGTTCAGCAGCAGCTCGCGCTTTAGTACATGAGCCGGCAATTATTTTAGGGGACGAGCCAACAGGAGCGCTTGATTCTAAAAATGCAGCAAGTTTACTTGATGCGATGACAAATTTAAATCAAGATCAAGGCGTATCTATTATGATGGTTACACATGATCCTTACAGTGCAAGTTACTGTCAGCGTATTTTATTCATTCAAGATGGTGAGTTATATAAAGAAATTCATCGCGGTGGTACACGTGAAGAGTTTTATAAAGAAATTTTAGATGTGCTTGCAGACTTAGGTACACAAAAAGCGTAAGAAAGGAGGTCTAGTACATGTTATTCAAACTTTCCATGTCAGGGCTAAAAAGTAAGCTGAAAGATTATATTGTCTTACTTGTTGGTCTTGTCATGTCGATTTCAATTTTTTACATGTTCCAAACGTTAGCGCTGAATAAAGCATTTCTAGAATCCAATTCAGTTATTAAATCTATTGGATTCGTATTCCAAGCAGGATCATTTTTATTAGCCATTATAACGTTCTTCTACATTTTATATGCGAACTCTTTCTTATTATCTCTTCGTCAAAAAGAGTTTGGTATGTATATGATGTTAGGAGCAAAAAAGCATAAAGTTACATTACTTATGTTTATTGAAACAATCGTATTAGGTGCTGCGTCTCTTGCGATTGGTATTATAGTTGGTGTAGGACTTGCAGAAGGTATCGGACAATTATTAATGAAACAATTAGAATTTGCTGGTGAAGGTTATAAATCGTTTTACCTTCCATCTATGACAGTTACTTGTATTTTCTTCTTTGCACTATTTGTATTATCAGCAATTATGAATAGTATTAAGTTATCACGTATTTCTGTATTGCAGCTGGTACATGCAGATGCACAAACAGAGCGTGTTGCGGTAAAAGGAAAAATGACAGGTTTAGTTGCATTCCTTGCAGTTATTTTATTAGGCATTGGATATGCAGCTATGATGAATATGGAAACATTAAGAGAGATGGGAATTCTTATTGCATTAATTACAACAACAGCTGGTACTTACATGCTATTTGGATCACTTCTCCCGGTTATTATTAAAAAGTTAAAGAGTAATAAAAAGCGTAGTGAAAAAGGGCTTAATGCTTTTACATTTGCACAATTGAACTTCCGTATTAATAGTTTAACGAAAGTACTTGCGACAGTAGCGATGTTAGTAGCGCTTGGAGCTGGTGCGATTTCAGGTGGTATGGCGTTTAAAAATAACGTTATAAAAATGGTAGATGGTTTAGTAATCTATGATTCAGTAGTTCATAATCCAACAGCTGAAGAAAAGAAAATTTTAGACGGTATTACATTTAAAGAGAAAAGCGAATATCGTTACAAAGTTGATGATAAATACGTTTACTATGTAAAAGAAGATTTAGAGAAAAATCGTCCTTTAGTAAAAGATATGACAAAGATGAAGTCTATGAAGGATTTAGTAAATACGAAAAAAGCTTCAGAGGAACTACCGGTAGGTGCAGTTTCTAGAGAGATGAATCAAAAAGATGCGAACGCTAAAGAACTTTCAGCGGAATGGATAGATGCTTTTAGTACAATCCATCCATATTATTTATACAATGATCATGCAATTAAAATTGTAGATCAAAAAATGTACGATGGGATAAATGGTAAAGAAGGTATAGCATTTATCGGAAAAACAGATGATTTTTTAACATATAAAAAAGAATGGAAAAAACTTGACGAGTTGCAGCTAGATAAATATAAAAATGTAAAAGCTGAACAAATGGATAGTAAATATCAAGCGTATAGTGGGTTCTACGGCATTGCGAGTGGAACAGTATTTATGGGATTCTTCCTTGGAATTGCGTTCTTAGCAATGATGGCAAGCTGTCTTATGTTTAAAATTCTTTCTGGTGCATCAAAAGATATTACGCGTTATCAAATGCTTCGTAAAATCGGTGTGCGTCGTGAGTTATTAACGAAATCGATTTATAAAGAGTTATTCTTAGTATTCTTATTCCCGGCAATTGTGGGTATCGCTCACGTATTAGTTGGTATGAATATTTTCGGATTTATTTTAATCGATCCGTACTTCCGTATTTGGGTACCAATCGTAATTTTCGTAGTTATTTATGCGATTTATTACTTCATTACAGTTCAATTGTATAAAGGAATTGTTCTTCCTAAGGAAGATTGATAAAAAACCGAGCGAAATTGCTCGGTTTTTATTATTTTCAGAAAAAACACTTTAATGTTACTGAAATATATAATATAATGTAAATAAGTAACGTAAAATAAAAGTAGAAGCAGCTGGATAAGGAAAGGAGGAATCCAATCTATAGAAAGAAGCTGAACTTTTATCCCCTATTTCTTTTCTAACCACAACGTATTTGTACAATCGTAAATTTCCAAATTGAAAATTGCTTGGATCACAAAAGTATATTGTGAAAATGATGGATAATACATGGAAATCTCATAGCATGATAAGGTAAAATGGACAACATGATGAGAAAATTACCGTTCATAAGATGAGGAGATACATGTATGGAAGTTGTAGAGGCATTAAAAGATATAAACCAAATTGAGGCTATGAAAAAATATTTAAAAGAGCACTCCCAGCGAGATTATCTTTTATTTGTTATTGGAATTAACACAGGATTGAAAATTACAGAACTACTTAGCATGAAATTTGAAGATGTATTACATGAAGACGGAACTGTTAAAGAGTTTTATTCTCTTCCTGTGAAAGATGAAAAATTTAAACAAGATATTTATTTAAATACAAAAGTAAAAGAAGCGCTTTTAGATTACGTACAATCTATTGGCGTTAAAAGAGAAAATTACGTATTTCAATCTAATAAAACGCCAAATTCAATTACGCGCCAACAAGCGTATCGTGTAATTCATAATGCTGCAGAAGCAGTTGGAATTGTTGGTAAGATCGGAACGAATTCAATGCGAAAAACGTTCGGATTTCATGCGTACAAAAGAGGGATAGCGATTGCGCTATTGCAAAAACATTTTCATCACGCGACTCCATCAGAGACGCTAAAGTATTTAGGTATCTCAAAGGATGAGACATTTAAAACAGAGATTGATGTCGATTTATAAAAGCCGTAACTAAAAAATTTAGGAGGCGGAAAATATGAATATTAGAGAGAGTGAACTGCCGGGTATTGGATGTAAGTTTGAAGTGATTACAAAAGGTAATGAAAAGATGGTTATTGTTATTCATGATGATGGGCGAAGAGAACTGTATCATTTTGATGCTGATCATGAGGAGAGTATTTCAAGTGTCTCTCTTCGTGATTCCGAAGCGAGACAAATTGCGGCTATATTGGGCGGAATGGTATATAGACCACAAGCTTTAGATACGATTGAAATGGCTTTTGAAGGATTATCAATTGAGTGGTTTAAGGTAGAAAATAATGCACCAGTCGTACAAAAAACAATTGGTAGTTTACATGTCCGAAACACATATAACGTAACGATCATTGCCATTTTGAAAAAGAATATGAAGAAGTTCTTTAATCCAGGTCCAGATTCTATCATTGAAGCTGGCGATATGCTCGTATTATCAGGTGAAAGACATGAAGTGAAAAGAATTATTAATGAGTTGCTTTCGGTAGGAGGGGATTCATAATCGATGGATACTTTAATCTTTGAAGTTGGAACTGCGTTAATATTAGTCGCTTTTGCAGCTATTCTCGCTGCAAAGTTAAAGTTCTCGATTATCCCGTTTCTCATTATACTCGGTATGCTAGTGGGGCCTCATGCCCCAGATTTAGGGCTTATCGATTTAAGGTTTATTGAAAGTGGAGAAGTTATTTCCTTCCTCGGCCGTGTTGGCGTTATATTCCTCTTATTCTATTTAGGCTTAGAATTCTCAATTAAAAAATTAATTAAATCAGGAAAATCAATTGCTTTTGGGGGAACTGTTCATATATCGCTTAATTTTATATTAGGTTTACTTTACGGATATATAATGGGTTTCCCCTTATTAGAAACATTAATTATTGCTGGGATCATAACAATTTCATCGAGCGCAATTGTTGCGAAAGTAATTGTTGATTTAAGAAGATCTGGTAATAAAGAGACGGAGCTAATTTTAGGCATCATTATGTTTGATGATATCTTTTTAGCGGTATATTTATCAGTCGTTTCAGGGTTAGTACTCGGAGGGGCAACGTCATTTGTAGGTGCTCTTACATCGATTTTAATCGCAGTAGGGTATATGTTACTATTCTTTGTAGTTGCTAGAAAAGCTACACGATTTTTAAATAAAATATTAGATATTTCGTCCAATGAAATTTTTATTATTGTAATATTCGCTATTTTATTCTTCGTAGCAGGATTTTCCGAAACAATTCATGTCGCTGAGGCGATTGGAGCTTTATTATTAGGACTCGTTTTTTCTGAAACAGAGCATAGTGATCGAATTGAACAGCTCGTTGTTCCGTTTCGTGATTTCTTTGGAGCTATATTCTTTTTCAGCTTCGGTTTAAGTATAGACCCATTTTCACTTGGAGGAGCAGTATGGTTGGCATTAGGAGCAGTTTTCATTACTCTTATCGGTAATTTTACCGCTGGAATGGTTGCGGGACGTAAAGCTGGTTTATCTCATAAGGCTTCTACGAATATCGGTTTAACACTTGTATCACGCGGAGAATTTTCTATTATCGTCGCGAATATTGGAATTGCGGGCGGCTTAATGGCAACGATTAAACCATTCTCAGCCTTGTATGTTTTAATATTGGCATCGTTAGGACCTTTATTAACGAAAGAATCTGGGAGAATATATTCCTTACTAGACAAAATATTTAAATGGAGCGCTAAAGAAAGTGCGAAGCGAGAAAAAGAAGTTGGATAATATATAAATGAGAGAAGACTG
>NZ_NVAP01000024.1:0-47081 GCF_002567495.1 Bacillus cereus | reverse complement strand
CAGTCTTCTCTCATTTATATGGTGTTGTTGCTTTCACTTTTTGTCGGTAAGTCGATATAATTCAAAAATCGCTGATATATTTTTAAACGGCGATCAATATAATTTCATTTACCGTCGAACCATTATCTGAATTTCATCAACTATTAATCAGTTGCCTTCCTATTTAAAAACGACTACAATTTTACTGTTATATATATGAACGAAAAAAATAGAATAGGAGGGGAAACTATGCCAAGGAAAGTATGGCTATTAGTAGCTGGGATGATTATTAATGTCACGGGTGCTTCTTTTTTATGGCCTTTTAATACAATTTATTTGCATGATCATCTAGGGAAATCTTTATCTGTGGCCGGGATGGTACTAATGATCAACTCGCTTACTGGTGTAATCGGAAACTTGCTCGGCGGTGTTTTATTTGATAAATGGGGCGGTTATAAATCAATTTTAGTAGGAATTGTTATTACACTCGTATCGATTTTAGGTCTTGTGTTCTTCCACGGTTGGCCGTTATATGTTGTGTGGTTAGCGTTAATCGGATTTGGTTCTGGAATGGTCTTCCCATCGATGTACGCGATGGTCGGTACGGTTTGGCCAGAAGGCGGCAGGCGGGCATTTAATGCAATGTATGTTGGACAAAATGTTGGTATTGCAATCGGAACAGCGTGCGGTGGTTTAGTTGCTTCATATCGTTTTGATTATATTTTCTTAGCGAACTTTATTTTATACTTTGTTTTCTTCTTAATTGCTTTTATTGGATTCCGCGGTATGGAGGACAAGAAAGAGCCAGGAGTGCAAAAAGAAATCGAAACGAAAAAAGGGTGGTCACTTACACCTGGATTTAAAGCACTTCTTATCGTGTGTGTAGCATATGCTTTATGCTGGGTTACATACGTACAGTGGCAAGGAGCCATTGCAACACATATGCAGGAATTGAATATTAGTCTTCGTCACTATAGTTTATTATGGACGATAAACGGAGCGATGATTGTTTGTGCACAGCCACTCGTTAGTATGCTAATTCGCTGGATGAAGCGTTCTTTAAAGCAACAAATTATGATTGGAATTTTCATTTTTGCCGCGTCATTCATTGTGTTAAGTCAAGCGCAGCAATTTACGATGTTCCTCGTGGCAATGGTGACATTAACAATTGGTGAATTATTCGTATGGCCAGCGGTCCCGACGATTGCGAATATACTTGCACCAAAAGATAAATTAGGATTCTATCAAGGGGTCGTAAATAGTGCGGCGACTGTAGGGAAAATGTTCGGACCGGTCGTTGGCGGAGCGATTGTGGATTTATACAATATGGAAGTATTGTTTATAGCCATCATGGTAATGCTTGTAGTAGCGCTTATTGCAACGAGCATGTATGATAAACGAGTAAAAGTAGAAGAAACAGTTGAAGAAAAAATTGCAGTTTAGTTTGACGGAACATGTAACATGTTTTAGAATATATTTAAATAAAATAACCTTTGGAACAAGGGAGATAGCTCGGCTGTCTTGAGACGAATTCGTTAGTTATGAAAAATAACGATGAACCGAGAAGTCCTCACTTCAAGTAAGCTCTTAAGAGATACGAAGTGATGGATAGTTCACATTAACTTATATGTGTAATAACAGTGAGAAGGAGTAGTAGTAATAGAAGCTGGTTTAGAGAGTTGACGGTCGGTGCAAGTCAATCCACGTTTCGTTATGAACTCGCCTTTGAGTTGCAGTTGTGAAACTAATAGTAGCAATTGCCGTTAATCCACGTTACGGATCTAAGCGAATGTACATTTGTACATTAATTTAGGGTGGTACCGCGGGAATCTATAACCTCTCGTCCCTTTCTAGGGATGAGAGGTTTTTTGTATTTTGGGCGGTGAAAATAAATTGAATTTCAAGGAGGGTATCTCATGAGCTTTAATCATCAAGAAATTGAGAAGAAGTGGCAAGGGTACTGGGAAGAGAATAAAACATTCCGTACGCCAGATGAGACAGAAAAACCAAAATTTTATGCACTAGATATGTTTCCATATCCATCAGGTGCAGGCTTACACGTAGGACATCCAGAAGGTTATACAGCGACAGATATTTTATCTCGTATGAAGCGTATGCAAGGGTATAACGTTCTTCATCCAATGGGATGGGATGCATTCGGTCTTCCAGCAGAGCAATATGCACTTGATACTGGAAACAGCCCAGCTGAATTTACAGAGCTTAATATTAATACGTTCCGTAATCAAATTAAATCATTAGGTTTCTCTTACGATTGGGACCGTGAAGTAAATACAACAGATCCAAACTACTATAAGTGGACACAATGGATCTTCCTGAAATTATTTGAAAAAGGTTTAGCTTACGTTGATGAAGTACCTGTAAACTGGTGTCCAGCACTTGGTACAGTACTTGCGAATGAAGAAATCATTGATGGTAAGAGTGAGCGCGGTGGACATCCAGTTGAGCGTCGTCCGATGAGACAGTGGATGTTAAAAATTACAGCTTACGGAGATCGTTTATTAGAAGATCTAGATGAGCTTGATTGGCCAGAAAGCTTAAAAGATATGCAACGTAACTGGATCGGTCGTTCTGAAGGTGCAGAAGTACACTTCAACATCGATGGTACAGATGAGAAATTCACAGTTTTCACAACGCGTCCTGATACACTATTTGGTGCAAGCTATTGTGTACTTGCTCCAGAACATGCACTTGTTGCAGACATTACAACAGCAGAGCAAAAAGAAGCTGTAGAGGCTTACATTAATTCTGTAAAAATGAAGAGTGACCTAGAGCGTACAGAACTTGCGAAAGAGAAAACTGGTGTATTCACTGGTGCTTATGCAGTTAACCCAGTAAACGGTGAGAAATTACCAATCTGGATCGCTGACTACGTTCTTGCAACTTACGGAACAGGTGCTGTAATGGCAGTTCCAGCTCACGATGAGCGTGACTATGAGTTCGCATCAACTTTCAATCTTCCAATGAAGGAAGTTGTAAAAGGTGGAGACATTACGAAAGAAGCATACACAGGTGATGGTGCACACGTAAACTCAGCATTCCTTGATGGTTTAAATAAAGAAGAAGCAATCGCAAAAATGATTGAATGGCTTGAAGTAACGAGCGCAGGAAATCAAAAAGTAACGTACCGTCTACGTGACTGGTTATTTAGCCGTCAACGTTACTGGGGTGAGCCAATTCCAGTAATCCACTGGGAAGATGGTACAATGACAGCTGTGAAAGAAGAAGAATTACCATTAGTTCTTCCGAAAACAGAAAACATCCGTCCTTCAGGTACAGGTGAATCACCACTTGCAAACATTGACGAGTGGGTAAATGTTGTAGATCCTGAGACTGGTAAAAAAGGTCGTCGTGAAACAAACACAATGCCACAATGGGCTGGTAGCTGCTGGTATTACCTACGCTACATCGATCCAAACAATAACGAAGCGCTTGTAGATCCTGAAAAAGTAAAACAATGGCTTCCAGTTGATATTTATATCGGCGGAGCAGAGCATGCTGTACTTCACTTACTATATGCTCGTTTCTGGCATAAAGTATTATACGATATCGGTGTAGTTCCAACGAAAGAGCCATTCCAACAATTATTCAACCAAGGTATGATCTTAGGTGAAAACAACGAGAAAATGAGTAAATCAAAAGGTAACGTTGTAAACCCTGATGATATCGTAGCAAGCCATGGTGCAGATACACTTCGTCTATACGAAATGTTCATGGGACCATTAGATGCTTCAATTGCTTGGTCTGAAAATGGTCTTGACGGAGCTCGTCGTTTCTTAGACCGCGTATGGCGCCTATTCGTTCAAGATAATGGTGAATTAAGTGAGAAAATTACTGATGCACCAAATAAAGAGCTTGAAAAAGCTTATCACCAAACAGTGAAGAAAGTAACAGAAGACTATGCAGAGCTTCGCTTCAACACAGCGATTTCTCAAATGATGGTATTCATCAATGATGCATACAAAGCTGAAACACTTCCGAAAGAATATGTAGAAGGTTTCGTAAAAATGGTTGCACCAGTTGCACCTCACATCGGGGAAGAACTATGGAGCAAGCTTGGTTACAATGAAACAATCACATATGCAAGCTGGCCAACATTTGATGAGTCAAAACTTGTAGAAGATGAAGTTGAAATCGTTGTTCAAGTTATGGGTAAAGTTCGTGCAAAACTAACAATGAGTAAAGATGCATCAAAAGAAGAAATGGAACAAATTGCACTTGAGGCAATTCAAGACCAAATTGAAGGGAAAACAGTTCGCAAAGTAATTGTTGTTCCTGGAAAACTTGTTAACGTTGTTGCAAACTAATGTAAGAAAGAAAAGCTCAGAGCATGTATGCTCTGAGCTTTTCTGTATGAAAAATTATTTCTGGATCACCTTAATCTAAGTTTTCAATTATTCCACTACGTACAAATAAAAGAGCGGAATTCCAATACAGACAAACACCTATTCTTCTATAAGAAATATGATAAAAAAGGTAGGCTAAATTGAGTAGAAGAGGTGAAAGGAATGAAAGGGATGGACAATAATGCACCACATGGTTTCTTCGGGGGTGGATCGGATAGTAGTTATGAACAAATGATGTTAATGGGAGCAGGACAACAAGGATACGGTGGAATTCCGGGCTGGATGGGCGGAACACCTGGAGGTTTTTCGACATCAGTAGCTGGTGTACAAACAGGAATTCCAACATTAACAGGAGGATTTCCAACATCGGTAGCTGGGGTGCAAACGGGAATCCCAACATTTGTTGGCGGAGCAGCGGGAGGAGTACCAGTAGGCGTACCAACTACATTTCCATCTTTCGTTGGAGGAGTACAGACAGGATTTCCTGTACCGGGAGTAGGTGTTGTAGCAGGAGGAGTAGGCGGATATCCACAAGGTGTTCACGGTCACCACGTACATCATCATCAAGGTCAACATGGCCACCACCAAGGTCATCATCATCATCAAGGTCAACACGGCCACCACCATGTACATCACCATCATCAAGGTCAACACGGCCACCACCATGTACATCACCACCATCAAGGTCAACATGGACACCAAGGTCAACATGGACACCAAGGTCAACATGGACACCAAGGTCAACATGGACACCAAGGTCATCACCAACAACAAGTACATCACCAAGGCCACCACCACATTCATCCGCAAGCTGTTCTTTATCAAACGCACCACGGCCAACAACATGGCCATCAAGGCCATCACCACCACGGCCAACAACATGGACACCAAGGTCACCACCACCACGGCCAACAACATGGACACCAAGGTCACCACCACCACCACGGCCAACAACATGGACATCACCAAGGTCAACAACATCACCAAGGTCAACAACATCAACAACATCAACATCAACAACAACAATATCAACAACAGCAATCTTCTCCTTGGACAGGTGGAATGGGAGCAGGAGGAGCAGGAGCAGCGGCAGGAGCAGCTAGCATTGGTGGAGCAGCAGGACATGCGGGACACGTGGGTCATTAATGAGTCAAAGGAAAAAAGATATAATAAAAAACTGCTAGGAAATCCTAGCAGTTTTTTTCAGCTTCTTGGCGTTGGCGTTCAATTTCAGCACGAAGTTGTGGTTCTGGTGCTTGCCAGCCTTCTGGTTTTAGAATTTTACCGTCGCCTTCACGGAAGCGAGGTTTTCCATCAGGGAATAGTTTTGCCATGTTGGCGTTGTTTACAATTTCGAATCCTTTGTCTGGACGTACGCCCATTTCTGCAAACGTTCCGAATGCAAAGTAAATAAGATCAATCAGTGCATCGTATTGATCCTCAACAGTCGTTGCCTCTAGAAACTCTTCTAGTTCTTCTTGCATAAAACTTGCACGGATTTTTGCGCGCTCTTCTGTTAATTTTGTTGGAGTATTTGTCACAGGATGTCCAAAGACTTCATGCATTTTCGCAACAAGTTCGTATCCTTTATCTAAACCTTTTTCGTTTGTCATGTTGTTTCATCCTTTCTTACGTTATGCCGAAGTTTATTGTAACATAGATGACCAGTGACTATTCTTCTTTCTTAATTAAAATAGATAAAATAAGATCAATGCCAAAAATACCGACGAGTAACATTGGTATAACGACAAGCAAGTAACGTGTGAAGGAAACATTTTTCAAATATGTATGAGCAAATAAAAAAACGCCGAGAAATAAAATACCATTTAAAATAGGCTTTACTAATTTTTTAGACATAAGCTCCCCCATAAATATCTTCTCTCTCTATTTGGTAATAAAAAACTCCTCTCTCCGTTTTATCATGCTGGAGAGAGGAGTTCAATCATTTCTCATTCAATTACACCAGAATTTGTAATGTTAACGGTGTATTTTATTTGAATTGGAACATCTTTGTACATTTGTTTCCACTCCTCTAATTTGAATGGGCGATAATGTTGTTTATATTTTGCTCCTAGCCCGAGAGGATCGACGTTTAAAGATTTAAATTGCTTAATTAATTTTGCAGCCTGTACATCCAATTGTTTTTGTACATTTTTTTCAATGTTTTTTGTGTTCTTGTTATTTTCTAAGTTAATTTGTTTCGATAGTTCTTGAATACGAGCTTCAAGGTTAACATGAATGAAAAAAGAAGGTTTACCATTTTTTATTTTTATATCGTAAGTTGGAACAGAACGAATATTATTAATCATTACGTACGCAGAATCTGTTTTAAATTCATGTGAATCTAATTTATGTTTCTCTAACAGCCCTTTAAATATGAACATATCTTTTTGCGCAATTTTACCAATATATTTATCTTTTTTAAAAAGGCCAATTCCGGTAATTTTTATTTTATCACCATGTTTCTTTAAAATTGGAATATAGTAGTCTTGCCCTTCTTGATAATAACGGAATGCTCCTACATGCAGATTATCTGTTGGTAAAGGACCAGTTTCCATATTATGTTCTAGCAACTTTTTTATATAAATTGCAACGTTGTATGAAGTTGTATATTTGCCTTTTAAAAGTTCAGTACCATTCCCCTCTAATAAACCAACATATAAAGCGTTCCCTATATTCACATCTCGAAGTAATGTATCGAATGAAGTAGACATTCCTGTTTTGGCAAGTCTTATAGTATAGAGAGCAACACGCATTTGTCCGCTAGCAAAGGGTTGAGAAGATTCTAAAGATGTGTCTGCTTTTACTTGTTTTACCGCATTTGCGCTGCCTTCAAAAACTTGAACTTTATTGCCTTTTTTCTGAATGGGACAAACGAATGTCACTTTTACCTTATTATCTTTTCCTACATCAAAAACGCTTCCTTGAATAAGCTGTACATCATCGATAATATTTTTTTGTAAACATCCAGTTAGACTGAAGAGTGTTATACAAGAAATAAGTATTAATTTACTTTTGATTTTTTCCATTTTCTTTTCACCCACACAATGATAAATAGGATAGGGATGTATACATAAATAAGCCAGAAACTAACTTTTGACGCATTACTAATAAAATTATTAATATCGTGTCTGTTTGTTAAAAGTTGTGAAACAATGAGAGTGATAAGGATGAAAGCGATTAGAACACCTCTTTGTTTCACTCGAAATATTTCGTGAGTGCCTCTCGTTGCTGCCCATAAAGGAAGGATAAAACTTGAAATAATCACGAGTGCATAGCCTGAAATTGCAATATATTCTAGTCTTTCTATGAACGGTAATTGAATGACTTGGGTCATAGAAAGTTGCGACCATATCGTTTTTAACAATTGCTTCTCACTAAAAAATACAAAGGCTAAAAGGGTACTAAATAAATATAGTAGGTTTGAAAATAGTGCCCCGAGTTGAGCGTATTTATGAGATTGCATAGGTTTTTTCACAAAAGGATACACCATGAGGTAAATCTCAAAGCCTGTCATACTGTAGATTGACAGATGTGCCGATTTTAAAATATCTGAAAACGAATGTGTGAAAATAGGAAGTAAATTATCCCAATGTGAGTATTTCAAAACGAATAGGCTAAGAAGTAAATATCCTAGTGTACCACCAACAGAGATGACGCAAATGCCAGTAATGACACGAAATCCAGAAGAAATAATGTAATAACTAACTAAGCATAAAAAGAGTGTTAACATAAAGGTGGAAGCGGTAGGGAACATCCATACTTGAATAATTTCAACATATGTTCGAATGACGGAAATACTGACGATTAAAAAATAAGCTGCAAAGATGATATTAAAGCCATTCCCTAGCCATTTTCCAAATGTTTGTCGATGTAAATCAATTAAATTCCCGTTTGTTTCCCTTAATAAAAAATACATCATCCATATAAGAATATGGATACCGAGTCCTGTGATTACAACTCCCATCCAGCCGTCGTATCCAGCAGCCTTTGCAATGATTCGAGCGAAGCCGAGAACACCAGCTCCAAACTGTGCACCGTGAATTAAGAAGAAGACAAAGACAGGAGATATTTGATATTTTTCTTGAACTTTACTCATCAATGCACCTCAGTTCTTAATCATCAAAATCCGATCTATGTTTTGTTGAAATTCCTTTCGCTGCTTTTTTTACATGTTGTGGTCTTGCTTGTACATCACGTGTATCAATCATTGTTAAAGGAAAACGAATCCAAGAATCTTTAACAGATTGTTGTCTTGTTGGGTAGAACAAAGCGTACGGCTTGCGTAAAGAAGTAAGTCTAAATAGATGGGTAAATAAAAAGATAAATCCAAGAGAAATCCCGAAAAGTCCTCCTATTTCTGCAAATGCGAGAAATGGGAAGCGTAGTAATCGAACCGCATTACCCATTTTATAAATAGGTGTAATAAAGGAAGCGAGTGCTGATAGGGCAACGATAATTAATAAAATGTTACTCGTTAAACCAGCTTGTACAGATGCTTGCCCGATTACGATACCGCCTACAATACCGAGCGTTTGACCGACTTTCATCGGTAACCTCGCGCCAGCTTCTCTCAGTAAGTCGATTGCAAGTTCTAAAAAGAGTGCTTCAATTAAAGGCGGGAATGGTACTTGTGCCCTTGATAAAATCAAAGTTTCAAGTAAGTCACTTGGAATGAGTTCATAATGATAATTTAAAACTGCAACGTATAATGGTGTAGCGCATATCGAGAATAGAACGGCAAGAAGGCGTAAAATCCTTGAAAATGTAGCGTATAGCCAAGAGACGTTATAGTCTTCAGGTGAAATGAAAAAATCGAAATAGGATACAGGTGTTAGTAGAACACTTGGAGAACCATCCACAAAAATAGCGATTTTCCCATCAATTAGTGCTTTTGTAACTCTATCAGTACGTTCTGTATTGATATAGAGAGGGAAAATCGACTTTTCACCCATTAATTCTTGTATATAAGCACTATCATTAATTTGATCATATTCAAGAGCGCGTAATGATTCCTCAAGAAAATCTACATTATCTTTTTCAGCGAGGTTGTCTAAATACATCATGACAACTTTCGTTTTGGAAAACTCCCCGACAATCATTTCTTTTGTTTGTAAATCTAAAACAGGAAGACGTTTTCGAACTAAATTAATATTTGTATCAATATCCTCTACGAAACCTTCTTGAGGACCAATAACAGTCGACTCGTTTAAAGGAGGAGTTGGCGCACGATAATTATCAATTGCAATGTTTGCAAGCATGCATTTTTGGTCTTGCTGGTTCAATTGAATAATCGCATGTCCCTTTAAAACCATATCCTCAATTTTTTGTAAGTCGTTTGTAATTGTAATGCCGCTCATCGGAATATGTTCTTTTAGTTCTTCTAGCGAAGTACAAGGTCTTTCTAAAAGAGCAGGCATTAAATATTTCTGTAATTTCTCCCCATCAAGTGAAGGACGATAGTAAGAAATCCAATAAGGCATCGTCTCATCGTCAGATGTATGGTAATTAATAAAATCACTAGACTTTTTAAGTTTCTCTATTAAATCTTGTAGAGAATGAATACGGTCCTTTGTTGGCTTCGTAAAATCATAAATACTGTTCTCCCCAGCGCTTTGAGATTGATTTTGAGAAGAGTTATCTTGCTTAGAGCTTTGCTNNGAAGAGTCATCTTGCTTAGAACTTTGTTGTTTGTTTTGAGAAGAGTCATCTTGCCTGTTATTTTTACCTTTAGTATGTTTCATACTTCTAGTCTGTTCGTTGTTATCGTCATCTTGATTGTTAGACTGCTGCTCCCAGTTATCGGCTTCTTTTGCTTCTGTTGTATTTGATTTTTTTTTCTTACGTAACCAATTCCAAATCATATGTATGCCCTCTTTAATTGTGTAATATAGTGCTATTTTGTGGCTAATTTTGTATATTATTCATTTATTTATGAAAAGAAGGAGGAGATTGGTTTGTATAGAAAAAAACCTTTAGTAAGCAGTTCATACTATAACGGGGAGAGGGAGAGTCTGTGCAAATTGTAAAAAAGGAGAAGTTTGTTTTAAAAGAATTTACGTTTGAAAATGGTAGGGGAATTCCTGTTCAAATGGGGTACGAGACATATGGTACGTTAAATAGAGAAAGGTCAAATGCGATTTTGGTTTGTCATTACTTTAGTGCAACAAGTCATGCGGCGGGGAAATATACAGAGCATGATGAGGAGCCTGGTTGGTGGGATGGGCTTATTGGACCAGGTAAAGCAATTGATACAAATAAGTATTTTGTTATATGTACTGATAATCTTTGTAATGTGCAGGTGAAGAATCCATATGTCATTACAACGGGGCCGAAATCGATTAATCCAGAAACTGGAGAAGAATATGTAATGGATTTCCCTGTGTTTACATTTCTTGATGTAGCTCGTATGCAATATAGATTAATAAAAGATATGGGAATCTCAAGATTATACGCTGTAATGGGACCCTCAGTTGGTGGGATGATTGCGCAGCAATGGGCTATTCACTATCCTCATATGGTAGAGCGGATGATTGGTGTTATTACGAATCCGCAAAATCCGATTATCACTTCAGTGAATGTAGCGCAAAATGCGATTGAAGCAATTCAACTAGATCCAAGTTGGAAAGGTGGAAAATATGGAGAGGCGCAGCCAATGAAGGGACTGCATTTAGCAAATAGAATGATGTTCATGAACGCATTTGATAATAATTTTTATGAAACGGCATTTCTTCGTAACAGTGTAGAGGTAGAACCTTATGAAAAGTTTTCTTCATTAACATCATTTGAGAAAGAGATAAACAAATTGACATATAGAAGTATAGAGTTAGTAGATGCAAATTCGTGGATGTACACCGCGAAAGCAGTTTTATTACATGATATTGCACATGGATTTTCTTCATTAGAAGAGGCTCTTTCTAACATAGAAGCAAATGTACTCATGATTCCGTGCAAACAAGATTTGCTTCAGCCGCCACGTTATAATTATAACATGGTAGACATTTTGCAAAAACAAGGAAAATATGCGGAAGTATACGAGATAGAAAGTATAAATGGGCATATGGCAGGAGCATTTGATATTCATTTATTTGAAAAGAAAGTGTATGAATTTTTAAATCGGAAAGTATCTAGTTTTGTGTAGGCAATAAATAATGTGAAAAAGGTGCAATATGTGTAGTAGGCACCTTTTTTTACATGATTTGTAGACGGAAAATATATGTAGCGATTGCTATACCGAAGAACGCTATACTAAGTAATAGAAATAAGAATGACATTTCTTGGGGAGATTTTATCTTTTTATTATTTTTCATACTAAGTGCAATAATTGCAGCGAGTAAGAACACAATGCCCATAATGAAAAGAAAAAGCGTCATTTTAATCGACTCCTTTCATAAAACAAGTATATTGAGGATACAATGTGCTAGTTATGTTTGTAAAGAATAAGTTTTGCAAGAAAATTGAGAAATAGCTTTTTGATTTCTTTGCGTTCTTTCTTTCGCATGCTAAAATTGGTAGAGAATGTTTGTGACAAAGAAACTAAAGGTTTTATTGTATATAAGGAGGAACTACATATGACAGAAGTTAAAACAATTACTACAGAAGAGGTACAAGAGCGTTTAGAAAATGGAGAAACGTTATTTTTAGTAGACGTAAGAGAAGATGAAGAAATAGCGACAGGAAAAATTCCAGAAGCTGTACATATTAAAATGGGTGATATCCCAACTAAAGTAGATTTCTTTAATAAAGAGAATGAATATATCTTTATTTGTCGTTCGGGAATGCGCAGTGAAAATGTATGCCATTATTTAAATGAGCAAGGATTTAAAACGATGAACATGGTTGGCGGTATGCTTCAATATGAAGGTGAAACGAAATAGTTAATAGTTAAAAACTTGAAACGAGTATGTTTCAAGTTTTTTTTCTTTTGCATACAGTATATAAAAGGAGGATGGAGAAGATGGGAATTAACATGCGTAAAGTAAAAATTATAAATAATACAGGAGCTGTTAATGTTGGCGATTGTTATGATCTCTCACCTTTTGCTGTATCAAAAGCGTATGCGGGTGCTGGAGGGGCGAGTGCGGCTATTTTTTTAAATGGGAAAAGGCAGCCAGAAGCAGTAATTAGAACATCAGTATTTCTTCCACCATTAGCAACGAGTACACGTACGTTAGGTTCGTAAAAGAAAGGTGGAGTGTAAGTATGCCTGCGCATATAAAAGAGTTTGTTATTGTTAATAATACTGGGAACATATTTACAGGTGACAATTTGAGTGATACTTCATTTACTGCTTCGAAATCGTATAGTGGTTCACTGGGGTGCACTTGGATTGACGTTGTTACAGTAATAGGGACGGAGACGAAGCTTTGTTTACAGCCAGGAGATTCGGTCACAACAACGTATACGCGAGGTACTCCTGCTGGTACTGTAACAGGAACAAATACCGGGCAAGGTGCAAATGTGTCGAGTACTATGCAGGCGGTGCCAAATACAGATAATATGGATTCAGTTGCTGGACTCCCTTAAGGAATTAAGGGAGTTTTTATTATTTAAAATAAAAATAGTCTTGGAGATTATTTTTGTAAATAGATTAAGAAGAGGTTTATTTATTATGAAAAAAACGGTTTGTAGGTGGTGAAAGTGTGAAGAATCGTGACAATAAAGGGAAACAACACTCTAATTTTAGAATTCCACCAGAACTTATTGGTCCTACTTTTCCTCCTGTTCCAACTGGATTTACCGGTATAGGGATTACTGGCCCAACAGGTCCACAAGGTCCGACTGGCCCTCAAGGACCAAGAGGATTACAAGGTCCAATGGGAGAGAGGGGGCCGACAGGACCTCAAGGTGTGCAAGGAATTCAAGGGACACAAGGACCAATAGGTGCAACTGGACCAGAAGGACAGCAGGGTCCACAAGGATTAAGAGGACCACAAGGGGAAACTGGAGCGACAGGTTTACAGGGTGTGCAAGGTTTACAAGGGCCGATTGGTCCAACAGGTTCGACTGGAGCACAAGGGATACAGGGTGTACAGGGATTACAGGGGCTGATTGGAGCTACTGGACCTGAGGGACCTCAAGGAATCCAAGGAGTGCAAGGGATACCGGGAGTAACTGGTCCTCAAGGAATCCAAGGAGCGCAAGGAATCCAAGGGCCACAAGGACCAAGTGGAAGTACCGGATCAACGGGAGCAACCGGTCAGGGGATAACTGGTCCGACTGGAATAACAGGTCCAACAGGGATAACTGGACCATCTGGAGGACCTCCTGGTCCGACAGGGCCAACTGGTGTGACAGGTCCGGGTGGTGGACCGAGTGGAAGTACAGGTGCGACTGGAGCAACAGGTGCAACTGGAAATACTGGAGCAACTGGTCAGGGGATTACCGGTCCGACGGGAAGTACAGGAGTAACAGGTGCGCAGGGGCTACAAGGAATTCAAGGTATCCAAGGGCCAATTGGCCCAACAGGTCCAGAAGGACCGCAGGGGATTCAAGGTATTCCTGGTCCGACGGGAATAACTGGTGAACAAGGAATCCAAGGGGTTCAGGGGATTCAAGGAGTAACAGGAGCAACAGGAGATCAAGGTCCACAAGGTATACAGGGGGCTATAGGACCTCAAGGAGTAACGGGAGAAACAGGAGATCAAGGTCTACAAGGTATACAAGGAGTACCAGGTCCATCAGGAGCAACGGGACCACAAGGTGTTCAAGGGATACAAGGTCCGATGGGTGATATAGGACCAACAGGTCCAGAAGGCCCAGAGGGACTTCAGGGCCCGCAAGGAATACAAGGAGTGCCAGGGCCAGCTGGAGCAACAGGTCCAGAGGGTCCGCAAGGGATACAAGGCATTCAAGGACCGGTAGGTGCAACAGGTCCAGAAGGTCCACAAGGAATACAGGGAATACAAGGAGTGCAAGGGATAACGGGAGCAACAGGAGTACAAGGAGCAACTGGAATTCAAGGGATACAAGGGGAAATCGGTCCAACGGGTCCAGAGGGTCCCCAAGGAGTGCAAGGTGTTCAAGGGGCGATTGGTCCAACAGGTCCGATGGGGCCACAAGGGGTTCAAGGAATACAAGGAATTCAAGGAGCAACGGGTGCACAAGGAGTGCAAGGTCCACAAGGGATTCAAGGAATCCAAGGCCCGACAGGGGCAACAGGAGATACGGGAGCAACAGGGGCGACAGGGGAAGGAACTACAGGCCCAACTGGAATAACGGGGGCAACAGGGGTAACGGGGCCTTCTGGAGGACCGGCAGGACCGACTGGCCCAACGGGGCCATCAGGTCCGGCGGGAGTTACAGGTCCGTCCGGTGGACCACCAGGCCCGACAGGAGCAACAGGTTCGACAGGAGCAACAGGAGATATCGGTGCGACAGGCTCAACAGGAGATACGGGAGCGACAGGAGCAACCGGAGCAACTGGAGTGACGGGTTTGCAGGGCCCACAAGGAATTCAAGGTGTGCAAGGAGAGATAGGTCCAACGGGTCCACAAGGTGTTCAAGGTCCCCAAGGAGTGCAAGGGATAACGGGAGCAACAGGAGATCAAGGTCCGCAAGGGATTCAGGGCCCTCAAGGAATCCAAGGTCCAACTGGCCCGCAAGGAATTCAAGGCCCCCAAGGTCCCCAAGGAATCCAAGGAGCAACTGGGGCAACTGGAGCACAAGGCCCACAGGGAATCCAAGGTCCTCAAGGGATTCAAGGTCCGACCGGCCCCCAAGGTCCAACTGGAATTCAAGGTGTGCAAGGAGAAATAGGTCCAACCGGTCCGCAAGGTGTGCAAGGCTTGCAAGGTCCACAAGGCCCAACCGGGGATACGGGAGCCACAGGTTCGCAAGGCCCACAAGGAATTCAAGGTCCAACGGGAGCCACGGGAGCGACAGGTCCCCAAGGAATTCAAGGCCCTCAAGGAATTCAAGGTCCCCAAGGAATCCAAGGTCCAACGGGTGCCACAGGAGCCACAGGTTCGCAAGGTCCGACCGGTGATACGGGTCCAACAGGTTCGCAAGGAATCCAAGGCCCAACTGGTCCAACCGGAGCTGGAGCAACCGGAGCCACAGGAGCGACCGGGGTGACTGGAGTTAGTACAACTGCAACGTATGCATTTGCGAATAATACATCAGGAACCGCTATTTCCGTTTTATTAGGTGGTACGAATGTACCATTACCGAACAATCAAAATATTGGCCCAGGAATTACCGTCAGTGGAGGGAATACTGTATTCACAGTTACGAATGCAGGAAATTACTATATAGCTTATACAATAAATTTAACAGCCTCTTTACTTGTAAGTTCTCGTATAACTGTAAATGGCAGTCCGCTTGCGGGAACGATAAACGCTCCAACAGTGGCTACTGGTTCATTTAGTGCACCGATAATTGCTAACTTGCCTGCTGGAGCCGCTGTTAGCTTGCAATTATTTGGATTAGTTGCAATAGCTACATTATCTACAACAACGCCAGGGGCTACTCTCACGATTATTAGATTAAGTTAATAAGTAGAAAACCTTGAAACTTTTATGTTTCAAGGTTTTTTTATCCTTGTATTTGCAAGTAAATCTCGTTAATCAGCAGGAGAGTGGATACCCTCTAATTATTTAAAGTTTCACTTTATTCACTTGAGTAAAAACATCGCAGTTCGAAAATATATTATAATAGAATGAAAAGAAAGAAATTTGGCAGAAAGGGAGGGTGGCGATGCAGGAGATGGTTAAAGATTTTTTTGGGCGCCCACTTCAAGATTTACGTATATCTGTCATTGATCGTTGCAATTTTAGATGTACATATTGTATGCCAGCGGAAATATTTGGGCCAGATTATGCTTTTTTGAAAGATGAGTTTTTACTAACTTTTGATGAAATTGAGCGTTTGGCAAAATTATTTGTTAGCATCGGTGTACGAAAAATTAGAATTACTGGCGGTGAGCCACTGCTTCGCAAAGATTTAACAAAGCTTATTGCACGTCTTGTGAAAATTGATGGGCTAATAGATATAGGGTTAACGACAAATGCTATTCATTTAACGAAACAAGCGAGGGTGTTAAAAGAAGCCGGTTTACATAGAGTGAATGTTAGTTTAGATGCGATAGATGACAACATATTTAGGAATATTAATGGTCGAAATATTAATACGAAGCCAGTGATTAAGGGAATTATAGCAGCGAAAGAGGCAGGGCTGGAAGTAAAGGTAAACATGGTTGTGAAAAAAGGGATGAACGATCATCAAGTACTCCCGATGGCTGCATATTTTAAAGAGCAAGAAATTCCGCTTCGGTTTATTGAGTTTATGGATGTTGGTAGTACGAATGGATGGAATTTTGATCAAGTGGTTACAAAGCGAGAATTGATTGAGATGATTCATAGAGTGTACCCGCTTGAGCCAGCTGAAGTACATTATTTTGGTGAGGTTGCGAAGCGATATCGGTACGTTGGAACAAATGTCGAAGTTGGTTTTATTACATCTGTTTCTGAGTCATTTTGTGCCTCTTGTACGAGGGCGAGAATTTCGGCAGATGGAAAGTTTTATACGTGCTTATTTGCGACAGAGGGTTTGGATGTAAGGGAACTTCTTAGAGGAAATCTTTCGGATGATGAGTTATTGAGTGTTATACAAGATGTATGGATGAATAGAAAAGATAGGTATTCGGATGAACGGACAGAAGAAAGTGCAAAAAATCGTCCGAAAATCGAAATGTCTTATATTGGAGGATAAGAAAGGAGGCTATCGTATGCAGGAGCGATATTCAAGACAAATATTATTTTCTGGTGTTGGAGAAGAAGGACAGAGAAAAATAAGAGAGAAGCATGTGCTTATTATTGGTGCTGGTGCTCTCGGTGCGGCGAATGCAGAAGCGATTGTTAGAGCAGGTGTTGGAAAAGTAACGATTGCTGATCGTGATTATGTAGAATGGAGTAATTTACAAAGACAACAACTATATACAGAAGAAGATGCAAAGCAGTATAAACCAAAGGCGATAGCGGCAGTAGAACATTTACAAGCGATTAATTCTGAGGTGGAAATGAATCCGGTTGTGACTGATGTAACGGTGCGAGAAATGGAAGAACTAGTGAATGATGTAGATTTAATATTAGATGCGACAGATAATTTTGAAACGCGTCTTCTTATTAATGATATTTCACAAAAGTATAATATTCCATGGATATATGGTGGTTGTGTCGGAAGCTACGGGGTAACGTATACAATTTTACCAGGGCAAACACCGTGTTTTCGCTGTTTAATGGAGCATCCAGCGAGCGGAGCAACATGTGACACAGCTGGTATTATACAACCGGCAGTACAGTTAGTAGTTGCGCATCAAATTACGGAAGCGCTAAAAATATTAGTAGAAGATTTTGGGGCGCTTCGTGAAACGATGTTATCGTTTGATCTTTGGAATAATCAACAGATGGCATTTAAAGTGAATAGGCAGAAAAAAGATACTTGTTTATCTTGCGGAAGGTTACGTACATATCCGAGTTTGACATTTGAAGCACAAACGAAAACAGAAGTGTTATGTGGTCGAAATACAGTACAAATTCGTCCGGGTATGCGAAAGAATTTTAATTTAGAAGAAATTAAAAAGCGCTTACAAAGAAGTGTAGAGATAAAGGCGACGCCTTATTTATTATCATTTCCGGTAGAAGAATATCGTTTTGTTTTATTTGCAGATGGCAGGGCGTTTATTCATGGGACGAATGATATGAATGTAGCAAAAAGTCTATATGCAAGATATATAGGTTGAACCTAAAGGAAACCCTTTAGGTTCAACGGAGAGAGTATTATGAATTTCTCGTATAATCCCCACTTTTTCCACCTGTTTTTTCAAGTAAGTATGTTTCGCCGATAATCATACCTTTATCGACAGCTTTACACATATCATACACAGTAAGAGCGGTAGCGGAAGCAGCTGTTAAAGCTTCCATTTCAACGCCGGTGCTACCTTCTGTTTTAACTTTTACTTCAATGAGTAAACGATATTGTTCTTCTGATTGTTTCCAATCGAAAGAAACGTCAACACCTTTTAATAATAAAGGATGGCACATTGGGATAATATCAGAAGTTCGTTTCGCGGCCATAATGCCTGCGATTTGCGCAACTGCTAATACATCACCTTTCCCAATTTCATTGTGAGAGATTTTATCGTAAATTTCTTTCGTAACGACAATGCTAGAGCACGCAATTGCTGTTCGAACGGTTGCTTTTTTGTCGCTTATATCAACCATTTTTGCGCGTCCTTGGTCATTA
Organism: Bacillus cereus; assembly: GCF_002567495.1. Lineage (GTDB taxonomy): Bacteria > Bacillota > Bacilli > Bacillales > Bacillaceae_G > Bacillus_A > Bacillus_A cereus_AQ. The sequence continues at coordinate 28,494 of NZ_NVAP01000024.1, read as the reverse complement.
AAGTGTGTAAATGAAGACATGGAATTCCTCCTTGAAGTAATTTCTATTGAATACATAAAGTTTAATCGAGATAAAAAAAATTGCAAATATGAGGTGAGAAACGATGGTAGAAAAACGAATTCCAATTCAAGTTGCTGAGGCAGTAGAACGGGTAATGAAATATGCGAAGCATGGTGAATTAGAAGAAGTTTCTATTACGGAAAGTTACGGGAGAATTCTCGGGGAAGATGTTGTCTCAGATCATGACGTTCCTCATTTTGATCGTTCTCCTTATGATGGTTTCGCCATTCGAGCAAAAGATACGAAAGGAGCAACTCAAGAGAATCCAGTTGAATTTGAAGTAATAGGAGAAATTGGGGCAGGTTCTGTTTTTTTAGAAAAAGTAGGAGCTTTGGAAGCGATTCGTATTATGACAGGAGCAGCTATTCCAGAAGATTGCAATGCAGTCGTAATGCTAGAGCTGACAGAAGGGTTTGAGAAGAGCGGAAAAACATATATGAAGTTAAAACGCCCGTTTAATAGCGGTGACAATGTGTCGTTTAAAGGAGAAGATATAAAACAAAATCAAGTTCTCGTTAAGAAAGGTGTTGCAATTAATCCAGGTGTTGCGGCCTTATTAGCGACGTTTGGATACAGCACTGTGAAAGTTGTAAAACAGCCTGTTGTCGGTATTGTAACGACGGGAAGTGAATTACTAGAAGTACATGAGTCATTAGAGCCGGGGAAAATTAGAAATAGTAACTCGTATATGATTGCAGCTCAAATTATGAAAGCTGGCGGGAGGGTTCGTTATTATGGCCAACTTGCCGATGAGTTAGCTGCATGTTTTACAGCTGTTCAATCAGCGATGGATGAGGTCGACATTTTAATTACAACAGGCGGTGTGTCAGTAGGAGACTATGATTACTTACCAGCTATTTATGAAAGATTACAGGCGAATGTCCTCTTTAATAAAATAGCGATGAGACCGGGAAGTGTAACGACAGTAGCTGAAGTGGATGGGAAGTTACTTTTCGGTTTATCAGGAAATCCATCTGCTTGTTATGTAGGATTTGAATTATTTGTGCACCCAATTATAAAAACGTATTTGTATGCGAAGGAACCTCACGTATATAGAGCGGATGCTATTTTACAAAAAGATTTTCCTAAGCCAAATCCATTTACTCGTTTCGTAAGAGCGAACGTAACGATTGTGGACGGGGCGTTACAAGCGATGCCGGTCGGTTTAGATAAATCGAGTGCGGTATCTTCACTTGCAGATGCGAATGCTTTTATCGTGTTACCTGGAGGAACGAGAGGATTTGAGACCGGGATGAAAGTATCTGTATTATTGTTAGAGCACTCTGAGGGATGTGATTGGCCATGGGCAAAGCCCCTTCAATCTTACAAATAGTAGGATATCAAAATAGCGGAAAAACGACACTTGTAGAGAAAATTGTGCATGCGTTAGCTGAAAGTGAAATGAAAGTTGCTACAATTAAACATCACGGGCACGGAGGTTTTCCAGAAGTAGCGCAAAAAGATAGCGAAAGACACCGTAAAGCTGGTGCTGTCGTAAGTAGTGTAGAAGGTGCTGGATTGCTCTCGCTTTCTTCGCTAAAAGAGAAATGGTCGTTGAAAGAAATTATTCGCTTATATGAGTTTTTTGAAGTGGATATAATTTTAATAGAGGGTTATAAAAAAGAGAACTATCCGAAAGTAGTGTTACTTCGTTCTGCGGAAGATGTTGAACTTTTACATAAAGTAGAAAATATAGTAGCAGTTATTACGTGGTATGATGCCCCGGAAAACATACGAGAAGAATATAAAGTATTTCATATAACAGAAGAAGAGTTGTACATAGACTGGTTTTTACAAACGGTTAGGAGTGCGAAATGACAAATACATATTATGAAGTAATTGATACAGAAATCTCGATTGAAGAGGTAACGAAGAAAGTGATTCGCCGTGAATGCGGTGCTGTTACAACATTTATTGGAACGGTTAGAGAGTTTACGAAAGGGCGTCGTACATTATACTTAGAGTATGTCGCTTATAAGACGATGGCGGAAAAGATGCTAGAGAAAATTGGCTCAGAAGTGAAAGAGAAATGGCCGGGTACACATGTTGCGATTACACATCGCATTGGTACGTTGCAAATTTCTGATATAGCGGTTGTTGTTGCTGTTTCAACACCACACCGTAAAGCGGCTTATGAAGCGAACGAATATATTATGGAACGCATAAAACAAATTGTTCCGATTTGGAAAAAGGAGTTTTGGGAAGATGGTGACTCATGGATTGGTGATCAATTAGAAAAAACATCATATCCGGCGGGAGAGCCTGGGAAGGAGCTATAAGTATGATTCGAGTATTGTTATTTGCGCACTTGCAAGAAGAAGCGGGGACAAGTGAATTACAAATAGAGAAAGAAAATATTACGGTTGCAGAGTTAAAAGATGTTGTTGCGAAAGAATATAATGTACCAGTTTCAGCGCCAATTATGGTTGCGATTAATGAAGAATATGCAAATGAAGATGATACGATCCGAGCTGGTGATGTTGTTGCACTAATCCCACCAGTGAGCGGTGGTTAATATTGGATTCATTAAAACGACTTTCCTGAGTAGGAGAAGTCGTTTTTTTATGGCGTTTTTGAGAACACTAACTTATAGGACAAGGAGGGCATTATGAAAAAAATATGTGTAATTATTACCGTGATATGTTCTATCTTTTTCTCTTCCCCAAGCGATTCTTGGGCGGAAGAATCAAGGGAACAGCTTTTAGAGAGTGCATTATTGAATAGGTACTATTCGGTTATTAGGCAAGTGACCAAAGATCAATATGAATGTGATGCAGTTATAAATATAAAGCGTCTCGGCAGGAAGGATGAGTTTGTTCCTAGATTTGAAGTTACGCTACAATTTCTTACATTTCAAGGGGCACATAATCCGCCAAATGACAAAGTTACACTTACTTTGGAAGATTATTTAGATCATATAAAGGTAAAAAATGTGGAGCGTGAAAAAAATGTTTCTAATGATGTTGTAGAAAAGATTTGTGCGAGCAAAAAAGAAAAAATGAAAGCTCACTCTAATGATTTAGAGCGGTAACCTATGACATTTTGCAAAGAAAGGTAATGGGCAATGGATATATTTTTAGCGATTTTACCAGCTATATTTTGGGGAAGTATTGTGCTATTTAACGTAAAGTTGGGCGGGGGACCGTATAGTCAAACGCTTGGAACGACGTTTGGGGCACTTATTTTCTCGATTGTTGTTTATATTTTTATGAAGCCAGCATTAACACCTACCGTTATTGGAGTTGGAGTTGTGTCGGGTTTATTTTGGGCGCTTGGTCAGGCGAATCAATTGAAAAGTATTGATTTAATGGGTGTTTCGAGGACGATGCCAATTTCAACAGGACTTCAATTAGTCGCGACGACTTTATTTGGCGTTATCGTATTTCATGAATGGTCCACGACAATATCGGTCGTCCTTGGGATTTTAGCGCTCGTTTGTATTATTATCGGTGTTATTTTAACATCACTTCAAAGTGAAGAAGAAAAAAATGCAGAGCAAGCAGCAAATTTTAAAAGAGGTATCGTAATTTTATTAATTTCAACAGTCGGTTATTTAGTTTACGTAGTAGTGATTAGGTTATTTAACGTAGATGGTTGGTCGGCTTTATTACCACAAGCAGTTGGTATGGTATTAGGGGGTATTTTACTTACGTTTAAGCATCATCCATTTAATAAATATGCGATACGAAATATTATTCCAGGATTAATTTGGGCAGCTGGAAATATGTTTTTATTCATTTCACAACCGCGTGTCGGAGTAGCAACAAGTTTTTCACTATCACAAATGGGAATTATTATTTCGACGCTTGGCGGGATTCTTATATTAGGTGAAAGGAAAACGAAGCGTCAATTAACAGGAATTGTTGTGGGTATCGTTTTTATTATTGCGGCTGGAATTATGCTAGGTATTGCAAAAAGTTAAAGGAGGTATTGAAATGTATAGCGATTTAGAAGGGAAAGTTGTTGTTATTACAGGATCAGCAAGTGGTCTTGGAAGGGCGATGGGAGTAAGGTTTGCTAAGGAGAAAGCGAAAGTGGTTATTAATTATCGCTCACGAGAGTCAGAAGCGAATGATGTGTTAGAAGAAATTAAAAAGGTAGGCGGAGAAGCGATTGCTGTAAAAGGTGATGTAACTGTCGAATCAGATGTGGCGAATCTCATTCAATCTGCTGTGAAAGAATTTGGTACACTTGACGTTATGATTAATAATGCAGGGATAGAAAATGCGGTACCGTCGCATGAAATGCCGTTAGAAGATTGGAATAAGGTAATTAATACAAATTTAACAGGTGCTTTTTTAGGGAGCCGTGAAGCGATTAAATATTTTGTAGAACACGATATTAAAGGATCTGTCATTAATATGTCTAGTGTTCATGAGAAAATTCCATGGCCATTATTCGTGCATTATGCAGCAAGTAAGGGTGGCATTAAACTTATGACAGAAACGTTAGCGTTAGAATATGCACCAAAAGGTATTCGAGTAAATAATATTGGACCAGGTGCAATTAATACGCCAATTAATGCTGAAAAGTTTGCTGATCCTAAAAAACGGGCTGACGTAGAAAGTATGATACCGATGGGCTACATTGGAAAACCGGAAGAAATCGCAGCGGTAGCAACTTGGCTTGCTTCATCAGAGGCGAGTTACGTAACTGGAATTACGTTATTTGCAGATGGTGGAATGACTTTATACCCATCGTTTCAAGCTGGGCGTGGGTAATATGAAAAGGACAAAGAGTTTTATCTCTTTGTCCTTTTTGCAAAAAAAAATAGCGTTCGGCTATTTTAAATTTAATGATTAATTGTATCTTGAAGAAATTCTGTTGCTTGATGTTCAGTAACATTTTGTACGAGCGCGACTTCGCTAATCATCATTTTTCGTGCATTATCTAGCATTTGTTTTTCGCTCGCATTTAATGCTCTCTCTTTATTACGGCGAAGTAAATCCCGAACAACTTCTGCGCTATCTTGTAAATTGCCGTTTTTCATTTTTTCCATATTCATTGTATATCTTTGTTTCCATGAGAGTGATGGGTCTGATTCCCCATTTTGAAATTCAAGCAGTATATCATCTAACGTACCTTGATCAACGATATAACGAATACCTGATTTTTGTAATTGATCCATCGGAAGCATTACTTGCATATCTTTACTAATGATACGTATCACACAATATTGACGTGAAGTACCTAATATTTCTTTCTCTTCAATTGCTTCGATGATCCCTGCACCGTGCATTGGATAAACGATTTTATCACCAATTTGAAACAAATCATCCACCTCCATATGTGGTAACTACTCTTAATGATAGCATACGTATGTAAAAATGTCAAATTTTATATAATAACATAATATTTATATTCGAGTCAATAAGATAAAGTGCTTTTTTTTATGTTTTTTTTTGAGTCTTATTTATAGTGATTTTTTTAGAAAAATAGTACAGGCGAAGAAAGAAGGCATATCCACTTATTTTTAAGCATAAAATGTAGAATCGCTAATACAATATACCTAAATCCGTTCTTTGCAAGGGAGGGAGAGAAGGTGGGGCGCACAATAAGGATTGATATTACAAATAAAGTTGTAGCTAAATTTAGACCAGATTATTTGGAATTATATACGAGTAAATTTATGATAGGTAAGTTTTATGTCTATACTGAAGATAAACAATATGTGTTAGAAGACGGATATATATATGAGAATGGAAAGTTCTATCGCATCATAGATACGCACCGTGGCAATAATCAAGCGGCGGAGGGCTGCGATCTAGGATGGTGTTAAGATGATTCGTGTGAAAGTGTTTGATGAAAGTCACGAAAAAGATTTAGAAGACGCTGTGAATGTGTTTTTGAAAAAGATTGATGATAGCAACTTTGTAGATATTAAGTACCAAGTTGGTGTTTCTATTAACGACGATGAAAACCAAATTTATTGTTTTTCAGCAATGATCGTTTATAAAGCATAAAAAAGAGCTGGTTGAGCCAGCTCTTTTTTATGTTTTACGTTGGGACAACATGGGTTGGTAATCCGTTCATAATAGATTGTGCTGTACCTGTCTTATTCGTCTTTAAAAGAAGTTCTTCCGTTTCATGCTTTTGGGCATCTTTGCACATACCGAGGTGATAACGATCACCTAAAAATGGATCGATATAAAAACCGTTTTTGAATATTTTATCATTTGGATGTTTTTCATGGTGAATGTCAGAACAGTTAATGCAATAGAACATAGCTTTCATCCCCTTTGTATTTTGGTTTAAAAAAGTGAGTGGGTAGTCATTTCGCTCCTAAGGAAATGTTGAGGAGAAGAGAAATAACTACCTACTCAAATGGTGGGCATATTCCTTCTGATTTGTCATATCTCGCGTATTGTCCCTGAGGGAAGGAGGAGAGACGATGTACGCATGATATAAGTAAGGCGCTTCTTTCAATATGAATGATGGAGTTTCATGTTGAGAGAAGTTTTTATTTTGTATTGCCTTTGTGAGTATATTATGAAGGAATGCTGAGAGGGTGTTTGTCCTGTTGAAAAAATGTTGAGAATTTCTCAACAGTAAAAAAGAGTCAGTGTTGACATGAAACTAAAAGGTGTTATATCATCTAAATACAACCAAAAGGTGTTATGTTGTAACGCCGAGTAAAGGAGAATGAAAATGGAACAACAAAATACATTAAATGATATTAAACAAACAATCGTTTTTAACGCGTCTATTCAAAAGGTATGGAGTGTAGTATCAACTGCAGAAGGAATCGCATCATGGTTTATGCCAAATGATTTTGAATTAAAGGAAGGACATGAATTTCATGTGCAATCGCCTTTCGGACCATCACCTTGTAAAGTGTTAGAGATTGATGAACCAAATCATTTAACTTTCTCATGGGACACAGATGGCTGGGTTGTTTCATTTAATTTGAAAGACTTAGGAGATAACAAAACAGAATTTACGTTAATTCACGGCGGCTGGAAACATCCTGATGAAATTCTTCCGAAAGCGAATGCGAAGAGCTCTATTATTCGCGATAGAATGAGCGGTGGTTGGGTAGCGATTGTAAATGAAAAACTGAAAAAGGTTGTCGAAGGATAAGTGTCTTCGTCAGCAGCTAAATATGATGTATTCCAAGCAATTGCTGATCCAACTCGCCGAGAAGTGTTACGGTTATTAAGTGATAAAGAGTTACCAATTTCAAAAATAACGGATCATTTTCCGATGAGTCGTACAGCTGTTGTGAAGCATCTCCATATTCTTTCCGAAGCGAATTTAGTAAGTGGAAGAAAAAGCGGGAGAGAGAAGATATACCGCTTGCAACCAGAGCCGTTAGAGGAATTACAACAGTGGCTCTCGTACTATGAACGTTTTTGGGATAATAAATTGTCCATGCTGAAACATATTGTGGAGAATGAAGAGTAGGTTTTATATAAAAAGGATGACCAAAATGGTCATCCTTTTTACTATTGTTCACTTGTTTGTGTAGCTGGTTTTAATAAAAGCCAAGCGATAATTAATGTACATACTGCTAATACGAAAGTACTCATATAAATAACGTGTACACTTGATGCTAGTGCCTCCTGTGATTCGGTTACTACGTTTGCTGTAGTTCCTCCGTGTCCGCCAGAAGATACGAGATCAAGATTTTTAATACCACGTGCGTGAATCATCGTATTGAAGATTGTGCCGAATATTGCAGCACCTAATGTTTGACTAAATGTATTAATAAATGTGTTTAAACCAACGGCTGTTCCGCGTGTATGTGCTGGTACGGCTGCTTGAATTGTTACCATGTAAATCGGTGTCACAAGCCCCATTCCTAAGCCGAATAATCCGACCGCCACATAAATAAGGAACGATGGTGAATTTGTTGATAATGTAAATAATAAGAAGGTAGCAACGGATAAAATGCTAGCTCCAAGTAAAATGATTTGTTTCGTTTTTAGTTTGCCGACTAGATTACCAGAGAAGATGGCACCAAATGTCCACATAACAGGAATTGGCATTAAAATAAGTCCGGCTTCTGTCGCATTTTTCCCTAATACACCTTGGCTCCAAATTGGAAGGTACATTGTAATGCTAATAATCATTGCACCAGCAATAAGGGTTAATATGTTTATCGTAGATAATGTACGGTTAGAGAAAAGTGTTAACGGAATTAATGGTTCTGGAGATTTTTTCTCGATGAATAAGAAAATAATAAATGAAATAACAGCAAAGATTAATAGACCGATAATTGTTATGTCTCCCCAGTTTTGCTTACTGCTACCTGTTAATAATGCATATAGTAGAGCGATTGTACTTAATGAAAAAACTGTTGCACCAAGATAATCGATATGATGCTTAGCAGGCTTAATAGATTCTTTGTAATAAATAGCAATCATTAAGCAAGCAATAATTCCAAATGGAACGTTTAAGAAGAAAATATAACGCCAAGATAGAGAATCAACTAAAAATCCACCGACTAATGGTCCGATAACACCAGAGACACCCCAAACAGCACTCATCCATCCTTGTGCTTTTGCACGGTCTTTCGCTTCGTCATATAAGTCTCCGATAATCGTCATTGTGATCGGCATAACAGCACCAGCACCTAAACCTTGAAGAGCACGGAAGAAGATAAGCTGTTCCATCGATGTAACGACACCGCAAAGTGCAGAACCGACTAAAAAGATTGTAGCTCCGATAAGTAAAACTTTTTTACGACCGAATAAATCAGCTAGCTTTCCGTATATTGGAGTCGAAACAGCTGTTGCAAGCATATAAATTGCATATACCCAACTAACGAGTTCGACGCCTGACAAATCACTCGTTATACGAGGGATTGCTGTACTAACAATCGTTCCTTCTACCGCAGAAAGAAACGTCATTAACATTAAAGACATCATGACTTTTTTTCTCATATGTTTTCCCCTTACCCTTTTTTAAATATTCAACAATATAAAATATAAAGGTACTAAGGTATATAAAGCAATAAAAAAGCACGAGGGGATTTGGTATTCTTTGTTGATAGGTCGGTATATCTTGAGGGATCGCCGATATAATTGAAAGACCGCTGTTATGATTTCATGGCAATATTAAAAAAAGAAACAGGAATCCCTGTTTCTTTTTTCAATATTGCATTTTCGCGTTTTCTCCAGCTGTCGTTCCGGCAATTCTACCAGTAACGAGGGCGGATGTAATATTATAGCCACCAGTATAACCGTGAATATCAAGAACTTCTCCGCAGAAGTATAAGCCATTCGTGAATTTAGAAGACATTTCTTTCGGATTAATTTCTTTAACGGATACACCGCCACCAGTAACGAATGCTTTTTCAATTGACTGTGTACCATTTACATTCACAATAAATTCTTTAAAGTCTTTCACAAGTGCACGAATCTTTTCGTGAGAAACTTGTCCAGCTTGTTCGCTACCGTCAATTTCATTTTTTTCTAATAAGAATAGGAAGTAACGCTCAGGAACATAACCTTTTAATACGTTTTTAATTCCTTTTTTCGGATCTTCTTTCATTTGTTTCAGCATACGTTGGAATAGTTGTTCACTATTTTCCTCTGGCAATGCATCAATACTCATTTGTACTGTATTCGTTTTAAACTTTTTCAGTGCTTTCACGACGAATTGACTACAGCGAAGAGCAGCAGGACCAGATAGGCCGAAATGAGTGAAGAGCATGTCCATTTTATGAGAGATGATAGCTTTTCCTTTCGGATTTAATACGCTTAAGTTTATATCGCGTAAAGCGAGACCTTGTAATGAGCGGTCACGTATAAACGGCTCGTTTGAAAGGATAGGTACTTCTGTTGGGAATAATTCTGTAATTGTATGCCCACCTTTTTCAGCCCAAGCATATCCGTCTCCAGTAGAACCAGTTTGAGGAACTGATTTTCCGCCAACAGCGATAACGACGTGATTCGTTTCTAACACTTCACCTGTTTGCAGTACAACTGCTTTCGTTTGACCGTTTTCATATTCAATCGTTTCAACAGGTGTATTTGTACGGATTTTTACACCTAAGTTTTTTAATCGTGTTAAAAGTGCGTCTACAACAGATTGTGCTTTGTTTGACACAGGGAACATACGGCCATGGTCTTCTTCTTTCAATTTAACACCAAGATTTTCAAAGAATGTAATAATATCTTCATTATTAAAAATAGAAAAAGCGCTGTATAAGAAGCGACCGTTTCCTGGTATATGTTTAACAATTTCATCAAGTGGTAGACGGTTTGTTACGTTACAGCGCCCGCCACCAGAAATCGCAAGTTTACGCCCGAGTTTATTTCCTTTATCAAGAAGCAAGACATTTGCGCCTTCTTCTGCAGCACCAATTGCAGCCATTAGCCCAGAAGGACCGCCGCCGATGACAATAACATCATAATGCATAATATATCGACCTCATTTTCTACATTTCCTGCCTAAAAGAATAGCATGTTTTCCCTTAAAAGAAAAATAGAGTGAAGTACTGCTTAATGAGAGAATTGTGGTACAATACAAAAGTTAGAGTTCAGCACTATCCTGCTATTTGTGGGCAATAAGACTAAAACCCTGAGATTTAGGAGAAGTAAATAGGGAGTCTGTTAGCCTGTAAATGCTCGAATGGTTCAACTAATAAGGAGTAGGAGAGAAGTCTCCGACTAATTGTAGTCTCACTTTATCCCGCTATTTGTGGGCGGTAAAATTCGGCTGGATCAAAGAATTCAGTAAGAGCCATACTGCCTGTAAACGCTTGATTGGTGAGGGTTAATAATTAGTGGGGATGAACAAAACTCCAACTAATTATAGTTTCACTTTATGTAGATGTAGGAGGATTTTTGTATGTCCGATTCGAAATTTCTGCGCGGAACGCTTATTGTTACGCTAGGGACATTTTTAGTAAAGTTCTTAGGCATGATTTACGTCTTTCCGTTTCATGCATTAGTAGGTACAGAAGGCGGAACGCTCTATACATATGGATACATTCCATATACGATCTTTTTAAGTATCGCAACGGCAGGTGTGCCGCTTGCTGTTTCGAAATTTGTTTCCAAATATAATGCGCTTGGCGATTATAAAACGAGCCGGAGAATGTTCCGCTCGGGAATGGTTATGATGATAGTAACAGGGGTTCTTTCATTCCTAGTACTGTACATGACGGCACCATTATTTGCAGAAGCAATGCTTGGTAAACAAAGTATACACAATAATGTAGGAGAAGTTACGACGATCATTCGTCTTGTAAGTTTCGCACTTATTGTTGTACCAGCAGCGAGTTTAATTCGTGGTTATTTCCAAGGTCACCAATCTATGGGACCAACTACCGTTTCACAAATTATTGAACAAATTATTCGTATCGTCTTTTTATTAGCAGGTAGTTTTATCGTTATTAAAGTACTTGGCGGTACAGTTGCAACAGCAGTTGGAGTAGCGACATTTGCTGCGTTCGTTTCAGCGGTTGGAGCGCTTGGTGTGTTAATTTGGTACTGGCTAAAACGTAAAAAATATTTGGATCAATACTTAATTGAACAAACTGTACCAGAATCAACAGTAAGTACCGTTCAATTGTTTAAAGAATTATTTGCATATGCAATTCCTTACGTTGTAATTGGGTTAACAATTCCTTTATATCAACAAATTGATACATTGACATTTAACTCAATTATGCAAGCGATTGGTCAAGGCGATATCGCAGAGCGAGCGCTTGGTATTTTCACAATGTGGACGCATAAGCTAATTATGATTCCTGTATCACTTGCAACTGCGTTTAGTTTAACGCTCGTGCCGGCGATTACAAAGTCATTTACTGAAAAACAATACCGCTATTTGAAATTACAAATTACACAAACATTCCAGGCAAATATGTTTTTAACATTGCCAGCAGTTATCGGTATTTCAACACTTGCATATCCAATTTACACTGCTTTCTATGACTCAGATCCATTAGGTGGACAAGTATTAATGTGGTATGCACCAGTTGCATTGTTATTTGCTTTATTTACGGTAACAGCGGCGATTCTGCAAGGGATTAATCAACAAAAACATGCGATTGTCGCGCTTGTTATGGGTGTTATTTTGAAATTTGTATGTAACGTAATCTTTATTCGTTATTTCGGTACAGTAGGAGCAATTCTAGCGACCGCAGTTGGTTTCTTAGCTTCTGTTTGGTACACAAATCGACAAATTAAAAAATACGCACACTATTCATTCGGTGTTGTATATAAAAGAACTTTCCAAATTGCAATATTGACACTTGTAATGGTCATTGCTGTAAAACTATCACAATGGATTCTATCCTTCATGATTTCGCCTGATGGCCGTATTGGTGCTCTTATAACAGTTGTGATTTGTGCAGGTATTGGTGGTCTTGTTTACGGATTATTAGCAATTCGCACAGGAGTACTTGAAAGAGTATTTGGCGGAGAAGCATTAGATAAAATTCAACGTAAACTTGGTAGTAGATTTAAAATAAAGTTGAAATCAAGAGGGGCGTAATTACGTCCCCTTTTCTATGATAAATAAAGAAGGTGAAAAACGTGAGATTAGATAAATTATTAGCGAATATGGGATATGGAAGTAGAAAAGAAGTAAAGAAATTATTGAAAGATGGCGTTGTGAAAATTGATGGAACGCCAGTAAAAGATGCGAAGGTTCATGTAAATGTAGAAGAGCAAGAAGTTATGATTCACGGTGAAGTTGTGGAATACAAAGAGTTTGTGTATTTAATGTTGCATAAACCACAAGGTGTTATTTCAGCGACGGAAGATGATAATCATGAAACAGTAATAGATTTATTAGAATTAGAAGATGCAATCTTTGATCCGTTCCCAGTTGGAAGACTTGATATTGATACGGAAGGTTTCTTATTGATAACAAATGACGGGAAGTTATCACATCAATTGTTATCTCCGAAAAAGCACGTGCCGAAAAAATATTATGCACATGTTGCAGGAGTAGTAACAGAAGAGGATGTAAAAGAGTTTGCTAAAGGTGTTATTTTAGACGATGGCTATGAAACAAAGCCAGGTGCGCTTACAATATTAAAAAGCGATGATATTTCCGAAATTGAGCTTGTGATTACGGAAGGGAAATTCCATCAAGTGAAGCGTATGTTTGAAGCGGTAGGGAAAAAAGTTGTTTATCTGAAGAGAACAGAGATGGGCCCGTTAGTATTAGATGAAGAACTAGAACTTGGACAATACCGAGAGTTAACAGATGAAGAAGTAGAAATGTTAAAAACATATCAAGTAGATACTGAAAAATAGTACCTTTCTAGGTGCAGAAAAGACCCCTTTCTAATAGTTAGAAAGGGGTATGTATTTATTTACATACAATTATTTTTCGTTATGAGGTCATTCTCACTTTCTTTCCTGTTGTTGTCCACTTACCGCGGCAAGGGCTATACACGAGTTCATTAAACTGCAACACATTTAGATCACGTTGTATCGTTCGCGGTGTGATCCCGAACTCATCTACAAGGTCTTTCGTCGTTACCGTTCCGTTTTCATTGATGTACATATAAATTGATTTAATGCGTGTTAGCATACGAGTAGTTGTAGGTTTCAAAAGAAAACCACTCCTCTACTAGTTTTTTTGACCCCATTGCAGGAAAGAAGGTCGTTACTACCATTGTACTCTACATGATAAAATTCATGCTTTAATCTACTTAAATTTTACAAAAGTTTAACAAATATTCATATAGAAAAATATTGGTAGTTGACATTGTATATATGGTCAGTCAACTAACACATAAAATTCTACGTAAAACGCCAAATTCCTGCAAATTTTTTTAAAAAATAAAAGAAAAACTAATGGGAAATATCTGAAATATTACAATTGTTCGGTATTTGGTTTTCGTGTATGGCATAAGGTATTTCGGTTTGCTATGATGAAAGAGATAATATAGTGAAGGATGGATGCGCGATGTCAACGATTAATTGGACAGAAGAAGTTGCAAAACGAAAAGATGATTTAATTCGTGATACACAACAATTTTTACAAATTAAAAGTGTATGGGAAGAAGAGTCGGCGAAAGAAGGCGCACCATTCGGTGAAGGTGTAGAAAAAGCGTTATCTTTCATGTTACATAAAGGAGAAGCTGAAGGTTTTGTTTCTAAAAATTTAGAAGGGTATGCAGGTCATCTTGAAATGGGACAAGGAGAAGAATTAGTAGGTATTCTTTGTCACGTTGACGTTGTACCAGAGGGAGATGGCTGGACGACACCTGCATATAGCGCAGATATTCGCGACGGAAAGATTTTTGCACGTGGTGCAATTGACGATAAAGGCCCAACAATGGCAGCTTATTATGCGATGAAAATTGTGAAAGAATTAGGTTTACCTCTTTCAAAACGAGTTCGTATGATTTTAGGAACAGATGAGGAAAGTAATTGGAAATGTGTAGATCACTACTTTAAAAACGAAGAAATGCCAACAATCGGTTTTGCGCCAGACGCGGACTTTCCAATTATTAATGCGGAAAAAGGAATTTCTGATATACAAGTTGTGCAAAATGGTAGTGAAGAGAAAAAAGGTACATATGAACTTGTTTCCTTTGACTCAGGTCGCCGTTTAAATATGGTTCCTGATTTTGCAGAAGCTGTTGTTACAGGAGAAGGTGTAAATGCACTTACGGTAGCATATGAAGAGTATTTACAAAATGCTAAAAAAATAGGGAAATTAACTATAGAAGGAAATACAGTGAAGCTGCAAATGGAAGGAATTTCAGCACACGGATCTACTCCTGAAAAAGGAGAGAATGCAGGCTTATCATTAGCGAGCTTCTTAACTACAATTTCACTTGATGGAAAAGCAAATGCATTTGCGACATTTGCAACAGAAACATTTACTGGTGATATTTTTGGTGAAAAAGCTACTATTGCTTATAAAGATGAAATTAGTGGTCCATTAACAGTAAATGTTGGTCGCCTTTCTTATACGAAAGAAAACGGTGGCAACTTAGGGCTAAACGTACGTTACCCGGTTACAACTAACTTTGAAGAAACAATTGCGAAGTTGAAAGAGTATGTTGGTACGCATGGGTTTGAAGTAGCTGACTATTCTAATTCACGCCCGCATCACGTTGATAAAGACCACGTATTAATTCGTACGTTGCAACGTGTATATGAAGAACAAACAGGAGAAAAAGCAGAATTGCTAGCAATTGGAGGAGGCACTTATGCTCGCTCATTAAAAGCTGGTGTGGCATTTGGCCCGCTATTCCCTGGAAAAGAAGAACTTGCGCATCAAAAAGACGAGTACATTGAAATCGAAGACTTATTAAAGGCAACAGCAATTTACGCGCAAGCAATTCATGAATTAGCGAAGTAAAGTGAAACTTTAATCGCCGATAAAGGATATATGAATAATGACCGCTCTCTACTTTAGAGGGCGGCTTCTTTTTAATTGAATGATATAAGAAAGAAAAGCAACAATAAAAGGAAGGAGAAGATGTACATGGAGCTGCATTATTTTGTCGCGATTACTTTACCAAATCATATAAAAGAAATGCTTTCTAACTATAAAGAGGATACGAATGAGGAATTACCATTTCGCTCGTGGGTACATAAGGAAGACTATCATATTACCCTTTCCTTTTTAGGAAGTGCAACAGAGGAACAATTAGAAGGAATAAAGAATGGATTACAAACATTTACAAAAACAAAAGAACTATCGTTCATGTTACAAGGGTTTTCAACGTTTGGTAGGGAAGATCAGCCCCGTATTTTTTGGGCGAAGGTAAGTGAGAATCATGATTTGTTTCAGTTACAAAAGCAAGTACATGCCATTTGTGAAGAAAATGGTTTTTCTCTAGAAACACGCCCGTATCATCCGCATATTACTATTGCTCGTAAATGGATAGGAAAAGAAAAGTTTCATTTAGAAAGTATAAAAGAAGTGCCTGAAATATCATTTCAAGCAGATACAATTACTTTATACGAATCCCACGTGAAAGAAACCCCAAAGTATAAACCGATTGCTGAAATAAAATTACAAAAATAGAATGGTGAAAACGTTTTTTATGCAGGTGAATATACTATAGAGAAGAATGGAGTTACTGTAGAGGGTCTTGTTGATAAGAAAAGTCTTATCATTTGCAGCTCATTTTATCTCGCCTGATTGGTGAAGGCTAATAATGAGTGGGGATGTAAAAACTTTCTCACTCATTAAAGTTTCACTTTATTTTAACTTTGAGAATGATGGTGATTTTTTTATGTTGAAAGTAAAACGTCCATTTGATGCCTATTTAGATGAAATGAATAAAATTACAATTTTGCTCCCACATGCGTATGGAACAAGTCGGACATTTCGTTTGCAAGAAGGAAGTAATGTGAAAGATTTACCGATTGCTCATACTATTGCGCTTCCGGATGCAACGAAGTATGAGTGCTTTATAGAAGAGCCGCTAGATGTGGGGAAGTATTATACAGTACGAGATGAACGGAATGAAGAAACGGATTTACAAATAGGGGCTGTTATTCGAACAACAATTTTCGATGAAAAGTATTATTACGAAGGTACAGATTTAGGTGCTGTGTATCAAAAAGAAGCAACGACATTTAAAGTGTGGGCCCCAACTGCAAGGCTTGCGAAAGTAAGAATTTATAAAAGCGATAAAGAATATACCGATCATGAAATGTACAGAGGAGAAAACGGAGTTTGGATTCAAACCTTACAAGGGGATTTAGACGGAGCGCGCTATACATTTCTTGTTTGTATTAATTTAATATGGAACGAAGCTGTGGATCCTTACGCAAAGTCGGTGATGGTAAACGGAAAATACGGTATTGTTATCGATTTAGAAAAGACAAATATAACAACACAAGAGGAATTACCACCATTACAGTCAATGACAGATGCCATATTGTATGAACTGCATATTCGTGATGCGACTATTCATCCAAATAGTGGAGTAATTCAAAAGGGGACATATAAAGGGTTGATGGAAGAGGGAACAACAGGACGGAATGGAACGTTAACAGGGCTGTCTTATATAAAAGATTTAGGTGTTACACATGTTGAACTATTGCCTTTATACTGTTTTGGTGGTGTAGATGAGGCGAATCCTTCTTCCGCCTATAATTGGGGGTACAATCCATTGTATTATAATGCACCAACGGGATTTTATGCTACAAACCCCTCTGATCCGTATAACAGGATAGTAGAGTGTAAACAATTGATTGAAACATTTCATGAACAAGGCATTAGGGTGATTATAGATGTTGTATATAATCATGTTTATGAAAGGGAGCTATCGTCATTTGAAAAGCTTGTTCCAGGATACTATTTTCGTCATGGTGAAGATGGTATGCCTTCTAATGGGACGGGAGTCGGAAATGATATAGCGTCTGAACGAAAAATGATGAGGAAATTCATCGTAGAGTCTATTTTATATTGGCTTAAAGAATACAATGTCGATGGATTCCGATTCGACTTAATGGGAATTTTAGATGTTGATACAATGAATACGATAGAAAAAGAAGTGCGAAACATAAAACGAGATGCCTTGTTATTAGGAGAGGGATGGGATTTACAAACACCGCTTTCTCTTGAGGAAAAAGCAACGTTAAATAATGCGAAGAAAATGCCACATATCGCACAGTTTAATGATCAATTTCGTGACGGGATAAAAGGGAGTACATTTCATATAAATAAGCGTGGTTTTGCATTTGGTGGGCATGTAGACTGTAATCATTTGCAGTATATTGCAGCAGGAAGTCTTTTAAGTATGAAAGAAACAGGGCTGTTTCTAGAGCCTGTGCAAAGCATTAACTATGTAGAATGCCATGACAATATGACGATGTGGGATAAACTAGCGCGGAGTAATGAAGAACCAGAAGCGATTTTGAAAAAACGTCACTTGCTAGCAACGGCAATGGTTATTCTTTCGCAAGGTATTCCTTTCTTACACGCAGGACAAGAGTTTTATCGTACGAAGAAAGGAAATGAAAATAGTTATAATGCAAATGATGAAATCAATCAATTAGATTGGAATCAAAAAGAGAAAGAGATAGAGACCGTTAACTATATAAAAGGATTAATTGCGATTCGTAAAGAGCACGGGGCATTCCGATTACAAAATGCAGACCTTATAAAAAAACATATGACTTTTTTACAAACATCTACAGAAGTACTTGCATACCACCTGCAAAATGTAAAATCATTTGGACCGTGGAAAGAGATTGTCGTTTTATTTAATAGCGGTTTAGAAGCTAAAACGGTGCAATTACCGAAAGAAGAAATGTGGCATGTAGTAGTAAACGAAAAGCAAGCGAAAATAGAGCCAATTTCCTCATTTAGAGGAAAGGAACTTAGGCTGGCTCCAATTAGCGCGTATATATTGACGATAATGTGACAAATCGCTACTTGACGATGAGAATGTAATAAATGTAGAATTGACAAAGGTGACGATTTTGATAAGTTGTCATTCTATGACAGGTTTTGTAAAATATAATAGAGAATTTTTGGCTTAGGCTAATTTTTCTTTTCATTCACAGTAAAATATATATGAATCCACAACATGTGTAGAAATGTTGCGGTTTTTCTTTTCATAACTATAAAAGATAAGGATTTGTTAACGGGTAATGAATATGGAATGGTTGGAACAATTATTAGGAAAAGAGTGGAGTCTTGTACCGGCTGGTGGAGTAACGGGCGATGCGTATATTGCGCAAAACGGACAACAGAAGTTATTTTTAAAGCGGAATACATCGCCCTTTTTAGCGGTATTGTCAGCAGAAGGAATTGTTCCAAAATTACTTTGGACAAGAAGGGTAACGAACGGTGATGTAATTTCTGCTCAAAAATGGCTTCCGGGACAGAAGCTAGAGCCAGAGGATATGAAACTAGATCGTGTTGCGAAACTTTTGAAGAAAATACACTCCTCTAAAGCGCTTGTACAGATGATTCAAAGACTTGGGAAGCAGCCGCTTCACGCACAAGAGTTATTACAACAACTGCAACTCCTTTTAAGAGGAGATATAAGGGATGATGAAACAATTCAGCAAGGTCTTCAATATTTAACGGATTCATTAAAAGATATTGAATACAATGAATTCGTTGTATGTCATTGTGATGTAAACCATAACAACTGGCTATTGTCGGATGAAGATGAGTTGTTTTTAATTGATTGGGATGGAGCTGTAATTGCTGACCCAGCTTTAGACCTCGGTATGTTATTATATTGGTACATTCCGCGCCACGAATGGAGTGAGTGGCTCGGTTATTATGATATTGAAATGGATGAATCATTGCTTAGGCGAATGAGATGGTATGTGATAGCACAAACGATTTTGTCTATTCAATGGCATACAACAAAAAAGCAGCAAGCAGAAG
This sequence comes from Bacillus cereus, assembly GCF_002567495.1. GTDB lineage: Bacteria > Bacillota > Bacilli > Bacillales > Bacillaceae_G > Bacillus_A > Bacillus_A cereus_AQ. The sequence continues at coordinate 9,144 of NZ_NVAP01000024.1, read as the reverse complement.
CTGAATATTGGCATCAATATTTACAGCAACTACTTGCTTCAGAATAATACTTAAGAAAAATTGTCCATTCCAGCAATCCACTGAGTAAGTTGTTCTTGATTATTGGAAATATGGTTGTCCAAATTAGAGGAAGATTTACCCGATTGACTATAAGAATATACATCGTTTAGCATTGTTTTAGCGTCACTACTTATATTATCGTTTGCGAGTAACGATTGAATGAGGCGCTCTAATTGCTCGCATTCTGAAACTGTCCCGCAGCAATCACTTTGGTGATTGACTAAAATATCTTTCAGCACTTCTAATTGATGTTGTTGATTAATTGGCATGAACGGATCATCCTTTCGATTGTTTTCCTCTTCAAATGTAAGAGGAAAAGCTGTTTCGTCATGGAATGTTTAATGCTGTATGTAGTTTTTATCAAAATGGTACATCTTATACTTGAAAGAAACGGACCGAGTGCTCGTACGTACTTGGTTTTTTGTTTGGTAGATTGATTAAAAAAAGAAAGAAGGAATTATTCCTTTAAAATAGTTTCGTAAAGAGAGGGAGACATCTATGCGTTTAAGACATAAACCGTATGCAATGGATCGAATTAATGAATACTCACATATCGTAATTGTAAACCCAGAGGAGCGCGCTGGTAACTGGAAAGAAGTATTTGGAAACGAACAACCAATTCACATTGAAGTAGGTACAGGTCGTGGCCGCTTTATGTATGATATGGCAAAAGCGAATCCGCATATTAATTATATTGGAATTGAAAAATTCACAAGTGTTGTCGTAGATGCACTTGATAAATTAATTGAAGAAGAATTACCGAACTTAAAGTTAATTAATAAAGATGCTGAAGATTTAACAGTTTTCTTTGCGAAAGGTGAAATCGATCGCGTTTATTTAAACTTTTCAGATCCATGGCCAAAGAAACGTCATACGAAGCGTCGTTTAACGTATAAAACATTTTTACGTAATTACGAAGAAGTGTTAGTAGAAGGCGGAGAAATTCATTTCAAAACAGATAACCAAGGTTTATTTGAATATTCTCTTATGAGTATGGCTGAGTATGGTATGTTACTAACTTACTTAAGCTTAGATCTTCATAACAGTGACTTTGAAGGTAACATCATGACTGAATACGAAGAGAAATTCTCTAGTAAAGGTCATCGTATTTACCGAGTTGAAGCAAAATATCGTACAGAACCTATGCAGTAATGCGTAGGTTTTTTTATGTCTAAAATAATCAGAATTTTATGTTAAGATTAATTGAAAAGGGGGATGTGTAATGGAACAGTTACAAATTGGAGATATAAAAGTGACATGGTTAAATGGCGGGAATACACATTTAGATGGAGGGGCAATGTTTGGTGTTGTGCCGAAAGTACTTTGGTCACGCAAATATAAACATAATGACACAAATCATATTTATTTACGAACAGATCCGTTACTTTTGCAAACGAAAGACGGAAACATGCTGATTGATTCAGGAATCGGAAATGGTAAATTGGATGAGAAGATGAAACGAAATCAAGGTGTAACAGAAGAATCATCAGTTTATGAATCATTAGAAAAATTAGGATTAAAGTCTGAAGATATACATGCTGTTTTAATGACGCATCTTCATTTTGATCACGCATCTGGTTTAACAAAATGGGAAGATGATCACCTTGTACCAGCTTTTCCGAATGCGAAAGTTTATGTAAGTGAAACAGAATGGAATGAAATGAGGAACCCAAATATTAGATCACGTAATACATATTGGAAGGAAAATTGGGAGCCGATTGTAGATCGAGTTGTTACGTTTCAGCAAGAAATAGAGATTACAGATGAAATCAAGATGGCGCATACGGGTGGTCATAGTGATGGACATGCAGTTATCGCTTTGGAAAGTCAGGGTGAAACGATGCTACATTTAGCAGATCTCTTGCCGACACATGCACATCAAAATGTATTATGGGTAATGGCATACGATGATTATCCGATGACATCGATTGAAAATAAGCAAAAATGGATGAAGTATGGTGCTGAAAAAGAGGCATGGTTTACGTTTTACCATGACGCATATTATCGCGCTGTGAAGTGGAATGAGGAAGGATATATTGTGGAAAAGATAGAACGAAAAACGAGTATAGAGGCTTAAAAATAGGAGGTTGTTCAACAAAAGTTGTTGGAGCAGCCTCCTTTCTTTTGCAGGATTTTGTTGGTAAGTCGATATAATTTCAATCACTATCCGTAATTTTTCAAAAAAATAAGAGGTTCACCTAATGGGAACCCTCCTTTTTATGCTGTTATAACCTCTAAAACAGTACCTGTTTTAGCATCAACTAAAAATTCAAATCGTTCTTGTATATCATCTAACATTGTTGTAAGACCGCCGCGATAAACTTCATATGCGACATCATATTTTTCAAATGTCTCTGGAACCATATGTACCCAAGAGCCAGTAATTTCACCTTTATGACTTAATGCTTGTTTCACCATTTTCAATGCTTTTTCTGAAGAAATATGGGATTGTTCTTGTACTTTGTTTGCAACGAAATAACCAGCTGCAAATCCAACGCCAAGACCTGCTACTAAACCTTTCCAGCTCATATATTCACCTCAATTCTATAAAATAAAAATAGTGTACCAATAATAATTATAAAGCAAATACAGCTAAAAAAGAAGAAACTAGAAACATTTCGAAAATTTCGTTACAATAAAAGAGGTATTCTACTAAGGTTTGAAAGAAGGGGACTTCGTGAATAAAGAGACATTACAATTATTTCGTACGTTAACAGAATTACAAGGTGCATCAGGTTTTGAACATGATGTACGCCGTTTTATGAAGCAAGAATTAAGCAAATATGCTGATGAAATTGTGCAAGACGGTTTAGGTAGCGTATTTGGTCTGAAAAAAGGGGACGAAACTGGCCCGCGTGTTCTTGTAGCAGGTCATATGGATGAAGTAGGTTTCATGGTTACGCAAATTACGAAAAACGGAATGCTTCGTTTTCAAACGTTAGGCGGCTGGTGGAGCCAAGTTCTATTAGCGCAGCGTGTACAAGTTATGACGAAGAATGGTCCTGTTATTGGGGTTGTTGGTTCTGTTCCTCCTCATTTATTAAGTGATGCGCAACGTGCAAAACCGATGGATATAAAAAATATGTTAATTGATATAGGTGCAGATAGCTATGAAGATGCGATTGAAATTGGTGTAAAACCAGGACAACAAATCGTGCCAATCTGCCCGTTTACGCCGATGGCAAACGAAAAGAAAATTATGGCGAAAGCTTGGGATAACCGTTACGGATGTGGTCTGGCTATCGAATTATTAAAAGAATTAAAAGACGAAACATTACCAAATACACTATACTCTGGTGCTACTGTACAAGAAGAGGTAGGTCTTCGCGGTGCGCAAACAGCTGCAAATATGATTCAACCAGACATTTTCTATGCGCTTGATGCAAGTCCAGCAAACGATGCTTCTGGTGATAAAACGCAGTTCGGTCAATTAGGAAAAGGTGCTCTTCTTCGTATTTACGATCGCACGATGGTAACGCATAGAGGAATACGTGAATTTATTTTAGATACAGCAGAAACAAACAATATTCCGTACCAATACTTTATTTCACAAGGTGGTACAGATGCGGGTCGTGTACATACAAGCAACTCTGGTATCCCATCAGCGGTAATTGGTGTTTGCGCGCGATATATTCATACACATGCTTCAATTTTACATGTTGATGATTATGCAGCGGCGAAAGAATTAATTACGAAGCTTGTAAGAACGACAGATAAAACGACGTTAGAGACAATTAAGAATAACGCGTAGAGAAGAAGGGCTGAAGAGCCTTTCTTTTTTTAGGTGGGAGAGATAACTCAGCGATGAGTGGTGGTGCTCCCACGTATAAAGAGTGATTTTATGAAGATGAAATGATGATTTTTTATAGAGGTGAACGAAATGAAGGTAGTAGTTGGATCGAAGAATAAAACGAAGGTTGGCGCTGTGGAGAAAGTTTGGAAAGAGGCCGAAATTACATCTCTTTCTGTTCCGTCAGGAGTAGCAAATCAGCCTTTCTCAGATGAAGAGACGATGCAAGGAGCAATTAATAGAGCGAAACGAGCGCTGCAAGAAGGAGAAGCACAAATTGGTATTGGGCTAGAAGGCGGCGTAATGAAAACGGAGCACGGTTTATTTATGTGTAACTGGGGCGCGCTAGCAACAAGCGATGGGAAAATATTTGTTGCTGGCGGGGCACGTATTACGTTACCAGACGATTTTTTAACACCTCTTGAAAATGGCAAAGAGTTAAGTGAAGTGATGGAAGAGTTTGTGCAGAGAAAAGATATTCGTAGTCACGAAGGTGCGATCGGTATTTTTACAGATGATTATGTCGACCGTACGGAATTATTTGTACACGTTGTTAAGTTACTTGTTGGGCAATATAAGTATGACGAAAAGCAAGCATAAACCTTGCACCATGCGCGATGTATGGTAGTATAAAAGAAAGATTATAACATGAAAAAATGCACTCGTTAGAGGAGGAAATATAGATGAAATCATTAGAAAGCATGGAGCAATTCCAACAATTAAAAAATGAAGAGAATGTAGTCTTTATGTTCTCAGCAGAATGGTGCCCAGACTGCCGCTTTGTAGACCCATTTATGCCAGAAGTAGAAGAGAAATATAGTGATTTCTCATTTTACTATGTAGATCGTGATGAGTTTATTGATCTATGCGTAAAATTAGACGTATTTGGCATTCCGAGCTTTGTAGCGTACAATAAAGGTGAAGAAACAGGTCGCTATGTAAACAAAGACCGTAAAACACAAGAACAAATCGAAGAGTTTATTGAAGGGTTAAAATAAGGCAATTTGCCAATTGAATTGTAAAACAACCTCTACCTTCGCGGGGGAGGTTATTTTTTTGGAAGGGAGGAAAAAGAGATGAAGATGACAAGTAAAAAGATGAAAGATGAGTTAATGAAGAAATTATCTCGCCCGGAATGGGACTTTCAGTATGATAGTGAGAAAGAAGTTCTACGTATAGAACAGAAAGACTCGAAAAAAGGTATTAACGTATCGCTTCCAGGAGTTGTGGCAAAATGGGAAGTGAACAAGGAAAAGGCAATTGAAGAGGTTGCCTATTACGTACAAGAAGCGTTAATTGCGATGCATAAAGAAGAAAATGGTGCGGCAAAAATTTTACCTGTTATTCGCTCTACTTCTTTCCCGAAACAAGCAGAAGAAGGAAATCCGTTTATTATGACGGATCATACGGCGGAAACACGTATTTACTACGCGTTAGATTCGAATAAAACGTATCGCCTAATTGATGAGCGCTTATTACAAAAATTAGAACTTACAGAACAGCAAGTGCGTGAAATGGCATTATTCAACGCTCGTTCATTAGGTTATGAATTTAAACAAGAAACAGTAGCGGGTAATACATTCTACTTTTTAAACACAAATGATGGGTATGATGCGACTCGTATTTTAAACGAATCGTTACTACAATCGATGCGTGAAAAGATTTCTGGTGACATGGTTGTTGCTGTTCCTCATCAGGATGTATTAATTATTGCTGATATCGTCAACGAAATCGGTTATGATATTATTGCACAAATGACAATGAAATTTTTTGCCGAAGGGCATGTTCCGATTACATCACTTTCATTCGTATATGAAGATGGGGACTTTGAACCAATCTTTATTTTAGCGAAGAATCGGAAGAAGACAGATGGAAAAGAGAAAGGATGAACGAAGTGAACGTTTTTTACAACCTTGAAGGAATTGGTGACACTCTAATTGTTGCCTTACAAGATATTACTTTAGAGAACCGTACTTTTGATCGCAAAGGAGATGTTGCACGCGTATATGATCGTGAAAGTAACGAAACAGCAGGATTCAACATCTTTAATGCATCTTCTTACTTAGAAGTAAAAGAAACAGGTAACCTTACATTAACGAAAGAACTTGTAGAAAAAATCAACGAAATTTTAGCGAAGAACGGCTTTGAAGAAACAGTAGAAGCAGACCTTTCTCCAAAATTTGTTGTAGGCTATGTAGCTGAAAAAGAAAAGCATCCAAATGCGGATAAGTTAAACATCTGTAAAGTAGAAATCGGTACAGAAACATTACAAATCGTATGTGGTGCACCAAACGTTGATGCAGGACAAAAAGTTGTCGTTGCAAAAATCGGCGCTGTAATGCCAAGCGGTATGCTAATTAAACCAGCTGAACTTCGAGGAGTTCCTTCTTCTGGAATGATCTGCTCTGCACGTGAATTAGAGCTTCCAGACGCTCCACAAGAAAAAGGTATTCTTGTATTAGAAGATAGCTTTGAAGTTGGACAAGAGTTCAAATTTTAATTGATGTAAAAAAGAGAGGTTGTCCTTTTGGACAGCCTCTCTTTTCTATTGAATCGTTAATATATTGCGAGTTGTGATAGATATATGTAGAAAATCGTTCATATTCATAAGGATGCCACCTTTTTTCTTAAAATCTATATTGTATTTTATAAACAAACTAGTTAAAATTTAGAAAAATAGAAGGGGATAGACGTATGAAACAACAACTAAAAATTGCAGCACTTCTGAAACGAATTGAAACTTCAAAACAGCAAGATATTGAGTTAGGTTCCTATGAAATATATTTGTTTAGTGAAAATGAATTAGAAAAAGGGCAAATCGGTTATCGATATGATAAACATAAGAATTCATTAATAAGTGAAGAAAACGGAAAGTGGCAAGAAGGATGGATTGCAATTGGATATGAAACGGATATGGGTGATCCGGTTTTCGTGAATATAGATGATAACGCTTATCCGGTTTATACTGCAGAGCGTGGTACAGAAACGTGGCAGCCTGTTTATATTGGAAGTATGGATGAGATTATAGGGCAATTATAAGAAAAACTTTGAATTCGGTGCAAAGTGATGGGAGAGAAGTATGAAGTATATAAAAATAATGAGCATGATTGCATTCATTGGAATATATATGGCCGGTTGTTCACAAGAGCAGCTGAAAAAAGAAACTACATCTTCTATACAAGAGAAAAGAAAAGATAACAAAGAAGACGCACCGGTAGAAAAGCAGCAAGAAGAAAAGAATGAAGAACCGCAAGCAATTGAAACGAATGAGCAAGTGGAGCATAAGCAGGAGGAAGTGCCGGCCGAAGAAAAGACAGAGGAAACTACACCGGTGCCCTCAACTGAGCAACCATTGCAAAATAATGAACAAAAAGTAGAGAGTAATGAAAAGCAAGGAAAGTTTCTCGTTGTTATTGATCCAGGGCATCAACAAAAAGCGAATTTAAATTTAGAGCCGATTGGACCAGGGGCAACGACACAAAAATATAAAGTGACAGATGGTACAACAGGTATTGTGACGAAAAAGAGAGAGGCTGTACTTGTATTAGAAATGGCTTTTTTATTAAAAGAGAAGCTTGAAGAAAAAGGGATACAAGTATTAATGACGAGAACGTCACAAGACGTTGATATAAGTAATAAAGAACGAGCGACATTCGCAAATAATCATAAGGCAAATTTATTTTTACGTCTGCATGCAGATGGTTCTGAAAATCCAAACCAAAGTGGATTTGCTGTATTGACGCCGGCAGAAGGAAGTCCATATACGAAAGAGATTTATGCGGAAAGCCTTCAAATCTCTCAAACAATTGTAAATAAAATGAGAGAAAATAATCAGATAAAAGTAAATGGAGTTAAATTTCGGGATGATCTTTCTGGATTTAATTGGGCAAAAGTTCCTGGCGTACTATTAGAACTTGGGTTTATGTCAAATCCTGAAGAGGATAAAAAATTATCTGACCCGCAGTATGTAAATTCTTTATTGCAAAGTGTAACGGATAGTGTGGATGAATATCGGAAGAGTAAAGCTTAAGCGCAGTCTTACATGAAAGGCTGCGTTTTTCCATATGAAAACACTCGTAAATTAGAATATTGTGGATAAATATGACATGCTTAATTTTACCTGCACTTTTTGCCGAATGCTGATACAATAAAGGATGTTACTATTTAGTAGAAAGAGTGGTAAGCATGTTAGATTGGATGAAAAAGCTGTTTAACAAAGAGGAAGAACAAACAGCGATGAATAAAGAAGTACCAAAGCAAATGGAAAGTCAGCCGAAAATTCCGCGTGTAAACCACTACACTGAAGCAAGAGAAGCACAAATGGCAAGTAGGAATGCAGGGAAATGCCGTTTTCCATTAGTACCGGATAATGGGTTCGACGAAGAGGATGTTATAGAAACAGGGCATTTTGAAGAACACTCTGTTCAAGCTGTAACGTATGAAGATCAGCCTATTCAAAGAGGAATAAAAGTGGAAAGAAGCAGACGACCGTATGTGGAGAAGGTAGTTTCTACATATGAAGAACCGGAAGTGCAATATGAACCGGAGCGAGAGTCTGTCATTAAAAAGGCATCTGCACCAGTGCAAGAAAGTAACCGTAGACCATTTCGTCCAACAGAAATGATTTCGCCAATTTACGGATATAATCGTCCTTCTGTAGAGAAAAAGGAAGAAAAGCAGGAGGAAGTAAAGGAAAGAGAAGATCTTGTAATATCTGTAGAGGGCAAAGCAGTTGTTGATGCATGGTTAGAGAAAAAAGGGTATACATTATCAGATTTCTCAGAAGGGCAAGCAACGTCTTCTTCGCCTAGTCATGAATCAGTTGGTCAACAAGATAAAAAGAAAGAAAAATCAGTTGTTGATCAATGGCTAGAGAAAAACGGTTATGAAATTGAACGCCAAGAGCTTTTAGTAGAAGAAAAAGAAGTGATTCAAGAAATGAGTACACCGCAGGAAGTTTCAGCGGATGAATTACTTCATAAAACAGTAGCTGAGCAGATGGAAAGTGCTGAGCTAGAAAAAGATGTAGTGGTGTTAAACGAAAACAATCTACAAGAAGAATTAGTAGCTTCTAAAGTAGAGCACGAGGATACAATATTATCAGAAGAAATTAAACGTAATACAGAAATAGAACAACCTACTATTGAAGTAGAAAAGCAAACTTCACAAGAATCAGTGATTGTCAAAGCAGAAGAAAAACTTGAAGAAACAATCATTGTGGAAATACCAGAAGAAACTGAAGAAGTGGAAGTAATTGCGGAAACGGAAGAAACTGAAGAAGTAGAAGTAATTGC
>NZ_NVAP01000023.1:199229-200597 GCF_002567495.1 Bacillus cereus | reverse complement strand
CAGTTTTCAAAGAACTACTTAGTCGCTCATTTGCGACTTCCTTATGTTAACATCTTCGTTTTTCGATGTCAACTAAGTTTTTCAATTTCTTTTTTGTCGTCTTCTGCGTTTCCGCATCAGCGACGGTTATTAATATATCATGCAGTATATACAGGGTCAATACTTTTTATGAAAAAATTTCACATCCCGTTAAAAACTTAAAAACCTACATTAACAATCATTACACCTTCCATTCATCCTTCATAGATCTCCGCCTATCCATTTCATATCTCATCTATTTATAACGCTCATACAAGAATGAAAATTCTAAATTTTATGTTATATTATTATTATAGGAGTGTGGTGAGAATGAGCATTAAGTATTCAAACAAAATCAATAAAATTCGGACCTTTGCATTAAGTTTAGTATTTATCGGCCTCTTCATTGCATACTTAGGAGTCTTTTTCCGTGATAACATTATTATTATGACAACATTTATGATGGTGGGCTTTTTGGCTGTTATCGCTAGTACGGTCGTTTACTTTTGGATTGGTATGTTATCTACAAAGACTGTCCAAATTATTTGCCCAAGCTGTGATAAGCCAACCAAAATGCTCGGTCGTGTCGACGCATGCATGCATTGTAATCAGCCTTTAACACTTGATCGAAATCTAGAAGGAAAAGAATTTGATGAGAAATATAATAAGAAGAGCTATAAATCATAGGTATATAGCAGCATAGTAAGGAACTCGAATACTTAAGTCTTTAAAAAAAACGATTTCTTAATCAAGAAATCGTTTTTTTAAGGCTGTCTTCTTCTAAAATTTATTATGTCTATTTTTTTGATATAACAGTAAACATCCCTGTCATGTTAGGCGAATAATCTTTAAAATCATATTTTTCGTAGAATGCTCTTTTACCTTGCGATGCAAACAAACCAATAAATGCTTTATCTGGAGCATTTCGATTTAAATATTCAACTAAAGTATTCATTATTTTCTTTCCAACACCATTCTTTTGATAATCTGGATGAACTACTATATCCTGAATATAGAAAGAGATGGCCCCATCGCCAACAATTCTCCCCATACCGACAATTCGATTATTATCATAGACTGTTATACAGTAAATAGAATTTTGAAGTGATGTTTCCGCCACCTCAAAGTTCATATAATTAGTCCATCCAACAGAATCACATAAATATTTATACTCTTCCAATGTCGGAATGTTATTTTTAATCTCATATTTCTTCAACATGCACCCTCCAAGACTTCATTTTCACCAATATAAAGTAAATTCGACAAACCTTTGTCTAACCCCTCTTACTAACTTGGCGCTGTTAGTCCAGATTAGCCTCACGCTACCCCTTATATAATAAAGAAAGAGGT
>NZ_NVAP01000023.1:0-199187 GCF_002567495.1 Bacillus cereus | reverse complement strand
ACCTCTTTCTTTATTATATATTACGCCTTATGACACTCTGGACAAACGCCATAAATTTCTAAGCGATGACTATTAATAACGAAGCCTGTCGTTTTCGCAGCTTCCTCTTCCAGCTTTTCCAAGCCTCCATAAGGAAAATCAACAATCTTACCACATTTTTCGCAAATCACATGATAATGTTGACTTGTAACATAATCAAATCTACTTGAAGCGTCTCCATAAGTTAATTCCTTTACAAGTCCAACCTCTTTAAACACACGTAAATTATTATAGACAGTTGCAACACTCATATTTGGAAACTTACCTTCTAATGCTTTATAAATGTCATCCGCTGTTGGGTGCGTCATTGATTCCACAAGGTACTCTAAAATAGCATGACGCTGTGGAGTAATTCGTACACCCGTATTTTTCAGCATTTCTAGCGCTTCTTTTAATTCTTCTTTGACCACCGTCATGCACCCCGATTCTATACGGATTATTATTTTATAATTCTTATAAAGAGTGTACTCCTTTTCTTATAAATCGTCAATATTTCTACTATAAGTATGTGGTTTATTTTTATATTCAAGACTTGTTTTTATGTATCTTTCCCTTTTCCACCATATATTACATAGAAAAAAGTGCGACATAATCGCACTTGGAATACTATCATCTGAGGAGGTATGCCCTACACTTTCACTTTATGTAAGACGATAAAATATGTATAGACACTTGCCTTGATTCTACATATTTTATCCCGCTATAGATTTACTTTATATAAGAAAGAACATCCTCAATATGTCCTTTTACTTTCACTTTACGCCACTCTTTTACAAGTTCACCGTCTTTATTGATAAGGAATGTGGAACGCTCAATTCCCATATACTCTTTCCCGAAGTTCTTTTTCAATTTCCAAACATCGTACAATTCTGCTACTTTATGATCTTCGTCTACTAAAAGTGTAAATGGAAGTTCATGTTTCTCAATGAATTTCAAATGTCTATTCGCTGAATCAGGGCTTACTCCAAGAATAACCGTATCCTTCTCTTGAAATACTCCATATGCATCACGAAAATCACATGCTTCAGTTGTACATCCTGGCGTCATATCTTTCGGATAAAAATAGAGAACAACATTTTTCCCGCGGAAATCAGCTAGGCGAATTTGTTCCCCATTACTTCCCTCTAATGTGAATTCTGGTGCCATTTCTCCTACTGTAATCATTGTTATCACTCCTACTCTTTTCCTATACTATAACAAATGCTTCCTTATTTTTCATTGTCTATTACAGACCTCATCACAAAAGCAAAAGGGAGTGTATATCCAATTAGCGCTTCTGCGATCGCAATCCATCGCCCAATTCCAATCGGAGATATATCACCATATCCAACAGACAATAAAGTAACTGCGCTAAAATATAAACAAATTTCAACGAGTTGAAAAGAATGAGCATTCAAACTTTCTCCATCCTCTTTCAAAACTACAAAACCCATTTCCTCTAATACAACGTAACTTAATCCAAACGCGATCAGTACTGTTGTATAGATCAAAAATAATGTGGCCAAATTATATAGCGAAAAAAAACGCGTTGAATCTGAATAGGAACTCCATAATAATTGGACACTTTTCAAAATAGCGATTGCTGCAAGTAATAGAATAAATCCCCATAACATGTCCTCCACCTCACTTTATATGTATGAGGTGAAGGACTGATTTATCCCTTAGAAACGAACAAGCTTCTATAATTAATTACCCGCGCCACGGTACCTTTTTACTCCTTGATTCCAGAGCGTAATTGCAATAGTAAAACAAATAATACCAACAATCGGTGTTGCGAATGCATAGCTATTCCACTCTGTTTTTCTTAAGAAGTATGCCGCTGGATATACCCCGACAAACGCAAATGGCAAAACAAACGTTAATATGAAGCGGATCACACGGTTATAAATATTAACAGGATAGCGACCATAGTTACCTATGTTGTACATTAGCGGCATAATAGAACTTTTCGCATCCGACCAAAAACCAAGGCTTGCAAGCGTAACAAATATTCCTCCATATACAAGCGCTCCTCCACCTACCATCAGTAAGAATAAGAAAAAATCATACCAGTAAAAAGATAATTGTAACTCTACAGCTGCATATCCCATTACAACAATTCCTGTAATGGCTCCAATTAAAGATTCTAGTTCCATTCTTTCTAATATAATTTGAAACAAGCTATGAATCGGTCTCGTTAATACACGATCCATCTCCCCTTTAATAATGTATCGATCATTAAAGTCCCATATATTAAAGAAAGCTGAAAAGATGGCAAATGGTACTAAAAAGAAACCATAAATAAAGATTACCTCTTCTCGACTCCAGCCCTTCAATGCTTGTGTATGGCCAAATACAACGAGAATAAATATTAAATTAACTGCTTGAAGCGATAAATCAGAAAGTAAACCAACGATAAAATCGCCTCGATACTCCAATTTCGTTTTTATATATTGACTTGCATATTGTAAAAATAATTTTATATATAGCATCTCATCATCCCCCTTGTACAATTAGACGTTTTCTCGCCGTTCTCCACATGAGTACAATTGGAATAATAAGTACAATTGCCCAAATCACTTGAAATACTAACGCCTCATACAACTTACTCCCTTGTATACCTTCAGAAAAAATCATACTCGGAATATAACTAATAGCCTGAAACGGTAAAAACATCATTGCTTTTTGGGCCCATAACGGATAAAAACTAATTGGTAATAATAAACCTGAAAATAAATCAATAACAACGCGTTTTGCATACATAATTCCACTATTATTAAATAGGAAGAACGTAAGCATTCCCGTCATTAAATTAATTTGCGTGTTAATAATAAAACTAAATATTAAAGATAAGAAGAAATATAACCACGTTTGAAAATTAGTTGTAATTTGCAACGAAAATAATAACGTAACGATAACCATACCTGGAATGGAAAAGAATGCAAAACGGAATATTCCCTCGCCAAGACCTTGCATAACTTTCATTCCTAAATAGTTATACGGACGAATTAATTCTACAGCAACACGTCCTTCTTGAATCTCCATCGCAATTTCCCTATCTATATTATTAAAATAGAAGGCACGTGCCATCCACGCGATTGCGATATACGTGGTCATTTGCGAAATAGATAAACTTTCAATATTCTCTTTTCCACTATAAATTGCTTGCCATAAAAAATAATAAGCACCGATATTAATTGTATAAATTAAAATCCCGCTATAGTAATTTGTACGATACGCAAGCATCATTAAAAAGCGAATGCGAATCATTTCAATATACTTACCCATGCTTAATACCTTCTTCATAAATGTTACGAATAATTTCCTCTGTAGACACTTCGTTAATTTTTAAATCTTTAATTTGAAATGCTTGTACTACTTTAGAAATAAGCATTGAAATAATAACTTCTTCATTCGGAATTTTTGCAATCCATGCATTTTCCTCTTTCGCTTTTGACCAAACGACCTGACTATCAGGCATAACCATTGATAACGTTTGATATGAAACTGGAGCAACGAACTGAAAATGTATTTCCTTCTCTGCACCCCACTGCGTACGAAGATTATTTAAAGAACCGTCATACATAATGTTCCCTTCATCCAGCATGATAACGCGCTCACATAAAGCTTCAATATCCGTAATATCATGTGTTGTTAATAAAATCGTTGTTTTATAACGCTCATTCATTTCTTTTAAAAATTCACGTATTTTCAATTTCACAAGAACATCTAAGCCAATTGTTGGCTCATCTAAAAATAATAACGGCGGATTATGAATTAATGCTGCTGCTAATTCACAACGCATCCTTTGACCAAGAGATAATTTTCGAACTGGTTTATCTAATAAAGGCCCTATATCTAACGTTTCAATTACGTGTTCCATATGCTCCTTATACTGAGCGTCTGATACACCATATACTTTCTTTAATAAACGAAACGATTCTTGCACTGCAATATCCCACCAAAGTTGCGAGCGCTGTCCAAAGACAACACCAATTGTTCTTACAAATTCTTCTCTTTGTTTATGTGGATTCATTCCATTTACTGTGATTTGCCCTGATGTCGGAGTCAAAATCCCCGTAAGCATTTTAATTGTTGTTGATTTACCAGCACCGTTCTCACCGATATAACCAACCATTTCACCTTGCTTTACAGTAAAAGATACATCATTTACTGCTGGCACTATTTTATAATTACGATTTAATAAATCGCGAAATGCACCCTTTAAACCCGGACGACTTGAATAGGCTGTAAACTCTTTACGCAACCCTTGTACCTCAATTACCGATTTCATAATCGGACCCCCTTCCTAAATGTCACAACGAATAGTTTACCCAACTGCCTTCTCTATCACAAACAATACGTCTTTCCGAAAAACATGTTAGAATAATACATAGATTTTTGTAAGGAGATGAATTGTAGTGAAATTCACAAAGTCAGAAGCATTACATAAAGAAGCTTTAGAACATATCGTTGGCGGTGTTAATAGTCCTTCTCGTTCTTTTAAAGCAGTTGGCGGCGGCGCTCCTGTTGCTATGGAACGTGGGAAAGGTGCTTATTTCTGGGATGTAGACGGAAATAAATATATCGATTATTTAGCAGCATACGGTCCTATTATTACTGGACATGCTCACCCGCACATCACAAAAGCAATTACAACAGCTGCTGAAAATGGTGTACTTTATGGAACACCAACAGCACTAGAAGTAAAATTTGCAAAAATGTTAAAAGAAGCAATGCCTGCATTAGATAAAGTCCGTTTTGTAAACTCTGGTACAGAAGCAGTAATGACAACAATTCGTGTTGCCCGTGCTTATACAGGTCGCACAAAAATCATGAAATTTGCTGGTTGTTACCACGGTCATTCTGATTTAGTACTTGTAGCAGCTGGATCTGGTCCTTCTACGCTAGGAACTCCTGACTCAGCCGGTGTACCACAAAGTATTGCTCAAGAAGTTATTACCGTTCCATTTAATAATGTAGAAACTTTAAAAGAAGCATTAGATAAATGGGGACATGAAGTAGCAGCTATCCTTGTAGAACCGATCGTTGGAAACTTCGGTATTGTAGAGCCTAAACCAGGATTCCTTGAAAAAGTGAATGAACTTGTTCACGAAGCTGGCGCACTAGTAATTTACGATGAAGTTATTACTGCTTTCCGCTTTATGTACGGCGGTGCTCAAGACTTGCTTGGTGTGACACCAGACTTAACAGCGCTTGGTAAAGTTATTGGCGGCGGCTTACCAATCGGTGCTTACGGTGGTAAGCAAGAAATTATGGAACAAGTTGCTCCGCTCGGGCCTGCATACCAAGCTGGTACAATGGCAGGAAACCCTGCTTCTATGGCATCAGGCATCGCTTGTCTAGAAGTGCTTCAACAAGAAGGGCTTTACGAGAAGTTAGATGAACTTGGTGCAATGCTTGAAGAAGGAATTTTAGAGCAAGCGGCAAAACATAATATCGATATTACGCTGAACCGCCTAAAAGGGGCTTTAACTGTATACTTCACAACAAATACAATTGAAGATTACGATGCAGCACAAGATACAGATGGTGAAATGTTCGGTAGATTCTTCAAGCTTATGCTTCAAGAAGGAGTTAACTTAGCGCCTTCTAAATACGAGGCATGGTTCTTAACGACAGAACATACAAAAGAAGATATTGAATATACAATCGAAGCTGTCGGCAGAGCATTTGCTGCCTTAGCAGACAATAAATAATCCCGTCATTAAAAGGAAAAAAGAAAGCTGAGCTTTCTTTTTTCCTTTTTTCTATTTCATAAATCCCGTATTAATAGTATAATTATTCACAATTATCTGTTTTATATTCTTTTACATCATTACTATCTCTGTATACAAAGTGATTTACACCTTAAATAGTAAGATTATTCTAACTTTTATAAGAGGGGGGATTGACGGATGCTCAATAAAAAAAATACATGGACACCGTCTTTATTTCGAGATTATAGAAATGCAGAACATGATGCGTGTGGAATCGTTTCCGTTATGGAGAAACGAAAAATTCCTACAAAAGAAAACATTGACCTTTGCATACAATCACTCGTCAAAATGAATCATAGAGCTGGTTTCATTAATGGCGAGGGCGATGGTATCGGCATTCACATTGATGTACCAAAAGCGCTTTGGAATGAAAAACTAAAAAGTAGCGGATATAATCCAACGATTGTGGATCATCCCCACTTTATCGTTGGACATTTTTTTCTAAATAAAAAAGAAAACATTACTACCTTAAAAAATTATATTCGTACGCAATTAAACAACGAAAGCTTTACTATCGTTTTCGAAAGTGATGATGTAATAAACTCTGATGCACTCGGTCCACTTGGTAAACAAGAAGAACCTTTATTTTGGCAAGTTGCCCTTATCGCAGACAACGAAATTACAAATATTGAGCAAACATTATTTTCTGTCACAATAAAAATAGAGGAAAACGAAGCAATTCATGTTGCTTCATTAAGTCGTGATCATGTTGTATATAAAGTTCTAGGTGCTGGCGATACACTTGTTGCCTATTACAATGATTTACAACATCCACTTATCGCTTCAACTATGACATTAGGACATAACCGCTACTCTACTAATACATTATCTAATTTTTTTCGTGTACAACCATTTAGCATTCTCGGACATAATGGTGAAATTAACACAATCGCAAAATTACGCGATCAAGCTGAAATGATTGATGTACCACTTACTGCTGGAGGCAGTGACTCTCAAGATTTAAACCGCACCTTAGAAACTCTACTTGTTCAATACGACTACAGCTTATTTGAAGCAATGGAAATACTATTCCCACCAATTATCAATGAAATTAAACTTTATGAAACACCTTTACAAGATTTATATACGTATATACGTGAAGCATGGGGCCATTTTGCACAAGGACCAGCTGGCATCATTTCCCGTTTTAAAGATGAAGCTGTTTTCAGCGTGGATTCCCTTGGACTACGCCCAGTATGGAAAGTTGAGACAGAAAGTTCTTATATTTTCTCTTCTGAACCTGGAGTTGTATCACCAACTGAATATGTAGCAGAACCAAAACCACTCGCTCCTGGAGAGAAAGTCGGCCTAAAGTGGAATGAACAAGATGAGCTCGTTCTCTACGAATATGACAAATACCAAATTCAAGTGTATAACCGTTTTACAAAACGAGTAGATATTACCGATTATCATTTGAACTTATCTATCCCTGAAACGAAAGAAATCTCAGGATTATGTGATTCTACGCAAGTTGAAACGAAGCAATATGTTGCTTTTGGATGGGATCGAGAACACATTCAGCTTCTTGAACAGATGGCAACAAAAGGCGTTGAGCCAATTCGCTCACTAGGGCACGATTCACCACTTGCTGCACTTGATACGGATAGACGAAATATTGCTGACTTTATTAAAGAAAGTGTAGCTGTTGTTACAAACCCAGCAATTGACCGTGATCGTGAAATCGAGCACTTCTCTACACGTACTGTACTTGGGGAGCGTCCAAGTTTATTAAGCGGCGCAAAACGGCCATTTGTAGTTGAAATGCTTTCACCAATTATTTTAGAAGGAAGCGTGGCACAACCTATCGCAGAGGAATTACACACAATTACGTACGAACAACTCATAGAGCTATTTATGACTCATAACTCTATCGCCACAATCTCTGCTACATTCAGCTCGTCAGAAACCCTGCCATGTGCATTAAGCCGCATTAGTTCTGAAGCAATAGCTGCTGTTAACAATGGCGCTTCCCTACTAGTATTAGATGACGCGAAAGCCCATCTAAATGAACACTTGTGGATTGATCCACATTTAGTTACCGCTAAAGTACATCAAGCATTAAGTGAAAATAAATTACGCCGCAGCTGTTCTCTCATTATACGTTCTGGTGCCCTTCGCTCCTTACATGACATCGTTACTCTATATGGATTAGGAGCAGACAGTATTAATCCATATTTATTATTCGCGACTGTAAATGATGGAACAAAAACACCAATTACGAATCTGTATAATGCACTTAATAAAGGACTAGAAAAAGTCATTTCAACAATCGGCATTCATGAGTTACGTGGTTACGGACGTCTCTATTCATCTATCGGATTACATGAAGAAATCGCACATATATTACAAATTACTAATTTCCTCGGTTCAAATAATTTAGCTTTTTCACTTGAATCACTTGCTGAAGATGCACAAATGCGAGCGGATGATTATAACAACCCTAAAGTTAGAATGCGAAAATCTTTTCATATATTCCCGCGAATTTGGAAAGCAATCGGCGATGTTGCAAAAGGAAATTCTTATGATGATTATCGTGACAAGTTAAGTGAACTAGAAGAAAATAATCCAATCGCAATTAGACACCTTGTTCAAACGAAACAAACAAAACATGTCGTTCCAACTGAAGAAGTATCTATCAGCATTCAAAATCATGATTTACCATTTATTATTAGTTCCATGTCATTTGGTTCTCAAAATGAAGTTGCCTTTCGCGCATATGCAGAAGCGGCCGATCAGCTAAATATGATTAGTTTGAACGGTGAAGGCGGCGAAATTAAAGACATGATCGGAAAATATCCACATACACGCGGACAACAAGTTGCATCTGGGCGATTTGGAGTAAATGCCGAACTACTGAACTCATCAAACTTAATTGAAATCAAAATCGGCCAAGGTGCAAAGCCTGGTGAAGGTGGACATTTACCTGGTTCAAAAGTGACAGCCAAAATTGCTGAAGCACGTAATGCCACAATCGGCTCAGATTTAATTTCACCTTCTAACAACCATGATATTTATTCAATTGAAGATTTAGCTCAAATGATTACGGAAATAAAAACGGCTAATCAACTTGCCAAAGTAGCCGTAAAAGTCCCTGTCGTTCCTAATATTGGAACAATTGCTGTCGGTATTGCCAAAGCTGGTGCTGATTTTATTAACATTAGCGGATTCGATGGCGGAACAGGTGCTGCGCGTATTCACGCATTGCAACATGTAGGTCTTCCTGTAGAAATTGGTGTTAAAGCCGCTCACAACGCTTTATTAGAAGCGAGTATGAGACATAAAGTAGAGATTTGGGCAGATGGTGGTATTCGAAGTGTAAATGACGCCTTAAAAATCATGCTCCTCGGAGCAAACCGTATTGGATTTGGCACATTATCAATGATTGCAATTGGCTGTACAACTTGCCGGGGATGTCATTTAGATACTTGTCATGTTGGAATTGCAACACAAATTGAATCTGAAGCGCAAGCGAAAGAGCATGGATTACGCCGCTTCGTCCCGCGCGAATTAGAAAAGGCAGTTGCTGGCCTGCTAAATTTATTCACTTCTTTCGGTGTAGAATTAAAACGATTAACTGGACAGCTTGGTTATACAAATTTACAAGAAATTGTCGGGCGTTCTGATTTATTAGAGCAAGTTCGAGGCGAAAATTTATTAAACTTATGTAATTTACTACAAACGATAGAACATCCATCTGTTACAAAAACAAAAACAGATACCGTACCGGAAAAACAATTTGAAACAGTCCATTCTCCTCACTCAAAAGAATTAGTAGGTGTTGGTGTAGAGCAACGCGTTATGGGTGGTCTAGAATCATGTTATCGCGTTCGTAGTAAACTATATGAAGCTACTCAACTTGAACCACTTACATTAAAGTATACGAATGGTTCTATTCCCGGAAATGGGTTAGGTGCTTACAATAGTGAAAATTTATTTATACACGTCAATGGCGGCGCACAAGATGGCATTGGTAAAACTTCCTTTGGTGGTGGTATTTATATAACGAAAGCAAAAGGAAAAGACGGATTATATTATAACGGTTCTGTCGGAAAAGGATTTGGATACGGGGCACAAAAAGGTGCACTATACGTGCAAGGTAACGCTGATGCTCGCGCTGGCATTCGCCTTTCTGGGGCAGACATGATAATTGGAGGTAGAATAACAAAACCACTCCGTGAAAAAGAGCATGGAAATATAGGGGCATACTCCAATATTAAAGGTTTTGCTTTTGAATATATGACAAATGGGCGAGCGCTTGTTTTAGGTGACCCTGGTCCATGGATTTGCGCTGGTATGACTGGCGGTGTTGTTTATTTACGTCATGATTCAAACTTAGGCTTAACAGAACAGGCCTTAAAAAGAAGAATCGCAAAAGGGGCAAATGTTACATTACAACCAATTAGGAAAAATGGCTTGAAAGATGTAACTGAATTATTGCTAGACTATATTCGTGTACTAAACGAGCATGAGCAATATGAGGAAGTTTCTTTTTTAACACCGTTATTAGATGATATGCAGCACCAGTTTTTTGAAATTATCCCGAAAAAAGAACAGGCCGATCCATCAATCTCAACAGAGTAACATGGGTAATTTTCATTATTAAGAAAAAATTGACGAAGTACACTTCTCATAGTAATCTATAGTAACAATTTGAAACCTGCTGAAATTCAGCAGGTTTTTTTACTAAAAACTGATGTTTAAAAGGAATTAGGAAAAATTATAAAATGAATACTAATTTCTTTTAATGTCACTAAAATATCACTTGCTAACATATTGTAATGAATGTATAGTATCATGTTGTACATTCATTATGACAAGAGAAAGGATCTTATTAAGGGTATGAAACTTGGTGCTCGCATTTTAAAAACGGGTATTGCCATCACATTAGCTTTATTTGCTTGTATTTTACTTCATTTACCGAGTCCGGTATTTGCGGGAATCTCAGCTATCTTCGCTGTTCAACCGTCCGTATACCGTTCGTATTTAACAGCACTTGAACAAATTCAAGCAAACGTCATTGGTGCGGTATTCGCTATCGCATTTGCTACTGCTTTTGGACATAATCCTTTTATTATTGGATTAACATGTATATTAGTAATTGCTCTTACATTACAATTACGATTAGAAAACACAATATCAATTGCTTTAGTAACCGTTATCGCCATTATGGAGTATCAAGGCGAAGATTTCTTTAATTTTGCCTTACTTCGATTTGCGACAATTATGATTGGTATTATTGCGGCTTCACTTGTAAATTTAGTATTTATGCCGCCGAAATATGAAACAAAACTTTATCATCGTATCGTTGATAACACAGAAGAAATTGTAAAATGGATTCGAATGAATAGCAGGCAAGCTTCTGATTTTACAACACTAAAAACTGATATTGATCGTATGAAAGAAAAAATGATCAAACTCAACCATTACTATTTGCTGTATAAAGAGGAAAGAAGCTACACGAAAAAAGTAAAGTTCGCAAAAATTCGTAAGCTCGTTTTATTCAGACAAATGTTAGCGACAACAAGCCGTGCTTTAAGTACGTTAAAATCATTACACCGTACTGAAAACGAACTGCGCTACATGCCAGAAGAGTTTCAGGAATCTATCCAAAACGAACTTGATTCATTAACGCATTATCACGAACAAGTTTTATTAAAATTCATTGGTAAAGCAAAGAAACAACAGTCTGTTGAAATGCTTGATGAAGTTGAAACAGGTAAACAAGAATTAATTGATATCTTTATGGATTATCAAAACAAGGACGATGAAGAAGCATATAAAACATGGCTACATCTCTTCCCTCTTATTTCTTCAATTATTAACTATAGTGAAGAAGTAGAACATTTAGATTTACTTGTAGATAGCTTCTACACATACCATAAACCAGAAGCAGAACTCAAAATCGAAGATAAAAAAGAAGACGAATAAAAAACAGCTCCTTTACGCTAAAGGAGCTGTTTCTGTTATATGTTGAAGTTGATATAAATTATAATAAAATCCTCTTTTTTGCATTAACTCTTCATGAGAGCCAGTTTCTTTAATCTCACCGTCTTCAATGTAAATAATCGTATCAACATGCGTAATCGTCGCTAATCGATGCGCGATTATAATCGTTGTCCGATCAGCAGCTAACGTCTGAAGCGCCTCTTGAATATACCTTTCATTTTCTAAATCTAAAGCCGAAGTTGCTTCATCCAATATAAGTACCGACGGATTCTTTAGAAACACTCGTGCAATTGCCACACGTTGTCTTTGCCCGCCTGATAGCTTCACACCACGTTCTCCAACGACAGTATTATAACCATCTGGTAAGTCTATAATAAAATCATGAATTTGCGCAGCTTTGGCAGCTGCAATCACTTCTTTCTCTGTAGCTTTCGGATTTCCATATAAAATATTAGCCCCAATTGTATCGCTAAACAATAAATTATCTTGCAGTACAATTCCAATATGACTACGCAAATTTCTCATATTATACTTTCTTACATCTATCCCATCTACATAAACCGCTCCTTCAGAAACATCATAGAAGCGTGGAATCAAACTAGCAAGAGATGACTTTCCTCCCCCACTCGCTCCTACAAGCGCTACTTTCTCTCCAGGCTGCATAGTTAATGACAGATTGTGTAATATCTCTTTTTCATCTGTATTATAACGAAAAGAAACATTATCAAATACAATTTCTCCATTTAATTTTTTCGTTTGTACCGCATTTGGCACATTAACAATATCGTATTTTTCATCTAACAGTTCAAACACTCGGTCCATCGATGCAAATGATTGTGTTAATGTTGTAGACGAATTAACAAGGCGGCGAAGCGGACTATATAAACTATCCATATATCCAACAAAAGCAACCATCGTCCCTAGCGTTAACTGCCCCTGAATTACTTCATATGCTGCAAAACCAATCACAAGTAACGGACCTAAATCAGTTAACGTATTCACTGCCGAAAATGTTCTCGCCGTCCAACTTGTATGCGTTAATGCTTTCGTTAAAAATTCATTATTTCTTTTTTCAAACTGCTTCCCCTCATACTCTTCTAACGCAAAGCTACGCGTCACTTGCATCCCTTGAATACGTTCATGTAAATACCCTTGCATCGTCGCTAACGCTTGTGAACGCTCTTTCGTCAATTTCCGAAGACGTCCGAAAAAATATTTCACTGCAATTACATAAATAGGTAAAATCAATAACGCAACAAATGTTAATTTTATATTCATAGAAAACATAACAATGATGGCAATAGCAATTGTTGCAGTATCTAACCAGACGTTCATCAAACCAGTAATCACAAAATCCTTCGTTTGTTCTACATCATGGATGACACGCGAAATAATCTCTCCTGTTTTTGTATTGGAATAATAACGTAAACTTAACTTTTGTAAGTGACCGAAAATATACTTCCGCAAATCATACAGTATTGTATTTGCGATACGCTGCGCGAAATATTGACGATAATATTCAATCGGTGGCCTTAATATTGCAAAAATAAAAAAAGTAATTCCAATCGCTGTTATTAATTGGGACGTTTTATCTTGAAGTGAACCCCCGCCTTGAATTACATCGTCGATAATATACTTTAATAACCATGGCATAATAAGCGGGATACCGAACTTAACTAGTCCGATAATAATTGTAATAGCGATAAGCCATCGATATGGTTTAACAAATTGTAAATATCTTTTTATGCCCTGCACATAATCCCCCCTCTAATAGGACAAACCTGCCGGGAAATCCCCTGCAGGTTTGTTTTAATTTCTGTACATTAAATATCGTTCATACCACATATCTACGAAATCTGGTGCGAATGGACCTTTTCTTTGATGGATCCACTGTGTTAAATGTGCTACATTTCGTTTTAAAATTGTATCGATAACAGGTGGATACTGCATAATTTGACTATGTTTTTCATACTCATCTTCATCTAGAAGCGTATATGTCATATCTGGATACACTTTAATATCTAAATCATAATCAATATACTTTAATGCTTCAGCATCATACGCAAAAGGTGAGCTTAAATTACAATAATAATATACGCCATCTTCCCTAAGCATCCCGATCACATTAAACCAATAGTTGGCATGAAAATAACAAATTGCTGGTTCACGAGTAATCCATGTACGGCCATCCGATTCTGTAACCACTGTACGATCATTCGCTCCGATCACAAGACTCTGTGTACCTTTTAAAATTGTTGTTTCTTCCCACATTCTATGAATGGAGCCATTATGTTTATAACTATGTATTTGTACTTTTTCTCCTTCTTTGGGAAATCCCATATATGCTCCCTTCTTTCAACTGCAAATGCCCTTTGAACTGCATTCACTTTTTTTCTATTATAACTTTTTTGTCGAAATTTTAAAACTAAAGCGACAAGCCTCTATTTTCCCCACTGAATAGGCTAACAGTTTATTCTTAAAAATCATATCCTAAATCTTTTAAGAAACAGGAATCTTCGCTTAATAATTTACAAACAAGGAAATGAGAATAAAAAAAGCCCTTCCTTATTTCCATGTAAAGAAGGACCTTTTACCTGAAGGCACAGTATACCTTATCCTAAATTTGAAATCATTTTTTCAGTTTCAAAAGATTTAATCACACTATTCGTTTGCTTTTCGAATTTTTCATGTAATAGCTTCAACGCTACTTCTGTTCTATATATTTCTTGGCGAATAAAATGTAAGTCTTTTTTATCGTACGTATCCTTTTCACTCATTTCGATTTGCTGATACTTCTCTAAGTGTGATTGCAATTTTAACAGCTCATCCATCGTTTCCAATTGTTCTCCCACCAACTTATCAAAATCGTTCATTACTTACCCCCTTTTGGATTTATTCATCAGTTATTATTCCTAATTACATATTTCTAATCTTTAACTTCCTTCTCCTTTGACTACATTTGTTGACTTATTAGAAGTTATGTCGTTCGCTTTCTTTTCATTACAACGATCCACGCACAAAGAAAACACTTCTCCCGAATTAGAGAAGTGTTTTTCTTTCATTACTGATTTGAGCTAGAAGATTGTGATTGTTTTGCAGCTGACTTAGCATTTTGTTTTTTCACAGCATGCACGTCTGTTTCAGTTGCGAATTCTGTACCATAACTAGCGTTTGCACTTTGTGCACCAGAAGCTTGTGCTTTCTGTGCTTCTGATTGTGCGTTTGCTTGTTTTACTGCTTGTGCATTTGTTTCAGTTGCAAACTCTGTACCATAACTAGCATTTGTACTTTGAATGCTAGCGCCAGAAGTTGCCTTGTTATAACCTTGTTGTTTTTTACTCATCTTTCTCACCTCCACAACCAATAATGTAACCAATTCACTCAGAAGCTATCCGTAATTTTCTTTTGAATAATTTCCGCATATATCTTTTGTTACTCATTCAAACTATAGGAAATGGAGGTGAAAATATGTATATAGGACGCGATATGACTGAACTAACGATGGTTTCAAAAAATGAATGGAAAGAAGATGAATTAGCTTATTTTCATCACTCACTGCAACAAATTCTGCCGTATTTAAATGCAGAAGGTCAAAGTATTTACAAAGAAATTGTAGTACAAATTGAATCAAGAGGTGGCTTACAAGAAGGCGAAGCTAGTTGGACCCACGGAACAAAAATTTCTTACGATTAAAAAAGTGTTCCCAATCTAGGGAACACTTTTTTATTTATTGCATTGTAATTTTCTCAACACAATTCTCATAAATAGTACGATGTGATTTCGAGAAAGGTAATTGCTCAAACGCTTCTTTCGATACAAATTTTAATGTATCTGTATCAACAATATTACCGGTTACTTTTCCGTAAAATACAAATATATCCCAAGTACGATGTGTAAACGTATGTTGTACATTCATTGCGTATTCATCAATAGAAATCTCAAGCTCAAATTTTTCTTTCATATAATCTATAAGCTGTTCCTTCTGATTTCGAATCCCTTCGCCAAGCTCAATGTTTGGAAACTCCCACATGTTAGCTAATAATCCGGTACTTGGACGTTTATTAATGACGTAACGACCATCTTCAGTTTGAAGTACCCCTGCAACAAGCGGTACCATTGTAGGAGCTTTCGCTTTACTTTTTACTGGTAATTCTTTTTGAACACCTGCAGCATATCCTCTGCAATGCTCACGCACAGGACAAAGTAAGCACGATGGATTTTTAGGAATACAAATCAGTGCACCTAATTCCATCAATCCTTGATTAAAATAAGATGGGTTTTCCACTGAAATAATTTCACGCACAATCTCTTCAAAAACTTTTCGAGTCTTTGGTTTTGCAATATCATCCCATACCGATAAAATGCGAGATAATACACGCATAACATTTCCATCAACCGCTGGCTCTGGTATACCATATGCGATACTTAAAATAGCACCTTTTGTATATGGTCCGACTCCTTTTAACTTTTCAATTTTCTTTACATCACTTGGTACAATACCATCGTATACTTCCTTTACCTCTTTTACTGCCGCATGTAAATTACGCGCTCTAGAATAATATCCTAAACCTTCCCATGCTTTTAAAACTTCTTCATCATCTGCGTTTGCTAACGCTTCAAGTGTAGGAAACTTCCCCATAAAATTTGCGTAATATGGTTTTACAGCTTCTACTCTTGTTTGCTGTAACATAATTTCAGAAACCCAAACACGGTATGGATCTTTATTTTTTCTCCATGGTAAGTCGCGCTGTTCTTCTTCAAACCAACCAATTAAATCATTTTGAAACTGCTCTATATTAAATTTTTTTAGTATTTCAAGTGTCAAACTTGATCCCCCTCATTTTTTTGCATATAAGTACTATTATAAAGATTTTAGGAAAAAATTTAAGTAAGATGACATAGGAAATTGAAGGCATAGGACTTGAGGTATCGAATAAAAAGAGTTACATTAATAAAAAACGGAGGTGGATTTCTATGGACACAGCCACTCACCTTGTTATGGGTGTCACTTTAGGCAGCTTAGCAACATTAGATCCAGCCATAGCACAAAGTGATATTGGCCCACAGGCAGTTATGCTTGCTACAATTGCTGGTTCCAATATTCCTGACATTGACACAGTTTTAAAATTGCGTAATAACGCTAAATATATAAGAAATCATCGTGGAATTACTCATTCCATTCCCGCAGTAATTCTTTGGTCATTCCTTATAAGTGGCATCTCTTTCGCCTTCTTTTCAGACGCTCCATATCTTCATCTACTACTTTGGTCATTTATCGCCGTCTTTCTTCACGTCTTTGTAGATATTTTCAACGCCTATGGTACTCAAGCCTTACGACCTTTCACAAAAAAATGGGTCGCACTTGGCATAATTAATACATTTGATACCGTAATTTTCTTTATCCATATACTCGCAATTGCTTGCATGCTCGTCGGTTCTCATAAAGGATACACAGCCTTAGCAGCATATATATTAATGATTGTTTACTATATCGGACGGATTATGATGCATAGAAATATAAGAAGCGTTGTACACAAACGTTTCAAAAGTGTCGAGAAGATTATCATTTCGCCTTCTTACCGATTTTATCATTATCATTTAGCAGTCGTTACAGCTGATTATTACTACGTTGCGAGATGGCATCGTGGTAACATCATGATATATGACAAGTTCGATCGGGTACCGTTCCCAGACAATGATATTATGCGAGCAGCTAAACAAGATGAAAACATCTCGGCCTTCCTATCTTTCTCTCCTGTATATCGCTGGGATATTTTTGATTATGATCATTATTATGAAGTACGATTCATTGATTTACGATATCGAAGTAAAGATTATTATCCATTTGTCGCGATTGTTCAGCTCGACCACAATTTAAATATTATTAGTTCCTATACAGGATGGATTTTTAGTGAAGAAAAACTTCGAAAAAAACTGGAATTACTTCCACATTAAAAAAAGCGACTTAAGTCGCTTTTTTTAATGTTTCAAATGATCTTCTTGATTAATTAAATGGCTATACTTCGGATTATTTGTACGCATTTCATGAAGGCGTACACCATGATTATTAATCCATGATCGCACCACTTGTTCCGTCATTTCCTCACCTTGATAACGACCTGATTTTGCATAAGTTGTTTGAAAATCTTCCCAAAGTAATTCGACCCACGCACGAGCTTGTCCGTAAGAAAGCTTGTCATTCTTGTCTAATAATTCTTTCGTTAATGCTTCATAAATATCATTCATGTTCTAATCTCCTTTTACCTATTTATCCCTTCATTTCTAAAGGATAGTTTCTTCTGTTTTGCACATTCTATAAGTGATACTTCTTAAAGAGGTATCAACTGATGATGAGGAGGGCGTTCGCAATGGGTAAACAAGCCGAATTTTGGTCTGAGTCAAAAAACAACAGCAAAATCGACGGTCAGCCGAAAGCGAAATCACGCTTCGCTTCGAAGCGACCTAACGGCACAATTAACACGCACCCACAAGAACGTATGCGTGCTGCAAATCAGCAGGAAGAGTAATACAGGTACAACCTAAAAAATTAACTTCCTACACGAGGTGATAAAGATGAGCTACCGTGATCATTTAGATAGTCGTTCTGAATTATTTAACCATACGTGGACTCGTCCGAAACATGCGAAAGCGCAAGTTAACGGACAGACGCAACAAACCCAGTCTCTCATTATATTGGCTAACGAATGTAAAAAACGCCAATTTTAGAATCTCCTATCTCCTTTAACGCCTACCAAAGATGAAAACCAGAGAGATATTTGCTCTCTGGTTTTTATTTTTCTTGCAATAAGGAAATTGGTATCCCAATCTCCTCATTATCATTTTGCTTATAACCCCAAGCAAATACCCCATTGAAGTACGTAATTTTAAATAATACACCAGGTTCTTCTATTAATTCATATGTTTCACCAATATGGAATTTGTTTATATCCGTCATATAAGCGCGAGCCATTGCCATCTTTCTCATTAATACATCGAACTCATTTACAATTCCAAGTTGCTCAGCCTTTATTGCTTGCTCCTTCAAATCCCCAATTTCTTCTCTAAGCTCATGTGGTGTCATTTCACTGTAGCGTTTTGGCATATTCATCTTATTATTTCCCTCATCCCTCTTCACGTTTCATTTGTAAAAATATCTCTATCTCATCAATAGAGAATCCTTTTCGATATAACGCTTGTTTCATCTTATTTTCGAATGTCCATCCATCATACTTCTTATATTTCTCATAATATTTATTCCCATGATAGTGTAACGCTTCTTGTTGCTGTTCGTCATCTTTTTCGTCTTTCAATTCTTCCAAACAAATTTGAATCACATCTCTAGAATATCCTTTACGAACAAGCATTTCGTCTAATTTTAGCTTCATTTGTAAAAAGGAATGTTTTTGATAAGATCTTTTCTTCTTTTCTATAAGAAATAAGGCATTCTCAATTTGCTTTTCCTTCGGATATTCTTGTAAACTATGCATAATAATTAAATCCTGAACACCTTTATTTAACAGTTCTCTTTTAATAACGGTTGGACCTTTTCGATTCACATTACTTTGCGTTCGCGTATATAAAACAGCATACTCTTTATCATTAATATATCGGTCATGTAATAATTTCGAAACGACTTCAGAGATGATAGCCTGTCCCACTTCTTTTTTCCGTAAAAAATCTTCTATTTCTTGTTTTGTTCTCATTTGATAGGATAAATAGGAGATTGCTTGTAAATATGCTTTTTGTACCTCTTCATTGTACAAAATATTTCCTAACTCTATTTCATCAATTTCTAAGCCTTTTTGTAATCCGTGTTTCATTAAGATTACTTGATCTACACTAAATCCGTATTCTTCACCTTGACCTTTATCAATATAAATATTAAATCGTTCTTTCGATCGTTTTTGTACTTCTATTTTTGTAATGACAGCCATACTCTCACCTCTCTATTATTTTAACATAGTCAAGGAACATTTTTTCTTTTCAAGAATATATATAATGAGGAGGAAATGATTGTGAAAATCGCAATTTCTGGTGGCACTGGTTTTATTGGTAAATACCTTTCTACTTTTTTTATTCAAAAAGGATATACGGTCTACATTCTTACTCGAAAGAAAACTGCTAGAACCTCAAACCCTAACCTTCAATACGTACACTGGACACCAGATTTATCTACCTTTCCGCTCTCCTCTATCGATGTCGTTATTAATTTAGCTGGAGAATCTATCAATAGTAGATGGACAAAAAACCAAAAAGAAACAATATTAAACAGTAGAATTCAAACAACAAAAGGACTTATTCAACAACTACAAGCAATGGAAACAAAACCACATACATTTATTAATGCGAGTGCTATTGGATACTACGGAACATCTGAAATAGAGTCTTTTACCGAGCAACAAGAAACTCCCGGAAATGACTTTTTAGCAAAAACTGTATTTTTATGGGAGCAAGAAGCAGCTAAAGCACGTTCTCTCGGAATAAGAACAATTTACACAAGATTTGGCGTTGTATTAGGTGCAGATGGCGGAGCCTTGCCAAAAATGTTACTTCCCTATCAATTCTATATCGGCGGCACCATTGGTTCTGGGAAGCAATGGTTATCATGGATTCATATAGACGATGTCGTTCGTATGATGGATTTCATCATACACAAAAGAGAAATTGATGGTCCTCTTAATATGACAGCACCAACACCTATAAGAATGAAAGAATTCGGAAAAACCATTGCTGCTACAACGAGAAAACCACATTGGCTACCTGTCCCTTCATTTATGCTTCACGCCTTATTAGGTGAGATGAGTATACTTGTACTAGAAGGGCAACATGTATTACCTATGAAAGCAATTGAACATGGATACCAATACACATTTCCCGCAATAGACCATGCATTACAAAATATACTTTCGCATACAATGTAGTACTTCTAAAACACAATTTTACATGGGCCCTTTCAAAACTTTCATTTTCTAGGATTTGGAGCATTACCATACAAATAACCTTTCAGTTACTTTCCCTTAACTTCCATTAGCATTATAAAGTAACAGAAATGAGGTACCTATGAAAATATTGCTCAAACAAGCCATTGTATACCCTATTACATCCCAAAAGTTTCAAGGCGATGTACTCGTTACAGGAGCGCGAATTACCGAGGTCAAACCTTTTATTCAGCCCACTCAAGATATGACCGTTATAGATGCACGAGCACTCCATCTCTTACCTGGCTTTATTGATGTCCATACTCATCTTGGTCTCTATGATGAAGGTACTGGTTGGGCTGGAAATGATGCCAATGAAACATCTGAAGTTTCAACACCACATATCCGTTCTTTAGATGGAATCCATCCTCTCGATATTGCCTTTCAAGACGCTGTACAAAATGGAATTACAACCGTTCACGTTATGCCTGGTAGTCAAAATATTATCGGGGGTACTACTTGTGTAATAAAAACAGCCGGAACTTGTATTGATCATATGATTATTCAAGAACCTGCTGGTTTAAAGATTGCCTTTGGAGAAAATCCTAAAAAAGTCCATAGTAATGGAACAAAAGAATCTATAACACGTATGGGAATTATGGGGTTACTTCGAGAATCATTCTATGAAGCACAACACTACGGGCATGAAGCTGATTTTCGAATGCTTCCTATTTTAAAAGCATTACGCCGTGAAATACCCGTACGTATCCACGCTCACCGAGCTGATGATATTAGTTCTGCTCTACGCTTTGCAACAGAATTCAATCTTGATCTACGTATTGAACATTGTACAGAAGGACACTTTCTTATTGAAGAGCTTTCGAAACACAATTTGAAGGTTTCAGTTGGTCCTACTCTGACACGCCGTTCTAAAATCGAACTAAAAAACAAGACATGGGATACTTACCATATACTATCTAAAAATGGTGTGGAAGTTTCTATAACAACAGATCACCCTTATACCCCCATTCAATATTTAAATATTTGTGCTGCTGTCGCAGTAAGAGAAGGGTTAGACGAGAAAACAGCACTAGAAGGAATCACCATATTCCCAGCGCGAAATTTGCGTTTAGAGGATAGAATTGGAAGCATCGAGGTTGGAAAAGACGCCGATCTCGTGTTATGGACTCATCATCCTTTCCATTATTTAGCCAAGCCTGTACTAACTATGATTGATGGAAAAATAATTTACAAAAAAAATAAAAAAAACTAGTTTATTTTTTTGACTAGATAAAGTATTATACGATTATAAACTGAATGAAACCATAATCAATTTGTGTCGTGATTATCATTTTCAAATTGATGAATGGGGAAGGCAAATGGTGCGCCACCAGCGTTAGAAACTGGTTCTAGTGGGTTCGATTCCCACCCCGAAATTTTTTAAAGATTGATATAAAAATTTCGAGGGTGGGGTGTTTTTTCGTCATGCTACCCTCGTGTGAGGAGGAGTTAGTATGTTGAAAAAACGCGACTTACACGACAGCCACGTTCTATACGAGTTAATGGTGGATCCAGCTGTCTTCCCTTTTGTGCGTCAAAAGGCCTATTCTTATGAAGAATATTTATTCTTAACGAAACAAACCATTGAAGCTGAAGAGCGTGGTGAATTAATTTCACGCACAATTTTAGATGAATGGGGTAACCCTATCGGAACAATTACTTTATTTGATGTGCAAGAAAAAGCCGGATTTCTCGGGACATGGCTTGGCAAACCATATCATGGAAAAGGCTATAATAAATTGGCGAAAGATTCATTTTTTAGCGAACTTTTCTACGAATTAGATATTGAAACAATCTTCATGCGTATTCGTAAAATAAATATTCGTTCTATTAAAGCTGCAGAAAAACTACAATATATAAATCTAGCAAACGAAACAAGAAAAGCCGTATATGATGAGATTAACGCAAACGAAGAAGTATATAACTTATATGAAATTCCAAAAGATCAATATACACTTGCGACAATGCGAGATACAACCTTCCAAGATGCTCATCAATTAAAAGAAGCGTAATCTAAATTTTCTGAAATAATAATCAATCATTAACATTTTGCCATATGCGTATATCACCCCATGTCTTTGGAAACGATAAATAGTAACTTTAAGACACGAGGTGATTTGTAATGGATAAAAAGAAACGTGATAAAGCAAAAAACACATTATCTAGTACACAAGAAGTTCTCTATCAACGCGAATTTCAAAAAGCAGATCGTGCAGCAGGTTATCGCTCGAAAAGCATTTAAAGTGAAAATGAATAATTAGAAGTTTCCCCCCTAATTATTCATTTTCATTACATAATTTTCTCGACTAATAGAAGTAAACAAAAAGTACCCTTATACATAAGGGTACTTTTTGCTGTGGACAACTTTATCCACAAAATTGATACAATTGTTAGTAATTTTCAAAAATATTTAATATCTTTCTATATTTAAGCATATATCAACTGTTTTAATTGTGGATAATTTTCCGAAAAATGTGGACAATGTGGATATAGTTGTTAATATTCCGACTTTACTGTTTAATAAAAGCGTAATCCTATTGTGGATAAATAGCTAAATTTTCTTTAAAAATAATAAAGAACCCTCTTTACATATACAAAGAGGGTTTCATATTAAGTAAAAGATTGTGCAAGAGCAGGTGATTTAATAGGTATATGACGCGGTTCTGCATGATTTTCTGCCAAAATTGTATCTACAATATGACCAGCTGGCTCTGGGAGATAGATGCTTTTCATTGCTTCTTTCATTTGAAGAAGCTTCACATCATCTTGTAATAATGCCTCTGTTTTTGCAAAAACCTCACTATCATCGCGAATGACAACTGCTGCTCCTTTTTTTTCAAAGTACATCGCATTTTCATTTTCTTGTCCTGGAACAGGCTTATATAAAATGACAGGTACTTGCAATGCTGCTGCTTCACTTAATGTTATTCCGCCTGGCTTCGTAATCATACAAGAAGTAACACGGAATAATTCATCAATATTTTCAACATACCCAAACACTTTTAATGCATCAGAATTTTGCTTCTGTAAACTTAATAAATCCTGTTTTAAAGCTTCATTTTTTCCACAAACGACAACTACTTGTAAATTAGGCACTGACATAAATGATTGGCATAGTTCTTTTACACTTCCTAATACCCCATGAGCACCTGCTACAATTAGTAAAATCTTTTTATTCTTACATAACTGATATTTATTATATATAATGTCTGGATTTACCTTTAACTCAAAACTACTCCGAATTGGAATTCCTGTTTCAACAA
Organism: Bacillus cereus; assembly: GCF_002567495.1. GTDB lineage: Bacteria > Bacillota > Bacilli > Bacillales > Bacillaceae_G > Bacillus_A > Bacillus_A cereus_AQ. The sequence continues at coordinate 175,202 of NZ_NVAP01000023.1, read as the reverse complement.
TTTGTTCCGCAGGTACACCGATATCAACCATCAATTTTTTCACGTGATCCGTTGCAACAAAATAACGATCTACTTCTCGATGAATCCATATTTTATGCACGCAAAAATCCGTTAATACGTTATAAACAGGAATTGAAATACCTGTTTGTTTCTTCAATTCTGGTACAGCGATAATTGGAAATGTATTAATTACAATATCAGGTTTCTCCACCTGTAACAGTGTTTTCAAACGTTTTCTTCCAAAATTCGCATACCAAGATGCTATTTTTTTATCATAAATTTTTTCTACCCCGTAATAAAACAAACGATATAATTCTTTTCCTATTGTATAACTTTTTAAATATAGATATTTTGTAATGTCAGTTATAAATGGATGTGATTCTCCAAACAAGTCGCATACAATAACATCTTCAATTCCTTTTTGGCGAAATGTTTGTTCTAATGTTTTTGCTACTTGCACATGACCATTACCGTAATGTGCAGTTAATATTAAAACCTTGGGGTTTTTTATCAAACAAATCCACTCCTAGCTTTTTGTTTCTCCATATTGCATATACGACAATAGGAAAAACATTTTCCTTAAAAATTACATAAACAGATTCTAATAATTCCCTTTCAGCTATGTACCTGTCGTGGATATGCAAAGCATATAAGATTGACCCCTTAATCCTATCTGTGCTCATATCTTTACATTATACTTTCCTATAAGAGCTTTCGCAATAACTTACAAATGTTCTCTATTCTATGATACTCACTCTTTTACTTCTTAATTCTTTTTACTATTTTGATTTCCCTTTACAATTATGTAAATTTCTCTACTTATTCCTTACAAAATTATGGATATTCCATTTTTAGTATACGCTTTTATACATATATACTCTAGGTTTTATTGTAAAGAAAGCAAAAAGTCTAATCCAATATTTGGATTAGACTGCTTGTAAAATATGTTTAGCATGTTCTACATTTTTCTCAGTAGGTGGCTCTACATTCGCGAGTGGATACTTGTGTCCAAGCGCCTCCCATTTATATACACCAAGCTTATGATATGGTAACACTTCAACTTTTTGAACATTAGACAGACTTTGAATAAAGCTAGATAATTTTTGTAGATCCTCTTCATTATCTGTAACACCAGGAACTAATACGTGCCGTACCCAAATCGGTTTATTCTTATTTGATAAATAACGAGCAAATTGTAAAATATGTTCATTTGGTTTCCCTGTTAATTTACGATGCTTTTTGGAATCGATATGTTTCAAATCCAATAAAACTAAATCTGTATAATTCATTAAAATATCTAGCTTATTTTGGAATTCTGGTTCTTCAGAATAACAACCACCAGAAGAATCGATTGTTGTATGGATACCAGCCTCTTTACACTTTTTAAACAACTCAATTAAAAAGTCTAGCTGTAATAGTGGCTCTCCACCGCTAACTGTTATACCGCCTCCGGAAGCTTCAATAAATGGAAGGTAACATGTCACATCCTGCATCACTTCTTCAACTGTTATTTCTTTACCTTTACCGATTTCCCATGTATCAGCATTATGACAATATTGACAACGTAATAAACACCCTTGTGTAAATATGACATAACGAATCCCTGGGCCATCAACAGTACCACAAGACTCTACAGAATGTATTCTTCCTTTTACCATGTTACTTCCTCCTTTATTGAAACAGCCTCCCTTCGCTATATATGAAAAGCGAAGGGACACTTTTTTCATTTACATGCTTTCATGCATTGTACGGTTAATTACATCAATTTGTTGTTCACGAGTTAATTTAATAAAGTTTACAGCGTAACCAGATACACGAATTGTTAATTGTGGATATTTCTCAGGATGTTCCATTGCATCCATTAATGTTTCACGATTAAATACGTTAATATTTAAGTGATGTCCTTCTTTAACTGCATAACCATCAAGCATAGATACTAAGTTACGTACTTGTACATCATCTTCTTTGCCAAGTGCTTTCGGAATAATAGAGAATGTATTAGAAATACCATCTTGTGCATCTTCATATGGTAATTTAGCTACAGATAATAATGAAGCTAATGCACCTTTTGTATCACGTCCGTGCATTGGATTTGCACCTGGTGCAAATGGTTCTCCAGTACGGCGTCCATCTGGAGTGTTACCAGTTTTCTTACCGTATACAACGTTAGATGTGATAGTTAAGATAGACATTGTATGAACAGAATTTCTATATGTTTTATGTTTACGAAGTTTATTCATAAATGTTTTCACAAGATTTACAGCGATTTCATCTACACGATCATCATTGTTACCGTATTTAGGGAAATCTCCTTCAATTTCAAAGTCAACTGCAATACCATTTTCATCACGAATTGGTTTTACTTGTGCGTATTTAATTGCACTTAAAGAGTCTGCTACTACAGATAGACCCGCGATACCTGTTGCCATTGTACGAAGAACATTTGTATCATGAAGTGCCATTTCAATACGTTCGTAGCTATATTTATCATGCATGTAATGGATAACATTTAGTGTGTTTAAATATAGACCTGCTAACCATTCCATTGTCATATCAAACTTATGCATAACTTCTTCGTAATTTAATACTTCAGAAGTAATTGGTGCGTACTCAGGACCAACTTGTGCTTTTGATTTTTCATCTTTACCACCGTTAATCGCATATAATAATGCTTTCGCTAAGTTTGCACGAGCTCCGAAGAACTGCATTTGCTTACCGATTCTCATTGCAGATACACAACAAGCAATTCCGTAATCATCGCCGTAATCAGCACGCATAATGTCATCATTTTCATATTGAATCGCTGATGTTTTAATAGACATTTTCGCACAGTAGTTTTTAAAGTTCTCTGGTAATTGTTTAGACCAAAGAACTGTTAAGTTTGGTTCTGGAGCTGGCCCTAAATTATCTAATGTATGCAAGAAACGGAATGAGTTCTTTGTTACTAATGGACGACCATCTAATGCCATACCACCGATAGACTCAGTTACCCAAGTTGGGTCACCAGAGAATAATTCATTATAATCAGGTGTTCTTGCAAATTTCACAAGACGTAATTTCATAATGAAGTGATCTACAATTTCTTGTACTTCTTCTTCTGTTAAAGTACCGTTTGCTAAATCTCTTTCAATGTAAATATCTAAGAATGTAGAAGTACGTCCAAGGCTCATTGCAGCTCCGTTTTGCTCTTTAATCGCTGCAAGATATGCGAAGTATAACCATTGGAATGCTTCTTGTGCATTTGTTGCTGGTTTAGAAATATCGAAACCATGAGAAGCAGCCATTTGTTTTAGTTCTTGAAGTGCACGCATTTGCTCAGATAATTCTTCGCGTAAACGCATTGTATCTTCGCTCATTACACCGCCAGTTAAATTTAAATCAGCTTTTTTCGCTTCAATTAAATGATCAATACCATATAATGCTACGCGTCGATAGTCACCGATAATGCGTCCACGACCGTATGCATCTGGAAGACCAGTAATAACGCCTGATTTACGTGCATTTCTCATTTCTGGTGTATAGGCATCGAATACACCTTGATTATGAGTTTTTCTCCAATCTCTAAAAATACGACTAAGTTCTTTGTCCATTTCGTATCCATAAGATTCACAAGCTTGTTCCGCCATACGAATACCACCATATGGCTGTAAAGAACGTTTAAATGGTTTATCAGTTTGGAAACCGACTACCTTTTCAATATCTTTATTTAAATATCCTGGATCATGTGATGTAATAGAAGAAACGATTTTTGTATCCATATCAAGAACGCCACCGTTTTCACGTTCTTTTGTTGTTAAATCCATCACTTGATCCCAAAGTTGTTTCGTTGCTTCAGTTGCTCCCGCTAAGAAAGATTCATCTCCTTCGAAAACGTTTACATTATTTAAAATGAAATCGCGAACATCAATCTCTGCTTTCCATTTTTCACCTTTAAAGTTTTTCCATGCGTTTTTAACATTTTCTAATACTTGAGTCATCCTAATCTCCTCCATTTTTGATTAGTACAGGACTAAGATTTTTTATATAACAGCTTACACACTTAGAATACTACTTTTTTACGAAAGTGAACGAAATAGTTGTGACATGTTTGTGAAATGTTGAGCAAACTACTATATGCATAGTGTTAACTTCATTTGAAAGTCTTTAAAATTAACCCTTTTCTTAATTGTATTTTTTTGGTATCCTTATATACGAGTCCTATTTTGTAATATAAGAACAATACCCATTGTAGAGCTGTAATACTCTTATCTCCTAATCTGTTATAGTTTTTATAACAGAACAAAAAAGTGTACACATGTTGTACACTTTTTTTGTTACTACTATAAAACATCTCTTTTTCTATTGCCATCATAGAATCCGCCACGATTGTCTGTTAATGCAATTATTTGCTCTAATCCTTCTATATGATCACCTATAATTCGAAGTACAGCTGGAGGGTGACCTATTTTTGCAAAATGTTCACTGGGACGAATACGGTTCATCTTATCAACCTCAACACGACATACACACGCAATTTCAAATCCAGAAAGAAGAGCTTTCACTTGTGCTACACAAGGTGACAATAAAGATTTATACCCAATTGCTTTCAAACACTTGTGGCTAAATGCATTAGGTACCGCAATAAGTGAGCCCACTCCTAAATCCTTTCTATCACAAGCTAAATTTAGTGCATACTTAAATGCAGTTACAAGATGAAGTGGCACTCTTAAATCTAAATAATGATTTAAATCATTTAATGCGACGTCCTTTCCATCTGCAATAGCTTTTGCAAAAGGGTATAGCTCACTAGCTGGAATAACAAAATCACCGTCTATAAATAACACAATTTCTCCTTTTGCAAAATAAGTTCCAAGTGAACGCCCTACATCGTTTCCAAGGGTTTCTTTGTATACAATTGTTGTCGCTCCCTTATCTTTTGCAATCGTTGCTGTTTTATCTGACGAACCATTTACGACAACGATGATTTCAAAAGGTTCAATTTTACGAAGCTCATCTATAATGTTTCCAATTGTTTTCTCTTCATCTTGTACAGGAATAACAACCGATAGTTGCTTTCCTTTATACAAATTGGATGTAACGCCCCATCCTTGATAAAAGTCTTCGAAACTTAAAGTATGATAGACGCTATTCCTTTTCCTATTTCCATCATAATATCCCCCGCGCGTATCACTGCTTACTATCCGTTCTGCAACTGCTTCTATATGATCCCCTATCATTCGTCTTTCAGATTGAGCAAGATCCGTGCCATATGCAGCATGCTCGGTCGGCCGAAATTTATTCGGCGTAATAACATCAATTGCACAATGACGGCTAATTCTCCATTTACTTTGTGCTATACGTAAATGAGCTACAATAGGATTAACTAAACATTCATATCCAATACTTTGGACAACTTCTTTCCTCAACGCATGAGGTACAGATAATAAAGAATCTATCTTTAATTCTTCGCGCTCTAACATTGCATTTAATATTTGACGCCACACTGTAACGGAATGTGGTTTTTGTTTCTTTAAAAACAATGCGTTCAAATTATTTAAAACGATATCAGTCTGATCATGTAAAATCGGATTGAGAAATAATTGTAATTTTGAAGTAGGAATAGCAAAGTCCCCATCTATAAATAGTAATACATCACCTATCGCATGTTTTGCGCCGACCGCACGCCCAACATCGTTCCCTAATAGTTCTGTATGCCTGATTACTTTACACCCCAATCGATTAGTAACCTCTTCTGTACCATCATTACAACCATTTGCCACTACAATAATCTCTACTGGATTTAATGGTTTTACCGATTGAATAACGTCTGAAATCGTATCTACTTCGTTACATACAGGAATAATAACCGATAGTGACTTAGCCATTGTTTTCTTCACGAAACCATTTAATAGTTTCTTTCAATCCTTGTTCCCACGTTACTGTCGCTTGAAATTGAACAAGTTCTCTTAACTTCGTTACATCTGGTCTTCTATTTGGAATTTCTTCAAAGCCATGTGGATATACTTCCTCAAAAGGAACTTGTACAATTTTCGAAGAAGATTTCGTTAGTTTTTTAATTGCTTCTGCTACTTCTTTTATACTCTGCTCATTCTCAGAACCTATATTAATAATCTCACCATTTACCTTCTCATCCAGTGCCCGAATTGTTGCTTCTACCGCATCACTCACATACGTAAAGCAACGTGTCTGCTTTCCATCTCCATATACGAGAATGTCTTCTCCTTGCAAAGCTGCACGGATAAATCGTGGGATTACTCCTGCATACGGACCATCTTTCGCTCTTGGACCATAAATATTAAAGTAACGAACAATCGTTACAGGTAAACCTTCTAATGCGTATCCTAAACATAATGTTTCTTCTAACGTTTTACAAACTGCATAACTCCAACGAATTTTAGAAGTTGCCCCGTACAATCGATCCCCTTCTTCAGAGAAAGGCGGTTTGCCCTTACCATATACTTCTGAAGTAGATGCAAAAACTACTTTCTTCTTTCCTTTTAACGCTGCTTGTAAAATATTTCTCGTTCCATCAAAATTCGTTTCAATGAGCTCTATACTCTTTTCCATTGTCGTTTTAACACCTAAGATTGCTGCTAGATGAAATACTACATCATGTTGATTTACTAATTCATAAATAGAATTTTTATCTAAAACACTTATTGGAATAACTCGAATCTCTTTCATTAGCTCATTATGATACTTATTTTTCCCTTTATAAAAGTTATCCACAATAGTGACTTCATGACCCCTTCTCACCAACTCTTCAGCTAAATGAGATCCAATAAATCCGGCCCCACCTGTAATTAAACATTTCTTACTCATACACTCACCTTCTTTACAATTCCACGTGTATCTACTACTCGCTCTATTCCTTTAAAAAGCTTCCAATCAATATTAGAATGATCCGTTAAAATTAAAATACAATCCGCTTGTGTAACTTTTTTTTCATCTAAAGAAACAGATTGGTACACTTTATTTCCAATTTCTGCGGAAGGAATATAAGGATCATGATATTCTATCTCATACCCTTCTTTTATTAGTAATTGAATAATTGGCAAAGCCGGTGATTCTCTCAAATCATTTACATCTTTCTTGTATGCGATTCCTACAATTAAAACTGGTCCAGGTGATTGCACTATTCCCTTTACTTTCCGGACTATTTTCTCCGGCATTTCTTCATTGATTACATGTGCTGCTTCAATTAATTGACTAATTGCCCCATTCTTTTTTATTCTCCATTGAAAATATAAAGGATCTACAGGAATACAATGTCCTCCTATTCCTGGTCCTGGCCAATACGGAGTAAATCCAAACGGTTTTGTAGATGCCGCTTCAATAGCCTCATAAAAATCAATCCCTAAACTTTCACATAATGTGTTTAACTCATTTACTAAAGAAATGTTAACTAAGCGCTGAATATTTTCAAATAACTTACACATCTCTGCCACTTTTGGAGAGCTAACAGGAACAACTACGTCAAATATAGTACTATACAAATCCTGTACTTTTTGTTTACACCGCTCGGTTTGTCCACTAATAACCTTTGGAATTGCTTGAACGGAATATTGACTATTTGCTGGATCAATTCGCTCAGGAGAATATCCAATATAGAAATCTTCTCCTACCTTTTTACCTGTTTGAGAAATAATAGGAATAATAACTTCCTCAAGCGTACCTGGATATGTGGAACTTTCGAAAATGAAGGTTTGTCCTTTTTGAAGGTTTTGTTGTATATAATGGGAAGCTGAAATGAGGGCACTTAAATCTGGTTCTCGATGTTCATTAATTGGAGTTGGGACCGTGACAATAACATAATCACTATTTTGAAAATCAGCAATACCTTGATCCGGTGTATTTACTATTAATTTTTTTTTAGCCAATAAACTTTGTAACAATTTAGAAGAAACATCTGGAATATAACTTTCTCCTTTTATAATTGATTCTATTTTTCTAGTATCTTTATCTAATCCAATTACTGTATGTCCTCTCTCTGCAAAATGAACTGCCAAAGGAAGGCCCACATATCCTAATCCGATAATAGCAACTGTACTACTAACATTCATCTGTATTCTCTTCTTCCTTTCTCAATTGTTGAATTATATTTCTATCCCGCTCTCCATCTGTAAAACTCCCGCGTTCATCTGTGGATTGCAATAAATATGCAATTGCCTCAAGTTGGTCACCGAAAATACGGTCAAATGCTGGAATACGTCCATTTACAAATCCATGTTGCTCTGGGCGTACACGATTTGTTTTTATAACATCTACAAACTCTACCGCTGTAATAGAGAATCCCTCCAAAATAGCTTTCATTTGAGCTAGTGGCGGAATAACAAGAGAATCATATCCTATTTTCTCTATTGCCTTTTTATGCATAGCATGCGGTACTGCCGTTAATGAGTTATTCCATAAATCCGGTCGTTTCGCTACTAAATTTACAAAGTATTTCCCCATACTAATTGGATCTGCGGGATGAAACATATCTAATAAACACTGCAAATCATTTAATGCTACATCACTTCCATCTTCAATAGCACGCAAAAATGGAACTAGTTTTTTTGCCGGAATAGTAAAATCACCATCAACGAATAAACAAATATCTGCCGTAGCATGTATGGCACCTATCGCTCGTGCTACATTATGTCCAAGCGCCTTCGTAAATTCAACAACAATAACATTCTCTAGCTTTGCTTGTTTAACAGTCTCAATATCTGCTCCATTTGCCACAACTATAATTTCATCTACTCCTGCTTTTTTCACTTCTTGTATAACAGATCTTATCGTCATTTTTTCTTCTGATACTGGTATAATCGCACTATACTTTGCTTTTTCCTTTTGTAATACAACGGCTTTATACTTTCCTATAAAATCCCTATCCCTATTCCCCTCCGAAAAACCACCTCGATTGCCATATATGTCGATCGCATACTGCAAAGCACGTAAATGATCACCCATAATACGACTAGTCGCTTTCGGATAAGGCGAACCAGGTGATGTACCAGTATGAACAGGACGAACTTTATTTGTGTGAATGACATCGACCGAAGCCATATCGACAATATCTACTCCTCTAGACATCGCCATCGCTTGAAATAATGCTGGATCCGCTAAATTCCACCATCCAAATTTCTGAATAACTTCCCTGCTCATCGCATGTGGAATTGCGATTAAAGCCCCAACAACAAGCTCCTTTTTGTTCAAATAACGATTCAACATGAATTTTCCAACTGTCGTATAATGTGGTCTCATCTTTAAATAAACAGACCATGTTAAATTATTCACAACAATTTGATGCCCTTGCTTAATTCCTTTTACAAAATGTCGTAACTCTTTACTATCAATAACAATGTCACCATCTAAAAACAAGACAATTTCACCTTTTGCTTCTCTAGCTCCAATAGCACGTCCAACATCATTGCCAAGAGAATGTTTATAATAAATTATGTGGCAATGATGTTGTAACGCTATTTCTTTCGTCCCATCTGTCGAGCCATTATCTACTACGATAATTTCGTAAGGCTTCAGCTTCTCTACTTCTACTAAAACTTGTGATAAAGTACTTGCTTCATTATGTGCCGGGATAACAACTGATACTCTCATACTCGTATCACACTTACCCTTCCAAGCGAACATAAGAAATAATAGGAATACGTACAACCACATCTTCCGGTGGTCCATAAGAAGGAGAAGTACGAACGCTTACTGCCCCGTCTGTCACAGATAAAAGAATGCCTGAAACAATTTCGGCAGCTGTCACAACTTGCACTAGCTCACCAACATGATTACGCAATTCATCAGTAAATAACATATATAACTCTCCTTTCTTACACTTCTTTAATTGATATAATACTTGTAAATGGTAATAAAACTTCAGTTCCTATTCCTTCTTGCAGTGTTAAGAAATCATCACCAACTGCTACAATAACACCCGTTAACTGCCCAACCGTCACAGTAATTTCAACGTTTTTACCCAAATATTGCTTTGCAATTTCTTTAAAAGGCGATGCATTACATTCTTTTAAAATGTTACAAATAATAGATTGAAATTGACTTGATTTTATAAATTCTTCCGTAGCTTGCTTAGAGTTTCTTTGAATAAACCTTGCAAAGTTTTGCGAAAATAAAAGTCGTTCCACGGCAGGTAGTAATTTGTTATCTAAAAAATAATCTAATTGTCTATTAAACAATCTTGATAATTTATGCCAATATTTTCTGAACAGACACATACACTTCTCCTCCTAGTTATTTTTAGATTATAAAATTTTACATCCATACATCTTAATGTATACAAAATAGATGTTTTTGTGATAGGTAAGGCATACATTTTCTAAAAGAAATAGTTGTTTCAGGGCATAAAAAAAAGACTATCCAAAAAGGACAGTCTCTTACACTTCAATATTTCGCAACATCGTATAAATGTCGTTATTCACTTTACCAAATGATTTAATGTTGTTTTGAATGTTAGATAATAAAACAACATACACACTACCATTTTTACTAAATCCATTTAAACAATTCCAACCTGGCATTACACCGTGATTCGAATAGCTTCCTGGATCTACGTACCAGCCAAATCCGTAATCCTTCTTCACGGCTGTAAACATTTGATCGTAACTCTCTTTTGAAATTAACTTTCCAGAGTATAACGCTTCGTTAAATAAATATAAATCATGTGCACTCGTATATATATCACCACAACCATAGAGTTGGGACATGCTTGGAATATTAGGTGTTGTCATATTGTTATTTACTATTTTATAACCTGTCGATGGGAATCTTGTTTGTTCTAACGCTGTGCCAAAACCAGAATGTTTCATACCGGCAGTAGCAAAAATATGTTGTTTAATATATTCTTCGAGCGACTGTCCACTTACCTTCTCGGCAATGTATGCAAGTATAGAGTAGTTCGAATCAGAATACTTCCACTTCTCTCCTGGACCACCAATACGCTTTTGATTTCCTATCCTCTTGATCAGTTCTTCATGGGAAATATCTTCTTTTCCTTGCTCATATTCTGGAATCCCTGATGTATGTGTTAATAGATGTTTTAGCTGAATACTATTACCTTGTGGAAAATCCGGAATATACTTTGCAACAGTATCTTCTACTTGTAATTTTTTTTGATCTTTCAATTGCATAATAGCGGTTGCTACAAACGCCTTTGAAATAGAACCAATATAAAAAGTCGTCTCTGAATTATTCGGTACTTGCTGCTCTTTATTTGCCATACCGTACCCTTTATTCAAAAGAACTTTTCCGTTCTTCACAATAACAGCTGTCCCGCTAAATCCTACGTTTTGTAAATATTGATTCAGTTGAGCGTTTTCATTAATTTCTTGAGGTGGTCCCTCCACAGGTTTCTCCACAGCTTGCGCTTGCTTCACTTGTTCTTCCTGCTCTTTTTGTTTTTGTGCTTCTTGCTTCTTTTTTGCCTCTTCTTTCTTTTTTAGCTCTTCTTGTTTCTTCATTTCTGCTGCCGCTTTTAAAGTTTCTTCTTTCTTATTATGCGCAACAATTTTTGTATACATAAAATATACAAGTGATACTAGTAAGACGAGAATGATTGTTCTTTTTATGTATACAATCGGCCGACGTGCTTTCCCATTCGCATTATTTTTTTCCTGATCCATGATTGCCTTTTTCCCCTTATTAACCAATAATTTACTTCCTCTACTAAAGTTTCATTTTAGTAGATTATGGATAATCCATTCTATATCATCCCTACTTTATCACGCACTGCACATATTACCAACCTATATACACAAAAAAGAAAAAGAAAATTTACAAAAGTAAGATTCCCGTTAAATTTTTAACATAAAAAAAGAGGATATCCTCTAAAAAACTGATGTTATCAATTTTTTGGATATCCTCTTATCTAATTATTTATACGTGTTTTTTCATATCATCGGCAACAGATTCAACATTTGTACCTACGATAACTTGTACACTTGTGTCACTCAATTTCATAACACCTTTTGCACCCGCACGTTTTAGTGCCGCTTCGTTTACTTGACCAGCATCTTTCACTTGTAAGCGTAGACGTGTTGCACAGTTATCAATAACTGTTAAGTTTTCTTTTCCGCCTAAAGCTGCTACGTAAGTTTCACCAATTGAACCTGCAACTGGTGCATCCGCATCTTCAACTAACTCATCGTCATCTTCACGACCTGGAGTTTTTAAGTTGAACTTCTTAATTAAGAAGTAGAATACTGCAAAGTAAATTGCTGCATAAATTAAACCGATACCTGCTAATAATACAGGTTTTGTTGCAATACCAAAGTTAATAACATAATCAATAGCACCAGCACTAAATGTGAAACCATCACGAATGCCCAGTGATGTTGTTATGAATAAAGAAAGACCTGTTAATACTGCATGCACACCATATAATACTGGTGATAAGAACATGAATGAGAATTCGATTGGCTCTGTAATACCAGTTAAGAATGAAGTTAACGCTAAACCAGCTAACATACCAGTAACTGCTTTACGTTTTTCTGGTTTAGCAGCCGCAATCATTGCGAAACAAGCTGCTGGTAAACCAAACATCATAACTGGGAAGAAACCAGTCATAAACATACCCGCTGATGGATCTTTTGCAAAGAAACGAGCGATATCACCATGAACAAGATCGCCAGCTGCATTTGTAAAGTCACCAAGTACAAACCAGAAATATGTGTTCATTACGTGATGTAAACCGATTGGAATTAATAAACGGTTTAATAATCCGAATAACCCTGCACCGATTGAACCTAAGTTTACGATACCGTGTGATACTGCATCAATACCAGTTTGGATTGTTGGCCAAATTTGACCGAATACTAATCCTAAAAGAAGCATTACAATAGAAGTAATGATTGGTACGAAACGTTTTCCAGCGAAGAATCCTAACCATTCTGGTAGTTTAATCTTATGGAATTTGTTGTATAGTAATCCAGCGATAACCCCGGCAATAATACCACCGAGTATGGCCATATTTATTTTTGGCGTCAAAGCTGCTGCTTTAGAAACTTTATTCATCGTATCCGCTAATTTAGTTGGATCTACTGAACCGACTAAATCTTGAACACTTTTTAATTTATCATTTAGTTCTGCAGTTGAGTAAGTAACACTTAAAGCATTAGTTGTATTCTTCATAACTAAATAACCAATTGCACCTGCAAGACCAGCTGCACCACTACCGTCAATAGATAAACCGATTGCAACACCAATTGCAAAAATAAGTGCTAAATTATCAAAAATTGCTGCACCGGCCTGTGCCATAACAGGAATGTTTAATACGTCTTCTTGTCCTAGACGAAGCAATAATCCTGCTGCTGGTAGTACTGCGATCGGAAGCATTAAAGCTTTACCAATACGTTGTAAAAACTGCAACATTTTAATTCCCCCTAATTCAATTTATGAAATCGTTATCATTATAAAAACGCTTTAGAAAACGCTTTCTATTACATAACCATAATAACATATAGTTGTATAGATGTGTAGTTTTTATTTCTGAACTTTTTATAGATAAATCCCCTATTTCCAAACTGTTATATAAAAGGGAAATTCTCCTTTTTAAAATACAGAATACTCGAAACGAAAAACCCACTATAGAACATGTAACTTTCGTTTTATCATTCCACTTTTTCATGTTATTATTTATTTCCGAGCATATCGGGAAAAGTAAACTTAGTTAATTCAAAATAGGAGCGTTGGTACTATGCAGTGCATTGAAACAAACAACTTACAACAGTTGTTAGAACAAGTAAAACCATATACGAAAAAAGGAAAACTTGCTACTTATATCCCCGAACTAGGAAATGCAAATCCAGACGATTTAGGGATTGCCATTTTCCATAAAGAATCAGAATATATCCATGCAGGAAACTCACAAACACTATTTACTCTTCAAAGTATTTCCAAAGTAATTACACTTGCCCTTGCCCTTTTAGACCGTGGTGAAGAATATGTATTTTCTAAAGTTGGAATGGAACCAACGGGTGACCCATTTAATTCTATTATTAAGTTAGAAACGACAAGTCCGTCCAAACCCCTTAATCCAATGATTAATGCAGGAGCATTAGCTATTACAAGCATGTTAGCAGGAAAAAATAACGAGGAAAAAATGGAACGTATCCTTCATTTTGTACGTGAAATAACAGATAACCCTACTATTAATTATTCCTCTAAAGTTGCCGATTCAGAATTAGAGACAGCTTATCTAAACCGTTCACTTTGCTACTATATGAAACAAAATGGAATTATCGATTGTGATATTGAAGAACTTATGGATTTATATACTCGTCAATGTGCAGTTGAAGTAAACTGTATCGATTTAGCACGTATCGGCTTAATTTTTGCAATGGATGGATATGATCCATACAAGAAAAAACAAATTATCCCGAAGCATATTACAAAAATCTGTAAAACTTTTATGGTTACGTGTGGTATGTATAATGAATCTGGTGAATTTGCAATTCGTGTTGGTATCCCTGCAAAGAGTGGTGTAGCGGGTGGTATTTTCGGCTGCGTAAAAGGAGACATGGGAATCGGTATTTTCGGACCAGCTTTAGATGCAAACGGAAATAGTATTGCTGGTTTTAAAATTCTTGAACTTCTTTCTGCTCAAGAAGGTTGGAGCATTTTTTAATCACGAGTTATCCTGCTATACTAGCAGGATTTTTTATTTCACCAAAACCTCACTTTTGTCATTTATCAACACCCTTACAAAAACAGTGCTGAAAGTTTCTCTATATCATGCATATTTGTTCCCCCCTCCTGAATAATATAGTACAACCTAGCGCTATATGTGGAGGTGTAAAAGATGAAACTAATATTTCAGATGGGAAAACAACCTGTTCTTGAAAAAACAATCCTTCTTTTTATATTGAGTATTGTAGAAAGCTTGAAACTAAAAGTTGTTTCACTCGACGAAGCTCACCGATACATATTCAATTTAGAAGTACTTGAATTATTAATGGATCGGAACATCGATGATCAAGTACTTGAACTTATTCATTTCGGGATGGGACTTGAAGACATTCATCATGTGCTTCCTGAAGAACTTGAGCATACTATCGAGGAATTAAAATGGCTTTGCATCCAAGTGTTAAGTGAATACAGTATGCATGAAGAATCAGAGCAATTAATTGAAGACATACGCTAAAAAGCACCTATTTAGTATGTAGGTGCTTTTTATTTATTAAGAAGTAAATATCTGATGTCGATATATGCAATTTATTCAAGTATTTCCGAGGAAATGCTCGAACATTGCTTTTCTATTTTCACAACAACTGGTCAATCCCAATAAGTATTAGTAACACTCCTGCAATAACCGTCGCCCATTTCCCTAAGTATTCTGCTAAATATCGTTTTCCTACATACGCAAAACCACTTATGCAAATAAAACTAAACACCCCAGAAATAGTCGCTGTAAGCCAAAGGTTTAAATTTGTTACCCCAGCATCGAATCCACCTGCAATATTATTAATAGACAATGCAATACCTAGAACAAGTGCTTCAGAAAAACTAATTGTTTTAGAGCCATCAAAATCTGCTTTTTCTGGATCACGTAAAATTCCCATAAGTACATTATCATCTTTAGAACCTGCAGTATTTTTTTGACTCAAGAAAGGCTGGCATAAAATAAACACCCCGATTATCCCTAAAACGATTGCTCCAATCAAGTTTGCTGTAAACTCTGAAATAAATAACGCAATCCAGTTCCCAAAAAATCCAGCTAATAAAGTAAATAAAAATCCAAAGAAAGCGATGATAAAATTGTTAAACCACGAAATTCGAATTTTACGAATGCCATATGCAATCCCAACACCTGCATTATCTAAATTTGAAGCAATCCCGATTAAAAAAATTGAAAATAAACCTGCTGTACTCATAAACATTCACCCCTTTTTCTCACTTTTCCATGCATATTATGAAAATGTTGAGCAACTGTGCCTGTCTGTTTCATATACTTGTAATAAATGCTCAACATTTTTTCAACAATAAAAAAAGGAGTGTCTTCATTATGCCTCAAGAAAATCCAAACGATCGGCTTGGTAATTTAATAAAAAAACTTTTAAAAGAACGTGCCTTATCTATGCGCCAGCTAGGACTGCTTACAAATATCGACCCTGCAACTATCTCAAGAATTATGAATGGCAAACAACCTCCAAAACAAAAACATCTACAAAAATTTGCAGAATGTCTTCAAGTTCCACCTCAATTGTTATTTGATGAAATGTATCCTAATTCTCCTCACGTAAATAAAGAAAAGACGGATATGTACACATCTCTTGATACCATTCAGCAAACTTTACAGTCCTCTAACTTATTCGATTTCGATTACACTACAACTCGCGTAAAACAAGAACTTGAAAATTATGAACGCTATGCTCAGACAACAGAAGGCGAAAAACGTATTCATGATAGTTTCGCAAGCAAACTCGAACAGATTGATAGTGCTGGTCCTTTCATTGAGCAATTAACAGATATGTATCAACAATTTTGTACTGAAACCATTTCAAAAGAAGAACGTGCAATTCTTGGAGGCGCTTTACTTTATTTCATTTTATCCACAGACATTATCCCAGATTATCTCTTTCCAATTGGCTATTTAGATGATGCGATCGCCGTTGAATTAGCGAAAGAGAAATTAATTGAAATCAAACGAAAAACATAGGAAAATAAAGAACTATTTCAGTTGTTGTTTCTATGCAACTCTGAAATAGTTCAGTAAAAAATCGTACAAGTATACATACACGTACGATTTCAATATACAAACTTATTTTTTCGTATGACACCATTCATATATGAATGCTGTTATCACTTTTGTAAATTCAATTAACTGTTCAATTTCAACTTTCTCATTTACAGAATGTGCTTCTTCTAATGTACCTGGTCCATATATAATCGCTGGAATGTGAAACTCACTAAACCAACCACCATCAGTTACCGTTGCAGACATATCTACAATTGCATTTTTAGATAGAATTGATTCGTGTACTGAGCTGAATTTTTTTACAGCTGTATGTTCACTATCTACTTCTAAAGAAGGGAAAATTTCGCCACGATCTACAATCATTGATTCTCCGCCCCACTTAAATTGTGGTGGATTTTCACTTAACCATGGATCGGCAGCTGCCACCTTTCCAATATATTCTTCAATTTCTTTTATTATTTGTTCATGTGTTTCATTCGGATAGAAGTGAACTGTTATCCACAATCGACACTCATCCGCAATAAACGCTGCATGTCTTCC
The DNA here is from genome assembly GCF_002567495.1 of Bacillus cereus. Lineage (GTDB taxonomy): Bacteria > Bacillota > Bacilli > Bacillales > Bacillaceae_G > Bacillus_A > Bacillus_A cereus_AQ. The sequence continues at coordinate 157,960 of NZ_NVAP01000023.1, read as the reverse complement.
TCCCTCAATAACAGCTGGATTAATGGTCGTTGTTCCAGATGGATAGCCTTCATATGTTTTCATGACTGCCCAATGACGCTCTAATTCTTGTAAGCTTTGCACAATTTTCATCATTTTTTCAATCGCACTCGCTCCAAATAAACGTCCGCCAGCATGAATCATTTGTCTACGTGTTGCATCATGAAACGTTTGCGGGCTTTTCACTGTAATCCATCCAGTAATGACACCGCCTTGTCCTTGCATATGTAAATCACTCGTATCCACTACTACTGCAAAATCAGCATCGTAACCTCTTTTGCAGCATTGAAGTGTGCCTGCTTCCCCAACTTCTTCTCCAATTACCGACTGAAATATTAAATCTCCAGGTAGTTCAATGCCTGTTTCTTGTAAAAGCTGAATAGCAAATAACGCTCCAGCTAATCCACCTTTCATATCAGCTGCACCGCGCCCAACTAACCAACCGTCTTTTATAAATGGCTCAAACGGATTTGTTTCCCACACCTCATCTGCCGACACTTCAGCTACATCCATATGTCCATTAATAATAAGACTTTGATGTGTGTCACTCTCTATTCCTTTTTTTATCCCAACAACGTTCGGGTCATTCGGATATACATCCCATTTATCAATACTAAAATTTTGTTTTCTTAAAAACTCTGCAACAAATTCTTGCGCTTCATTTGTATTTCTCGCTGGCGGTGCTGGTGTTTCAAAACGAATTAATGTTTTTGTAAGTTCTAGCAATTCCTCTTTCCTTGCATCTATTTGTTTTAATAACTGCGAAACTTCTGGATTCATCACTAATTCCCCTTTGCATACATAGTATGTTTCCAGCTTTATTGTCACAAAAAAAGAGACTGTTTACAATGTTACAGTCTCTTTTTTAGCATCAGTTTCTAATAGCTTTATAGACTTTCTGCTTCTGTTGTATTTACTTTTTCAACATGTTCTATTTTACTTCCCTTATTTTTTGTCGCACGGTAAAACAGTAAACAAACAATCATAAATGGAATACCACAATATAACGCCATTCTTTGCTCGGGGATAAAGGCCATAGCAACTATAACTGTTACATTTAATGTTAATGCAAGAAGTGGTACAAATGGATACAATGGTGTTTTAAATTTCAAGTCCTTAACATCCCCTCCCTGCTTCATGTATGACCTTCTAGCTAATAAGTTTGATAAAGCAATAGATGCCCAAACTAGTATCGCTCCGAATCCAGCGATAGAAAGCAACCATAAATAAACTGTGTCTTCCGCATAAATACCTGATAGTAATGAGAGACAACCTACAATTGTGCTTACAATCAATGCATAAATAGGAACACCGTTTTTAGATAACTTACCAAAAATCGGACTAATCATTCCTTGATTAGACATAGACCATAGCATACGAGAAGTTGCATATAATCCTGAATTCGCAACGGATAGCACTGCTGTAATAATAACGAAATTTATAATATCTGCTGCATAAGGAATACCAATTTTATCAAATACAACTACGAATGGACTTTCTATCACTCCTGCTTGCTGCCAAGGGAATAGTCCAGCAAGAATAAAAATAGATAGTACAAAGAAAACAAGTATACGCCAAACTGTATTATTAATTGCCTTCGGGATCGTTTTCTCTGGATTTTCACTCTCTCCAGCTGCAATACCAACTAATTCTGTTCCTTGGAAAGAAAAATTAACTGCAATCATCGTAATTAAAATTGCTGATAATCCATTTGGAAACAATCCACCATAATCAGTAAAGCTAGAGAACATTGGCGCCGGTTCATTTCCTTTCATATCTAGAAACCCAAACATTGCTGCCCCGCCCAAAATAATAAATGCAATGATTGTAATTACTTTAATACTTGCAAACCAAAATTCCACTTCCGCAAAACTTTTTGAAGATAACGCATTAATAGCAAAGAGCAGTACTGCGAACACTACACACCAAATCCATGACGGTACATCGGGAAACCAGCGTTTCATCAAAATACTAACTGCAATTAATTCAATGCCTATCGTAGCAGACCAGTTTAACCACGACATCCATCCCACTACATAACCCGCTGCAGGGGAAATGTGCTTTGTCGCATACGTTTGATAAGACCCTGCGTCAGGCATCGCAACAGCTAATTCTCCTAAACAGAGCATCGTTAAATACATTACAAATCCACCGACAAGATACGCTACAATTGCTCCTCCAGGTCCAGCTTCATGAATTGTATAACCTGATCCTAAAAAAAGTCCTGTACCAATAACTCCACCGAGTGCAATCATAAATATGTGCCTGCTTTTCAACTCTCTTTTTAATCCTTGGTTTTGATCCATCATATACATCCCCCCTTTTTACTTTGCCAATCTACTTAATGTAAGCGTTTTTAAAGTTATTCACTGTAAAAATAATGATTTAAAAGAGCAAAAATACACATCACTTACATTAATCACTGCCTGTTACTAAAAGGTCATCCCTTACTGTTATTAATAATTTTTGATCAGCAATAGCTTGTCCTTCTACTACTTCTAATGATTCGATATAACCACTAATTCCTATCTTAATTTCTACTTTTTGTTTATCTATCGTTTCAATTAACGCTAATTTCTCCCACTCGTATACGTAAGAACTTTCAGTAACAAATAATTTCTCTACTTTTCCATAACAAGGACTATACACACTTTCTATAACCGTCTTCACTTTATAAACTCCTCCTTCTTATTAATTGGTACTGAAACGTTGCATATCCTATAACAATCCCTATTCCCCCTTTAAGGATTTCAAATATTATTTATGCAAAATACGTACCAAACTCTAATTCGTATATAAAATAAGAGTTTTTCACAAAAAAATCCGCTTAACCGCAAAATTTTTCTATCATTTGAAAAGTTTTAAGAGAAAAATAGCAAAAAAATTTTGCGATTTTATAAGAATTTTAATAAAATTATAAAAAGTCAGTCTTCATAGGGTGAAATGAGGAGAAGATAATCTATGCGTACAGAAGAAATTAATTTTAAACAGATCATTGAAATGAATATGCTATATGAAACTTTACTCAATGAGCTCGATATCGGGATTCATATTATTAATGAGGAAAGTAAAACGATTATCTACAACCGCAAAATGATGGAAATTGAATCAATGGAACGCTCGGATGTGCTATATAAAAGTCCTTTAGAAGTATTCGCATTTGAAGAAAATAAAAATAGTACTCTTATAGAGGCATTAAAATTAGGAAAAACAAACAAAAATATAAAACAAACGTATTTTAACAATAAAGGACAAGAAATTACGACGATTAACAATACTTTCCCTATAATAGAAAACGGAAAAATTAAAGGCGCTATTGAAATATCAAAAGAGATTAGTCACTCAAAACAAACAATAAGAATGGGCCCTTCTCGAAAACAAAGTACTAAATTTACCTTTGATCACATAATTGGTGATTCTGAAGCCATTCAATCAATCATTGCAGAAGGAAAAAGAGTAATTCGTACATCTTCCTCCATACTTCTCGTAGGAGAAACAGGTACTGGTAAAGAACTATTTGCACAAAGCATCCATAATGAAAGTCAGCGTTCAACAAAACCCTTTATTTCACAAAACTGTGCCGCTATACCTGATACCTTAATGGAAAGCTTATTATTTGGTACAAATCGAGGTGCCTTTACAGGAGCAATAGATAAACCAGGTTTATTCGAAGAAGCAAACGGAGGAACTTTGTTATTAGATGAAATCAATTCATTAAGTCCTACACTTCAAGCTAAGTTGCTACGGGCTATACAAGAAAAAACAATACGAAGAATCGGAGGTACACAAGAAAAAGAAATTGATGTTCGCATTATAGCAACTATCAATGAAGATCCCTTCGAAGCCATCGCAAATGATCGATTAAGGGAAGACTTATATTACCGATTAAGCGTCGTTACTTTATGTCTTCCGCCTTTACGTAAAAGAAAAGAAGATATTCCAGCCCTTGTTCAGCACTTTATTAAAAAGTACAACATTCAATTTGGGCTCAGCGTGACGGATCTAGATGTACATGTAAGAGAATTCTTGTATGCATATGATTGGCCTGGAAACGTACGAGAATTAGAACATATCATTGAAGGTTCAATGAATTTAGTTGAAGAAGAAAATATCATTACAGCGTTTCATCTTCCCACTCGCTTTCGCGAACGAATAAAAAAAGAATTCAATATGCAACCTTTCCTAACTAATAACGATGCTGATGCACCTAAAACGTTAAAGCACACAATAGAGGCCATGGAAAAGAACTACATCAATCAAATTCTGAAAGAGTACCACGGTAATATCTCACAGGCCGCAAAGTTTTTGGGATTAAGTAGGCAAAACTTACAATATCGAATTAAAAAATTGCATTTACACATATGAAATGAAACTTTAATCAAATGTAGGATGAATCTGCTTCCATGTGTAAATAAAAATTGGAAAAATATGCTACAATAAACATATAACATACTAGAAAGGAACGATATATATGAGTAATGATAACAAATTAAAGTTATTACAATACTTAGCCTTCTTCCCTACCATTGTATGTTTGATGTTACTAGTTGATATGAATGCTTATCCTTATGCAAAACTATTAGCAACAATTAGCGGCTCCTTTGCAGCCATTATGCTTGCTGTTTTTTGGAATTTGAAGATACGTATGAAGAAAGAACAATCTTCTTAACACCAAAACGTAAAAAAATCGAGCCTACACAGCTCGATTTTTTACTGATTATTAAAACTCAACATTCTCCAAATACAAACCACTCGCCTCAGCAAGGCAATTAATTTGATTACGTTGTTTTTCCTCTAAAATGTTTGGGATTGCATCCGCATCTAATTGTCCTAATCCAACTTCAATTAATGCTCCAACAATTTTTCGTACCATGTTATGAAGGAATCCGTTACCACTTACTCTAATTTGTACAAATCCTGCTTCTTCCATCACATCAAGTGTATATACTTCTCGAACCATAGACTTTTTCTTTGATTTCGCATTTGAAAAAGCAGTAAAGTCATGTGAACCAACTAAATGTTTCGCAGCTTCTTTCATGCTTTTCACATTTAATTTTTTATTCACATGCATGCTGTATTTACGCATAAATGGATTTGTATGCTCTTCATTCCAAATCTTATAAAGGTATGTTTTTGCTTTAGAGTTGTAACGAGCATGGAAGCGATCTTGAACTTCTTCTACATCCGTAATGCTAATATCGTTAGGTAAATATTGATTTAAATATTTTTTCACTTTATGTTCCACTAACTTCTCATCACTTTGAAAGTTAGCAACTTGATTCAAAGCATGTACACCAGCGTCTGTTCTACTACAACCGATAATTTCAATTTCTTTTCCGACCATTTCAGATATAACACTTTCGATTTTCCCTTGAATCGTATTATCGTTATTACCAAGACGCTGCCATCCTTTATAACGAGCACCGTCGTACTGAATCGTTAATTTATAATTATGCATAATATTCTCCTTCATAGAAAATATTCCCTCATACCATGAGGGAATATTAATAAACTTTACTTTCTAACAAGCTTCACTACATTTTCTACATGAGCTGTATGCGGGAACATATCAACTGGTTGCACATACTCCACTTCATAACTCTTCATTAATGCTTGTACATCACGTGCTAATGAAGAAGGATTACAAGATACGTAAACAACTTGTTTCGGCTTCACTTTTAAAATTGTTTCCAGTAATTTATCATCGCAACCTGTACGTGGTGGATCGACAACAATTACATCTGGACGCCATCCTTCTTTTACCCATTTCGGTAACCACTGTTCAGCTTTACCTGCTTCATATTTCGTATTTGTAAATCCGTGACGCTTCGCATTTTTTCTTGCATCTTCAATCGCTTCTGGAATTACATCCATACCACGTACTTCCGCTGCATCATTTGCAAGCCAAAGACCGATTGTACCAACACCACAATATGCATCTACAATTTTCTCATCGCCTGTTAAAGCAGCTGCTTTTTTCGCTTCATCGTATAAAACAACTGTTTGTTCTGGATTTAACTGGAAGAATGCACGTGCTGATAATTCAAATGATAAATCACCTAGTGTTTCTTGAATTACTTCTTTTCCAGCTAATTTAAATGTTTTATCACCGAAAATAACAGATGTTTTACGCCAGTTCACGTTTTGCATAATTGATTTAACAGCTGGCATCTGTTTTTGTACTTCTGCAATAAATTGATCTTTATTTGGTAATTCTTCTTTTGTTGTAATAAGTGTAACTTGTACTTCCCCTGTTTGAACTGCAGTACGTGTCACAATTGTGCGTACTAAACCTTTTTGTTTTTTCTCATTGTAAATAGAAACATTTAACTTTTCTAATATACGTCTTACAACTTTTGTCGCTTCATTCGTTGCTTTATGTTGAATCATACAATGAGCAATATCAATTAACTGATGTGAGTTTTGCTTATACAGCCCTGTAATGACCTTTTCGTCTTTACGTCCCACTTGTAGTTGACTCTTATTACGATAATGCCATGGATTTTCCATACCAAGCGTTGGACGGATTTTCTCTTCCAAACTGTTGTTCATATACTTCTCAAATGCTTGTACAACGATATCACGCTTTTGATTTAATTGTTCTTTATAATCTAAATGTTGCAGCTGACAACCGCCACACTCTTCATATACCGGACACGGTGCTTTCACACGATGTGGTGAAGCTTTACGAACTTTTTTCACTTTCGCTTCAGCGAAGCCACGCTGAATTTTCGTTGTTTCAGCAACGACTTCTTCTCCTGGTAATGCCCCTGGAATGAAAACAACTTGTCTCTTAAAATAACCAACGCCTTCTCCGTTAATCCCAAGACGTTTAATTGTCACAGGAAACGTTTGACCAACTTCCAACTTACTCTCATGTTGCTTTTGTATCATGATTACACCTCTACTCTATACTTTTCCATAAATATAACGCTGCATAACTGCAGTATGGTTCACACTCTTGTTTTACGTTTTCTAAAAATGCATCATCAGGTTTATCATCTAATTGAAATACACCTTGCACTGCACGCTGAATTCCGATGTCTGCTTTCGGAAACATATTTTTCCGCCCAAGCCCAAACATTAAAAAGTTTTGCACTGTCCATGCACCAATCCCCCTAATTGGTAACAATTGTGCTGAAACCTCTTCTTCCGTCTTGGTTTCTATACTCGCTAAATCTAATGTACCACGGGCAATACGTTTTGCTAACCCTACTATATATTCAGCCTTCCGCTGACTAAACTTCTGCTCTCTCAATTCTTCTATTGAAATATTTGCTACTATTTCCGGAGTCGGGAAAAAGAAGACACCGTTCTTCTCTGTTCCATATCGTTTTACAAATTGTTCTGTTAGCACAGTAGCAAATTTCAAATTTATTTGTTGATGAATGATACAGCGAAGAAGACAAGCGAAATAATCGAATTCTAAAATAATTGGAGTATAAGCATACATCTCAAATAGTGGACGTAATGATGTGCTTAAAAAATGATTTTGTATATCTTGAAACGGATCATCCCAATGAAAAATGGCCCTCATTCGTTTCATTACTTTCTCTGGATCTCCTGTCTGACTAGAAATCCAAAACTGTGGATTTTGAACAGTACCAATCCCTTGCAAGCGAACAACAATCTGTTCCTCGTCTATACAAAGCGGGACATAAATGACTTTCTCATCTAATTGAATGACGTTGAGAGGATCAAAAGATAAACGTTTTAATACCTCTTCAAAATGATATGGATACTCTAACGTAACATGTTCGCTCCACATACGTTTCCCCATCCTTTTTACACATCATTATAGCATGAGAAAACCGCAAGCATACATGCTTACGGTTGATTGCTTTTTACTAAGTCATCTAGACTTTTAAAATGATACCCTTTCTCGCGCAAATCATCAATGATTTTCGCAAGTGCTTCTGCATTATCTTTTGATATTGCATGAAGTAATAAAACAGATCCTGGGTGAATCATCGTCATTACATTGTTATGCGCATATTGCCACCCTCTTTGCTGATCCACTTTCCAATCAAGAAATGCGAGTGACCAAAATACATTATAATAGCCCATTTCTTTCGTAAGAGCTAATGTCCTTTCACTAAACACCCCTCGCGGAGGACGTACATATTTCACTTCTTTTTGTCCCGTTACTTTTTTAATTTCTTCCGTTACACTCGTTAATTCTTCACGAAGTTTCGCATCATTAACTGCTGTAAAATCAGGATGACTCCACGAATGATTTCCGATAATGTGTCCTTCATTCTTCATTCGTAATAATAAATCTTTTTGCGTTTTTATATAATGCCCTGTTACAAAGAAAGTAGCTGGTACTTTCTTCTCTTTTAATACATCTAAAATTTGTCCTGTATAGCCATTTTCATATCCATTATCAAATGTTAAATAAATATCTTTTTTCTTCGTATCCCCTAAATAAAATCCTCCATTTTTTTGTAGCAATTCTGTATAAAGTTTTCCTGCATCTGGTACTGTTTCATTTTTAGGACGCGGAATTCCCCAGTTATGTGGAGTATTTGTATAAGCCAACGTTGAAACTGGAACAAGTGCCATCATAATTGAAAAAATGAGACCTATATATAACCATTTATATTTCATAAATAGTCTCCTTTCCATATATAATCGTACCTGTAGTTTCTGTTTCCCTGCTTTCTTTCATGCTGTGCATGTTTTTCTATATATACCAAAAAAATGCATCTCGAAAGATTCGAGATGCATTTTTGTTTATTTAAATACCGGCTCTTTAAAGCTAGCTAATTTTTCAAGTGATGTTTTATCGACATCTGCATGTAAACTATTACCATGAGAGTCCATCGTTACAACTGCTTTAAAACCTTCAATGCGTAAATGCCACATTGCTTCTGGAATACCAAATTGTAAGAAATCAACATCTTTCACTTCTTTAATACATTCAGCATAATATTGCGCCGCACCGCCAATTGCGTTTAAGTACACGCCGCCATGTTCTTCTAATACTGCTAATGTTTTTGCACCCATGCCGCCTTTACCGATTACAGCACGGATACCGAATTTCTTCATAATATCCCCTTGGTATGGCTCTTCACGAATACTTGTCGTTGGACCTGCCGCTTTAATTTGCCAATTTTCATTCTCGTCTTTCACTACAACTGGACCACAGTGGTAAATAACTTGGCCATTTAAGTCTACTGGACAATCGTTATCCATTAAATGCTTATGGATTGCATCACGACCTGTATACATCATGCCATTAATTGTTACAACATCACCAACGCGAAGTTCACGAATTTGCTCTTCTGTAATTGGTGCTTGTAATACAATCTCACGTTGCTCTGTTTTTTCTTGTACTTCTTGCTGAAGTGTATCTTCACCTTCTTGATATAACCAATCCATAATTTCTCCTGTTTCAGGGTGGATTTTTACACCAAGGCGACGATATGCCCAGCAATTATACGCAACAGATACGTAGAAACTAGCTGGCAGGCGGTTATATACGCCAATTTTACAACCAAGTAAAGTTGTTTCTCCGCCGAATCCCATTGTACCAATACCAAGCTTATTTGCATTTTCTAATACGTACTCTTCAAGCTTTTGTAACTCTGGTACTGGATTGACATCATCTAATGTACGGAATAATTGATTTTTTGCCAATTCATAACCTGATGTGCGGTCTCCCCCGATACCAACACCAATTACACCTGCACTACATCCTTGACCTTGTGCTTGGTATACTGCATGAAGAAGGCATTTACGAATTCCTTCTAAATCACGGCCTGCGCGTCCAAGTCCTTCTAATTCACACGGTAAGCTATATTGAATATTTTTATTCTCACAGCCGCCACCCTTTAAAATTAAACGTGCATCAATATAATCTTGTTCCCATTGCTCAAACTTAATAACTGGTGTACCTGGCCCTAAATTATTTCCGCTATTGTCTCCAAAAAGAGAGTCAACAGAATTAGGGCGAAGTTTACCATCTTTTGTCGCCCGCTCAAGCGCACTATAGATAGCTTCCTTCATTTTTAATTGATTCACACCAACTGGTGTATAAATTTTAAACGTTGGCATCCCTGTATCTTGGCAAATCGGCGAGATATTATCATCTGCCATTTTAATATTATTCGTAATTGTGCCAAGTGCCATCGCAGAACGAGTCCCTGCATTTTCTCGCTCTTTCGCTTGTTGAATTGCACGACGAACATCTTTCGGTAAGTTCGTTGACGTTTCAACAACTAGTTGATACATGCTTTCTTGAAGCTTTTCCATTGTTACTTCCCCCTCAATTGTGAACGCTACCAAAACGTTATGAGATGAAAATTCCATTGTTATGCTCTTCAGCTTTTTATTTATTTCAATGCTATTAAAGTATAAATGAAATTTTTCACAACTTGATTATACCTTTTTTTCTATATTCCTTCTATTATCCATACAGAAAAAGGCTACCAAATTTGTATTGGCAGCCTTTTTAATATATTATTCGTCTTTTTTAAATTGCTCACATTTGAATTCTAATTCATCTAACATCGCAAGAAGACGATCTACATCTTCTAACTCTACTTCTTCAGGTTCAATTGTATCAATTACTTCAATAAACATATTTAAACGTTCTTTTAAATATACTAATTGTGAGTCTTTATCTTGGATTGCTTTTCCCATGAAGGCACTCTCCTTTTAATTCGAGTTGCTTTTATTATACCGCAAAAACGATTACTATGGGCATGAAATTTCATCAATTTTTTCACAGTCATCCACTATAATGTAAGCCTTCTCTCTTTTTATGCTAAAAAGTTTCACTTTATAAAAAGTACATATTCTTCTATTATAGAGAATGGACAAATTGTTATTTCAATAGTCAAAGGAGTATTTCATATGACGATATCACAAAAAATGAAGCCGATTACTCCTTCTTACGATCCATGGGAAGCGTATATGGACCTTGAAGAGTACGGCAAACTACTATTAACAAACGTTGAATTTACAACAACAACGTTATGCAATATGCGTTGCGAACATTGCGCTGTTGGTTACACATTACAGCCGAAAGATCCAAATCCGCTTCCGATGGAGCTTTTATTAAAACGATTAGATGAGATTCCTCATTTACGTTCTTTAAGTATTACTGGCGGAGAACCGATGCTTTCAAAAAAATCCGTCGACAACTATGTAACACCACTCTTAAAATATGCCCATGAACGAGGCGTTCGCACTCAAATCAACTCTAACTTAACTATAGATTTAGCACGTTACGAACAAATTATTCCTTATTTAGACGTGTTGCATATCTCTCATAACTGGGGAACAATTGATGACTTCGTTGAAGGCGGATTTGCGATGATGGAGCGTAAACCTACTTATGAACAACGTGCAAAATTATTCGAAAGAATGATTACAAATAGTAAGGCTCTATCAAATGCAGGTGTACTTGTATCGGCCGAAACGATGTTAAACAAAAGAACTCTACCACATATTGAACATATTCACCGTCAAATCGTCGAAGAGATGGGCTGTAAACGTCATGAGGTTCACCCGATGTATCCGAGTGACTTCGCGAGCAATCTAGAAATTTTAACAAAAGCTGAAATTCGTGATGCAATTGAGCATTTACTAGAAATTCGTGATGAAAATGTCTGGATGTTATTTGGAACATTACCTTTCTATGCTTGTAGCGATGACGAAAAAGATATAGCTACATTTAAAAAATTACAGGAGAGCAAGAATGTAACTGTTCGTAATGATCCGGATGGTCGTTCACGCTTAAATGTAAATATTTTTGATGGCAATATTATCGTTACTGATTTTGGTGATGTTCCACTTCTAGGAAACATACAAACAAACACATTACAAGAAGCATACGACAAATGGAGTGCTTCAAAAACAGCAAAATCATTAAGCTGTCACTGTCCTGCAGTAAAATGTCTTGGACCAAATGTTCTTGTAAAAAACAGCTACTATCCAACAGAAGATTTCTTATCAAAAACAGCAAACATTACATTATAAAAAAACGTCAGCTTATAAGCTGACGTTTTTTTTATGTTATTGAGAGTGAGAAGAAGAAATGAATTTAAAAAACAAATGATCATGAATTGGAATCGCTGCTCCAATTCCTTGAGAGGTAATATTTTTCACAACAAGCCTTTTTTGATTTCCTTTTAATACAAGGTATACTTCTCCAAATGTTACTTTTCCCTTTTCATTTACTGCTGGTGTATAAGCGTATAAATATCCGAGTTGACTCGGACTAATATTATACACACGCTCATGTCCAGTACCATAACCAATAGTTGTTTTAAAAGAAAGGGGCAATTGTACCTTTTCAAGCGCTTTGAGAAGCATCATTTTTTTCACATCTGCAGCATTTTTCATATCTGCTGTTAAATCGCCTTCAACCGTCTTTTGTGTTTCTTGCTTATAGCGAAGTGGATATAAACGATCTCCCCCGCGATTATCATACACATTTCGATTCACTTGTTTATATTCCCAATTAATCGATGTGTCTACTGATTCATAACGTAAAGCCCATTGTCCTAAATAAATTTTTGCCCGGTACCCTACCGCAAGCGGCGCATTTGAAATTGTCGTTTCATTAAACATCCGAATTAAGTCTGGATTTTCAATTTTAATATTAGCTGTTTTCAATAGTTCTTGAGCAAACTTACTTGGCTGTAAGCGTGGCAAATCTTGCGCATCATTTGGAAACGTATTGTCTTTTGAAATATTTAAAACAGATGAAGGCATTTTTGTTCCTACTGTTGTCTTTGCAAAACTCATGTTAGGAAATAATAAAATAAACGAGACCATAGTTGAAAGACATATGCTGTATACTCGTTTCACCTGTCTGGCTCCTTCCTATGTAAAGGTATATATACTACTTTGTTTATCCCGCATTAACGGGCAGTAAAACTCCCACCTCAAAATTCGGCTGAGGCAAAGAAGTTAGGTGGGAAATCAACTGCCCGTAAATGCCCGATTGGTTCAACTAATAACCAGCGGGTGATGAACAGAACCCCCACTGATTAAAGTTTCACTTTATTGTTTTCTCCGAGCACAATTGTTATGCCTATTTTTCATAATAAATAAAAACCAATTCCCATAATGACATACGCCGCTAATAAAGTACCGCCTTCAAACCAATTTGTATCTCCATCATTTGAAATCGCAATCGTTAAGAAAACCGCTGTAATCATAGACACAAGTTCTGGTATGGTAAATACTAAAGGCATCCTCTGCGCGAAGAACATAGAGAGCAATACTAATACAGGAGCAACAAACATTGCAATTTGTAATGTAGAGCCTATTGCAATTTCGACTGCAATATTTACTTTATTTTTATAAGCCATAATAATTGCAGATGCATGTTCCGCCGCATTTCCAACAATTGCAACGATAATAACCCCAATAAATAACTCTGACCAGCCAAACGACTTCGCAACCGTCTCAAATGTATGCACGAGCGCCTCTGACACATAAGCTACCGCAATGGTTGCTATCGCTAAAATAAGGAGCGCTTTTCCTTTCGACCACTCTGGCTCTTCTTCATGCGCTACTTCGTCACTCTTATGTTGATATACACCCCGATGCGTAACTAACTTAAATAGTAATGCAGCAAGGTACATGATAATCATAATAATAGAAACACCTATACTTAATTGATACGTCTTGCTAACGTCCATCTTCATTGAAAAAATCTCTGGAATAACAAAAGCCACGACAACAGCAAAAATTAATAAAGCTGAATTATGCCTTGCGTCGTAAACGTTAAAGCTTTGCCTTTTATATTTAAGTCCACCTATAAAAAAGGATAGCCCCCCTACCAAAAGTAAATTCCCAAGTACAGATCCTGTTAAAGAAGCTAACACCACTTCAATTAATCCTGCTTGAAGTGCAAAAATTGAAATGATAAGTTCAACAGCATTACCGAAAGTAGCATTTAATAATCCACCTATTCTTGGCCCCGATACGATTGCCAAACTTTCTGTCGCTCTCCCCATAAAACCCGCTAATGCGATAATAGTAATACAATACACAGCGAACATGATTGTTTGAGGCCAATGAAGTGTTTTTCCGAGTACAGAAAGTGGTACACCTATAAGCGCTACTATAAGAAATATTTTATTAAACATGCTTTTCATCCTTCCATCGTATGTATTTCTCCTCAATATTATTATTATTCTTCTCCTAACTTGTCCGATTTCATCACAATTACGTTTAAAAAATCATGTTGATGAAAAGAGTATGAAAGATGCTTCATTTTTATTTAGACGAAGAAAATTACAAAGTATGAAAAGAGGCTAAAAACATGCATTTAAAAGAAAAAATTGAAACTATTATTTGTGGTCAACGAACTGGTGTATTATCTACTGTACGTGAAAATAAACCTCATGGTGCCTTTATGATGTTTTTCCACGAAGATTTTGTGTTATATATTGCAACAGATCGGAAATCAAAAAAGATAACAGATATTGAAAACAATCCTAATGTCCATGTACTACTCGGACGAGAAGGAAAAAAATTAGACGAAGATTATATTGAAGTTGAAGGATTAGCTTCGATTGAGGAAGACTCAACATTAAAAAACAAGTTTTGGAATAATAGCTTAAAACGCTGGTTACTTGGTCCTGAAGACCCTAATTACGTATTGATAAAAATCAATCCCGACACAATTTATTACATCGATGGTGCCGGTACGACGGAGCCCGAGTTTTTACGACTATAAAATAAAACAAGCCCCCCCTTAGGTGGGCTTGTTTTGTCGAAAAGTTCTTTTGAAAAAAACAATAAAATAGGTGGAACTTTCTAAAGATTCTGTTATATAATAGCAGTAACTTAAATAAACTGTATTAAAACAGATTGAGAGGAGAAATAAAATTGATGAAGAGAGAAGAACGCAAAAACATGATTGAGTTTATTGAAAAGAAAAAAGGGATTGAGCGTGACGAATTACTGTTTATGACAGACGATGAAGTAGAACATATTTATAATGTAACGTACTTTTTATATGAGGAAATTGCAGAGTAGTATAATAATCCCCACCTTATTAAAAATATAAGGTGGGGATTATTTCGTTATTTAGCTCGTAAAAGCCCGATTGATTCAACTTTATACATGAGAATCATTTTCATGTATAATAATGTAAGATTGGAGGAATTTTACTATGAGTTCGTGGCTCTTATTTGCACTATTATCAGCAATTGCTGCTGCCCTTGTATCGATTTTCGGAAAGTTTGGTTTAGACGGAATCGATGCAAACGTTGCAACAACAATTCGATCTATTATTATGGCATTATTTATGATAGGCGTTATTATCATACAAGGTAAATTTCAAAATATCGGCGACGTACTGCTAAATAAAAAAGCACTGCTATTTATCACATTAAGTGGAGTTGCAGGTGCTTCGTCATGGCTATTTTATTTTCTTGCCCTCAAAACAGGAAAGGTTTCACAAGTAGCTCCTGTCGATAAATTAAGCGTCGTATTTTCTATCATTCTCGCTATGATTATACTCGGTGAAAAGTTAAACTTTATGACCGGCATTGGTGTAGTCTTTATTACAGCTGGTGTATTATTTATTGCTTTCAGCTAAAAAAACCGCTATTAGCGGTTTTTCTTTTTCTTTATATAAAACCATACAACACATGTAACAACTGCTGAAATTAATAAAATCCATATTCCATAATGATGTAAACTATACTCAACGAAGCGCCATTTCTCGCCTAACTTCCAGCCAAGCCCAATAAAAACACTTATCCAAATGAGCGCACCACCATAAGCGTACAAACAAAAACGCCAAAGTGTTAAATTCGATACCCCAGCAAAATATGCCGTTAAATGACGTACTCCTGGTATAAAATAACCGATCATTAAAAGAAATGGCCCATATTTTTCAAATAAAATATGTGTTTTTTCAATGTGATGTTCTTTAATTCTAATTTTCGGCCCATATTTCTTTAAAACAGGGAGCCCAAGTTTTAAACCTAATATGTAGCTTAACGTAATCCCTAACATCGCACCAGCCATCCCACTTAAAAAAGCAGCAGTTCCTGACATAACTCCTTTTGAAACATTATAACCAACAAAGGTCAATAAAAACTCGTCTGGTATCGGTAATCCGACAATCCCACCAGCCAAAGCTATAATAATTCCAAAATACCCATAATGCGCGATTAACTCGCCAATATGTTGTTCCATTCGGAAGACACATCCTATGCACGATCGTTATTCCACATTGTACCCGTTCTATCTTTAAGGCAAACATGGTATACATATTCACTATACATTGTTTTTATAATGAACTCTACTTCTATTCGTTCCTTTAACAGAGATAAAGTGGAACTTTAATTAGTGGAGGGAATCCTCATCCTATACGGATTGTTAGCCTACACCAATCAGGCTTCTACAGGTATCCCGACTTCACATAACTCCCTTACATTCACCAACTTTGAGATTAGATTCTTACTGCCTGCCAATGTCCCGATAAAAAATAAAAATTCATATGCGTGTTTTTTTGTTACAATAAAGGAAAGTTACTTTTCGCAACGGTTTAACTCTCAAGAAAAATGATATACCTAGCAAAAACATAGTTTGGTCTATATAATGCAACTTCTACCTATTAAAAGAACATGCACCCTTTTACATACAACATCATTTTTCTAAATTATACAGGGGGGAACGAACATGACCATTGAAAATCAATTTATTCAAAAAGTTTACTATAAAACATTTTTACCAGAAGAAACTTCTACTCCTGCATCGGAAGTACTCGGTGAAGCATATATAAATGAATCTAAAAATGAATTCTCCAACATTTCTAATATTCGATTTGCTCAAGGTGAATTTTATTATCAAAATAAAGATTTTGAAGCAGCTATATTTAAATGGGAAAAAGTAAATAACACTCTTGCACTTTGGGCAACCAAAAATATTGCAGATGCTTATTTTGAACTAGGATTCTTACCAAAGGCAGAAGAAATTTATCAATCCATTCAAACAGAAGATACAACTCTTACGATGGAGGTTTCCTTACAACTTCTTTCTCTTTATATCGAACAAGATCGTTTAGGTCTTGCATTTAAAACGATTAGTGAAGCTGTTGCATTCCAACCGGATTACCCAAATATTACTGCAATCGCACGTTCTTTCTATGAAAAACAAGAAGATTGGAACAATGCTATCGAACTAGCTGTTCAAGAAGGTATTCGAACACAATCTTTACACTGGTTTGATACGTTAATAAATTACATAAACAAAGGATTTACTAAAAATATTAAGCCTGAATATTTCTATGAGTCTTTAAAAGCCCTATATGTTGTTGATCAAGCTCAATTTAAAGAACTTGTTATCGCTCTTTGGAATAGTTATCAACATGAATCCTTATACCTTTCTTGGATTCAAAGTATTAATCATTTATTCTTGCATATTGAAACAGACAATAATGACGATTGGAATGAAATTTCTACTCGCTATCAAGAAACATACTTTGCATTAATTACCGGAAATCATTTTATGCATGAATTGAACGGACTTGTACCAAATTTATTAACAAATTGGTTTAGTTTAACGAAAGCAAAAGATTCCCTAATTGTCTCTGCGGCAGTGTTAGCATGGAATGAAGTCTCACCTACAACTTTAGAATCATTACTCGTAAAAAGTGCTGGATCCTTACTTTCTAATACATCAGCTGAAGCAGATGTAAATATGGAAACAGTTTCTCATTTATTCGAAACAATCGCTGTGTGGGCTGAGAAAAATGATGTAGATTTAAGTCATCAATTTACACTACTCGTCCATGAACTGTGTGATTTAAATGTCACACCACTACTAATAGCTGGAACTAGTGACCATGATAAAACGTCATTTATCAATTCAATATTGGGAGAGAACATCTTAACTGAAACTTTAACAACTCCTATTCTATTTAAAGACGATAGTCAAACTGAAATAACAGAATTCACCGAGTTAGATATACGCAATATCCCTAACCTTGATGACTTCCATCAAATAACAGCTACATCTGCTCAGTCAGAACTCGAGAAAAAATGTATAGAAATTAAGCTACCAAGTAGATTTTTAAGAAAAAATAAGTTTACATTTCTTATTACACCATCCATTCATGGACAATTGGATAAAAACAATGCATACTTTGAATACTTACAGGCAGCAGATAGCCTTATTTACGTATTAAATTCTTCTTCACCATTGCATAATGAAGAAATTGATACGTTAATTTATTTACGTGAACAAGTACCAAACTTACAAATTCACTTCGTATTACACACAAATAGTACGACTACTAATGAAAAACTAATTAGTAAGCTTAAAGTTCATTTTCCAGATGCACAATTCTTCCCATACTCTCCTTCGCAAGAGAGTAGCCAGCAACTTGGAGATGTAACAGAATCTATTCTCTCTAATCTGGCAGAACGCGACATAGAAAAAGAACGTATAGAAAAACTAATATGGTTTACGCAAAAGACAATTGCTTATCTCATAAATGAACGTGTGGAATTAGAAAATACATTAGTAAAATCCGTACGCTGGAATAAACATATCTCAGTGAAACTTACTGGATTTATTAATAACCTTACTGCTCTTGAAAAAGATAAAATTCGCTCTATTACAGAATCCTATCTTCTGACGAAAGAAGAAATCACACGAGATATACATTCTCAAATTCCTGAATTATTACAGAGTTGCTCTGATCTTGTTCAAGAAGATAGTGATTTCAAACTAGTTCATGAAGAATTAAATACTGCAATGAATGCAC
The DNA here is from genome assembly GCF_002567495.1 of Bacillus cereus. GTDB lineage: Bacteria > Bacillota > Bacilli > Bacillales > Bacillaceae_G > Bacillus_A > Bacillus_A cereus_AQ. The sequence goes on along the minus strand of NZ_NVAP01000023.1, from coordinate 139,191 downwards.
GAGTTCAAAAGCATGTACAACAAGTACTTCTTCCTAAATTTACTAGATCTATTCAAGAATGGATTGAAACAGCACATAATGAATTTATTCAAGCTCAAGCTTATTTAGATGAAATGAGTGAGACTTTTAATAAATTATATAAAGAAGAACGTATGAAACTTCCTTGCGATTTCAAATTATTAGATGATTGGAATCGAGATGTTGTACGAATGACAAATCGAATTACAGTAACAAACATCAATATTTTATTACGCTCTACACCAACACAGTTTTTCTTAAAAAGTGCGGGAAAATTATTTGGTAATATGCAAAAAAACCAATCTATGCTCGCTAACAAATATAAACAATATATTGAAACAGAAGACTATACAGAAATCGCTCACACAATTTCAAAACAATTCTTCCTACAATTTGAAGTATTTGAAGGGGCATTAGAACGCGATATCATGATGTTCTTTAAAGATCCACTTAGCATATTGAAACAAAATGTAGATGCAGCTCAACTTGAGATAACGGAAGACGAACAAACATTAGCAACGCTAAGAAGCAATCCAGAAACATATCATGATCCTTTAGCGTTATTTAAACTACAATTGCTGCAACATAAATTCGTTTTAAGTACTACAAAGAAACATGAAGATATCTTTGTATCTAATGAATCTCCTACTGTTTAACAAAAAACCAAGCAAACTACAATTTGCTTGGTTTTTTTACTTTATTATCTTCATATGTTCAAACGGATAATAAATGCCTGCTAACTTTCCTAACACATCTTCTCTATCAATAAAACCTAAACCATTTCTACTATCTTTACTTATTAAGCGATTATCTCCCATAACAAAAATCTTATTTTTAGGAACTGTAATCGGTCCAAAATCCTCTGTTAAATTCATAAGTTTTTTTTCTGCTTGTTTTTTATTACTATCCAAATACTCTTCATCTTTCACTTCAGAATTCACATATAATTGATCATTTCTCATCTCAATTATGTCTCCTGGTAATGCAATCACTCTTTTGACATAAAAATTATCTGTTTTCACAACAATAATATCTTCTCTTCCATAGCTTTCAAATTGTTTTGCTAACTTATTAACAATCACCTTATCTCCATCTTGTAACGTTGGCCTCATGGAAGCTCCTTTTACAGTCGTAGGAAAAAACACAAAAATTTTCGCCAAAAACACTAATAAACATGCAATTGCAATAGTTCCAAAGAATTCACGCCAACGTTTTTTCTTTTGCATCATTTCACCATCTCATCATCTTTTTACTTTTATTATAAATAATACGACCAATAACTTTCCACAAAATTCTGAATTCTAAAATTATAATATTAGAAATTTCAAAATAATAATATCTAAAAATGAAAATACTGATCAAATTAAACAAGTAAAAAAAGATACTCTCAAAATAGTCTATCTACTATTTTTGAGAGTATCTTTTTATAGTCCCACATATACAATACACATTTGAGCAGCTACATATGTAAACCAAATCCAAAGTGGCTCATACTTCACTTTACGCCCTCCGATATCTGTCACACCAATAATAAAATCAGAAATCACAAACAGTAAACCACCAAACGCTGGTATCCACCATATTCCTGTATTTTCATAATATAAGGCGAATGCAAAGCAAGCCATTCCTCCAACCCATAATCCGTAAATTAGAGCTCCTATCGTAAACAATTTATCCTGTTTATCATTTCGGATAAAGAAGAACCATCCTACAATTAGAAATAGTCCATACACGAGTAAGCCAATCCAAAAACCATTCCATGAAATTCCTGTTTGCAAAAATGCTTTTACATAAAAACAATGAGCAAGAGCGAAAGTAACCATTCCACCAATTAATCGGTGACCAATTGGAATGAGCCCAGCCATAAACAAATCTCCCACAGTCGATAAAGTCATACCAAGTGCAACCCATGTACTATACTCTACAGATGGATCTTGTAACCATATCCAAATTGCACTACCCGTTAAAGAAAAACTAAGAATAAGACGGATCGCTAAAGGTAACGGCATATTATCTTTCGTTCTTTTTGTCTGTCGCATTGCATAAATTGCACCAATTAAAAAAAGAAGTATTTGCCCAATTAACACCACGTAAAGTAGATTCATAATATGTTCTCCTCAATAAATGCTTTTTGTATCTTTTTTCGTTACACTTAGTCTATTATCCTTTTTCTATAAAAAAAGAAGAACAGCACTGTTCTTCCATTGTAATCGCTTTTCTGCTCTCTATGCTACTTGTTTTTCTTGCTCTATTTTCTGCTTAGTTGGCATACGATTTACCACAACAATTCCCGCTGCTACACATGCTAAACCGAATAACACAAATGAATGGATTGCTTCACCTAAAATCATACTCGATAATAACACACCAAATACGGGTATAAAGAACATATACATAGATACTTTTCCAACTTTGTTGTACTTCATAATTGTATTCCAAATGCAAAAACCAGCTGCAGATAAGAAAGATAAATAAGTCAGCATAAGTATTGCATGTAGACTAAATGTAAACGGCATTACTCCAACTTGCAAAGCCCCTATACATAATAATCCTATAGAACCAAAAATCATTTGGTATGCTGTCATATAACCAACATCTAATGTTTTACTACCTTCTTTTGCTAATATGTTTCCATATGAATACAGCATTGCTGCACTAAGAAGTAATAAGCTTCCGATTCCAAAATGAAATGATAAGCTACCATCACTCGGCACATTTACTAAAATGACACCACAAAAACCAATCGATACTCCAATTAATTTTCTCATATTGAGAGCATCATCTTTATATAAAAAATGGGCGAGTAAAATTTGAAAGAATGATGATGTCCCTGAAATGATAGCTCCTTCAATTCCTGAACTATAACTCATTCCAATATAAAAACAGATATATTGAAGAAACGTTTGAAATAAACCAATTTGTATTAACTGTTTCCCCGTTCCTTTTTTGAAGCTCATATCTTTTCCTAACACTTTAAAGAATAATAAGAGCATGACTCCAGATAAAAAGAAACGATAACCGGCAAATAATATTTGCTCCCCAACTTCTTGTGGCTGAATTCCAAGTTCAGCATAACTTAATTTAATAAAAGGGAATGCGCTCCCCCATAAAAAAGTCGCTACTATTGCAGCAATCAGTACGCCAATCGGATGGGTAAAAATTTTCTCTGTCTTCACTTGGTGTCTTCCTTTCCGATCTTTTTATGAACAATATTCATATATACCAAAGGTATTGCGAAAACACAAGTTTTCCGTTTATACTTAAAACAAAACCGTATCATCTCATAAAAACATATGATATACTATAGAATAATTACAATATAATAACTGTTAAAAACAGATTCAACAGAAATGCTGCTATCCATTATGGATGGCAGCTTTCGTCGTTTTATAGGGGTTTCGATTTTGATTATTTTTCTCAATAAGAATTCGGAAGGAGCGAATACTAATGAACTCAGAAGTAAAAACATTACAAGTACAAAAGTCTATTTCTCATCCCTCTTTATGGGATACATTAAAGAAACATTATGAACTTATATTTGCAATCGCATCTGGTATTTTCATTTTAGCTGGTTGGTTATTCACAAAGAACGATGCAATGAATGTAGGCATTACTTGCTATATCCTCGCTTATATAGTTGGCGGATATGCAAAAGCAAAGGAAGGTATTGAAGACACCATTGAAGAAAAAGAGCTAAATGTTGAAATGCTCATGCTCTTTGCTGCTATCGGCGCTGCAATTATTGGCTACTGGGCAGAAGGTGCAATTTTAATCTTTATCTTCGCACTAAGCGGTGCGATGGAATCTTATACATTAAGTAAAAGTCAAAAAGAAATTTCAGCGCTTCTTGATTTACAACCTGAAGAAGCATTACGCATTTCAAATGGAACCGAGGAACGTGTTCCTGTTGGACGATTACAAATTAACGACATTATTTTAATTAAGCCAGGTGAACGCGTTCCTGCTGACGGTACGATTCATACCGGTGAAACAAATATCGATGAAGCTGCTATTACAGGGGAACCTATTCCGAATGAGAAAAAATTTGGTGATGAAGTATTTGCTGGTACTGTAAATTTACGTGGCGCTATCGAAGTTAAAATTACAAAACCGAGCGATCAAACCTTATTCCAAAAGATTATTCGTCTTGTCCAAAGTGCACAAAGCGAAAAATCACCATCACAACTATTCATTGAAAAGTTTGAAGGAACATATGTAAAAGGAGTACTAATCGTTGTTGCACTTATGATGTTCGTCCCTCATTTCTTACTTGACTGGAGCTGGAATGAAACGTTTTATCGCGCAATGATTTTACTTGTAGTCGCGTCTCCTTGTGCGCTCGTTGCTGCCATTACACCAGCTACTTTATCAGCCATTTCTAACGGGGCGAGAAACGGAATTCTCTTTAAAGGTGGTATACATTTAGAACGCCTTGCTTCGGTGAAAGCAATCGCATTTGATAAAACAGGAACATTGACACAAGGCAAACCTACTGTAACAGATGTATACGTTCGAGACGGTATAAATGAAAAAGACGTACTTTCTATTACAGCATCGATTGAAAGTCACTCTACACATCCTTTAGCTGAAGCTATTGTTAAACATGCACAACATGCGTACGACATTACATTACAAAAACCCGAAAATGTTGAAGATGTAACTGGTTTTGGACTAAAAGGAATATTTGAAAACAAAGCTTATAAAATTGGTAAAGCTGATTTTATTGGCGAAGAAACAAAGACATTTCATAATGGTATTTCTGCCTCACTTGAAAAAGAAGGTAAAACTGTCGTTTATATTAGCGATGAAAATGGCATTCTTGGACTTATCGCTTTAAAAGATACACTTCGCCAAGAAACGATAGCTGCCATTCGCGATTTACAAAGTATTGGCGTCGAAGCCATTATGATTACCGGTGATAATGAAGAAACAGCAAAGGCAATTGCCTCTGAAAGTAATATAAAAGAATATTACGCATCATGTTTACCAGAAACAAAAGTTGAAACGATTAAAAAGTTAAAAGAAAAGTATGGTACAGTAGCCATGGTCGGAGACGGTATAAATGATGCACCTGCACTAGCTACTGCTAGCATTGGTGTCGCAATGGGAGAAGGAACAGATGTAGCTTTAGAAACTGCGGATGTTGTACTTATGAAGAACGAACTATCCCGTCTTTCTCAAGCGATCCGTCTATCAAAACGAATGAACCGTATTGTGAAGCAAAACGTAATCTTTTCGCTAGCTGTAATTGCGCTACTAATTTGTTCAAACTTCTTGCAATTTTTAGCTCTTCCATTCGGCGTTATTGGGCATGAAGGAAGTACAATTCTTGTCATTTTAAATGGCTTACGATTATTAAAAGGAAGCAAATAAAACGGGTCCCTCATAGAGGACCCGTTTTTTTTAATGATAGCTATTATGACCGTTCGCACTACTACTCGTTTTATGCTTTGGATGCGAACTGCTCTTCTGTTTATTGTTACTTTTGTTATTATGGTTCTTTTTATTATTACTCATGAAATATCCCCCCTGTTCCTTTTTATTATGGAACAAGAGCTCATTATTCATTACGGGAATTATTGTCACCCGTTCTATAATGATGGAGTAAACCATTAATTTCACCGCCAAGTAAAATTACCCATCCAGTTAAATAAAACCATAACATTAAAATAATGATACCACCGAGACCACCATATGTATTGGCGTAATTTGCAAACTTATCTACATAATAAGCAAATGAGTACGATACCACAATCCATCCTACAGTAGCAAAGATTGCACCTGAAATAACTTCTCTTCTTTTTAACTTTCGATCTGGTGCAAACGTATATAAAAAACTAAACAATGCAAATAGAACGAAGAAACTCGCTACTAATCGCAGAATACTCCACACATAAGAAAAACTATCCGACAAGCCAATTGCTTTAAACACCGCTGCTCCAATCACCTGTCCGAACACTGGTACAATTAACGCAAACACAATCATAAAAATAATTGCCAATGTAAACACAATAGATAACGCTCTTGTTTTAATAAAAGAACGTGTTTCTGTTACATCATAAGCACGGTTAAAAGCATTCATAACCGCATTTACCCCGTTTGAAGCAAACCATAGCATAGACAGTAAACCAAATGATAATAACCCACCATTTTGTTCATTTACAACTTTATCTACGTTTACTTCAATTAAGTACATCGCATCTTCCGGTACGTACGGTTCTAATAAATTGAGCACACTTTCTGTTTGAAGGTCAATGAATCCAAGAAGCGTAATTAAGAAAACAAGCCCAGGAAAAATCGCAAGCAAGAAGAAATAAGCGAGCTGTGCTGCCAAGCCCGCTACATCATCGCGCATCGTCCGGTCATACAAATCTTTACCAAACGAATAAGTACGATGTCTTCTCACCTTTTCTAAAATTTTTCTCATATATGTTTAAACGCTTTTCTTCTCTTCTTTATCTTGCTTTAGCTCAATGTACGCTTCAGTTTTTTTTTCCTCTACGTTTGAGTCTTTCATAAATAATTCACGCGCTTCTTTCATACCACCATCTTCAGCTACTACTGGCTCTTCTTCTGCTTTAAGCTCATCTACCTTTGGAGATACAGCTTGAATTTCAATCGTTTCTGGCTTTGCTTCTGGCTCAACTTTTTTCTTACTAAAAATTTCTTTCGTTTCTTTTAACGTCTCTACAACAGATGGTGTTAATTTTTTAATTTCTGCAACTTTCGCTTTCACTACATTGAAATCAGCAAGTTCGCGTCCTTTATCTGTAACAGTTTGCACTTTTTCTTTGATTTTTGCATTTTCACCAATTTCAATCATCTTTGTTTTGGCTTTTTCTGCTGTATTCTTTACTTTTTCACGGTTTTCTTTCTTTAACATGGATACAGCTACACCTGCAGCTACACCAATCGCAATATTTCGAGCAATATTATTTTTCTTTGCCATATTCCTTCACCCTTTCATTTCTTATGTTAGAAAGTATTTCTTTCTAAGCTTCCTCATATTCCTTGTTCATTTCGAATGAAAGCTAATAGCTTTGCACACCCTTCTGTTACAAGGTCATACACTTCTTGGAAATTCCCTGTATAGTAAGGGTCAGGAACATCTGTCCAGCCACCGTCTGGAACAAAGTCGGACAGCCTACCAATATAGCCTCCAGTTTTACCTAAACTTTTTAAATCTGCTATATTCTTGTTGTCCATGGCAATAATATAATCAAACTTTGTTAAGTCTTCTTTTTCTACTTGCCTTGCTTTAATTCCTTCAAAAGTGACTTCATTTTCTTTTAAAATTTTTTGTGTTCCTTTATGTGGTGGATGACCAATGTGCCAATCTCCAGTTCCTGCAGAATCAATGACAATTTTCTCTTCAAGTCCCTCTTTTACGACAAGATCTCGAAAAATTGCTTCTGCCATTGGAGAACGGCAAATGTTCCCAAGACAAACAAATAATACTTGAACCATATTTTTGTTCTTCCCTTCTTGGTGCATTTCTTAATATATACTTATAGTATAAACAACCAATTAGTGAACTACCCACCACTTAGTATCTCTTACGAGCCTACTTGAAGTAGGGGCTTCTCGGTTCATCGCTACTTTTGATAGCTAACGAATTTGTCCTAGGACAGCCGAGCTAACTCCCTTGTTCCAAAGGTTATTTTGTTACTATTTAGACCAACGCTAATAAGCGTAGGGCTTCTTTTTTGATATTGATCGCTGCGTTATAGTCACGACTGATTGCGAGTCCACACGAACACGCATACGTGCGTTCACATAATGGCATTTCTTTTTTATTTCCACAACGACTGCACATCTTTGTAGAAGGAAACCATTTATCTATTTTTACAAGCTGTTTTCCTTGTTCTTGCAGCTTATATGCTAAAAATGTCGTGAACATCCGCCAACCGTTATCCGCTATACTCTTACCAAATCTAAGTGCTCGTGACATCCCTTTCATATGTAAATCTTCAATTGCTACAACGTCAAAACTCGTAGCTAATTCTTTAGACTTGTGATGAAGGAAATTTTCACGTTGATTGGCGACTTTTTCATGCAACTTCGCTACACGAATGCGCTGTTTATTCCAGCGCTCTGAATCTTTTACACGTCTTGCCAATACTCGTTGTGCTTTTGCTAATCTATCTAACATCTGACGATAAAAGCGAGGATAATTGGCTTTCTCATCTTCGCTACTCACGTATAATTCAGCCATTGCGAAGTCTAATCCAACTACACGTTCTACTTCTTTTGGAGTGATTTCTTTTTCATATTCGGTCAAAATAGACACGTAATACTTACCAGTTGGTGTCATCGAAATTGTGCACGATTTGATGATACGGTTTTGCGGTATCTCTCTATGTTGCTTCAGTTTCACCATTTTCAATTTTGGTAATTTGATATAACCATGAAATAACATAATATTTCCATTTACTCGATTCGTTGTATAAGATTTTCTACTCTTTTTACTTTTGAAAGTAGGAAAATCATTTTGACCACTAAAAAAATTCTTATACGCAGCTTGCAAGTTTAATTGCGCGTTAGCCAATGCCAATGAATCAACTTCTTTCAGCCATTCATACTGCGCCTTGTATTTCGCAGGAGTAGGGAATTTTTGTTTCTGTAGTTCTTTTTTGTTCTCTTTATATTTTCCATATACTACCTTTCTTTCGACCAGCATTTTGTTATACACAAAACGTACACAACCGAATGTTTTTCGTATGAGATGTGCTTGTTCTTCTGTAGGATACAGACGAAATTTATACGCCTTATTCTGCTTTGTCATATCCATTCGCCTCATTTTCCATAAGCTATGACGGTGATCACACAACCTGAACACTACAAGATTATTATCTACTTTCATTGTTATACCAAACTTTACCTCTTATAAGAATAATTATATCAGAGGCGAAATAATTAGGAAAACCAAATGTTTGGCCACGCCAAACCGAAATTCATCTCCCACCTACCGCTAGACTATCGTCTTTCACACACCTCAGGAAGGAGACTTCTTTCGAATAATACGTTAAATATAAAGCAAATCCCTACTAATTTAATAGGATTGAAAAGATTCATTAACGAAAATGATAAAAAATGTTAAGATATCCTTATGTTATTTTAAAGGGGGACACTTCGGTGGATTTATCCGTAAAGTCAGAAGAAAACGTTGAATATATGGTCGAAGCTATTAAAGAAAAATTACGTATGGTTAATGCTGGCGCGATGAGAGCTGCTAGCTTTAATGAAGAAATGTATGAAGACTTACGTGACATTTATGATCATGTTATGAAACGTGAAACATTCAGCATTAGTGAAATGCAAGCTATTACAGAAGAATTAGGTACATTAATTAAAAAGTAAAAAAAGCCTCGCTTATGAGGCTCTTTTTTATTTCCAACAAATTCATGACAACTCTTCTCTTTCACTCAACCAACTGTAAAATATTGTACAATGGAAGTAGAACCTCACCTTAGATTTTTTCTCCATACATACTACTCACAAATAATAGCAACACTACCATTGCTAACTGTTTTTACTGGAGGTGCTTACTTATGAGCAATTGGTACAGTAAGACGAAAGATCAAACATTAATCGACCTAGAAACAAATGAACAACACGGTTTAACAGATGAAGTTGTAAATGAACGTTTAAAGCAATACGGCTCTAATGAATTGGCTACAAAACAAAAACGCACGTTATGGCAGCGGATTTTCGCCCAAATTAATGATGTCCTCGTATATGTCCTTATTATTGCTGCCCTTATTTCAGCCTTTGTAGGTGAATGGGCTGATGCAAGTATTATCGCGCTCGTTGTAGTTTTAAATGCTGTTATAGGTGTCGTCCAAGAATCAAAAGCAGAACAAGCTTTAGAGGCATTGAAAAAGATGGCGACACCTAAAGCTATCGTCAAGCGAAATGGTGAACTAAAAGAAATTCCATCTGAGCACGTCGTTCCCGGTGATATCGTTATGCTCGACGCTGGGCGATATATCCCATGCGATTTACGACTTATCGAAACCGCAAATTTAAAAGTTGAAGAATCTGCTCTAACTGGTGAATCCGTCCCCGTTGATAAAGATGCAATCTACCACCCTTCCATGCAAAGTGATGAGCAAGTACCATTAGGCGATCAAAAAAATATGGCCTTTATGTCTACTCTTGTAACATATGGCCGAGGCGTCGGTGTTGCTGTTGAAACTGGGATGAACTCACAGATTGGTAAGATTGCTACCCTTTTACATGAAGCTGATGATGATATGACGCCACTTCAAAAAAGCTTAGCACAAGTAGGAAAATATTTAGGTTTTGTCGCTGTAGCAATTTGCGCTATTATGTTTCTCATCGGTTTTTTACAAGGACGAGATACGTTAGAAATGTTTATGACTGCTATTAGTTTAGCTGTTGCAGCAATTCCAGAAGGCTTGCCAGCTATTGTCTCTATCGTTCTTGCAATTGGCGTTCAGCGCATGATTAAACAGAATGTTATCATTCGTAAATTACCAGCTGTTGAAGCTCTCGGGTCTGTCACAATTATTTGTTCAGATAAAACCGGTACATTAACACAAAATAAAATGACAGCTACTCACTTTTATAGTGATAACACATACGACCACTTAGAAAATTTAAATATAAATAATGATACGCAACGTCTCTTATTAGAAAATATGGTGTTATGTAATGATGCGTCTTATAGTAGCGAATCCCAAACCGGGGATCCTACCGAAATTGCACTTCTCGTTGCCGGAAACACTTTTAACATTCAAAAGGATGATTTAGAAAATAAACATGAACGTGTTAACGAAGTGCCTTTTGATTCAGACCGTAAAATGATGTCAACTGTACATACATACGATGAAAGCTACTATAGCATGACGAAAGGTGCCATTGATAAACTCTTACCTCGATGTACCCATATTTTTAAAAACGACAAAATCGAGGCCTTAACTGATTCTGATACAAATCAAATATTAGACGCTGCTGGGTCAATGTCTAAAGAAGCTTTAAGAGTACTTTCATTCGCATTTAAACAGTACAATCCGAATGATGTAGATATAAATCATCTTGAAGAAAATCTCATATTTATCGGTCTTATCGGTATGATTGATCCACCACGAACAGAAGTAAAAAACTCTATAACAGAATGTAAAAAAGCCGGTATTCGCACAGTGATGATTACTGGTGACCATAAAGACACGGCCTTTGCAATCGCTAAAGAACTTGGCATTGTTGCAAAAGAATCTGAAGTTATGATAGGGAATGAATTAGATAGCATTTCAGATACAGAACTAGCAAGTAAAATTAATCATTTAAACGTCTTTGCTAGAGTCTCTCCAGAACATAAAGTGAAGATTGTAAAAGCATTACGTGCGAAAGGGAATATCGTTTCTATGACAGGTGATGGCGTCAATGATGCTCCATCTTTAAAACAAGCAGATGTTGGGGTAGCAATGGGAATTACAGGAACAGATGTTGCAAAAGGGGCAGCTGACGTCGTTTTAACAGACGATAACTTCTCCTCTATCGTGAAGGCTGTTGAAGAAGGTAGAAATATTTATCGTAACATTAAAAAATCTATTCTCTTCCTACTGTCCTGTAACTTTGGAGAGATTATTACTTTATTTTTAGCCATTTTACTTGGCTGGGCAACACCACTAAGACCGATTCACATTTTGTGGGTCAATTTAATTACAGATACACTACCTGCATTATCGCTCGGTGTTGACCCCGAAGACCCTGATGTAATGAAAGAAAAACCACGCCATGCAAAAGAAAGCTTATTTAGCGGTAGCGTCCCTTTTCTTATTTTCAACGGGATTGTAATTGGATTTTTAACATTAGCAGCCTTTATCGTTGGGGCGAAACTCTATGCTGGAGATACAAACTTATTTCCACTTTTCCCAGAGCAAATTGATGATGATGCTCTATTACATGCCCAAACAATGGCATTTGTCGTTCTTAGTTTTTCTCAGCTCGTTCATTCATTTAACTTACGCTCAAGAACGAAATCGATTTTTTCAATCGGGCTATTTACAAATAAATATTTAGTCTTCTCACTTCTTATCGGTGTTCTTATGCAAGTTTGTATTATCTCCATCCCACCTCTTGCAAATATATTTGGTGTGCATGCATTAACAATGCGAGATTGGGGATTTGTTCTTTTATTAAGCATCGTTCCTCTTGTTGTGAATGAAATCATTAAATTAGTTAAGAAAAACTAAAAGGCAATGAGGACTATTCCTCATTGCCTTTTCATTTATCCTTGTAATTCTTTTTTAATATTCTCTGTTAATGTAGCCATACGCTTACGGCTTTCTTCACGCTCACGTTTATTTTGCTCTTCAATTTGCTGTGTTTCTTGCATACCTCTTGAAATAATGTTCCAAGTTTCCTCAAGTGTTTCCATCTTAATACTTGAAGAACCTGATAATCTCGCTACTTCCACACTTTGAGTTGCGATATTTTGCGCATTCTTCTTAAGTAATTCGTTTGTACGACGATCCAGTTCAGCCATAGAATCAGCAACAAGTTTTTGGCGTTTCGCATTTACTGCTTGAATGATACCATTTTTAAAGATAGGAATCGTTGTAATAAATGCTGTATTGATTTTACCGATTAATTTATTGTTACCACGTTGAATCATACGAATTTGTGGTGCTGTAAGTAGTGCAACCATACGTGCTTTTTCTAAATCATCAATACGTTGCTCTAAAATTTCAACCGAGTTTTTAAGCGACTCTAATTCAATACCTGCTAGTTGATCATTATTACGCACGCGCTCTTCATACATCGGGACTAGCTCTGTATTTAAACGCTCTAATAACATTTCTCCTGCTACTACATACTTCTCTAAGTCTAAATAATATTTTAGGTTTTGCTCATATAAGCCATCTAACGTACCAATTGATTTTTTCATCTCATCTTGGTACTTCGTAATTTCCACATAAACTTTATCAATTTCGCGGCCCATCGTTTGGTATTTACTAAAGATTTGTTCAATCATTTTATCCGCTTTTTTGAACATGCGTGAGAAGAAACCACTTTTTTCTTCCGCAAAGTCTTTACTATCAAACCTGTCCATAATTTTACCAAGTTGCTTTAACAATTCACCAGAATCTTCTATCTTTGATAATGACATTGTATGTAAAATTTGATCAGCGAAACGTGAAATTTCCATAGAAGGTTCTTTTCCAAGTTCAATTAATTCCAATTGGTCTTTAATATCTACTGCGTTATAAATACGTTGCACATCTGCATCTTGTCTAAGCTGCAAGCGAACATCTTGTGCGGTTTGCTCATTCAATTCTGTTTTCGAATCTAGTACGACTGGGTTATTCATATGGTATTCTCCCTTTCCTTATAAAAATGGACGAAATAGTCCTTTTATTGTTTGTGATAAATTTTTATAGGCTGATGAACCATGAAACTCAAGATCGAAATTAACTTCTTCAAGCCAATGGGAATCGAATGCTCCAGCTTCAATATACGGTTCAATATCGTTTCTCCCCGTTGGATTGAAATGGAATACATCTACTCCAATTTGATTCAAAAATAGTAATAAAACAGCGTCAGAACGAGTTAATTCTCCGCTCTTCTCATTATTAAATATAACAATTTTCGGTACCTCTTGTGAATAATCAAATTTCTCAAGCTGCTCTAAAATATTCGGTGGTATTTGAGAAAGCTGTGCGAAAACATACAATGCTACCTCTTGTTTCGTTTCTTTCGCAATCGGTTTGCACATTTCACTTTCACATGTATGGATAATCGCCTCTGCAATCCCATGTTGTAACCCTTCTGGTAAACGCTTATGCGGCCACCAATGGCTATTCATAATTAAATCAGGATGTAATTTCCCAGCTCGGTCTAACGCATCTCGATAATGATATTGGAAATTTGCTTTTTGCTCTTTCGTAAACGGGAATGTATTAATTAATAAACTGTTATCAAATGATGTCACAGCCTTTAATCGCTGAAAATATTCTTTATCATTCTTTGAAACACCTGATATTTTCGCAAATAAAGAAGGAATATAAATATGTTTATTTTCAACAAAGAATGTTGGGCGTACAAACGCTTTTTCTTTCGTAATTAAAAAGAGTTCATCGTATGTTGTTTTTAATGTACGAGCTACAGGTGTATACGAACGGAATTGCCACGGTTTATATAATAGTGAATTATCGTGGTGAAGTACTTGTTCAATTTCTTTCGAAGCTTGATACGCTACTGTTGCAACACGCTCACGTCGACGATCAGGGAATGGTTCAAGAGAAATGCGACTTGAATGAGATACAACAAAAGTTCTTCCCTCTTCTTCAATATTTTCAAATCCATCTTTTCCTTCGGGGTGATAATAAAGCACATCACAACCGAGCATAATAAGAAAGTATAAGAAATATATACGGCTTTCCTGTGCATCACCGTACCAAACGATACGTGGCATCTGCTTCTTATAATTAATCGTAGAGAACCACTTCGCTACGTAATTTTCGCTTAATTTAATCATGTCGATTAAGAAACGACGGAAGCCTTCTGTTTTTAAAGATTGATTATGTTGTTTTTCATATAATTTCAATACAGAAATAAACGTCGTATGTATATAATGCTGTAAATCAGGATTGTCTACTTTCGGTAAAAGTTGTTTCCCAGATAAGTGTGCAACTAGCCTATTTACTGTCAGACCATTTGGTGCTTCTTGATGTAATCCGAACACTTCTTGAATATGACGAAGCTTTTCCGAATCAATCACTTTGTTTAAATTTTGTTCGTGTAAAACTTCGATTCCTTTCGCTTCACTATAATCAAACAGTTCATTAAAATATTCATCTACATCATTAGGAACACCAAGGATTCGACATGCTATATAACTAAATTTCATCTCATTCTCTGTCAGCTCATATTGTGGGCGTTTTTCTAAAAGTGTTTCAAATTTCTTTAAATCTGATTCATCTTTTAATGCATATGGTTGAAGTGTAAAACGTGAAAACATAACAGTTCACCTCCAAAAACATTTACGTTTTTTCTAAGTTCTTCTTCTATTATAAACTATTTTTGGTTATAAAAAATGGGCGCTCGCAAAACGAGCAAACCCATTTCAATTATTTATGATTGTTTTTAGTAGCTGCAACTTCTTCTTTAGCTTGTCCAGAATTCTTCATGTAGTGAATTATAAATGTTGCTCCAAATGCTACAACTAAAATAATAAAGAATAGTGTATGACTAATCTCAATCTCGATTAAAGACAGTAACATTTTCGATGCAATAATTAGAATTAAAATATATGCTGTCGTTTCAAGCTCTGGAATACGCTCTAGTAATTTCAAGAATACACCAGCGATACCACGCATCATTAAAATACCTAGCATTCCACCTAATAGTAAAATCCAAACTTCATTAGATACACCAAATGCAGCAAGTACGCTATCTACAGAGAACGCGATATCCATTAATTCGACCATCGCAACTGTTCCCCAGAAGACACCGAACATTCTGAAGAAAATACTGTTTTGGTTCATACCATGAGCTTCCTCTTCTTCACCTGCACCTTTACGCTTATCAATAAAGTATTTTACTGATAACCAAGCAAGGTAAAGTGCACCAAGAAGTTTTACCCACCATAATTTAATTAAGAACATTCCGATTCCAATTGCAATAAAGCGGAATACATAAGCTCCAATAAGTCCATAGAATAATGCTTTTTTACGTTTCTCTTCCGGAAGGTGTTTTACCATTACTGCTAACACAAGTGCATTATCAGCGGATAGTAACCCTTCAAGTACAACAAGTGTACCTATTAATCCCCAAGATACTGGATCTTGCAACACTTTAATCCACATGTCCAAGTCAAAAAACTGAGCATACGTATCAAGGATTCCTTGCAAAATACTCATCTTACCTTTATCCCCTATTCTTTGCTAGATTTATAGAAAGGTCAAAAAAAGGAAACGAATATCGTTTCCTTTCTATGCATCCAGGCCATACGCTCTTACAAGCGCACCTAAACCGCCTTGGAATCCACTTCCTACTGCATTAAACTTCCACTGTCCATTATGACGATATAATTCACAAAAGACAACTGCTGTTTCGATGGAGAAATCTTCTCCTAAATCGAAACGAAGAACTTCTTCGTTCGTTTCTTCATTTGCTAAACGAACGAATGCGTTTCCTACTTGTCCAAAGTTTTGATTACGACCTTCCGCATCATAAATTGTAACTGTAATAGCAATTTTATGAACGTCTGCTGGAACTTTCTTCAAATCTACAACAAGTTGCTCGTCGTCGCCTTCGCCTTCACCAGTTCTGTTATCGCCAGTATGTAAAACTGATCCACAAGGAGACTGTAAATTATTGTAGAAAATAAAATCAGTTTCCTTCGTACATTTCCCGTTCGCATCTAATAAAAAAGCAGATGCATCTAAATCGAAATCGGCTCCGCCATCATAAGATTTAATATCCCATCCAAGACCAATTACCGCTTTTGTTAAACCAGGGCTTGTCTTACCTAAATCAATCTTCTGTCCTTTTTGCAATTGAATAACCATTTATATTCACCTCTATATTTTTATCTTTAAAAATATATCCATCGGTAAACATACATTTCACCGATGGATATATAAATCAAATCTATTACTCTACATCTAAACCAAAGTTATTACATAGAGACGCTAATCCACCTTGGAATCCACTTCCGATTGCATTGAATTTCCAGTCCCCTGCATGACGGTATAATTCACCTACTACCACAGCTGTTTCAATAGAGAAATCTTCTCCTAAATCGTAACGAATTAATTCTGCATTCTTTTCTTCATCGAGAATACGTACGAAAGAATTAGAAACTTGTCCGAAGTTTTGGCTACGGCCTTCTCCATCATAAATTGTAATTGTGAAACAAATACGTTCAATATGTGCTGGAACATTTTTTAAATCGATTTTAATCGCTTCGTCATCGCCTTCACCTTCACCAGTTCGGTTATCTCCTAAATGCTCTACAGCACCATTCGCACCTTTTGGATTATTATAGAAAACGAAATCTTCAGCTCCTGAAACTTTACCATTCGCACCTACTAAGAAAATACTAACATCTAAGTCGAAATCGTTTTGTCCATCATAACGATTCGTATCCCAACCAAGTCCTACAAGAACTTTCGAAAGACCTGGATTTGTTTTTGTTAAGTCTACCTTTTGTCCTTTTTTCAATGAAATTGATGCCATACACAATTCCTCCTCGGTTTATTTTATTGATAACGTGATACAATCTCACTTAAGTTTTTATCTTGCGTGCCTTCGCCAATTGCCGAAAACTTCCATTCACTTCCGTGTCGATACATTTCACCTGCAATTAGAGTCGTTTTGCCAGCATAATTATCCGATAAATTATAGCGTGCTAATTCTTCACCAGTTTGCGGGTTTTGAATACGAATATATGCATTACGAATCATCCCGAAATCTTGACGACGATTTACACAGTCATAAATATTTACAACGAATACTAAACGATTAATACGGCTTGGAACTTTATGTAATTCTACGAAAATTGTTTCGTCATCACCAGCGCCTTCGCCTGTTAAATTATCTCCTGAATGAATAATACTACCACAAGTAGAAAGTTTATTTCCGAAGTAAACTAAATCATTTTTGTTTAAAAAACGATCTCCTTCTAACATAACAACAGATGCATCACAATCTATATTTGGTTTACTTCCAAATAATGAAGACAGAAATCCACCTGATTGCCCAATTGGATCCCAGCCTAAGCCAACCTGTAGTTTTGCTACTTTCGGTTGTCCTTTCGTTAAATCGATCTTTTGACCTTTTTCTAAAATAATAGGCATGCAGTTTCTCCCTTTCTACAAAGCATTTTCCAAATCGGAAAATATTGTATTCTTCTCTTATATTGTAGCATTATTTACCTAGCGATAAAAAGGATAAATTCTCAGTTATATGAAAACATTCATATAATTTACTTATGATGATGTAAGAAGTGGTAAATAGAACCAATCATCCCTGCACAATTACCATTTTGTGCAAGTTCAATCTCACAGTTACTGTGAATTTCTTGATTTAAGTAGTTGCTGATTTCTTCTTTTACTTCTTTTAAAAACTCATTTCCTCTGTCGGTAATTCCTCCACCAATAATAATCATTTCTGGATTAAGAATATAAGCAAGATTACTAATCCCGATTGCCAAATGTTTAAAGAAAATTCCAACTGCTTGAGCAACTTCCCTATCTCCTTTGTCATACAATTCGAAAATTGTTTTCCCATTCCACTCGCCTTTGCCTTTATATTTTCTTACAAGCCGAATTAATCCTGAAATCGAAGCAATCTCTTCAAACGTTTTTCCTTCTATTAGCATATTCCCCCATTCACCAGCACTAAACGAGTGCCCTCTGTATAACTCTCCATCTATAACAATTGCTCCTCCAATACCCGTTCCAAGGGTAAGCATAATAAAATTTCCTTTTCCTTTTCCACTACCATTCCACTTTTCTCCGAATGCTGCACAATTCACATCATTGTCAATGGATACAGGAACCTTTAATACCGCTTGCAATCTATTAACAATAGGAATAGTAGTGTAGTCTGGAATATGATCCACTCCTCCCGTCACAATCCCTTTATTGATATCAACAATGCCCGCAGTGCTAATACCAATGCCAGAAATCATATGTTCATTCATTAATTTTTTTGATAAAAAGATTAGTTTTTGAACAATTTGTTCCCCACCCAAATGAATCTCCGTTGGAATCGTTTTATGCTTTAGCACTCTCCCTATTTCTGAAACTATTCCATATTTAATTTGTGTACCACCAATATCAAATGCAATATACTCTTTCATCTACTGTCACTTCCTCTACTGTAATGATTATAAAATCCCTACCGCTCTACTATTTATAAAGAATTTATACTAACCCTTTTCTCTCTTTAAAAATACACCACCTTTTTCTATATATAGTTTTTTTTGCATAAAACTCTTTTTCCTATGAAATATTACAAAGGGATGCATTTTAGATGGAATATTAACTTTTCAGGAGGAAAACAATGACAAGAATCTTCATTTTAGCATCAACACTTTCTTTATCTTTTTTTAGTGGTTTAAATATTGGTCATGCGGCGACGGGAAACTTCTCTCCAATGACAAATGCAATTGTACAAAATAACGATCATTTAGCAGAAGGTAACTCAAAAGATAATAATAAGCCACCAGAAAACAGTGGTTCTCAAGACGATAGTGGATCTGGTGGCAATGGCTCTGGTGGTAGCGGTTCTGGCGATAACGGTTCTGGTGGCAATGGCTCTGGTGGCAACGGTTCTGGCGGCAGTGGCTCTGGTGGCAACGGCTCTCACGGTGGCAATGGTTCTGGCGGCAGTGGCTCTCACGGTGGCAACGGTTCTGGTGGCAGTGGCTCTCACGGCGGCAACGGTTCTGGTGGTAATGGTTCTCACGGCGGCAATCGTGTTAAAGGCGATAGCAGTTCTCAGGAGGGCAATGGTTCTCAAGGTGGTAATGTAAAAGATAATACGAAAAAACAAGGTGATAAGTTACCTAATACCGCAACGCATTACCCTACATCTATTTTAATCGGTCTTTCAACATTCCTAATTGGTATGTTACTGTTTATTCGTCGTAAAAACGTAAAATAAGAACAGCATCCTTCCATCTAAAGAATACATGAAATACAGTATAAAACGAAAAAGGACTTTAGATTGCATCTTATTATGCAGCTCAAAGTCCTTTTTATCATCTATCAGAAAGAGTATTAATACGCCTTTCCCCAATACACCATATGCTTCGCTTCTTTACTACAACAAATACATTCTTCAGCTACATCTTCTTGCTCAAAAGGCATACAACGTGAAGATACTCCAACTTCTTCTTTTAGTTTCTCTTCACAAGCTAATTCCCCGCACCACATTGCCTTAATAAAACCTTGCTTTTCGTCAGCTACTTTTTTCATCTCTTCGAAATTCGTCGCAATATACGTATTTTCATCGCGAAATACTTTTGCTTTATTAAATAAAGAAGTATGAATTTCTTCAAGTAATGCTGGAATACGTTCTTCTAATTGATCCATTGATACAAACTCTTTTTCCTTCGTATCTCTTCTTACAAGTACAACTTGATTCTTTTCAATATCTTTAGGGCCAACTTCTAATCGAATTGGAATACCCTTCATTTCATACTCATTAAATTTCCAACCTGGCGTTTTATTACTAGCATCTATTTTTACTCGTGCAATCTTTTGAATATGTCCTTGTAACTCTGTTGCTTTTGCTAAAACTCCTTCTTTATGCTGAGCAATCGGTACAATAACAACTTGTACTGGAGCGACTTTTGGTGGCATTACAAGTCCATTATTGTCACTATGAACCATAATCAATCCACCTATCATTCTTGTTGATACACCCCAAGATGTTTGGTGTACATATTGCCACTTACCGTTACGATCTAAAAATTTAATATCAAATGCTTCAGAGAAATTCGTCCCAAAGTTATGAGATGTTCCTGTTTGAAGTGCTTTTCCATCATGCATTAAACTTTCAATCGTATAAGTTGCCTTTGCTCCCGCAAACTTTTCTTTTTCTGTTTTTTGTCCTCTAATAACTGGTATCGCTAAATAATCCTCACAGAAAGAAGCATATAAGTTTAAAATATTTAATGTTTCAGCCTGCGATTCTTCTGCCGTTTCATGGATTGTATGACCCTCTTGCCATAAAAATTCAGTCGTACGAAGGAATGGCCTAGTTGTCTTCTCCCAACGAACTACTGAACACCACTGATTATATAACTTTGGCAAATCATTATAGGATTGCACAATTTTTGAAAAGTGCTCACAGAATAAAGTTTCAGATGTAGGGCGTACACAAAGTCTTTCCGCTAATTTTTCATCTCCGCCATGCGTAACCCATGCTACTTCAGGAGCAAATCCTTCAACATGATCCTTCTCTTTTTGCAATAAGCTCTCTGGAATAAACATTGGCATATATACATTTTCATGGCCAGTTTCTTTTAACTTCTCATCCATCACCTTCTGCATATTTTCCCATAAGGCATAACCATATGGACGTAAAATCATGCACCCTTTTACACTTGAATAATCAACAAGTTCGGCTTTTTTTACAATATCGGTATACCACTGCGCAAAGTCCTCTTCCATCTTCGTAATGGCTTGCACTTGTTCTTTTGCCATAGTCAATCTTCCTCCTTCTAGAAAATACAAAAAAGCCCGCGTCCCTAAATAGGGACCGAGCTTTGCCGGCGTTACCACCCTGATTCATACACAAAAATTGTATATGCTCTCTTTTTGATAACGGGAAATTCCCGCTGCATATGCAGAACTCAAAGGTAGGTTCCATATCGCCTTTTTAAGAATCTTTCAGCCTGGCGGATTCTCTCTCTGCTAAAAAGGTTTAACATGTACTATTCCTTTTTCATCGTTATAACAAAATAAATTTGTTGAATATCATAATACAAATTCTTTTTTTTAACAATAACTAATTTTCTTATTTTTATATATTCTTTTCGTTTTTTGCAGTTTTATACGTAGCTTTTTCGAGTGATTTTTACAAGTTGATGTGCAATCATACCGATAAGTGTACCAAGTAGAACGAAGAAACCAATAAATCCATATCCCATTCCTTCCCATCCACCAATAACCATCATGGTAACAGGAAATGATGCTAAGCAAAGAAGTATTACAATAAGTGCAAATATAATATCAAACTGTTTGTCTGGAAAACGTTTCTTTAGTAAATATGAAATAGCAAATACAAGGAGAATTGTGATGCCACCAATGATGTAAAATATACCGAATCCATCTAACCAGTCCATACTATTCCCTCCTTCCATAGATTCCCTTATACTTATTATATGTTTAATTTTTCTGAAAATAAATAATAAACTTTATTCAAAAACATATTTTTATTACTAGGTATTAATAGTAATATATAAGAATAGGTTTCATATAATTAGGAGGATTGCTTTATGGATAAAGCATTAACGAATCGTGTCATTATTTTATCATTCGACTGTTTATCAGCATTAGATTTTCCTATACTACAAAAATTACCTCATTTCCAATCTCTAATAAAAAAGGGCACGGTTGTTGAAAAAGTAGAACCAATTTATCCTTCTGTAACATATCCAAGCCACTCAACAATCGTAACCGGTAATTACCCTAACAAGCACGGCGTTATTAGCAATACATTACTTCAACCAGGACGCGAGTCACCTGATTGGCATTGGTACCGAAAGTCCATTAAAGGAACAACTTTATACGATGAAGCACATAAAGCAAAATTAACGACAGCAGCCCTTCTTTGGCCTGTTACCGGCAGAGCAAATATTGATTACAATTTACCAGAAATCTTTCCAAATAGACCATGGCAAAATCAAGTTTTCGTTTCATTATTTAGCGGTAGTCCGCTATATCAATTAGATTTAAATCGGCGCTTCGGCCATATAAGAAATGGCTTATCACAACCTGAGCTGGATGATTTCGTCCTCGCCTCTGCCGTACACACCATTCAGACGAAAAAGCCTAATGTTATGTTCGTACATTTCACTGATTTAGATACGCAAAGACATTATCATGGCTTTGAATCTAACGAAACAATAGCTGCAATACATAGGCACGACGAACGTCTAGGAAAGATTATTCATGCATTAAAAGAAAGTGGACTATACGACGAAAGTACAATTATTGCCCTTGGCGATCATAGCGCCTTAAGTGAAAACAAAGCAATTCAATTAAATGTGCTATTCCAACAAAAAGGCCTTGTATCTATAAATAAAAAAGGGAGATTAGCAGACTGGAAAGCCTATTGTCAAAGTTGCGACGGATCTGCCTATGTATATGTGAAAGACAAAAATGATACGGATACAATTCGAGAAGTACAACTACTCCTTGAAGAACTGCTACAAAATAAACAGAATGGAATTGAATTTATACTTCATGATGAAGCTGTGAAAGACTGCGGTGCAGATGGTAATTGTTTATTTATGCTAGAAGCACAAGAAGGATATTATTTTACTGAAAATCATACAGGCGACTTTATAAAAGAAATTACAAAAAAAGATGTTACTTCTAGTAAAAAATATACATTTGGAACTCATGGTTACTCTCCGACAAAACCTAACTATGAAACAATTTTTATAGCTGCTGGAAAAGGTATAAAAAGCGGTGTGACAATCCCGCATATGAGACTTATTGATGAAGGTCCAACTATCGCTAGGTTACTTGGTTTGCATCTCGGTGAAACGGACGGAGCAATTGTAGAGGATTTACTTCAATTGTAAAGAACTCTGTATATATGTAAAAGTTCTGTAAAAATCATCACTGTTTCTCTTTTTATAATTTTTATTTTTGTACACTGTTAGTAGAACAAATTTAAGGGGGAACACTATATGAAAAAAATGTCCAGACAAGAAAAAAGCTGGATATTATACGATTGGGCGAACTCGGTGTACTCGCTCGTCATTACAACTGCATTATTTCCGATTTATTTTAAAGCAGCTGCAAAAGAAGCCGGTTTATCTGGGGCAACTTCAACAGCTTATTGGGGATATGCAAATTCGTTCGCTACACTTTTAATTTCTATACTTGCTCCTATTCTCGGCACAGTTGCTGATTATAAAGGATTTAAAAAACGATTTTTCACATTCTTCTTCGGACTTGGTATCGTATTTACAAGTATGCTAGCAGTTGTCCCAACATCTCAGTGGTACTTATTACTAGGATGCTATATGCTCGCATTAGTCGGTTTTGCTGGAGCAAACATTTTCTATGATGCATTTTTAGTAGATGTTACTTCTGAAGATAGAATGGACCGAATTTCTACAAGAGGATTTGCATTGGGTTATATTGGAAGTACGATTCCTTTTATCGGGTGTATTGCTCTTATTATTCTTTCTCAAAAAGGAACTATTCCCTTATCAGTCGGCATTGCTAGTCAAATTTCCTTTGCGATAACAGCTCTTTGGTGGGGGTTATTTACAATTCCAATGCTTAAAAACGTAGAGCAAACACACTATATTGAGCGTCATCCAAGACCGATTAGAATGAGCTTCAAACGTCTTGCTGCTACTTTTAAAAATATTAAAGAATATAAAACTGTATTTATGTTTCTAATCGCTTACTTTTTCTATATTGACGGAGTCGATACAATTATTACGATGTCTACAGCTTACGGAACCGATCTCGGTATCAGTGCAACTAATCTATTAATCATATTATTTGTAACACAAATTGTCGCTTGTCCATTTGCTTTACTATATGGAAAACTATCCGAAACATTTACTGGTAAAAAAATGCTATATGTCGGTATCATTATTTATATCATAATTTGCACATATGCCTATTTCTTAAAAACGACACTTGATTTTTGGATTTTAGCAATGCTAGTTGCTACATCTCAAGGTGGTATTCAAGCACTAAGTCGCTCATACTTTGCAAAACTAGTACCAAAAGAATCTGCTAATGAATTCTTCGGATTTTATAATATCTTTGGCAAGTTCGCCGCAATTATGGGCCCAGTATTAGTCGGTGTTACAACGCAATTAACAGGAAAAACGAACGCTGGTGTTCTTAGTATTATTGTATTGTTTATTATCGGTGGATTTTTATTAACTAAAGTCCCTGAAAATGCTACATCCGTTACATCACCTACTCCAAAAACTAAAACGCTATAAGAAAAAGATCCTCTTCATACGAGAAGGGGATCTTTTTCTTATAGCGATAACGCCTTACAATTAAAGACTCTACAGCTTATATAAAAATAGTTTATCAACAGTTGTTCCTAATACTTCAGCCAAACGGAATGCTAACGCTAAGCTTGGATCATATTTATTATTCTCAATTGCATTTATCGTCTGTCTAGAAACCCTACATTTATCAGCTAATGCGCCTTGTGAAATATTATTTTCAGTGCGTAATTCATAGATTTGATTTTTCACACTATTTCTCCTAACCTGTAAAATCATTTTTACATCATCAGTATATAGTTGGGACATTTTATTGTCAAAAGATTGCCATGAAAAAAGGGAGCAGTTCTGCCCCCTTACAATAGCTATTTCGAAACCAATGAATTCGTCATTTCCTCTCGATTCACAACATCTTCTTTCTTTATTTGCATACGTAAAACCGGTCCTATTGCTAATAAAATAAGTGACATTGCTATACAAAATACAGTAACTAGTGAAGTTAATTCCTTTAATCCTCCAGCTAGTGAAGTTCCAATTAGCATTGCCCCCATAAACAGTGGTAAAATCGTCCCATTTACTCTTCCAATCATATTTTCTGGTACAAGTTGAATCATAAGCGTACCGACAACGATATTAACACAAGCTAAACAAATACCTGTTCCAAATCTCATGAAACTAGTAATCCAAAATGATGTAGATAGCCCTTCTACTAAAAACGACATCGCTAATATGCCCATACCGAATACAAACATCTTTTTCGGATTCACTTTTGAAGCGAAAACTGCAGCAACAATACCACCGATTAACATACCTATTCCGTCAGCTGCTGCTAAATATTGAACAGCTTCTTTGTCCATGCCTAAACGTTCAATTACAAGGAATACTTCTAATGGATTCGTTAATCCAACAGCTAAACCCATAATTGTAAAAGTGATTGTAATCATGCGTAAATTTTTCGTGTGAAGAACGTATTTCCATCCTTCTTTTATATCATTTTTTAATGAATCTCTTGTCACTTCTTCTTGTTCAACCCATTTCGGTAAAAATGAAAGAGCGATAGCAGATAACAAAAATAAAATGATTAAGCTATATAGTGATGTAAATAAGCCGAGTTGTGTATACACAATTGATCCTACAACTGGCCCAAAAATCATAAATAAGGACTGTAATGTTTGATTAAATGCAATAGCACTTGCTACCTGTTCTTCCTTTACATAGCGCTTAAATATACGGGACGATGACGGCTGAGAGAACTGACCTACAATTGCGGAAACAAGTGTTGCAAAAAATATTGCCTGCCAGTAATCAACCTTTAACAATAAGACAATTCCTATAATAGACAGTACACTTAACACATCTCCAGCAACCATTGTTCTTTTCGGATTCCAACGATCTGCTAATGCACCACCAATGAACGAGAATATAAAGATAGGTGCATATTCCATGACAGATAATAGCGACACTGAAACTGGATCATTATTCGTTCGCTCCATGATGAAATACAAAAGAGCCATATTTCTAATCCAGATTGCAAATTGTTGTAAAATATCAGATGCCATAACGAGCATAAATGCTCTGTTTTTAAATAAAGCGTTCATTTTCATTCCCCTTTCACAAACCGACCGTTCGGTCTAATTTGTTTTGTAAGAAAAGCAACTGACTTATTATTCAGCTGCCATTCCATTTAACAATACATCTATTGCCTTTTTATAAATACGTTTTAACTCTTTATAATCTAATTCGTAGTAAAGCACTCCAAGCCCTGATAATAATCCGTTCACAATATACATAAGATCACGAGTATTATCTTCACGGAACTCTCCAGATTGTATACCTGTTTCAATTAATTTCTCAAAAATAACATATGATTCTCTTGTTAAAGCTAGCATTTCATTCAAAATCTCTTTGCTTACAACTTGGCTCATAGAAAATTCTTCTATTGCATTAGAAATAGGTTGTTGTATATCCTCTACATGATATTCTGCAAAGCCATATAATTTCTCAGTACTAGTACTATACAACTTCTCTTTTTCATTCCATTTCTCAATCCAATCATACGTATGCTGTTTCACTACAAATAAAAATAATTCTTCTTTACTTTTAAAGTGGTAATAAATACTTCCTTTACTTCGCTCTGTAATTTCACATATGTCTTCCATGGATGTAGCTGCATAGCCTTTTTGTGAAAACAGACTTTCTGCTTTATATGCAATTTCTTTCTTTATTTCTTCTGCGCTTCTTCTCATATTTACACCTCACTAAACCGACCGTTCAGTCTAATAATAACAAATAAAAAACCTCTATCGCAAGAGGCTATATTCTTTATTTACGAAAACGTATTTTCAAACCAAGTTCGAATCATATGTATTGTTCCAAATTTAAATCCTAGTTTGACGAGAAACATCCCTCCCGCAACCAATAAAAATAATACTACTTTCCCTTTGTTTTTCACTTTCGGTTCCCTTCCCATTTCCATTCCCCTTAGTATGTTCAAAACATTAATCAAACGTTTGTTTAACTGTTTTTATGCATATGTAAGCCAACTAATCAAACGTTTGTTTAAAAAGAAATACGCCTATATAAGGCGCATTTTCATCAATCACCGCCACCGCAGCTGCCTCCACTATCTCCACCAAAAGATCCTCCACAATCATGTGAACCGCCATCATGCGAGCTATCATTATCCGATCCAGCAAAGAAAAATAATGGCGATGAGCTATTAGATGAATTATGTATGTTATTTTGTTTCGTCAAGTTTACTTTCTTTTTGTTCGATCGAGCTGCTGTTACAATTGTCCCAATTACAACAAATACTAGTATTATAATAATAAATTCCATATAGAGCCCTCCCTTAATCTTCGAATAATTGGATGATTTTTTCTAGATTCTTCAGTGAAATAAAGCGCGATTCGCGAAGAATCTCTTTTCCATTATGAAATAATAAAATTGTCGGTCCTGTAAATACTGCATATCGTCCCGCAACCTCCTGCATGTCTTGTAGTAATATCTCAATTTTCTCTACGTAATCATAATTCTCTAATACGTAATTTACTTTCCTTAACATGACATCACAAACACCACAATTTTCCGTTTTAATAAACAGAAGTACTAATGGTTGTTCTTCAATATATGTCGCTAATTCTTCTATCGTTTCAAATTTATTCATCTTATCCCTCTTAACGCAATTTATGAAATACTCTATCTTGATACATACGAAATGCTGAACTATCTTTCATTTTTCTCTTTTCCATTAACTGCTGAAAACGCAATGTTTTTGTTGTTAACTCTTCTTGTAATTTTTTCTCTCTTCTCCATCATAACAGCAAGCAATTAGATCCTCTATTTTTAATATATCCTTTTGTAATTCCATTTCTAGTGGAATCATTCCCGCATTTTTTAAAATTTTATAACTCATCCTTAGCTCTGGAGGTACCATTGAAAGATCTTCTAATTGTAGTGGTTTTCCTTGTCCCGGAATATTATCGAGATCCCCATTCCGTATTGCTTGTCGAATTTTTTCTTCAGCAATGCTCAAAAACACATCCACACTATCCCCTCCTTTACATATTTTTACTATTATTTTACATGATATTTTCTCATCTTGCTACGTCATTAATGATTGGCTTCATACAATTTTTTCTCAAATTTATTTATAATGAGCTATTTCCTCCCTTACCGATCTTTCGCTTTCATATGTAGTTTGTATTCAAGCCTTTTTGTATTGAGAAAGTCTTTTTTAACTCAATAAAGCGTTTACACTAAATCTTACATTTGTTACGATTTAATCACCCCCAGCTCCCTTGTATAGACTTCGTGATGTCTGATCATTTTATCTAGACGTTTCATACGTCTAGATTCATTTTGATTTATTGGCGTATGCCTTTAAATATATCTTTTATTTTGAAAGGAGAAATGGCTATGAGGTCTAAAAAATTCACACTGCTATTACTATCTCTACTACTGTTCTTACCTCTTTTTCTCACAAATTTTATTACTCCAAATCTCGCATTAGCAGATTCACCAAAACAAAGTCAAAAAATTGTTGGGTACTTTCCTTCGTGGGGCATTTACGGACGTAATTACCAAGTTGCAGACATTGATGCATCAAAACTTACTCACCTTAACTATGCTTTCGCGGATATTTGTTGGAATGGAAAACACGGAAACCCTTCTACTCATCCTGATAATCCAAATAAACAAACGTGGAACTGTAAAGAATCTGGTGTACCACTGCAAAATAAAGAGGTTCCTAATGGTACTCTCGTACTCGGTGAACCATGGGCTGATGTTACCAAATCTTATCCTGGCTCAGGGACAACTTGGGAAGATTGCGATAAATATGCCCGCTGCGGAAATTTCGGGGAACTGAAACGATTAAAAGCTAAATCTCCTCACTTAAAAACAATTATTTCCGTTGGTGGCTGGACTTGGTCTAACCGCTTTTCTGATATGGCCGCTGATGAAAAAACAAGAAAAGTATTTGCTAAATCTACAGTAGCTTTTCTTCGCGAATATGGGTTTGATGGTGTGGATTTAGACTGGGAATATCCAGGCGTTGAAACGATTCCTGGTGGTAGTTATCGTCCTGAAGATAAGCAAAACTTCACCCTACTCCTTCAAGATGTTCGAAATGCATTAACTAAAGCTGGTGCAGAAGATGGTAAACAATATTTACTAACAATTGCGTCAGGCGCAAGCCAACGCTACGCTGATCATACAGAGCTAAAGAAAATTTCTCAAATACTCGATTGGATTAATATTATGACATATGATTTCCACGGCGGATGGGAAGCTACTTCTAATCATAATGCAGCTCTATACAAGGATCCAAATGACCCAGCAGCAGATACGAAATTCTACGTAGATGGTGCTATAGACGTTTATACAAATGAAGGTGTTCCAGTGGATAAACTAGTATTAGGCGTACCTTTTTACGGACGTGGTTGGAAAAGTTGCGGCAAAGAAAATAACGGACAATATCAACCTTGCAAACCAGGTAGTGACGGAAAACTTGCTTCTAAGGGTACTTGGGATGATTATTCTACCGGTGACACAGGTGTGTATGATTACGGCGATTTAGCAGCCAATTACGTTAATAAAAATGGTTTTGTACGCTACTGGAATGACACAGCTAAAGTACCTTATTTATATAATGCGACTACAGGCACATTTATTAGCTACGATGACAACGAATCTATGAAATATAAAACAGACTATATAAAGACGAAAGGTTTAAGTGGAGCAATGTTTTGGGAACTAAGCGGGGATTGCCGTACAAGTCCAAAATATAGTTGTAGTGGTCCAAAATTACTTGATACGCTAGTAAAAGAACTACTTGGTGGACCTATTAGTCAAAAAGATACTGAGCCACCAACGAACGTTAAAAACATTGTAGTTACGAATAAAACTTCAAGCTCAGTTCAATTAAACTGGACTGTATCCACTGATAACGTAGGCGTTACTGAATACGAAATTACTGCCGGAGAAGAGAAATGGAGTACAACAACAAATAGCATTACAATTAAAAACTTAAAGCCTAATACGGAATACACATTTTCAGTAATTGCCAAAGATGCTGCTGGAAATAAATCAAAACCTACTGCTCTTACTGTCAAAACGGATGAAGCTAATACGACACCTCCTAACGGAAATGGCACTGCTACATTTTCAGTCACTTCGAATTGGGGCAGCGGTTATAACTTCTCAATTATAATCAAAAATAATGGAACGGCTCCTATTAAAAATTGGAAATTAGAATTTGATTATAGCGGCAATTTAACACAAGTTTGGGATTCTAAAATTAGTAGTAAAACAAATAATCATTATGTAATTACGAACGCAGGATGGAATGGCGAAATTCCTCCTGGTGGATCTATTACAATTGGTGGTGCAGGAACAGGCAATCCTGCCGAACTTTTAAATGCCGTCATTAGCGAAAACTAGACGTAATATCAATTAATTATTTCACTAAAGTTTGAATTTAGGTTTGAACAATACCTCCTAAATTCAAACTTTTAATTTTGCGAAAAATCATAAATATAATAATAACTTATTATATTTATATTTAATATTTAATTTCTAATATGAAGTTTATATGAAGTTCATTTGAAGTTTACATGAATTTCCTTTAATTTCTATTGTCTTCCTATAATATCCAGATTATCCTTTACATATAGGAATTGTTTTTATTCCATTTCAAACTATCTATATATACAAAGAAAGATAGTTTCCTATTAGGGAAAGGCTTTAATATTACTATAAATATAAACATAATAAAAGAAAAAGCACGCTTATAAGCGCACCATAAGAGTGCTTCTTCATACAATTCTCATGTAAGAGTTCTCGAAAATCATGTTAATTATAAAGAAAAGGCATNNATGCCTTTTCTTTATAATTATTGCTCAGCGTTCCAATCTTCTATATTCCATACTTTTGTTATCCACGATTCATAGAAAGAAGGTTCATGTGAGACAATTAAAACTGTTCCCTTGTATTGTTGTAAAGCTTCCTGTAAAGCCATCTTAGTTTCTACATCCAAATGATTAGTCGGTTCGTCTAAAATTAAAACATTGCTTTTCGTTACGATAAGTTCACATAAGCGCACTTTCGTTTGTTCTCCACCGCTTAATAAACGAATAGGTTTTAACACGTGTTCTTCTTTCAATCCACACTTCGCTAATGCTTGGCGCACTTCTTTCTTTGTCATATCTGGTCGTTCTGTCCAAACTTTCTCTAATGGTGTTATTTCTGGAGCAAACTCTTCCTGTGCAAAATAAGCAGGACTTACTCGTTCCCCAATAAAAATTGAACCGCTTAGCGGATTTATTTGACCTAATAACGTTTTTAACATCGTCGTTTTTCCGATACCATTATGACCAACAATAGCTATCTTTTCTCCTTTTTTCACTTGTAAATTCAATTCTGGAAATAACGGATCACTATAGCCTACTCTTAGTTTCTCAGCTTGTAATATACGACTTACTGGCTCATTATAAACAGTAAAAATAAAACGAGACCGAGGTACATTGTTAACCTTTTCAACCCTTTGCATTTTCTCCAATACTTTCTCTCGACTTTTTGCCTGTTTTGCTTTTCGAATTTTATTTTTTTGAATAAATGTTTCTAACTGAGCAATTTCTTTTTGTTGTTTCACATACGCCGATTGTAATTGTTTCCTTTGCAATTGATAACTTTGTAAAAACTTTTCATAATCTCCTACATACCGCTTAACTTTCCGTTCTTCTAGATGGTAAATGACATTCGTAATATTGTTCAAAAATACTTCGTCATGCGAAATGATAATATAGGCTTTTTCATACAGTTTCAAGTACGATTGCAACCATTCTATATGTGCTGTATCTAAATAATTTGTTGGTTCGTCTAGCAATAAAACATCAGCTTTTTCTAGAAGAAGCTTTCCTAATAATAACTTTGTCCGCTGTCCTCCACTTAACTTTGAAACATCCTTTTCCAATCCTATTTCAAACAACCCTAAACCAATTGCCACTTCTTCAATTTCTGTATGAATTTGATAAAAATTGGAGTTTTCCAATATAGTTTGTAACTCTCCATACCTTACTAACAATTTTTCTACTTCTACTGCTCCAGCCATCTCTTCTGCAATTTTTAACATTTCGTATTCAATCACATACAAGCTAGAAAATGCACTTTGCAAGTATCCTTCAATTGTTATCCCTTCTTGTAAATCTATATGCTGCTGTAAAAATCCAACCTTCACATGTGGAAACCATTCAATGTTCCCATCATCATGTATAAGTTCTCCTGTTAAAATTTTTAACAGTGTTGATTTTCCAATCCCATTTTTCCCTACTAACCCAACATGCTCCCCCTTTAATAATCGAAAGCATGCATTATATAAGATGGTTTTCTCACCATACGAATGACTTAAATTTTCTACTGTTAATATACTCATTTTTTTCTCTCCTTTACTTATCGTCCATAAGCTAAATAGAGAGACCAACAGTATGAAACCTTATTTAATTGTGCATATAAAAATGGGTAAGGTGAATACACCTTACCCATTACATATTATCGTAAAAAAGGATTAAGGTTCTTTACCTGCTGTCTTCAATTTAGCTTAATCTTAAAAAATGGGCAGACTTCTCCCGTATCAAGCTAAAACCATTTGAAGAACAGTTGATAAAGTCATTTTATCCTTTCACTCCTTTAACATTTGTTATATTAAGAGTATAAACTACTCTGTTATATTCTATTCTCTATTTTTTCTTTTGTTCCTTCTCCGTTTTTTCATATTCTAAAAAAAGTCTCTTAACAGCAATTATAATACAAACTGTTAAGAGACTTTTTCTATTTCTTCATATAAGGAGCTAATACACTTAAAATCTCTTCCTTATCCTTTTTTAATTCGAGTGATGTTAACATATCCATCGTTCGTGGCCGAGGCAATTTCACTTGTACCTCTCCCACTATCGAGGCTGGCCTTTGAGATAAAATAAATACACGGTCCGAAAGTAAAATCGCTTCATCTAAGTCATGTGTAACCATAACAATTGTTTGCTTTTCTTGATGCCAAGAATTTAAAAGCCAACTGTGTACTTCCATTTTCGTAAATGCATCTAACTTTCCAAAAGGCTCATCAAGCAGCATAATTGGCTTTTCACATAAGTATGTGCGAAGAAAACTAATTCTTTGGCGCATCCCACCAGACAATTCATCTGGATAATGATTTGCATATTCATCTAACTCAAACTGCTTTAATGCTTCCATTCCTTCTGTTAACCTTTGTTTTTTCGGTTTCCCTTCAATCTCCAATGGTAGAACGATATTTTGCAAAGCCGATCGCCACGGTAGTAATAAATCTTGTTGCGGCATATAACTGACAACATCTTGCTCTTGTACTTGCTTATCGTTATATGTTACGTTCCCACTTGTTGGATTTTCAACATTTGCAATCATATTTAATAATGTGCTTTTCCCGCAACCACTCGGGCCTACAAAGGAAACAAACTCTCCCTCTTGTATAGAAGCACTAATATTCTCTAATACATTCTTTCCATCGAAAGATTTCACTATATTTTTTATTTGTAATCCGCTCATTTTTCACTTGGAAGGAATTCATTTGTAAAAGCGTCTTTTACATCAATTTTCTTTTTAATAACTTTGTTGTCATATAAGAAATTCATGTAATTTGTCCAAATTTCTTCCTTCTGTACTCCCCATGCTTTAGCATCATCTTGATACTTCGTACTTAACCATTTTTGACTTTCTTGAACTAAATCTTTATTTACATCTGGAACAGCTTTAATTAAAATATCAGCAGCTTCTTTCGGTTCCTTAATTGCAAAATTATAACCTTCTGTCGTTGCACTCATAAACTTTTTCACAAAGTCTTTATCTTGCTTCGTATGTTTTTCACTCGTAATAATAACAGGACTATAGAAATCAAGCGCTGGATCTAAGTCCTTCACCATAATCGTATTTAACTCTTTTCCTTGACGCTTCGCTTCAATACCATCCCAACCGTAATAAATCCATTCGAAATCTGCATCACGGCCGATCGATTTAAAGAAATCTGTTTGTCCTAAGATGATTTTTTCAACTTTATTAAAATCAGCTTGATGTTTATCCATAATAGTCTTTAATGTCGCTTCTTCTGCTGGTCCTCCCCAGCCGCCGTAACGTTTACCTTCAAACTCTTTCGGTGACGTCATATTATCTTTCTTAAGCGATGCAAACGCTGAAGTGTTATGCTGAATAATCGCTCCTACAGACACAACAGGAATCCCTTCCACACGAGCTAACGTTACATTTTCTTGTGCGCTTATTGCGAAGTCAGCTTTTCCTGATGCTATCATTTGCTCTGCTGTTACATTGTCACCTGGTTGAATAATTTCTACATCTAATCCTTGCTTTTTGTAATAATCTTTCGTTTGTGCTACATATAAGCCAGTATGATTCGTATTTGGAAACCAATCTAATACTACTTTTACTTTTTGATCTTTACTTGCACTTTCTTCTTTCTTCGCCGGATTACATCCAGCCACACCTACTGCTAATAAGGCAGCTAACATAACTTTTAAACCTTTTTTCATTTTCTGCCGTCCTTTCTATATATCCATGGTGCTGTTATTCTTGCCATAAACTCTACGATAAAATACAGGCATAATGTCACCATGACGATGATGGCTGCAACACCAAATACTCGGGCAGTCAAAAAGGATTTTGTAGCCCTCGTAAGCATAACCCCTAACCCTTCACTTGCACCGAGCCATTCTCCGATAATTGCCCCCATTACGCTATATGTAACTGCAATTTTTAAACCTGAGAAAAAGTATGGGAGCACTGCTGGAAACTTTACTTTCTGGTAAACTTGCCATTTCGTCGCCTTCATTGTTTGTAACAGCTTCAACATGTTTTTATCTACTGTTTGAAAACCTTCTAAAATACTAAGCGCAATTGGGAAGAAACAAACGAGGATGACTACCATTACTTTCGGCAACATCCCATATCCAAACCAAATAATAAATAGCGGTGCAAGTACAACGATTGGAATTGTTTGCGAAATAACGAGCAATGGATTTATTAAAATACGAAATAAAGGTATAACGTCCATAATAATTGCGATGCTCGTCCCCAGTAAAATTGCAAAGAATAGTCCAATTATAACTTCCTGCAGCGTTTGCATCGTATTTGGTAATAGTAAGTCTTTCATCCCAATTAACTCTTGAACAATGGCAGAAGGCTTTGGTAAAATCCACGGTTCGATTTTAAATAATGAAACAGATCCTTCCCATATCGCAATGAGAAGGATAAGCCAAATAGTTGTAATAAGTTTAGATTGCTTCTGGTTTTTCATATTCATCACGGTACTTCCAAACCTTTTCATCTATCGTTACACCAGTGCTTGGGCGATAATGGATTTTAATAGAAGTAATCACTTCTTCTGCTCCAGCATCGACGCAAGCTTGTTGCGCACGTTTAACGACATCAAGAAGTACATCTAATTCTCCTTCCAGCGTTGTTTCCATTGCCCCTACTTCATAACGAACTCCCGATTGTTGTACAACCTCAATTGCTTTATCGACAACAGAATATACATCTTTCGTTTTCGCTTGTGGTACTACTGAAAATGACATTGTAACTTGTTGTGACATAATAAAATCCCCCTTATAAAATTAAATTTCAAAAACAAGAAAAGGCTTTCCTACTGCGTAGGAAAGCCTTGTATGCAAGTTATTATAGAATAACATATGCTACATCACTTTAAGTAACTCCCTACGCTGGCATTATCCAGATCAGGTTGAGGGTCGATGTTTACTTACATCCTCTCAGCCAATTGGCTCCCCGGTCCTTAATTCGTTTTCATTGTAGCATGATTTATTTTATTGAACAAACAAAAGCATGCATAATCATTTCATTACTTTTGGAAAATATCCAACTTTTTCACCATGAGCTAATAACTGCTGTATAAATTCTTTATTAATCGCTGGTACTACCAATTCTTTTTTCTTAATCCATTCATTCGTTCTACGCGTACCCATTACAATTTCAGATTGCTGCGCTCCATCTCCCGCAACTTGAGAAGCAATTAATTCTGCTACTACTTCATCTTCCTTCGCTAACATAAGACCCTTATTTATATATTGTGAAAGTGGAACTATTTCAAGATTGTATCCACATTCCTCAATTAGCTGTATAAATTGTTCAAACTCAATTTGATGTGGATGACAGATATGCAACGTTTCTCCATCTATTTGTGAATCTTGTACATACGTTACAATTGATTTACTAGCAAAATCAATTGGTGTGAAATCGATTCCCCATTTCACATTAGGAGCTTGTCCAATGAGTAGCATCGCTTTAATAAGACGATAGAATGCGTTTCCTTCGATATTTTGTTGGAATACACCTGTCTCTGAATGACACGCTAAGTTACCTGCACGATAAATATTTCCACGGACACCCTCTTGTATCGCTTTACGAACAAGGTTTTCTGCCTGTAATTTGCTATCAGAGTACACATTCTCTAACTCTACATCGTAATTAAAATCACCTGTTTCTACATATGTTTCCCATTGCTCTATTGCTAATTCTATTGGAATACCAATTGTTGAAATAAAGTGGAATGTCGCTCCCTCTTCCGCTAGGGCTAACATACGACTCGTTCCTTGCACATTCACATTTTCAAACTGGGCTACATCTCCAAAATGTCTTACATCTGCACCGCAATGAATCACCGTATCAACTTTGGAGCGAATAAATTTAAATTTATCCTCATCCATACCAAGATACTCTGCCCCAAGATCACCAGGTACTGCTGTTATGCGTTGCAACCATTCTTGACTTATATCTTTAAAGTAATTTGTTAATGTATTAACAATTCTTTGTTGTATATCTTGCGTCGGTCTTACTAAGCAATAAATATGTGCTGTTGTATCTTTTAATAATTCGTACAATATATGTGAACCTAAATAGCCTGTAGCTCCCGTTAAAAAGATATTTGAAACTTTTCTGTTTGTCACTTCATTTATACGGGAAATTGGCTCTGGCTCATGAATTACTTTATATTCACGGAATACTTCTTCTTCCTCAATTTTTAATTCTCTTTGAATTTGCGCTAACCCATATATCGTTCGTTCCTGGAAGAAGTCTTGAATTGTTAAATATGGGAAGTCTTCTTTCAATAAAGTTAAAACTCGTAATACTTTCAATGAATGCCCACCAATTGTAAAGAAATCATCATGAACGCCAATTTTCGAGATTCCTAATACATCAATCCAAGCTTTCGCTATTTTTTTTTCCATTTCAGTAGATGGTGCAATATATTCTTGTAAACGAATTGGTTCATAGTCTGCTTCTAGTTGTGCTAATCGCTTCAAATCAACCTTTTTATTCGGTGTAAGTGGCAGTTCATTAATATAAATTAATTTAGAAGGTACCATATAATCTGGTAATTGTTCTCTTAAATCATGTATTAAATTTTCCATAGCAACTTCATTACTAGTTGTATAGAAAGCAACTAAGTAATGACTACCTTCTTCACTTTTCTTCGTAAATACAGCTGCATCTTTTACCATTTCATATTTTGCAATTGTATTTTGGATTTCACCCAGTTCAATTCGATGTCCTCTAATTTTTACTTGATTGTCTTTACGATGTAAAAACTCAATATTTCCGTCTTCCAATATTTTAACAATATCACCTGTTTTATATATCTTACTATTGTGTTTTTTATGATGTGGAATAAATACTTCTTCTGTTTTTTCCGGCTTATTAAAGTAACCTTTTGCTAAACCTACTGACTCTATATATAATTCTCCTGGAATACCAATTGGACAAAGCTTCATATTGTCATTTAATATCCAAACTTTATAATTATCCGCTGGCTTCCCGATTGGGATACTAGCAAGTTTATCATTTAACTCCACTGGAATTGGATATGTCGTTGTTGTAATTGTACATTCTGTCGGGCCATACGCGTTATTTAACTGAACGTGAGTTCCAATTCTCTCACGCCATAGTTTCACCACTTCAGCAGTAAGCATTTCTCCACCAACTGCAATCCTCTTTAATGAATCGAGCTTGTACTTACTTTCATCTGGAAGATATGTTGCTACTTGTTGTAGAAAAATTGTAGCTAAGCCTAAAATAGATGTTGCCTTTGCTTTATAAATTACATTTGCAAAAGCTTCTACCGAAAGTCTTTGTTCATCCAATAACACATATATATTTCCACCACAGAATAATGACGCGAATAACTCCCAAATAGATGCGTCGAAACTAAATGAAGGAAACTGTGCGAAAATATCTTCTTCACTTAATTCATAATGCCTTTGCATCCATGTACATAAATTTACTACTCCGCGGTGTGCAAGCATTGTTCCTTTCGGATTTCCCGTAGAACCAGATGTATAGATCATATATGCGATATCATCAAGATCAATTGCCACGTTCACATCTGTTTCTGAAAACTGTTCAATATCGTAAAGAGATAATTCTCGAATATCCTCAAACGGTACTTTCGCTTCTTTCGTTAAAACTAATTTTGCTTGGCTATCTTCAAGAATATATTGCACGCGATTTGCTGGATAATCTGGGTCAATCGGAATATATGCTGCACCTGTTTTTAAAACTGCTAATATACTGACTACCGTATCAATACTTCGCTTCATAAAGATACCGACATAATCACCTTGTTTCACCCCATGATGTAGTAACATGTGAGCAATTTTATTACTTTTTTTATTTAGTTGTTCATATGTTAATGTTCCCTCCACCGAAGATAAAGCTATACGCTTTGAAAATTCCCTTACTGTTTCATAAAACATATCCGCAATACTTTTATTCGGGTATAGCACTTCTGTGTCATTTATTTCTTTATATATCACTAATTCTTCTTCTGTAATAATATTCATATCTACAACACATTGCGTCTCTTTTTTTATACCTTGCTGAATTACATACTGAATTTGCTTTATATAGCGACGTGCTGTTTCCTCTTTCAATTGCTTTTCATTATAAAAAACTTCAAAACAACTATCCTTTAATTCAATAAAGTTTAATTGACTATTTCTATTTTCTTTTCCTACTGTAACTGCAGGTTTCCCCCATTTTTCTTCATCATATTGTAACAATATCTTTCGTACTTCTTCCATACTTTCTAACTGCAGGATTTGATCATTAATCTCTATCCTTAGCTCTTCATAAGAAAGTTCTTGTTCAATTGTAATACATAACGGATAACTATCATGTCCCATGTAATAAGGAATCACTATACGCTTTTCATTACTAACATGATATATCCATACAAAAGTAGCTGCGATTAAATCTAATTTATTTTGTTCAAATGATTGTATATCCTTAATTTTCATTTGACTATATTCATTTACTTGAATATCTTTTGGTATCATAAATGGTTCATAATTTTGTTGCGAAAATTGTTCATACCTCTCCACATATGAACGTTTTAAAAAAATACTCATACTAAATCCTCTCACTCTCCATAATATAAAAATGAAATTTTAATCATTGGAGGACATATTCCCCCGATGATTAAAATCACACTACAACATCCTTAAATATAGATATATAATTATCAATTAAAGAGATAAAGGTGCAGATTAACTCTGCACCTTATATTACTCTATTAACTTTTAAATTCTCCGATTAACTCTTGCAGCTCCTGTGCAAGCCAGCTTAAAGAAGTAGCTAATTCTGCAATATCTTGTACTGACATTTCCTGTTCTTTCATACTCTCTTCAATATTACCACTACTATTCGCATACGTATTTGCAATATGTGATAGTTCATTTACAACTTGGACAATATTTTGGCTATTTTGCAAAATATCACCTGAGTTGCTAGAAACCGCCTTAACTTGGTCCGTAACAGAATGTGCTGATTTTGAAATTTTCTCGAAGAACGCACCACTACTTTGAACAAGAGTAATTCCAGATTCTACTTCTTTTGAACCTTTTTGCATTGAAACTACAGCCTCTTCAGCTTCAGCTTGTGTTTCCCCAATTAATTTAGCTATATCTTTCGCTGATGTTTCAGTTTGCTCCGCTAATTTGCGTACTTCATCAGCAACAACTGCAAACCCTCTTCCAGCAGCTCCAGCACGTGAAGCTTCAATAGAAGCATTTAACGCAAGTAAATTGGTTTGATTTGAAATACCTGTAATTACGGTTACGATATCACTAATTTCCTTCGATCTTGTTTCCAAGGAATAAATAATCGAAGATAAATCTTTTACTGCATTTTGGATTAAATTCATTTGATTAATAATTTGTCCAATTACTTCATTACCTTCAATTGAATGTTGCTCCATACCTTCTGAGGCAACCGCAACCAGTTTCGCAGCCCCAGTTATCTCTTCCACCTTATTTTCCATTCCGTGCACAATTCCTAAGCATTGTTGTACTGAAGTTTCTTGAGACTGTGCTCCTACTCTTAAACCTTCCATGGAACCTGCAATTTCTTGAACTGCCATACTGTTTTCCTCAGTGCTTGCCGATAATTCTTGTGATGAAGAAGAAACTTGCTCTGCAGTTTGTTTTACTTTATCTATAATTCCTTTAAATTTCTCAATCGTTGCATTGAAATAAGTATTAATAATACCAATGTCATCTGGTCTTTCTTTTAATTTAATACTTAAATCACCCTCACCAACTTTACGTAATCCCTCTCTTAGGTCTTTTAATGGGGCTAACGAATTACGAACAATAAAGAATTGAATAACAGTCGCAATAGCTAATGAAATACAAATGAATAGTAAACCTTGCATCATAAATTTCTTCTTTGTATCTGGAATAACAGAAGCATCTACATCTGCCGCAACAATTGCGACTATATTTTTTTCTCCATCCGTAATGGGCTCTAATATTGTCACCCATGAGCCTAGTTCATCTTCATATACTTCTGTCATTTGTGCCTTTTTCGTATCTATCACTTTATCGTATGCCTTCATCCAATGAGCTGGTTGTTCATAATAGTCACCTGGCTTTACAGGTACTGCATTTGTTAACTCTGTAGTCAAACCAACGATTTGCAATTCTCGTTTGTCATTGGGTTTTGCTCCCGTAATATACGTTTGTCCAACACTTTTTAAATCTTTTGTCACTTCATCTAATTGCTCTTTTAACTTTTCCTTCTTCTCCCTTTGGGCTGTAGGATCTTTCGCAAGATCTTTCACTAATTCTGCGTCTAATTGATTTATTACCGTATCTCCTGTTTCAATAGACTGTCTTTCAAATAAAGACATCATACTATTTTGAAACATGTTGAAACTTAACGCGCCCATACTTCCAACAAGCGTCAAAATAACCAATACAGTTAATAAGACGTTCTTTTGAAGGAACGATAACTTATGCCAATATTTTTTCATTAATATCCACCTTCCTTAATGATTCTAAACAAAAAAACAAAATATATGAATATTTTGTTTAAAAATGTTTCTCAATATGTTCGAGAACAAAAAAAGACCAATGAAAAACGCATTGGTCAAGACCAACCCTATCCGTCCGGTAACTGGCTAGCATAGCCTTTCGACCTTAGCTCCTGTAGTTTTGCGTCCTCATGTTTCCATCAGTTTGCCTTTCTCGCTGAACGAGTTGAACGATATGGGAGTTCTATGAGAATCATATATTCTCTATCAAAGGTTACAACATAAATATTAAAATGTCTACTTATTTAGAGATATAAATACAAATTTCCAATGTATTATTTTTTCGAAATAATTTTAAAAAGTACGTGAATGTTACTTTTTTTGTGTTATATAATAAAAAATGTATAAATAATAGGGATTTTTTCGGATACCCATTTAATTTTCAAACAAATTAAACTATTCGAATATATCTTAACTAATGAATTTCGGAGGTAGTTTATCATGTTTTGGCTACAATTTCTTACCCTGTTACTCTGTATTTTTATTGGTGCACGCCTAGGCGGAGTTGGTTTAGGAGTAATGGGTGGAGTTGGTATGGCAATACTCGTTTTTGTCTTCCACTTACAACCGACCGCGCCTCCTATCGATGTAATGCTTATGATTTTAGCAGTAATTACAGCTGCTGGTGCTTTGCAAGCTGCTGGGGGAATGGATTATCTTGTTCATCTAGCTGAAAAAGCATTACGAAAAAACCCAAAGCGTATTACTTTTTTTGCTCCAATTGTTACTTATTTATTCACACTATGTGCAGGTACTGGTCACGTTGCCTATTCTGTACTTCCTGTTATTGCAGAGGTCTCTCGTGAATCAGGGATTAGACCGGAACGCCCAATGTCGATTGCCGTAATCGCTTCTCAACAAGCAATTACAGCTAGCCCGATTTCAGCTGCAACAGTTGCTCTTTTAGCAATGTTAGCTGACTATAAAATCACTTTATTAGATATTTTAAAAGTGAGTATTCCTTCTACTTTCATTGCTTGTATGTTAGCAGCATTCGTTGCTAGTAAAATGGGAAAAGAATTAAATGAAGACCCTGAATACTTGAAACGATTAAAAGAAGGAATGATTCCTAAGCTTGAAGAGAAAAAAGAATTTGTAGGTGTAAAGGGTGCTAAATTATCAGTTATCCTTTTCCTAATAGGAACTTTCCTTGTCGTACTTCTTGGTTCATTTGAAGCACTTCGTCCAGGATGGATAGTTGATGGGAAGTTAGCTCGTCTTTCCATGCCGAACACAATTGAAATGGTTATGTTAACTATCGCGGCTCTTATTATTATTTTCTGTAAACCAAATGTAGAAAGCATTGTGTCTGGTAACGTCTTTAAAGCAGGTGCAACAGCAGTTGTTGCTATTTTCGGTATCGCTTGGATGGGAGATACTTTCTTTAATGGAAACTTAAATATGATTCAAGGATCCATTCAGCATTTAGTGACAAGTGCACCATGGCTATTTGCTATTGCATTATTCATTCTATCTATTTTACTATACAGCCAAGCAGCAACAGTACGTGCTTTAATGCCACTTGGACTATCTCTTGGTATTCCACCAGCATTACTAATCGCGATGTTCCCTGCAGTAAATGGATATTTCTTCATTCCAAACTATGGAACAATCGTTGCTGCAATTAACTTTGACCGCACTGGTACAACTGGCATTGGTAAATATGTTTTAAATCATAGCTTTATGATTCCAGGCCTAATTGCAACATTCACTTCTATCGGAATTGGAATGCTCTTAATTTCCATTATGTTTTAATGAAAAAGCACAAACCTTTATTTAAAAAGGTTTGTGCTTTTTTAATCAAACGTTTGTTTAAATTTTTAGGCAGTCTATTTCTCCTACAGCATTTAAATTACTACATGGTCTTTTTCTACAAACATTTATTTACTTCTTCAGCTAATTTTCTCGTACTTTCATAAGCAGATTTCGCTAAACTAATAGCTGAAATAACTGAAACACCGTCTGCACCCGCTTCTATAACTGAAGCTGTATTTTCAATTGTAATCCCGCCAATACCGACGATCGGTATTGTAATTCCTTGCTCTCTAAAATGAGCTAAACCTTTCGTACCTTGCACAGCTTTCGTATCTTTTTTTGTACTCGTTGGGAAAATAGGGCCCACACCTAAATAATCAGCTCCATTTTCAATTGCCCAGCGTGCTTCTTCCATTGTATGTGTAGATACACCAATAATTTTGTCACCCAT
Organism: Bacillus cereus; assembly: GCF_002567495.1. Taxonomy (GTDB): domain Bacteria; phylum Bacillota; class Bacilli; order Bacillales; family Bacillaceae_G; genus Bacillus_A; species Bacillus_A cereus_AQ. The sequence continues at coordinate 95,340 of NZ_NVAP01000023.1, read as the reverse complement.
TTTTTCACGAACAGATGTAATTCCCTCATCATCCTGTCCAACGTGAACACCATCTGCATCTAATTCAATAGCTAGTTCAACATCGTCATTTACAATAAACGGTACACCATACTCCCTGCAAAGTGCTTGCATCTCCTTTGCAAAACGCACTCTCTCCTCTCCGATTAAAGCACCTTCTCCCTTCTCACGAAATTGAAAAAGTGTCAGCCCACCATCTAACGCTTCTTTCAATACAGATAATGGATCCTTCGTGCAGTTATTACTTCCCATAATAAAATACACTTGTAATAACTTAGACATTTCCTTTGTTTCAATGCGCATCGTATGTTTCATCCTCCTTACTTTAACTCCTCTATCTTCCCGTACTTCTCAATATCATCTGAAGTTGTATTCGCTAATTGATTTAAAAATTCAGTTTGGAAACTACCCGGTCCTTTTTCTACTGTTTTAGCTGCTGCCAGTTCCGCAGCTACCCCATAAAATGTTAATGCGGCTACTGCTGCTTTTACATAATCTTTTTCAACTGCTACAAATGCTCCTATTATCGAAGTTAGTAAACAACCTGTTCCCGTCACCTTTGTTAAAATAGGATGACCATTTCGAATAAGAACAGTTCGCTCTCCATCTGTAACAACATCTTCTTTTCCAGTAATGACCGCAACTGTATTCAATTCGTCTGCTGCCTGCCTTGCAATACTTACGACATCGCCATTTCCAGTACCAGCGTCTACCCCTTTAATTTCCCATCTCTCATTAATAACGTTAGCTACTTCAGCTGCATTCCCGCGAATTATCGCTAGATCTATTTCAGCTGGAATATGTCTAGCAACTTCTGTTCGGTAAGATGTTGCTCCTGCACCAACTGGATCAAATAATACTGGTACATTGTTCACATTTGCCGATTTTCCAGCAAGTAACATCGCTTCTACTTCTTCAGGACGAAGTGTACCCATATTTAAAACAAGAGCTCCAGCAATGCTAGCCATTTCTGCTACTTCTTCTTTTGCATATGCCATTACAGGCGATGCTCCGAGTGCCAACAAACCGTTAGCAGTAAAATTTGTTACAACAACATTTGTAATATTATGAACGAGCGGATTAGATTCCCTCACCAAATCCACTACTTTACTAATTTCTTTCATATTCATCCTTTTCATCTCCTAACTATAATGATGGGAGATACACAAAAAGGCACTTCGCGCGTACGCAAAGTGCCTGAACATGTGCTTTTACACTCTCCCTACGCTGGCATTATCCAACAGGTTCAAATGGTCAATGACGGACTAGTAGTCATACTCTCAGTTTGCATCCACAAACTCCCATGTGTTTATTATTCATCTACTTCAAAGTCTACCCTTATTCTATTAAAATAACAAGTTCTTTACTTTTCAATACGGAAAACAAAGAGTGATAGGAAGCTCGTCCTATCACTCTTTTACATTATTATTTTAGACCTTTTGATATTTCTTTAACCATTTCTGATACAGAGTCAAGTCCGCCAACAACAGCGCCTCTATCTACTACGAAGATGTAATCAGGATTTTTCTCAAGAATGTACTCGAATGAAACTTTATTACCATGTGTATCTGCTTTAAGGTCTGCTTCAACGCATACACTTAAAAATCGGAAATTTATATCAATCTTATTTTTATATTTGTAAAACCCCTGTTGTTAATTGAAGCAAGAAGCATACAAACCTTGAGGACAACTGAATCTCAAGAAGATGTATGCTATATTTAACGTATGGAAATTTGAAAGGATGTTTTTAATATGTCAAAAAGCATTGTAATCGCTGAAAAACCTTCTGTTGCAAGAGATATCGCTCGCGTACTGAAGTGTGATAAAAAAGGAAACGGCTATCTTGAGGGCAATAAATATATTGTAACTTGGGCTTTAGGCCATCTCGTTACATTAGCAGATCCAGAAAGCTATGATGTGAAATATAAACAGTGGAATTTAGAAGATTTACCGATGCTACCGGAGCGTTTGAAATTAACGGTTATTAAACAAACTGGTAAACAGTTTAATGCTGTAAAAAGTCAGCTACTTAGAAAAGATGTAAATGAAATTATTGTCGCTACAGACGCTGGTCGTGAAGGCGAATTAGTCGCACGCTGGATTATCGATAAAGTTAAACTGAATAAGCCTATTAAGCGTTTATGGATTTCATCTGTTACTGATAAAGCCATTAAAGATGGCTTTGCAAATTTAAAACCAGGCAAAGCATATGACAATTTATATGCTTCGGCGGTTGCACGTTCAGAAGCTGACTGGTATATCGGTCTTAATGCTACTCGAGCTTTAACAACTCGCTTTAATGCCCAGTTAAATTGCGGCCGTGTGCAAACTCCTACTGTTGCTATGATCGCTAGTCGTGAGGATGAAATAAAGAACTTCAAAGCACAAACTTACTACGGCATCGAAGCTCAAACAATGGAGAAACTCAAACTTACTTGGCAAGATACAAATGGCAATAGCCGTAGTTTTAATAAAGAAAAAATTGATGGTATTGTAAAAAGTTTAGATAAACAAAATGCTACTGTTGTGGAAATTGATAAGAAACAGAAGAAATCATTCTCTCCTGGTCTTTACGATTTAACTGAATTGCAACGTGATGCAAATAAAAAGTTCGGTTACTCTGCCAAAGAAACATTAAATATTATGCAGAAATTGTATGAACAGCATAAAGTGCTAACGTACCCTCGTACAGATTCACGCTACATTTCATCTGATATCGTTGGAACACTTCCAGAACGTCTAAAAGCATGTGGTGTTGGAGAATACCGTCCCTTCGCACATAAAGTATTACAAAAGCCTATCAAACCTAACAAATCATTTGTTGATGATAGTAAAGTAAGCGATCATCATGCGATTATTCCAACAGAAGGATACGTTAACTTCTCAGCATTCACAGATAAAGAACGCAAAATTTATGATTTAGTTGTAAAACGTTTCTTAGCTGTTTTATTCCCAGCATTCGAATACGAGCAACTAACATTACGTACTAAAGTTGGTAGTGAAACGTTCATTGCACGCGGAAAAACAATTTTACATGCTGGTTGGAAGGAAGTATACGAAAATCGATTTGAAGACGATGATGTAACTGATGACGTAAAGGAGCAGCTTCTACCTCGCATTGAAAAGGGCGATACATTAACTGTAAAGTTAATTATGCAAACATCAGGTCAAACGAAAGCACCTGCACGCTTTAATGAAGCAACTTTACTTTCAGCAATGGAGAATCCTACAAAATATATGGATACTCAAAATAAACAACTTGCTGATACGTTAAAGTCAACTGGTGGATTAGGTACTGTAGCGACACGTGCAGATATTATCGACAAACTTTTCAACTCTTTCTTAATTGAAAAACGTGGTAAAGATATTCACATTACATCAAAAGGTCGTCAATTACTTGATTTAGTACCAGAAGAATTAAAATCACCTACACTAACTGGTGAGTGGGAACAAAAACTTGAGGCAATTGCAAAAGGAAAACTCAAGAAAGAAGTATTCATTTCGGAAATGAAGAACTATACGAAAGAAATTGTTTCTGAAATTAAATCGAGTGATAAAAAATATAAACATGACAACATTTCAACGAAGTCTTGTCCAGACTGCGGCAAACCAATGCTAGAAGTAAACGGCAAAAAGGGAAAAATGCTCGTATGCCAAGATCGTGAATGTGGTCATCGTAAAAATGTATCTCGTACAACAAACGCTCGCTGTCCGCAATGTAAGAAGAAATTAGAATTACGTGGTGAAGGTGCAGGTCAAATCTTTGCATGTAAATGTGGCTATCGCGAGAAATTATCAACATTCCAAGAGCGACGTAAAAAAGAATCTGGAAACAAAGCTGATAAACGTGACGTTCAAAAATATATGAAACAACAGAAAAAAGAAGAAGAACCATTAAACAACCCGTTCGCAGACGCATTAAAAAAATTAAAGTTCGATTAAACAAAAAGGTTCCTACCGCTCTCGGTAGGAACCTTTTTCTTAATGAATAATTTTACTTCCTTTTGCATTCTCAACAAATTTTTCACTTGATTTGTTAATTGGTGTTTTCAGTAATAACGCAGCAACGATCATAACTACTACGAAAACACTTAACACAAGTAAGTCTCTTATTACGATATCCCAAAGCATTCCGCCAACCGTTTCACGAATTGCACTAATTGCGTATGTGAACGGTAAGAACGGATAAATTGCTTGGAAGAATTTCGGTGTCATTTGAATTGGGAATGTTCCGCCCGACCCTGCTACTTGCAATACAAGTAAAATGATCGCCATCGATTTCCCAACGTTTCCGAAAATAGAAACGAGTGAGTATACGATACAAACGAAGACTCCACCAATAAATAAACTAAATAATACAAACCAGAACTTATCGACTACGTACGTACCGAGTAAGAATATATCTCCCATCGATACGATAAACGCTTGTGAAAGACCTATCGTTAAGAATGTTAATAAACGTCCGAAGTAAATTTCATGGCTCTTATAATTCGCGCCCTCTTCATGCACTTCTACCGTTAATAATGAAACCATTAATAATGCGCCTACCCATAGTGCAAGCACTGTATAGAATGGTGACATCGCTGAACCGTAGTTCGGCATCGCAAATAATTTATTCTCTTTTAAATTTACTGGATTCGCAAAGTAATCACTTTGCTTTTCAACATCATTTTTCAATAAGCGTATGATGTCTTTTATATCTTCTTCAGATTCAAAATCACGAATTTTATTTGCTAAGTCTTTAATCTTTTTCTCAGTCTCCGGCATTTCAGCTTTAATGTCTACTAATTTCTTTCTACCGTCTACTAAGCCTTTTGATGAATCTTCTAGTAATTTTTTAACATCTGGAAGCTTTTTGTCTGCATCATTTAAAATTTGAGTTGTATTTTTCGACATCTCTTTTGTACGAGCAATTGCTGTATTGAAATTAGGTACAATTTCTGAATCATACGTCGATAATACATCTGTTAATTGAGCTGATCCGCCCTTCGCAGCATTGTTAATACTTTCAATTACATCTTTTGTAGGTTTCTGGCCATTGTTAAGAAGTGTAATTCCCTTATTCGTTGCCTCTACACCTTTTTGTAAGCTGCTTTTCGCTTTGTTTAATTTTGCGATTCCATTATTAAGGTTTTTATCACTATTTACATCCGCTAAAACCTTATTTGTACTTTCTAGAACTGGAATCATATCATCAATTAAACCGATTCCAGATTGGAATTGACCATTTAAGCTATTTAAAGCTACTTTCGTTGAATCTAAACCGTTAATACCTCTATTTTGTACATCTTCTTTTGCTTTCTGTATATCTGCTTTTGCACCCTCAATACCATTTTTTACTTTATCGTAATCTGCTTTTGCATTATCATATACTGCATTTGCATCAACTTTGGCTTGATCGACTGTGCTAACTGCTTTTTTATAATCTGCTACAAACGTTTCATTATAATCTTTTTCAGCTTGATCAATTAATCCATTTGCTGCATCTAATTTTTGATTCGCTACATCTGTTACATCTTTCTTTACTTCTTGTCCTTTGCCAATAACATTTACAATATCTTTAATACCGTTATTTGCATTTTCCATACCTTTTTTAACATTAGTTAAGTGATTCACTCGCCCTTGGAAAAAGCTTTGACCAAAATCAGTAGTCGCCGATTTTTGAAGTTCAGTAAAGAAATTAATAAGATATGAAATACCATCTGTACCAGTTTGTAATCGTTCTGATACCGCATTTAAATCTTTCTTTGCTTGTTCTGGATCAAACTGACCATTTTGCAATCCATTTAAAACACTTTTCCCATAAGCTGTTCCTGCACGTGATGAACTTAAAACATTATTTACTGTTTGATTAATATTTTGCGCTATACTCTTATAACCATCACTATTCAACTTAGAAAGATCTGGTCTCGCTGGGAATTCAGGTAATCCATTCATTCCAGACAAGTCAGGAATATTTAGTTCTACACCTGGATTCATTAAAAAGTCAGTAAATGCAGCTGCACTATCCATAACGCCTTTTGCTGCCACTAAATCATTTCTTATCGTCCCTGGAGCATTTTTTAATGTTTGATCTTGTCTTGCAAAGAACTTATCTAAATTCGCCAATGCTTCCTGCCCATCATTTATTACACTCTCTACAACAGGTAAATCTTTTTGCGCTACTTTCACAACATCTTCTGCTCGAGTTGCATCATCTAATGCCTTATCCATGAGTGTATTCATTTCTGGGAACTGCGCTTCTAACTTAAATACAAGATCTTTTACTTTTTCGATACTTGGTAAATTTGTTTCTAAATCGATTCCAAGGTCATTGAAAATTTTAAAAATCTCACCGTTTGCTGTTTTTACAAAGTTTTTACTAATTTCTTCTGTAATACCTGATGCACCTTTTGCTGTAATCTTCGGTGCAATCGCGTTTACTTTTTCATTCACATAGTAATCCAGCTCTGGTTTTTTAGGATTTTCATCCAGAACAGTTGCAATTTTTTCAGAGAAGTCTTTTGGAATCGTAATACTTGCATAATAATCCCCACGCTCAACTCCGTAAATCGCTTGTTTTTCATCTACAAATTTCCAGCCAAGATTTTTGTTTTTCTTAAGGGAGTCTACAATCTCTTTCCCGATATTAATATCTTTCCCTCTTAAATTAGAACCTGCATCTTGGTTAGAAACTGCAATGGGAACCTCTTTTGTATTTCCATATGGATCCCAAGAAGCTTTAATGTTAAACCATGCATATAACGATGGTAAAATCATTAATCCTAAAACAATAACAATTGCAGCCCAATGTTTGGCTACATTCCGTAAATCTGTCTTATAAATACGCCAAATTTGTTTCATAGAAGTTATCACCTAATTATATATTTTTCCTTCTTTAGAAAATGATACATGCATTTTGCAATTATATCACTTTCTACATCGTGTATTAACCAAAAACGTACTATTTTTTCCCATTAACTTTCACTTACTTTATTATATAACGAAGTGAGTCAAAGTATGAATACAAAATGACCAAATCGGTTTTACATTCAATAATAACAAATATATATGAAATGTCATAAAAAATACAAGTATTTTCTCTTGGAAATACTTGTATTCCTAAAAAAAATCCTCACAGCTTTTATTCTCTGTGAGGATTTCTTCTATTATATATCCAATTGAACCTCTACACCGAAATGATCTGAAATTACATTTCTGTTTGTACCATTAAAAATAACTTTTGAAGAATGAACTTTTTTACTTTGGTTACACAATATTAGATCGATTCGCAAATTATGTTTATTTTCATCCCAACCAGCAATCTCGCCTTGGACAGTCGTTCCTTCATCCTTCTCTATTGCTAATTCATATGTGTCATACAACCCTTTTTGCATCATATGCTCATAACCTTCGCCTTCCAAGCGAGCATTGTTATTAAAATCCCCCATTAAGAAGGCGAGCTTATTGCTATCTACACGCTCCATCAAACGATCGACTTGACCTTTGAATGACTCTTCTTCATCATTCCACCAACCGAGATGGCAAGAATAAAACGTTATATCCTTACCATTATAAGCAATTGTTGTACTTACAATTTTACGCGTTTTCCAATACGTTGTATCCTCGTTTTCTGAAATAAAGAACGTATCTTCTTTTATAATATTATGCTTCGTTATAATCGCTAATCCTTCTTCGTACACGTCATAACCAATATGAGAGAAATCCCAAGTAATATTGTAATCTTTTACATGTAGCGCTTTTAACTCTTCTAATAGTAAAAGTCCAAAATTATCTTTTTTCTTGTTACCGCATACATTTTCAGCTTGTATGGACTGACTTACTTCTTGCAATGCGATGACATCGTACTCTTCTTCTTGAATTACTTTAGCAAGGTATTTTATCTTTTCTATTTGATTCTCTTCTTGCCAAGAATGACAGTTTAAAGTTAGCAATTTCATATTATTACGCACCTAACATATCTTGAATGTCTGACTTTAATACGTCAGCTTTCGGACCATATACCGCTTGTACACCTTTATCTTTTACAATAAGCCCTAAAGCACCATTTTGTTTCCACTGTGCTTCTGGTGCAACAACATCTAAGTCTTTTACTGTTACACGTAAGCGTGTCATACAAGCATCTACGTCAGCAATATTTTCTTTTCCACCTAATAAATCGATAACTTTTGTTGCTAATGAACCATCTTGTACATTTCCTGTTCCTTCTGATGCCTCATCTTCATTATCAATATAGTTACCTGCACGTCCTGGTGTTGGTAAATTGAATTTTTTAATTAAGAAATTGAATAACGTAAAGTTAAGACCGAAGAACACTAATGAAACAATAACAAAGTTGATTAAGTCTCTTGTTAAACCTGCGTTAACCATCATTGGTGTACGAGTAATTAACTCAATAAATCCAAATGCATGAACACGTAAGTTAATTAAATCCGCTAATGCGAATGCAAGTCCTGTTGTAATAGCATATACAACATATAATACTGGTGCAATAAACATGAACATGAATTCAATTGGTTCTGTTACACCTGTTAAGAATACTGCTAATGCTGCTGATAAGAACATTGGTTTATATTTTGCACGCTTTTCTTTATCAACGTTACGGAACATCGCAAATGCAATCCCCATTAACGCTGCTGTTGAGCCGATAACTTGTCCAGCTTTGAAACGAGCTGGTACAACATTATTTAATAAATCGTTATATGCTTTCGTATCCCCGTTTGCTAATAAGTTATTTAAATCTGTAATCCATGCAAGCCATAATGGATCTTGTCCTGCTACAACTTGTCCAACCTTTGAACCAGTTAGCATCGTATATGTTCCGCCTAACTCTGTGTAGTTCATCGGAATCGTTAACATATGGTGTAAGCCAAATGGTAATAGTAAACGCTCTAACGTTCCATATACAAACGGTGCAACAACTGGTGCACTATCTTTAGATGCTGCAATCCATCGACCAAATTCATTTAATCCACTTTGGATGAATGGCCATAGAAGTGATAATACAATCGCAGTAACTGTAGACCAAAGAATTACAACGAATGGTACAAATCGTTTTCCATTAAAGAATGCTAATGCCTGTGGCAATTTATTATAGTTATAATATTTGTTATATAGATTAGCTCCTAAGAAACCTGTGATAATCCCCACGAAAACTCCCATGTTTAATGCCGGTGCACCAAGTACAGAAGTAAAGTAATCTTTTACAAGTAAATCTCCTGCTACTACTGAAGAAACTGTCGCTTTTGAATCCGCTAACATTTGAGCGTTTACGCCAAATATAGCTCCTGTAATTCGGTTTGTTAAGACGAATGCTAATAGTGCTGCAAATGCACCACCTGCGCGATCCTTCGCCCAAGATCCCCCAATTGCTACTGCGAATAAGATGTGTAGATTTGTAATAATTGCCCAACCGATGTCTTCCATTACGCGAGCGATTGTATGAACTGCGTTAATATCCCCAGCAGACATCCCAATTAACTTACCGATGGAAATCATTAAACCAGCTGCTGGCATTACAGCTACAACAACTAATAACGCTTTCCCGAACTTTTGCCAAAAATCAAAAGACGTAATTTTCATCTGTTCTTCCTCCCCTTTATTTATAACAACATAATGATTTAAATTATAATTTCTGTCCCTCTTATGAAAACGATTCCTTATGACACTTATTTTTTCTTTACGCAACCGTTTTCATAAATCTATTTTAATAAAAGCGTTTTCACATTGCAATAGAAATTTATTTTTTTTCATAAAAAAAGATGCTCAAAGAGCATCCTTTTTTATTATGAAATGCGATAAACCCTTGTTTCATAAGGTTTTAAAGCGATTGCTGTCACTTCTTCATGTTCCGCAACTTCATAGTTATTTAAAAGCAAACGTTTGCGTTCTAGTGCAAATGAACCCTCATTATACACAGCTTCGTCTTTTGAAATATTACTAATTACAATGACTTTTTCATCCTGTAACGTACGTGTATATGCATAAATTTGTGGGTCGTCTTCTAAAAGTAAATCGTACGTACCATAGTTCAGTACATCGTGTTCTTTTTTCAAGGCAATCATTTTCTTATAGAAATTAAAAATAGACTTTTCTTCATTTCTTTGCTTTTCAACATTAATTTCTTTGTAATTTGGATTCATACCAAACCAAGGTGTACTTGTTGTGAAACCAGCATTTATCTCGTCGTTCCACTGCATAGGTGTACGTGAATTATCACGGCAAGAAGCCCATATAATCTCCATCATATCTTGATGTGATACGCCCTCTGCTATTTTCTCGCGATATAAATTTTTAATTGCTACATCATCATAATCTTCAATATTTGGTAACTGAACATTTGTCATACCAATTTCTTGTCCTTGATAAATAAACGGTGTACCATGCATAAAGAAATACATCGCTCCTAGAGCTGTTGCACTTTCACGCCAATATTGTTTATCATCTCCCCACGTTGAAACGATACGTGGTTTATCGTGATTCTCAATATATAAAGCGTTCCATCCTTTATTTTCTAATCCTTTTTGCCATTTCGTTAATACTTTTTTCAAGCCTACAACATCAAGGTCTTTCTTCTTCTCTGCATCCCATAAACTTAAATGTTCAAACTGGAATACCATATTGAACTTACCTTGCTCTTCTCCAACCCAAAGCTCAGCATCTTCAATCTTAACGCCATTTGCTTCACCAACAGTCATAATATCATACTTAGAGAACGTATTTTCTTTTAGCTCTTCTAATAAAGGTTGAATACCATTCACATTCATATGTTTATCAAAAGATGGCACATATTTTAACTCTTTTGGATTTGGCATATCCTTGAGGCCTTCTTCTTTTTTAATATGACTGATCGCATCAACACGGAAACCATCAATACCTTTATCAAGCCACCAATTAACCGTATCATATAGTACTTCACGAACTTCTTTATTCTCCCAGTTTAAATCTGGTTGTTTACGTGAGAATAAATGTAAATAATATTGTTCTGTTTCTTCATCATATTCCCATGCCGAACCATTAAAAATACTTTCCCAGTTGTTTGGCTCCGCACCATCTTTACCATCATGCCAAATATACCAATCACGCTTCGGATTGTCTTTAGATGAACGTGATTCAATAAACCATGGATGTTCATCACTCGTATGATTAATAACTAAATCAATAATAAGCTTCATATCACGCTTATGAACTTCATCTAGTAAAGCATCAAAATCTGCCATTGTACCAAACTCATCCATAATATCTTGATAATCACTAATATCATAACCATTATCGTCATTAGGCGACTTATACATTGGACAAATCCAAATTACATCTATACCTAAATCTTTTAAATAATCCAGTTTTGCAATAATACCTTGTAAATCTCCAATACCATCACCATTTGAATCCATAAAGCTTCGTGGATAAATTTGATAAGCAACTGCTTCTTTCCACCATGTCTTATTCATAGTCCTTCTCTCCTTTTGCATCCCATCAGAATTTTTATGCAAACGTTTTCGTAACACTATCATAACAAAATATGAGTAGTTTGCAACTGTTTTCATTGAACTCTATGTAGATTCCTCATTCTTATGCTTTATCCCGCTATTGGCTGGGCAGTAAGAACCCCATCTCAAAATTCAGCGAAAGCAAAGAAGTTCGGTGGGGATCGGGCTGCCCCTAAAAGCCCGATTGGTGAAGGCTAATAATCAGTGGGGAGGAACAACCCCCCACTGATTAAAGTTTCACTTTATTTATTTCTCACAAAGGAAAATCTCATACCTCTCCTGCTCTTGTCCACACGCGTTACATACGCTTTTCATATATTAATAAAAAGCTCTGTTTATTTTAGAAAGGAGTGATAAATTGAAACAAACAAAATTAACAGGTCGTATCGTTGTTCCCTCAGATCCTGACTACGACGTAGCCCGAATGAATTTAAATTTAAGTATTCCAAAACTCCCTTGTATTATTGTTTTTTGCCAAAATAAAAATGATGTCTGTAACGCCTTAAAATGGGCACGTGAACGTCATATACCATTTCGCTTAAGAAGCGGACGTCATAGTTATGAAAATTTTTCTCTTTTAAATAGAGGACTTATTATTGATGTGAGTGAAATGCATCGCATTACTGTTAATACAGATAAATTAACAGCAACAATTGAGGCTGGTGCAAATCTTGGTACTGTTTATAAAGAGCTTTGGAATTACGGTGTTACAATTCCTGCTGGTACAAGTGCAAGCGTTGGAATTGTTGGATTAGCACTTGGCGGTGGCATCGGTATGCTTTCGCGCTTATTTGGATTAACATGTGATCAATTAGTGGAAGTGGAAATGGTACAAGCGTGTGGAAAATTTGGTGCAAAACTCATTCGTGCAAATGAACAAGAAAATGCTAATCTTTTTTGGGCATGTCAGGGTGGCGGTGGTGGAAACTTTGGAATTGTTACTTCCTTAACTTTTCGAGTCCATCCTATAAAAAATGTATCGATTTTTTCAATTACATGGGAATGGGAAGACTTTATTGCTGCATTTCAAGCGTGGCAAAATTGGGCACCTTATATAGATGAACGTCTCACTTCATCGATCGAATTATTTGCCAAGCAACGAAATAAAATCGAAGCACAAGGCGAGTTTGTTGGTTCTCCCTCTGAACTCCATTCCTTATTATCCCCTCTTCTTGAAACTGGTAGCCCCACTCTCTTTATAGAAGAAGTTCCTTATATAAAAGCTGTTGAATTTTTTAATAGCGGTAACATCCCTGAAAATTTCAAGCGCTCTGGTTCCTATGTATATAAACCTATTCCCCTTAAAGGCATTCAAATCATGCAATACTTTCTTTCTCATGCCCCAAATGAAGATGCTAGTATTTGGCACCAATCGCTCATAGGTGCTGTTGAAAATATTTCCCCGAATGAAACGGCTTATTTTCATCGTAAAGCAATTATTGCTCAAGAATACATTACCTCTTGGAAATGCGATGATGAGGAAAATCGAAATATACGCTGGGTTAAAGATTTACGAGAAAGCTTAGATCCTTATACATTAGGTGACTATGTCAACTGGCCCGATATCGATATAAAAAATTGGCAAACTAGTTATTATGGCTCTAACTTTCATAGATTGCGCAAAGTGAAAACCATGTATGATCCTTGTAATGTTTTTCACTTTCAACAAAGCATCCCTCCTTTTCATACGTAAAAAGGGGATAACATGAAAAATCATCCAATATGCCGTTACCTCGCAGCATGTTGGATGATTCAAGTTGATTTTCTATATCGTTTCAAATTATTGCTCCTACTCATAAACTTTCAATTACGCATTAATTGTATTTCTCATCATTTTCATGCAATGAATGTAATTTAATATTTGGTACTTTATCTTTTTCAATACCGCTATTATAAGAAACAGGAACTTGAAATTCGAATTGCTTTGTTTCATGTTTTTGTAAATATACTGGTTTCGGTACTGAATAACTTTTTGAATTCTCGTTTGCATTATCATATAAAACAACTTTTAATGCTTGTGAATGATTACGATAATTTTTCAAAGTAACAATGCACTTTGGTTCGATATCATCTCCATTTTTCTCCATTCTACACTGGCTATCTTCTTTTTTATATTCTATTGCTTCTACCCCTGTTTTTCCTGCGTAGTACCATGTTTTATTTAATGTTTGGAGGATGTTATTTAAAATAAACGGCATCATTAAAATCAAAATACTAATGCCTACTACTTTTATCTTATTCATTTTTCTAAATGTACTAGATTCCTTTTTTCCTAACCATCTTACAAATAATATAAATGCAATTACATGTAGTACGAAAGAAACAATCAATATATTTGAGACTTTATAATCCATATAAATATACGTATGTATCGGAACCTTGTAGACATTGAATAGTTTTTCCCCAATTAATTCATTATCATTTGGAATTTTTAATAATAACAAAACCCCTATACTGTAACAAATAGCTACTAATCGATCATACTCAATACGAATCATTCTTTCTCCCCTTCACTTTGTTTTTTATTATCGATTTTAGCTATTATTACCATACTATACAATCTTTTTATAGAGGATAACGTAAAAAAGTTCCTTATAAATATATAAAGAACCTTATTAATATACATTATGAATTACAAAATCAATATACAATTTTCACATAGAGATTTCTTCAAAATATGTTGGATCATGTATTGTAATTTTTTTATCTAAAATTGTAACAATGCTATCATTTTTTAATTGTTTTAATACGCTGCTAACTGTCTCTCGAGATGTTCCAGATATTTTGGATATTTCAATTGTTGTAAGTGGACATGAAATTACAATCTTTTCACCACTCTGTTCTCCTAAATCCTGCATTAAATAATTTAAGGTTTGGATAACACGATCTTGCGCATTAGGAATTGTAATATTTTGCACTCGATTTTCGTTCAATTTTAATATAGATGATAATTGCTGAACAACGTACATCAATTTCGTCCTGCTAGATTTTACTATATCCTCGAAAATTACCGTTGGAATATAATATACTTCCACATCCGTCATTGCTTCTGCTGTATAGTTATATCCTCTGTCTGTAAACATACCACCATAAGGAAAAATAGAATACCGCTTTACATAGTCATCGTATAATAAGTTCCCATTTTGATTAACCCGCTCTAACTTCACAAAACCATCTAACATGAAGTAAATTCTTTCCCTTGAATCCCCTTCTAAAAATAAAAATTGACCTTTTTTATAAGTTCGCCAATAAACAAACTCTGTTAAGCCTTTCAATTTTTTTTCTGTTAAATGAGCAAATAATTCGAACTGCTTTAAGTCCTTAACTACGTTCCGTCTATTCATAAAATTCCCTCTCTCTTGCTGTATGTAGGAGCGAAAAATCAAGAAAGCGTATTCAATTTGAATTTTATCATAATTAACTTATATATTCAGATTTCATCATGAAAACTTTATGAACAATGAGTACAAAAAATATTAATAAATAAAAAGAATGAAGTTACTAACTTCATTCTTTTTTACTAATAAGTAGCGTACATAATAATTTAAACATACATGCATACATTCTGTTTTGAAATAATAGTACCGGCTTTTTCTTCTAGTGCTTCATATACTTTTTCTAAAGACGTAATAATTGTTTTTCTTTTTGGATTTGTATTAACAAAATTAATAGCAGCTTCAATTTTTGGAAGCATGCTTCCCGCAGCAAATTGTTGTTCTTCAATATATTCTTCTAATTGATTCACTGTGACATGCTCTAATTTTTTTTGATTCGGTTGATTATAATTTACATACACATGATCAACTGCAGTTAAAATAACGAGCGTATCGGCATCTACTAATTCTGCCAATTTCTGCGCAGCGAAATCTTTATCGATAACCGCTTCAGTTCCTTTTAACCCTTCTTCGGAATCAATTACTGGAATTCCACCTCCGCCAACAGCTATTACTATATTTCCATCTTCGACCAAAGAATTAATCACTTTATGTTCATGAATACTTACAGGCTTCGGTGATGGAACAACACGTCTCCATCCTCTACCAGCATCTTCTTTAAACACTGCTTTTGTTTCATCCATTACTCTTCTGGCCTCTTCTTCTGTATAAAAAGGACCAATTGGTTTAGTTGGATTTTTAAATGCCTCATCTTTTTTATCTACAACAACGCGTGTTATAACCGTTGCTACATCTTTGTTTATATTCCGCTTTTTCAATGCCTTCTCAATCGCATTTTCCATCCAATATCCAATCATCCCTTGGCTCATTGCCCCACAAGTATCTAATGGCATTGCAGGTGTCTTTTCCGTTTCTGCAGCTTTTTGCTGTAATAAAATATTCCCCACTTGTGGGCCATTTCCATGTGCAATTACTATATCCACATCATTTTCCATTATTTTCACAAGTTGTTCCGCCGTTTTTTCCAACGCTTCTTGCTGCGCTCCCGCAGTAGCTTCTCCAGACTGTATCGCATTTCCCCCTAGTGCAACTACAATTTTTCTTCGTGCCATATTCCAGCCCTCCAGTTGATTTCGCTTTCACAGCGCTTTATAAGGTAATACTGCCTGTAATTAATCCATAAATCGCAAAGAATGCTAAAGCACCAATTGCTACGGATGATGCTAATTCCACTCGAGTAAATATTTGCTTCGAACTCTTTTGCTTTTGAACATTGTAAAAAATAAAAATACCTGGCGCATATAAAGTCATTGTTAATAATAAATACTCTAAACCAGCTGCATAAACTAACCACACGCCATAAATACTTGCTATCAAGCCAATTATTATATTTTTATTTCGATCTACTCCTTCAGAATTCAAGCTATGCTTCAGTTGATAAAATGCTGAAAAAGCATATGGAATTAAAATAGCTGAAGATGCTAAAGAGAATGCAAAGTTATACGCCTGATCAGAAACGACGAATGTTAACAAGAACATTTGAATTAAACCATTTGTTATCCATAATGAATTTACTGGAGCCTTATTTTTATTTTCTTTTGCGAACCATTTTGGAAATACTCCATCTTTAGCCGCTAAATATGGAATTTCAGAAGCGAGCAAAGTCCACCCTAACCAAGCACCTAATACAGAGATGACTAAACCTAAATTAATAAAAATAGCACCCCATTTTCCAACAACACTTTCAAATAAATAAGCCATAGCCGGATTTTTCAAACCAGCAATATCTGCTTGCTGCATAAGTCCAAGAGACAATAATGTGATTAAAATGTAAATAATGAGTGTACCAATTAAGCCAATAACGGTTGCTTTCCCTACATCACTTCTATTTTTTGCTCGACTGGATAAAACAACAGCCCCTTCTACCCCAATAAATACCCATAAAGTTACAAGCATTGTACTTTTAACTTGGCTACCAACTGCTCCCCATGAAAAAGAACCCGTTTGGCCCCAAAATCCATCTAAGAACGTATCAATATGAAACGCGAAGATTCCTATGACAATAAATACAAATACAGGTACTAATTTTGCGATTGTAGTTACTAAATTCACAAGTGCTGCTGATTGAACTCCACGTAAAATTAACATGTGAACACACCACAATAATACGCTTGCACCAATAATGGATTCTACATTTTGACCGCCTTCAAAGATCGGAAAGAAATATCCTAATGAAGAAAACAATAATGTACCGTAAGCTACATTCCCAAGCCAAGCTGATAACCAGTATCCCCACGCACTATTAAATCCCATAAAATTACCAAACCCTGCTTTTGCATAGCTAAAAATACCACCATCTAAATCTGGCCGTTTTACAGTTAGGTTTTGAAAAGATAATCCAAGTGCAATCATCCCAATTCCTGTTATAACCCAGCCAATCATAATGGCTCCAGCTCCAGCACCTTTTGCCATATCACTCGCTAAATTAAAGGCTCCACCGCCAATCATAGACCCAACTACAAGAGCCGTTAGTGTAAACAACCCTAATTTCTTATCTTCACCCATTCCACTCACCTCTCTTTAATTGCAATAACAATACAAAAGCAATAGTGAATGATAGTGTCTAAAGGAGGGGAAAGAAGAAAGGAAGACTCCCTTTCTTCTTTACTCCATGTTTCCTAAAGTAGCTGCCATAACCGCTTTAATTGTATGCATTCTATTTTCAGCTTGATCAAATACTTTTGAATGTTTACTGCGGAATACTTCGTCAGTTACCTCCATTTCTTTCAACCCATATTTCTCATAAACTTCTTCGCCATACATCGTTTCAACATCATGAAATGCAGGTAAACAATGTAAGAAAATCACGTTTTCATTCCCTGTTTCTTTAATCATTTTCATATTTACTTGATAAGGTTTCAATAACTCGACACGTTCAGCAAATTTTTCTTCTTCCCCCATAGACACCCATACATCTGTATAAATTACATCTGCATTCGCAACAGCTTCTTCCACATTACTTGTTATCATTACCTGTTCATTATATTTTTTTGCTAAATCAATTACTTCTTGTGCAGGCCATAAAGATTCCGGTGTACAAATACGTACATCCATTCCAACGATTGCTCCACCAACTAGTAAGCTATTAGCAACATTATTTCGTCCATCTCCAACGTAAACGAGCTTCACATTTTTCAATTTTCCTACATGTTCTCTAATTGTTAATAAATCTGCTAGTGTTTGTGTTGGATGCCACATGTCTGTTAATCCATTCCAAACCGGCACACCAGAATTTTGTGCTAAAGATTCTACAGTTTCATGATTAAATCCACGAAATTCAATTCCGTCAAACATACGCCCTAACACTTTTGCTGTATCCTCTACGGATTCTTTTTTCCCAAGCTGAATATCACCTTTCCCTAAATATTCAGGATTCGCCCCTAAATCTGTACATGCTACCGTAAATGCACAGCGCGTACGAGTGGAAGTTTTTTCAAATAAGAGCGCTACATTCTTATCTTCTAAATAATGATGCGGGATACCATTTTTCTTTTTCTCTTTTAATTCTGCTGCCAAATCTAGCAAATATAACAATTCTTCTTGTGTAAAATCTTTTTCTGCTAGAAAGCTTCTTCCTTTTAAATTTGGTCTAGTCATTAACATACTTCATCCCTACTTTCTCCGTTATTTATACTAAATATCTTTACGAACAATTGGCATACTCATGCAACGTGGACCCCCACGACCACGAGATAATTCCGAACTTAGCACTTCAATTACTTCTATACCGTGTTCCCGTAATAACGTATTGGATACATAGTTGCGATCATATGTAACAACTACACCTGGCGCGATTGCTAACGTGTTCGAGCCATCATTCCATTGTTCACGAGCAGAAGCAATTACATCTCCTCCTCCACATGGAATAAGAACTAAGTCACTTAAGCCTAATACCTCTTTTAATGCTTCCATTAAAGAAGTACGATGTGTAATTTTAAGAGTTTCCTCATCTGATCCTTTTTCTAAAATATAAATATTCATATTCCCTTTTGGCCCTTGAATGGCTGGATGAATTGTAAACTTGTCATAATCAACCATTGTAAATACTGTATCTAAATGCATAAATGCTCGGCATTTTGGAATTTCTATTGCTAACACTTTCTTAATTTTATTTTGTCGGCTAAAGAGATTTTTAGCTAAACGTTCAATTGCTTTAGCTGAAGTACGAGCAGATACTCCAATCGCAATTGTTTCTTCATTTAAAATTAGCTCGTCGCCACCTTCAATTGGAAATTTATAATCACGATCTAACCAGATTGGTACATTATGTTTTATAAATCTTGGATGATATTTAATGATGTACTCCATGAATAATGATTCACGTCTACGCGCTGGTTCTCTCATCTTATTTATCGTTAAGCCATCGCCCACGCTAGCTGCTGGATCACGAGTAAAATATAAATTAGGCATTGGATCTAAGTAAAACGGATAATGATCTTCCATTAATTCATATAAATGTGTCTTCTTACTTGTTTCAATTTCGTTTTTCCGTACACCGCCCATAATTTTTTGAATTAATTCTTCATTTGAAAAGGAAAGTAAATATTCTTTTAAAGTTTGATGTGCAACATTTACGTCAGCCTGTCCTTCTTTTAAAATACGATCAACAAATTCTTCTCGAAGTTTTTTATCTACTAACGCCTCAGCGGCTAGTTTTTCTAAATAAAGAACTTCAACACCCCGATTGCGTAACGTTTGTGCAAAATAATCATGCTCTTTTTGAATAATTGGTAAGTATGGAATATCGTCAAATAATAATTGCTGCAAATAATCTGGCGTCAAGTTTTCCACTTCTTTACCCGGTCGTTTTAATAAAACCGTTTGTAATTCCCCAATTTCTGAAGTAACATGTATCGGATGTTTCATTTGTTGTACCTCCTTTTAAATATGTTTGATGTCTTACAAGTACATAATAAATGCTCTGCACTTTCATCTTTGTGAAAGCATCCACATTATCATTGTGAAATATTAAACAAGTTATTTTTTTAAAATCATACGAATATGTATTTTTATAACAAACTATCTCGCTTTCTCAATAAAAAATACATATATTACGCATATATGTTGCATATTTAACTTCCGTATTTAAACAAAAATCCTGTTTTTAATTTTATTAAAAACAGGATTTTTGCATCTAAATAATTAAATTTAATCTTTCTTCTATAATCTCCCTATCTGATTTCGACTGTGAAATTATAAGGCATGTATCATTTCCACATATACATCCTATTTTTTCTTTCCAATCTAATTCATCAAATAAAACACCAATAACATGTGCATTACCAGGTAATGTTTTAATAACCATTAATTGATCTACACAATCAATTTTTACAACAACTTCTCGTAATTTTTTCTTTAACTTTATATCAGTTTGTAAATGCTCTTCTGTGAAAACTTTATATATCATTAATCCTTCTTGAGAAGGTACCTTCGTTAAGTTTAACTCACGAATATCGCGAGAAACCGTAGCTTGTGTTACTAATACATCTTTTTTTGCTAACAATTCTACTAACCTTTCTTGCTTATCTATTTCATACTCCTTTACAAATTGTTTAATTAACCGTTGTCTTTTTTCTTTTTTCATAAAAGACACCCCTTTTAATATTATAGCTCGCTATAATTTTCATCCGAAAGGGACAGAAAAGAATGTTGCGGAAACGTTCATAGTTTAACTGTAAATATTAAATCAAACTAAATAAAAAAGAGAAGAACAGCATTCTGTTCTTCCTTTTACATTGAAAATCGTTCAATTGTTTGTTTCAAATCAGTTGCTTGCTGCTCTAAATCCTTTAATAATTGATCGATTACTATCATATTTTTGGACTGTTGCAACGTCACACGCGCCACTTCTTGTGAACCAGCTGACGTTTCTTCAGCAATTGCTGCTACAGCTTTTGTTTGTGCTCCTGTTTGATGAATGTGGCTCACTTGTTCATTCATATAACTACTAATTTGCTGGGTTGCATCGGCTACTTCCATAACACTTGATGACATTTCTTTTAAAATTAATTCTGTAGCTTCTCCGCGTTTTGCCTCTTCTTTAGCTATTTTCACTTGTTCTGTCATTTTCATTGCAACCTGTTGTACTTCATCTTGCATATTTCGTAATAACTGCGATATGTTTCTTGCAGAATGATCACTTTCATCAGCAAGTTTCCGTACTTCTTCCGCAACAACCGCAAAGCCTCTTCCATGCTCTCCTGCGCGAGCTGCCTCAATAGAAGCATTTAGTGCTAATAAATTCGTTTGGCTAGCAATCGCACTCACAACAGAAACAATATGTTCTACTTGTTTCATTCGTTCTTCTAACTTCTGTACATTTTGCATCGAATCTTCATTTTCTTTTGCCAATGTTTGAATACCTTGAATTAAAGAAGTAAAGACGCGTGTACTTTGTCCTAAAGCTTGAACCATTTCTGAAGACAACGCATCAGACTGCTTCGCTTTTTCTTCTACTTCACTTGCAATAGACGTCGTTGTATCAACAGCAGAAACAATTGCTTGAATTGATGCCGCTGATTGCTCAGCGCCCGAAGAAATCTCTGCAAGTGTCTCAGATACACCTTGTGCTTGTCTCGTCGCTTCGCCTGTTTGCTTTCTAATCTGCTGTACTTGATTATTTGTATACGAAAATGTTGTATCAATATTTTTTACCATGCCCCTTAAGTTTCCTAACATCATATTAAATGCAACACTTAAAGATTTAATTTCATCATCTGTCTTCGGTAATGGAACATCTTCACGAATATCACCCTCAGCTGCTTTTCTTGCCGCCTCCTCTAACTTGCGAAGCGGTTTAATTAAAAACAGGGCTGCTCCATATGCTAAAATTCCAGACCATACTACCCCTAATAACATAACGATAATATTATATACAGTTTGACTTACATAACTTTGAAAATAATCGTATATCACGTAAATAAAAAATATACTTGTTGAATATGTAATGAAAGCTAAAACTGTAGTGAATAGCATAAGTTGTGTACGTAATCCAAAAGAAAATGTTTTCCTTTCTTTTTCCATCTTCCCTTTCCCCCTTTTTATAAGCAATATAAATACTACCTATATATTATTATCCATATTTTCATTATAGAAGGATATAGAGATTTTAAAAAAATTATTATTTCTTTGAATATCAAATTGCATGAAAAAATAAAGGATTCTGACAATTTATGACTAATAACAGAAATAAGGGGCAACATTTGTAAAATATATTTTTAACTGGGGGTTTTGTATGATTCAAGTTCGAAATCTAGTAAAATCATTCGGTTCACTTGATGTGTTAAAAGGAATTGATTTAGAAGTAAAAGAAAAAGAAGTTGTTGTTTTAATTGGTGCCAGTGGTTCTGGTAAAAGTACATTACTTCGCTGTCTTAACTTTTTAGAAATGTACGATGAAGGCGAAATTCACTTACAAGGTGAGCGGATTGATCCAAAGCATTCAAATTTAAATAAAATCCGTGAAAATGTCGGTATGGTTTTTCAGCACTTTAACCTCTTTCCTCATATGACCTCACTAGAAAACATCATAGAAGCACCTATTCACGTAAAAAAATTAGAGAAAGCAAATGCAAAGGATATTGGACATCAACTTCTCCAAAAAGTCGGCCTTCAAGATAAAGCGGATGTAACTCCTCATCTTCTTTCAGGTGGTCAAAAACAGCGCATTGCCATTGCACGAGCTCTTGCAATGAGCCCTAAGATTATGCTATTTGATGAGCCTACCTCAGCTTTAGACCCTGAACTTGTTGGAGAAGTATTGCAAGTTATGAAAGAACTTGCTGAAGAAGGGATGACAATGGTTATTGTTACTCATGAAATGAATTTCGCAAGAGATGTAGCTGATCGCGTCATCTTTATGGACGATGGAAAGATTGTAGAAGATGCTCCGCCAGCACAATTCTTTTCAGCTCCATCACATGAACGGGCAAAACAATTTTTACGCAACGTTTTATAATGTAACTTCTGTTTCAAACGAAAAGGAATACATTCATACGGTGCACAACTAATCATCCAAATAAAATATTTAAATAACATACTTAAAACCATCCGTATGATCAATATATAGGAGGGGTTTTATGAAAAGAAAACTATTAACCATTGTTGCGAGTATTACATTATGTACATCCTTCATATTAGGAGCCTGTAGCAAGGAAAGCACTACTACTTCATCAAACGGTAAAAAAGAATTTCGCTATGCGATGAGTGGATTATACAAACCTTTTAACTATAAAGAAAATGACGGTAAACTTGTCGGCTTTGATGTAGAAATCGGTGAAGCCCTCGCTAAAAAAATGAATATGAAGCCTTCTCCCGTTACAAACCCATGGGAAACGCTAATTCAAGGCCTTCAAGCGAAGAAATATGATGTAATACTAGGCAGTATGGCAATTACAGAGGAACGCTTAAAAGCCGTTAGTTTCTCAAATCCTTACTACCGCTCTGGCGCCCAAATTTTTGTGGCTAAAAAGAATACCGCTATCTCTTCTCCAGAAGATTTAAAAGGTAAGAAAATTGGTGTTGTAAAAGCTAGTACCTTTAAAAATCTTGTTGCAAAACATACAGATCAAATTACAGAATACGATAGCGATATTACTGCACTTATGGACTTAGAGCCTGGACGTATTGATGCAGTAGTCACTGATCAAATGGTCGGTTTACGCATGATCAAAGAAGGTAAATCAAATATAAAAGAAGCTGGAAAACCATTAAATCTCGATGAAATGGGAATTGCTATTCGTAAAGATGATAAAGAAATGGTTGAAAAAGTAAATAAAGCGTTAGATGAAATCATTAAAGATGGTACGTATGAAAAAATCAGCAAAAAATGGTTTGGTCGTAATATTCTCGGAGAAGAGGAAACAAAAAAGTAAGTTAGCCATTTGAAAATTTCATAAGCTATGCCCCACTTGATTACATGTTCATTTTATGTGGGGCATTTCATTCTCTACTAAAATCCATTCAATATGAGGTGAAACACATGTTTGAAATTTTTATCTCTACCTATCCCACACTCTTAAAAGCTACTATCGTCACATTACAATTAACATTAACCTCCCTAGTACTCGGTTCATTAATTGGATTACTATTCGCTTTCTTTCGAATTTCGAATAACAAAGTTTTAAATAGCATTGCTCATATCTATATTGCTATTATTCGTGGTACACCTTTAATTGTTCAAATCGCTATTCTCTATTTTGGGATTACATCGGTTGTTGTTTTTACTCCTTTTTGGGCAGGAGCAATCGCTTTAGCAATTCATAACGGGGCATATGTTACGGAAATTTTCCGAGGATCCATTCAATCCGTCGACCGTGGACAATTGGAAGCCGCTCGCTCCTTAGGTATGCCTTACCCTTTAGCTATGCGCCGGATTATATTACCACAAGCATTTCGTCTGTCTCTTCCTCCTCTAGGAAACCAATTTATTATCGGATTAAAAGACTCTTCACTTGTCGCTTACGTAGGACTGTCCGAATTATGGGGATCAGGTTTATCAATTGCAGCAGGTAACTTCCAACAATTAGATACTTACATGATTGTTGGTGTATACTACCTCGTAATTGTTCTTCTATTTACTTATTTTGTTAATCTTTTAGAAAAACGATTACAGCGAAAAGAAACAAACTCTGTCCAAGTGAGCAGAAAAAACAAGAAAGAAGTTTCTTTATAGCAAAAAAGCAAGCTCACTAAGAGCTTGCTTTTTCGCTATAAAATACATCTATTTTTACTGATTTACTTTTTTAATACTCTCTTTTTCTTCTATATGTTCCTCACGATATGAAATATTATGAGGATCTAGTCCATTTCCTAAAGAACCATAGAAATGCTCTCTATGCGGATCAACTAATTCACTTCCGTGATAATACACACGTGGTGTATTCCAAAGTGCTGCCAATGCTTTTGTCATCGGCATTTCGTGATAGCATTCCGGCCACATTTCTTTAATCTTCTCTTTTACTAACGGATAGTATTTTGAACTCATAGCAGGAAACAGATGATGTTCTGTATGATATGAGAAGTTGAAATGTAAAACGTCTACCCAGCGCGGCACTGTTACTGATAAACAGTTTGCTAATGGATCATTTACTGGAACAATTGGATTTAAGCGGTGATTTGTTGCGATATATGCCATTACAATAAAGTTAGCAATTAACAACGGAATGACATATGCAAATAACCATTTTCCTGGTCCCATAATAAACAATAAACTAATCCAAACTGTCCAAGGCAAAAGAAGTTGAAGCCATACAGATTTTTGATTGGATGACTTAAATTCTTTTATAAAATGAAAGAACATTCGAGTCGAATGCAATGTAAATTGAATTGTTAGTGACAGAAAACTAAAGAATGAACGTACATGAAGGGGCATACGATATACCCAACTCAAAAACTTACTCTTCTTAAGTTTCTCAAGTGTCGGCCATGCATCTGGATCATTTTCTTCATGCTGTGTATGAACATGATGCGTTGCATTATGCCACTTTCTCCAAAGTTTTGGTCCTGTTGACAATGGCATAAATGCAATCGCGCCTAAGAAGTCACGAAGCCATGCCTTTCTTACAACCGTTCCATGTAAAATTTCATGCCCTAAAAACCCAAGTGAAGCAAAACATAGTCCGAGAACAATTGCAATTCCTAGATTTGCCCACACATTCAATTCAAATATACCAATCGCTATTAAACCCGCTAATGCCACAAGTAAATAAGCCAGTCCACCAAATAAACGAGTAGGAACTGGTTTAAATGCTTTTTTTGGCAAATGTGGTGATACACGTGCTGCATACCACCCAAACGTATGAAGCTCCTTCATCCTTTTGCCCCTTTCTTATGCCGCGCTCTGCGCAACTTGCATATATTAATTCTTGCTTCCAGATTGATTTTACTAGGTGATCCAAAAAGCATTTATTATAAGGAAAATATACTCACTCTATCGTCACTTATTTTTCGCTTTTATTATCAATGAAAAACATTTCTCTTTTACTCTCTATCAACCTTTCCACATGATGAATCATAACAATAGAATTTCTACATTGTCAACAACTTTTATGACCTAGTAATAAAAGTTGGTTATACTTTTATAATCATACTTTATTTCACTAAAGAAAAAGTATAGATTTCATAAGGATTTATCCACTATATACTTAAACACCATGGACTCTATATCATTCAAGAACTCTCAATGTAATCAACAAATGGAATCACTTAAATTTAGCTTTATATAAATCCTACTTCTTCATAATGCCCTATCAAATTAATTATATTAAGATAATTTACTCCCCTTTTAATAAAAATGGGTTCCTTCAAAAACAGCACACATGAATTTCATATAATATGGAAATATTAAAAGGAAAATTGTTCTAAATAAGGAGGTTTCCGTAATGACAAGTGATACGTTTCCACAATTACCACTATCTTATTGGATTGAATCTACTCAGTTCCCTACTTTCCCTCGTTTATCTGAAAATATAAAAACAAAAGTTGCTATTATCGGTGCCGGTATTACAGGCATTACTACTGCCTATTTACTTGCAAAAGAAGGTATCGATGTTGTTTTAATTGATTCTGGTCTTATTTTAAACGGGACGACTGGGCATACAACAGCGAAAGTAACAGCACAACATGATCTTATTTATGATGAATTAATAAATCATTTCGGTGTAGAAAAGGCCGGGCTTTACTATGAATCAAATAATCATGCTCTACAATTCATAAATGAAACTGTTCAAACATATAAAATCGACTGTAATTTCTCAAATGAAGATTCATATTTATATACAACTACTGATAACGGATTAAGAAATTTATCGAAAGAATATGAAGCTTATCAAAAATTAAATATACATTGCGACTATGTTCAATCCCTAGCGATTCCTATTCCAGTACAATCTGCACTTGTAATGAAAAATCAAGCACAATTCCATCCCCTCCTTTATTTGAAAACACTTTTAGAAAAGTTTGTGGAGATGGGCGGAAAGATCTATGAACAAACAACAGCTATGGATGTGGAAAAGGGAGATTATCCACAAGTAATTACAAAGGAGGGCCATCGCATCACTTGTGAATATGTCGTCTCTTGTTCACATTTTCCTTTTTATGATGCTAATAGCTTTTTCTTTACGCGAATGTACGCAGAACGCTCCTACGCTCTTGCAATAAAAGCAAAAACAGATTATCCAGGTGGCATGTATTTAAGTATTGATGATCCAAAACGCTCCTTACGCTATATAACAAATAATGGAGAAAAATTGATTTTGATTGGCGGAGAAAGTCATAAAACAGGACAAGGAATAAATACGATGCTTCATTATGAAGCACTCTACTCTTTTGCTGAAGCAACTTTTGGAGTAGATGAAGTTCCCTATAGATGGTCAGCACAAGATTTAATTACTTTAGACAAACTCCCTTATATCGGACATATTAACGAAAGGAATCCAAATATATTTGTTGCAACTGGATACCGTAAATGGGGAATGACAACTGGAACTGCTGCCGCTCATTTACTGAAAGATTCCATTCTAAAAGTCCACAGTCCATATAAAGAACTGTATGCACCATCACGCTTTCATGCAAATCCAGATATAAAAACTTTCTTCTCTCAGAACATAGATGTTGCCAAGCATTTAATTGAAGGGAAAATTGAAACCGCATTACGTAAACCAGAAGATCTTGAAGTTGGCGAAGGATCTGTTGTACATGTTAACGGTAAACGAGCAGGTGCTTATAAAGACAAAGAAGGAAAATTGCATATCGTCGATACAACTTGTACACACCTCGGCTGCGAAGTTGAATGGAATAATGGTGATTGTACTTGGGATTGCCCTTGCCACGGTTCTCGTTTTTCTATTGAGGGCGACGTTATTGAAGGTCCAGCAGATCAACCATTAAAGCGAGTTGATAATGAGTAAAAAATAAAGAAGTTCAACNNGTTGAACTTCTTTATTTTTTTATGATGCCTTTTCAGATAAAATTCGACACAAGAAGGAAAATATTAACATGAAATAAAATAATATATTCATCCACAAATAAAAGAGGTGAATACTATGCAACCTTCTGCTCCACCTCATCTAGAATCTACAGAAACTATCTTTTCTAGTTCTATTACAAAACTTGTTGTTTTTATTTGTTGGCTAGCCATTCTAGCCGACGGATATGATTTAGGTATTTACGGTGCCGTTCTGCCAAAGCTCCTAGAAGACAACAACTGGGCGCTATCACCGGCTCATGCTGGTACAATTGCCAGCTATGCTTTGTTTGGGATGTTTATTGGCGCTATTCTAGTTGGAACGATTACAGATAAAATTGGACGAAAATGGACGCTTATATGCTGTTTAGCACTTTTTTCTATCACAATGGGTTTAGCAGCTATCGCTCCTTCTCCTGAGTTGTTTGGGTTATCTCGATTTATAGGAGGAATCGGATTAGGCGGTGTTATCCCAACAGCTTCAGCACTTACTGTTGAATATTCACCCCAAAAAAGGCAATCTTTTATTTATGCCCTTATGTTTACTGGCTATCCTTTAGGTATCGTGTTAGGTGCTATTTTGTCCATGGTTATGTTAGAAGATTTCGGATGGCGAATTATGTTTGGCATCGGAATGATCCCACTACTCCTCATTCCTTTCATTATTCGTTATTTACCTGAGTCCATTCAATTTTTATTATCACGTAATCGCCAAGAAGAAGTGCAACAAATTCTTAATCGTTTTCAAATTAAATTTCATGTAAAAGATGAAACTCATCGAGCCCCATCTAATATAAAAAAGAAAAATGGATTTATTACGTTATTCTCAAAAGAATACATAAAAGCAACGCTACTTTTTTGGACTACTTATATAATGGGCATGTTTTTAATATACGGCTTAAATACTTGGTTACCACAGATGATGCGCCAAGCAGGATACCCTCTTGGGTCTAGTCTGTCATTTCTACTTATGCTAAACATTACCGCAGCTATCGGCGCATTATTCGCTGGAGCAATTGCCGATCGTATAGGAGCAAAAATTGTTATTAGCATCTCCTATCTTATGGCAGCTATATGTATCGGACTATTAACAATCAAACCATCTGTTACAATCATTTATCTTTTAATTGGGCTTGCTGGTATTGGATCGGTCGGTATTACTCAAATATTAAATGCATATGTAACACAATACTTCCCATCACATATCCGCGCTACCTCCTTAGGCTGGGGACTTGGACTTGGTCGAGTTGGTGCAATTGCTGGCCCTATTCTTGTAGGTATTATTATGACAATGCAATATGACTTAACATGGAATTTTTACTTATTCTCTTTTGCAGGTCTTATTGCAGCTATATCTGTTTTCTTTATTCCTACAAAATAAAAAGAGCACAAACTTACTTGTGCTCTTTTTCATATGCTTCAAACAGCATGTCTCGAAATAGTATATTTAAAATCTCAATATCGATCCCTAATCCCTTTTCAACACCTTTTACGTATTGCCCATAGTAATGAATTTGTTCTTCTAAAAATTGATTTAGCACCTTAATTTTCAATCCAACATCTAATTCAGTACCTGCTTTTTTCTTTATTAACAACTTTTCAATTTCATCTAATACACTACGCTCTAATGATAATTCTGTAATCAATCGATCAAATTCTACAGGAGGTAAAGTCGCTTTCTCTTCTAGCCACTTACAAGCTAAAATGGGACGTAATACATAAAAGTACTTTTTCAGCTTTACATTCTCACCTTGCAAAAATTCACGATAATTTTTCGACGCCATATGTAAATAATGATATATCGTTGCTTTGGGATCAAAATTCTTTTCACTCATCTGTTGAAGTAGTTCTGGAAAATTAGAGTTTTTCGAATAAAAAATTGGTGATCGAACCCACTCAAGTAAAGCTGGATTCGACTTCGCGAATAGTTGCAACGCCTTTTTAATATCCCAGCCACTTATATCTAAATCATCACTAATAGGATATTCAATTACATCTCGTTTATCATGAATTGATAAATACCATTCTACCGGATGTATATAAACAAACCTAACATCATAATCGCTATCTTTCGATGGAAATCCCCAAGCACGACTCCCTGATTCCACCGCAAATAAAATTTTTACTTCATTCTCTTTTTCAATTCTTTCTAACTCCAACTCGATTTTCTCTCTCATTTCATACCATCTCCATTTTTTGATTATTTCCTTGGAAATTCGACAAATACACTACTAATTTTACTACATACTAAAAAACTGTCAGAAATTACTGACAGCCAAACGAAACATCTATTGTTGATTTTCGATTACAGTAGTAGCAATTCGCTCAAACTCTTTTTGAATCTCTTCTTTATATGCATCCACTTTCGAAAAATCCATAGCAGCAATATAAATTCTTTCTAATTTATCACGAACCGATTTTGCTTTCGCCAAGAAAGACATCGCCTCACTCATTTTTGCTTTATATTTAATGGAAACATCACGAATTTCCTTCGCATATTTCTCATCCGTCCCTGGCGTAACAATAAGAGCATACATATCAATAATTGCATCACCCTCACGACTTGGAAAATATTCATGCGGCGCAGTGCTATCAAAAATTGCAAAACCTAACTCTCTTACAATAATCATATCCAGACTATTTGGATCAAATCCGCAATGATATACTTCAACTTCAAAGCCCTTTTCTTCTGCTGCTTTAGCCAACTTTTTAAGCATTGTTGATTTTCCAGAGCCTGGGCGCCCCTTTATAAAATAACGATGTGGTAACCCTTCTGTTAAATTAGGAACAAAATCAACTGCTCCTTTCGGTGTAGCGGCTCCTAAGAAACGATGTTTTACAAGCGATTTCTTCCCGCCTTTCTCTGCGA
Organism: Bacillus cereus; assembly: GCF_002567495.1. Classification (GTDB taxonomy): domain Bacteria; phylum Bacillota; class Bacilli; order Bacillales; family Bacillaceae_G; genus Bacillus_A; species Bacillus_A cereus_AQ. Next base: position 64,545 of record NZ_NVAP01000023.1, on the reverse strand, counting down.
ATAATTTCTGAATTAGCTGATCTGTTAGTTCATTTGCCTTATTAAAATCTATATTATCAATATAGATTTTCTCCCACTCATCATGTATAACTAAGGCCTCGTTAAAACATCCATACGCAGATTGGAAAGCCTTGCTTGCTTCTGATGCAAACCGTTCAATTTCTACCTTCTTCTTTTTTAATTTATTTGAGTCCCAAGCAATCCCTAAATTTATATACTCTTCGACAACTCCCGGCATTTTCGGCTCAATAACATGCGGCGATGTTCCATCGACAATCCCTGCTTTTAATTTCGGGATAATCACACCATCCACTGATTTATTGTCAGAAGAACAATGTAAAAATTCGATATCATATCCTTTTTCCATCCATTCACGACCGATTGCCTTTATTAAAGAAGATTTCCCCGTTCCTGGGCCACCCTTTAAGATAAATAATCTGTCTAATCCTTTTAAATTCTCTTCGTATAAATTATGAAATCCTCTAGCTGTATTGCCACCAGCATAATAATTTAATACATTTCCTGTCACTGCACTCACTCCTTCGCAGCATTCTATTTACATAAGCTACAATATGCGAGCAGCTTTATTTGGGTGAATACCTATTTTGTATTGCACGAAAAAAGGAAATGAATTATAATTTAACTATCGAAAAATTTTGAATTTTAAAACTGAATACTTCTTTATCAAGAGAGGCAGAGGGACCGGCCCTTTGAAGCCCAGCAACCTCAGTTTATACAAACTGAATAGGTGCTAATTCCTGCAAAATGCATTGCATTTTGGAAGATAAAACTCAACTAGCATGCAAAGCTCATCTTTCTTGATATTGGAGGATGAGCTTTTTATTATTTGAAAAATATATATTGGAGGTATGTAAAATGAAAGTAATTGATCTATCGCAAACATTTGAAAATAATATGTCTCAATTTCCTGGAACACCGAAAATCCAACTAGAAGCTGTTACAAGCGTTGAAGAAGCAGGCTATCAAGTGACAGATTTTCATTCCGTCGTTCATGTGGGCACGCACTGTGATGCTCCTGCGCATTTTATTTCAGGCGCAACGACCATCGATCAATTACCCCTTGATCAATTTGTAGGCGAAGCCGTTCTTATCGATGTAACTCACATTAAAGAGCGAAAATTACCTAAGGCAGTATTGCATAATGCTGACATAAACGAAGGTGATATTGTTATTTTTCATTCAAATCTATCCACTAAATGGAATACAGAAGCTTATGAGAAAGAAGCATTTTATCTTTCTGAAGAGTTAGCTGAAGAATTAGTTCAATTAAAAGTAAAATCTATCGGTTTAGATTTCATTTCTCCTGATGAAGTAACGACAGAAACATCACCGATCCATCACATATTGCTAGGGAATAATATTTATTTAATTGAAAACTTAACAAACCTAGATGCTATCGAAGCGAAACGTTTCTTTTTCTCGGCAGCACCTTTAAAAATTAAAGATAGTGACGGTGCTTTCGCAAGAGCATTCGCTGTTATTTTTTAAACGGGCTACAAAAAAAGCAAAGGTCATTATTGACCTTTGCTTCTATATTTTCTATTTAAATTAAGAAAGAATTGTTCCACACGAGGACGTACCCAAGCTAAACAATCAATCTCTTTCTTCTTTGTGCAAGCTATCTCTTCACCATCTACCATTTCAACAAGTTCCAGCTCTAACAGTTGCCTCGTGAACGCTAACATATTTACTTCTTCAGCTGGATACTCTTCTTTTAATTTCTCCTCAATTTCCCCCAATAAAAAACCGTCACGCATCATTGCTAGTGCATCAATCCAAAGTGGCGGCATTTCATATTTTTCTCCTGTAATTGTATCTTTTACAATATAATTCTTTTGCTCTTTTCGAAATTGAATTGTATGTAAACATACAGTCGAATTTAATGTTAATTCCATCATACCACCTCTTTCATAATATCTGCATAGAAAAAAGGATGCGCGTGCACCCCTTCTTATCTTTTCGTAACACTACTGAACCGTTACATGAGCAATCAATCTCATGTCGATATTTTCCTCCATTATAAACGAAGTATTTTATAAAAAAAACCCTTCTTGAAACATTTTATAAAATGTTTATATTTACACAACAAGAACACTTTTCTGAAAAATCTTTTCTCCCAATACATTAGACGGTCGGCAGAAAAATTTCTACTTTCGTTCCTACTCCTATACTACTTTGGATTGTGATACTCCCTTGATGCTCCTTAATGATTTTATATGTAATCATTAATCCAAGTCCTGTACCATTCTCCTTTGTTGTGTAAAAAGCCTTGCCGATTTTTCCTAATTTCTCATTCTCTATACCAAATCCTTGGTCTTCGACAGAAATACACAAATGTCCTTGTGTTTTTTGATATGCACGGATATGAATTTCTCCACCCTCTGGCATTGATTCTATTCCATTTTTAATGATATTTAATAACACTTGTTTTAATTGCTTATCATCACCGTTTATAGTCGGTAAATTCCCATCTACTTGTAAATGGCATTTAACTCTATATTGCGTTGCATAACTTTCCATTAGCTGCACAACATATAGAAGGATGTCTCGTATATTACATCTTTCATAATTTGTTGGCTTTGGTTTTCCTAACAACATCAATTCACTAACAAATCCATTAATCCTTTCAATTTCTTGTAGCATAATGTTGTAACTCATCGTATCAGTTGGATTTCTTTCTTTTTGCATTTGCGTAAACCCTTTTAACGCTGTTAGCGGATTTCGAATTTCATGGGCAATTGTTGTAGACATGGTCCCAATCACAGCTAAATTTTCCGTCTCTTTCATATTGTTCATCATTTCAACCACTGTTCTTACATAAGATTGAAATCGTTTTAATAAGGAATGTGAAATAATAAAAAAGAATATACATAAAACAAGTGGAATCACAACTTTAATATCTTGTAATATCAAAGTGAAAAATACATACTTTCCAATTACACTAAAAGAAACTAAGTAAAAATATTTTTTATTCACAAATATCGGCGCAAATAAAATTAACAATATTTCAACCATATTTCCATTTTCAAAAACACGATTACTGTTTAAATAAATCATTAAATTATTTATGATATCAATAAACATATACCCAATTAAAATCAAATATTTCACAAAATATACATAACCTTTTTTTTGAAGATATACTGAAATAGGAAATAAAGATATTACTAATATATACACCCCTATCCCCATACCACCTTCTGGCCATCCTACCCTTGCACCATTAATGTCCATAGCCGGATACACAAAATAATAAATAACGTCATATAAAAAAAATATAATGTAGAATAACAATAAAAATACTTTTAAAGCTTCTCTTTCCTCATAAATTAAGCTTTTAAATTTGTTCATATGAATACTCCTCATGATCAATACAAAAAATAACGTTTTATATGTTATCTCCTTAAATTATAAGTATGAAATTGCTTTCAGGGCAATATTTAACCTTATAATACTAAAAGGAAGGAGATCTCTCCTTCCTTTTGGTAACAACTTACATCCATCTTACCCTATCATGTAACAACCCATCCGTAAAATTATTATGCCCCATTACAAAATCCTTCATATATAAATTTAAATATGCACCGTACTTACTTTCTGTGTTTAATAACAACTCCTCAACGTAATAAGCACCTTGTTCAAATGGATCTAAAAGTATACTGCACAAGCCTGCATAAATCCCGCACCCTACCTGAAAATAGGTTGCATTCGTTTTATATTTACGAAAAGCTTGGCTACTATTCATCACATTATACATATATGTCTCACTATTTTCATACACGAGTAAAACACCGACCAGGTCCTCTCCAGCAACCTCTTCTTCCGCTGGATTAAATACTTTACGGTTCCAGTTCCATAAATCTTCTACTTGATCTAAGTTCTGTCTAATTACATTTGTTGTATACTCATTAATTCGGTAAAGAAAACCCACTTCCATGTTGAAGTTTTTCCCTAAAATTAATACTTCCTCATGTGGCATTAAACAGCCATAAAATTCTTTTTCTCCTAACTTCACTTTATACTCTGAAGCATATACATCTTCATAAAAATAGAGAGGACGATGATGACTCATATACATTGGATAACTCCAGATTGCTTCATCTAAAAATCTCTCGACTGCCCATGAAGTATAAAGTGTATGAGGCTTTATAAGTGCTGTATCATTCAAAAATGACGTATCATGTTCTACAATATAACATGCTCTTGGCCTTTCATTTGGTCGCTCCTTCATAAGCTCAACAACCATCCATTGAACAACACCTGGATTCATCCCTGAACCTATAATCGCTTTTGTATTTGTAAATTTCTCTTTCTCCTTCTCAAACCTTGTATATCTTTCCGTAAGCTGAAAACCAATTAAACTATCGTCCTGATCTACCGCTTCATTTTCCAAGGCTGAATTAATATAACAAATTCCAAGTTCATTACAGCAGCTTAATACTCTAATTGTATCCGCACCTGAAACATCAATAACAACACTCGTTCTTTTTTCTTTTACATGCTGTTTAAATTTCACTACATCTTGAAGGTCTATTTCGTATAAAAACAATTGATTTTTCAAATTTGGAAACAACTCATCATAATAAGTCCTATCTTTTTGTTTTATATCAACCAAATGAAATTTGACATTCTTTATCGATTCATAAATTGGATCTTTTTCATTTACTATCGCTTGATTTAAAATCGCTAAAACTGCTTTTGCTGCTCCACCAGCACTACCCAGTAATGTAATCGATAATGAATTTGGAAACTGCTCCACAAACAAAACCCCTTTAATAAATTAGTTGAGCAGCTCCTCCTCCAAAAAATAAATTGAATACATAAAAAGATAGCTCGTACACAATTCTTATAAGTTAGTACAAAGTTATCTTTTAAAAGATCACACTATAATGTATTTATATTCAATTCATTTTTCCCCTCATCTCCAAATTAAGCTAAAACAAATAGGCTCGACCTTTTCTTCTCCATATAAAAGAAAAAGCCAGCCCTTCCAACTCATCTACGGACAGTGGACAGATTTTACATGTTGAATATTCACATACATTTTTGCATCACGTGCTTTTAATATTTCAATATGGCCTTCATCAATTTTTGCCATTTTCCCAATTTTATTGGACTCCTCACCTAAATCAAACACCATAATTTTCCCAGTCATTTTAATAAGCTGTTCTTCAAACGTTCTAGCTAGCGTAATATTTAACGGATTTACGGGGAGTTCATTTTTGTTGAGGGCATACGGTACTTGGTTTTCTTTATACGGAATTAACCATTTTAAATGCTTTAAAGATATATATACCGTTTTATAAACCGGACTATAAAAAACAATATAATCGTTCATCACACTTGTAACATAACCATGTATTGGAGCATTTCCTGCTACATAAACTTCTGTAAAAATCCCTTTAGAAGTACTTAATACTTTTCTCAAAGAAATCGAAGGTGATTCCCTCTTAATTACAGAATCGACATCTGGTTTTGATATGTCTTCATCATGTGGTCTTAAAAATTTATAATATTGTACATGATATAAAGATATATATACGTAATCTTGTCCATTGTAAAGAACAACGATATCATTTCCTACATCAATTAATACACCTTTAAATCTTTGTTCACCGATTAATTTAACATATATATTTTCTCCAATACTTTTGTTTAACTCATTCATCTATATCCCCCTTCCTATGAATTTCTTCTTTCTTGTCTTCCATTTCTAAAAAAATAATCAGGGCAAAGTTCTGTTTTAATAGTAAGTAATTCCTTTTCATACTATCGAAATAAGAAATTGTTCTTCTCTTTCCCTCATAATGCCCCTCTTATTTATTAAACATTATTCATCTTCATTCTTTTTACATTTAACTACCTGACTCACACTCTTAATATGATAATTAATTATATAAATGACTTCATCGCAGTTTACTAGTGTAATACATTCTTCATGCACTTCACTTAATAATCCTTCCACACACTCTGGGCCGCCACGATTAATCTTTACCCACTTATACTTCAAGTCACGCAATACATCGACAAAAGTATCATCTTCAGAGCAGAAACATGAAACATAGCAATCGCCACATTTACTTTCTTTCACTTTCTTAACTAGACTCTTCACATGTTTCAATTGGTAATATACTAATTCACCAAGAGGAAGTTGTAATGTAAGGTAATCTCTACCTAACGATACAAGTACCCCCACTCGACTCTCTGGTCCACGAAGATTTACTTTTACAGTCTCACCAACTAAGCATTTAATTTGCTCACAGCATAATATACTTTCCAAATTTGTATCCTCCTTTCTTATTATCTTCCTCTACTTGACTGTCTTTGTGCGCGATCTCGACCTGAACAATTGCTTTCACTAGTACTTTCTTCCTTCTCTACGCAACCTACTGAGACACTCTTAATATGAGATACTGCAACTAATATAATTTCTTCTTTGACAATTAATGTCACAAATTCACAAGAAACATCTTGTAAAATACCTTCAACTTTCTCTGGGCCACCACGATTAATTTTCACCCAGCAATATTTGAAGCTTTGAAGTAGCTTTTCAAAGTCATCTTCACATTCACATTCCAACCATCTGCAATCATCTGCTTTACAATCTTTCGCATTTTTTGTAACACTTTTCAAATGACGAGTTTGATAGTAATAGAGCTCTCCTTTTTCATTCTTTAATACAAAGTAATCCGAACATACTGCGACTATTGTCCCTTTTTGAGATTCTGGACCACCCCTGTTTACTCTCACAAAAGATCCAATTAAGTCTTTCAGAAAATCACAATGAAATAAACTCACGAGAAAACCCCTTCCATTAATTTATAAGCTTTTGCACTGATAGTATATGTATCTGTACAGGTTACGTTCTCTATGTTTGTCCTAGCTAGAAAAAAATATGCTTTTAACATGGTAGACTACTACCTATTAAAACCATAAGGAATTCTACGTGCCCATTAGGGTTTTGATATCTTTAGACAAAAAATCCCGTATGAAGATACATTTCTGCATATCTTCATACGGGATTTCCCAAAGTTTAGTCTTCGTCTTTAACATCCATATCTTCTGGAATTGGTTCGTTTAGTATTTCTTCCACTAACTGCTTATATTTCTCCATTTGCTCTAAATGTGTATTAAATTGTTCTTTATTTACTAAATATTGCTCTCCATCGAATAGCGCACGAATTTTCTTTTGCTGAATTAACTCTTCAATATATGATTTTGGCAGATTCAAGTACTCCGCAGTCTCTTCTACTGTTATATACAATGCGTTCATTCCTTTATTATTTTTTCATATATACTGTATCTTACTTTACTTTATTTTTGTAAACAAATAAAAAAGATTTTGTAAATGCAGTTTAAAAAGCAGGTAGATGCATTCCATATATTGTATAATAGTATATAGTAAGAATTTTTTAAATATATAAGGGTGTTACCCATTTACACAAAGGAGAGTTAACATATGGCTACTCGTCACATCATTACAATGTTAGAAAAAACACTACAAGTTGAAACAGAAAACACAATTTCTCATTTAAATGTATCTTTATCTGATCGTTTTCTTTCTCAAAGCGCAACAATACATGGAAACAATTGTTATCATACAATTGGTGAATGGTACAAAAATCATTTCTTATTCCAACAAGATGATTTCCTTTGGGCTAAATATGCTTTCTATGACGCATATTGTGAAGCCATCAAAAAACAAGGCCACCTTACAAAACGCGTCCGTCAAATATTAGAATCATTGGCTCGAAAACACGGAAAACAATATATTGCTTCTATACTAAATATGCCATTTCCTAATGGACGCGCTAAAGGGACAGCATAATGAAGCCATGTTCTGCGTAAGCAAAACATATCTTCATTGTTTTCTAGGATGCTTTACAAATAAAATGTTCATATCACACGAACTGATGAAACCGGTGTCATTATAATGATTGAAAATATAGTAAACAGGAAAACCCCCACTTACATCTCTCATCCATTTGAATAGAGAAATAAGTGGGGGTATACTTGTTCCTTATTATTTCATCATCTGCTTAATCAGTTCGCGATTTCTCTTCTTAAATACTTCATTATGAGAAGAAACCATTCCGTACTCACTTGCATCTGGTTGAATAAATTGTTTTGCTTTATTCACAGCATTTCCAGCATCTTGGAATGCACCTGCAATTAAGTGTAATTTCCCTTCATGCTTTAAAATATCTCCAGCAGCATATAATCCATCTACTGAAGACTCACTATTTGCATTCCCTGCAATATAATAATTGTCTATAATTGCAACGTCTAACTCACTATTTTCTAATAATGTAATATCACGTTCATATCCATGATTAATAATAACTTCATCAATAAGTAAATGAGAAACCTCGCCCGTTTCATGATTTGTTAATTCTACATATTCAATCGCTTCATGATTATCACCAGCAATTAATTTTGTAATCGATGTATTAAAGAAACACTCCGCTGAGCTGTTCATTAGTTGTTTTACTTGTGCTTCATGACCAGATAATTCTTCTTTTCTATATGTTACATACACTTTTTTCGCAATTGGTTCCAATTCATTTGCCCAATCAACAGCAGAATTACCTCCGCCAGAAATAATAACTGTTTTACCTTTGAAACGCTTTAAAGATTTGACTGTATAATTTAAATTCGATACTTCAAATCGCTCAGCACCTTCAATGGATAACTTTTGCGGTTTCAATATACCACTTCCAGTTGCAACGATAACTGTTTTTGAAAAATGTTCTTCCCCATCGCTTGCTTTTAACGTAAAAGTACCATCTTGATTACGAATAATTGATTCTACTTTTGTATTTAATACAACTTCCGGCTTAAATGTTAGCCCTTGCTGTACAAGTTGTTCAATCAATTTATCACCTGTAACTGGCAATAGCCCTCCTACATCCCAAATCATCTTTTCCGGATAAACATGTATCTTTCCACCTAACTGTGGTTGAAATTCTATTATTTTCGTTTTCATCTCTCTGAGTCCACTATAAAAAGCTGAATAAAGCCCTGCAGGTCCTCCGCCTATCACGGTTACATCAAACAATTCTTCTCGATTCATTCGTGCTCACTCCTCAGCTACTAATCATTGATTATCATTCTCAATAAAATATAACCTGTTTCTACAAAATTTACAATCAAAATTACTATTGACAATACACCCATATAAAATTATATTATTTAAAGAATCAATAGTGATAATCATTATCAACTTGTTAATAATTAGTAATTTTGGGATTACATCTTCTTTCATTAATATGGTCAATACTATATTGTGAAATCTCACATTCAAGATTTTTAATAGGCGTTTTGCATTACCACTACTCTTTCAAAAAGATTAAAGTTAAACAAATTATTGTATACACATACCATCTATTTAAAGGAGAAAGACGATGAAAAAGTTATTTATTTCACTAACAGTTCTTTTCGTTTTTGTTATGAGTGCTTGTAGCAATGGCTCTACAGACAAAAAGAACGATGCAAAAGGTAGCAAATCAGAAACAATTACATACCAATCTGAAGATGGTAAAAAAGTAGAAGTTCCTGCAAATCCAAAACGCGTTGTTGTTTTATCATCATTCGCTGGTAACGTAATGTCATTAGGTGTAAATCTTGTTGGGGTGGATTCATGGTCTAAACAAAACCCACGTTTTGATAGCAAACTTAAAGATGTTGCTGAAGTATCAGATGAAAACGTTGAAAAAATCGCTGAACTAAATCCAGATTTAATCATTGGTTTATCAAATATTAAAAATGTCGATAAGTTAAAGAAAATCGCTCCTACTGTAACATACACTTACGGAAAAGTTGATTACTTAACACAGCATTTAGAAATCGGTAAATTATTAAACAAAGAAAAAGAAGCAAAAACTTGGGTTGATGATTTCAAGAAACGTGCACAAGATGCTGGTAAAGAAATTAAAGCAAAAATCGGTGAAGATGCAACAGTTTCTGTTGTAGAAAACTTCAACAAACAGCTTTATGTATACGGCGAGAACTGGGGCCGTGGAACAGAAATTCTGTACCAAGAAATGAAATTAAAAATGCCTGAAAAAGTAAAAGAAAAAGCATTAAAAGATGGTTACTACGCATTATCTACTGAGGTATTACCTGAGTTTGCTGGTGATTACTTAATCGTAAGTAAAAATAAAGATACTGATAACTCATTCCAAGAGACAGAATCATACAAAAACATCCCAGCAGTAAAAAATAATCGCGTATATGAAGCAAACATGATGGAATTCTATTTCAATGATCCACTGACATTAGATTTCCAACTAGACTTCTTCAAGAAGAACTTTCTTGGTCAATAATACAAACATGAGGAATTCTTAATTTAAGAATTCCTCTTCCTTTATTCTATGAAAAGAAAAGATGTGAAACGAATGACAAAAGATCATGATAATCCACGTTCCATGGCTTTTACATACAAACTAATTTTAAGTATAATTGCATTCTTTCTTATTTTTATGATTGCAATGGTATTAGGTGCTGCAGATACTTCTATAAAAGATGTATGGTTAGCACTCACTTCCTCCGCTAAAGGAGACAAAATATCTATTATTCGCGAAATACGTTTACCACGTGAAGTTGCTGCTATCTTTGTAGGAGCTGGACTCGCTGTTTCTGGAGCTATTATGCAAGGTTTAACACGAAATCCACTTGCAGACCCTGGATTACTTGGCCTAACTGGTGGAGCAAATGCTGCACTTGCGTTAACGCTGGCTTTCAATCCTTCCATCAGCTATCTTTACTTAACATTAGCTTGTTTTATCGGTGCTGCCATTGGCGCTCTTATGGTATTTGGAATTGGTATGGTGAAAAAGGGCGGCCTTTCTCCCCTTCGAATTGTATTAGCTGGTGCTGCAGTTTCAGCATTTCTGCTCGCAATTTCAGAAGGAGTCGGCATTTACTTTAAAATTTCACAAGATGTATCACTTTGGACTGCTGGAGGCGTAATCGGAACAACTTGGAGCCAATTGAAAGTTATTATTCCGGTCATTTCTATCAGTATCTTTATCGCTATCTTACTAGCAAAAAAATTGACAGTCCTTAGTTTCAGTGAAGAAGTGGCTGTTGGACTCGGTCAAAAAATTATCGTCATTAAAACAATTTTATTTATCATTATTATCTTACTTGCTGGTGCCTCTGTAGCACTTGTCGGGAACATGGCATTTATCGGATTAATGATACCTCATATGGTTCGTCCAATTGTGGGTCCAGATTACCGATTTGTTATTCCGATATCAGCAATCGCTGGCGCATCCTTTATGCTACTTGCAGATACAATCGGGCGTACTATTAACGCTCCGTATGAAACACCAGTTACGGCAATTGTCGCTATTGTAGGATTACCATTCTTCCTATTCATTGTTCGTAAAGGAGGAAAAACATTCTCATGATGCCATCTATTTTAAGAAAACAACGTCTTATTATACTCGCTTTACTTATACTGACCATCACAACCATTGTAGTTGGAATGGGACTCGGTTCAGCATCGTTATCTTATGATCGACTACTCCCAACACTAATGGGACAAGGAACTTTTAAAGAGGAGTTTGTTTTATATTCTTTAAGGCTACCGAGAATTATCATTACATTATTAGCTGGTATGGCACTCGCTTTATCGGGCGCTATCCTGCAAGGGATTACACGTAACGATTTAGCTGAGCCTGGTATTATTGGGATTAACTCTGGTGCTGGTGTTGCCGTTTCTATTTTCTTTCTATACTTCCCAATAGACGTAGGTTCGTTTCTTTACTTACTACCAGTCGTTGGGTTTATCGGTGCTCTTCTGACAGCTATTCTAATTTATGTATTTTCATATAGCAAATCAACAGGACTTCAGCCAATACGGTTAACATTAACCGGTATCGGTTTTTCATTTGCACTATCTGGAATGATGATTGTCCTTATTTCATCTGCTGATCGTATGAAAGTCGACTTTATCGCCAAATGGATTGCGGGAAACATTTGGGGAGATGATTGGGTCTTTATTTTCGCAATGCTCCCATGGTTAGTCGTATTAATTCCGTTTGTTTTCTATAAAGCAAATCGATTAAACATTCTAGCATTAAACGAACCCGTCGCAATCGGCGTTGGAATTGAAATTGAAAAAGAACGTAGATACTTATTAATTGCAGCTGTTGCACTTGCTGCTGCAGCTGTTTCCGTAACAGGAGGAATCAGTTTTATCGGGCTGATGGCTCCTCACATCGCAAAATCTTTAGTAGGTCCAAGACATCAAATCTTCATGCCAATCGCCGTTTTAATAGGCGGATGGTTATTACTACTAGCAGACACAATCGGACGAAACATCGTTGAACCTAACGGTATCCCAGCAGGTATTGTCGTTGCTTTAATTGGTGCTCCTTACTTTATGTATTTATTGCTGAAGAAAGCATAAAAATACCCTCAAGAGTGAAATCTTGAGGGTATTTTCGTTTTATTTTACTGCTGCCCATATCCTTCAAACTTCTTCGCCAAATTCTCCATCTCATCTTCTGGCAACAACTTCGGTTCCCCGACACTTTTCGTTTGATAATAAATTTGAGCACAGAACTCAATCTCTTCTGCAACAGTAAACGCCATTTTTATATTGTTTGCACCAGCAATTAAACCGTGATTGGCAAGTAACACGGCACGACGATCTATCATTCCTTCGAAGGCAGCCTCTGCTAATCGCTTCGTGCCAAATGTTTCATAGGGCGCACAGCGGACATTCGGACCTGCAAAAGCAATTAAATATGACACAGCAGGAAGCTCCCATCCTAATGATGCAATCGTCTTTGCATAAGGAGAATGTGTATGCACAAGCGCATTTATGTCTTCACGATTTCTATAATAAATAAGATGCATATCTAATTCACTTGATGGTTTTCTCTCTCCTTCTACTACTTCACCATCTAAGTTTAATATAACTACATCTTCTGGCTTTGTTCCATAATACTCTAGACCACTTGGGCTAATCGCAATAAGACCTTGTTCACGATTGAAGATACTAATATTACCGCCCGTCCCCTTTGTTAAACCACTAGAAATCATTTTCTTTCCATACGCTACAATTTCTTCTCTTTCTTTTTGTAATAACATATACATCCCCCTAAGTATGAAGCTTCTGATGACTGATTTTTATATTTATCTACTTATTGAAATAGCTTTTTTAAGTTCTCCGTAAACGGTGCTTTTACAATCCCTTTTTCCGTAATAATTGCTGTTACATTTTCATGTGGCGTAACAGCAATTGCTAGATTATATACTTTGCTTTCTTTCGGAACCGAATATTGTCCGAAACGATTAATCACTTCAGAAGCATCTCTTTCTTCCATAAAAATACTTCGTGAACTTAGAAATGGTTTCCCTTCCATACTAATTGTAAACGTTTTCTTAAAGCTATAAAAAAAGAATAGGTTTAATTTTTTTCATCCTATAAATATGTATTCTTCTTTTTGAAAGGTATATCTAGATTTTATTATATCTTGTTAGCACTTTGAGTCAATGTTTCTAACTATCAGCGTAATATACTTCCTAATTACATATTTGAGCTGACAAAAATTGTTCAAAAAGATTTCGATTCATTTTATTTTATTTATCGCACAATTCTTTGTAAAATAGAAATAAGCAGTTCCTTTTCAAATACATAACTTCTAAGAAATATTTCCTTCCTAAGAACTTATACTTACACCATATCTCTAACATACACACTAAACTTTCAATCACTCATCTAAAATTGATAGACTTAAAATTACCTTTCTATTCCCTGATAGCCTTAATTGAGAATAAATATTAATTAAATTGGAATAAAGTTGCTTTATTCGCTTGACAAAATAACCACTTCTATATGATAATTAATATCGAATTAGAATTATTATAGTTAATTAAAAAATATATTTTATGAGCACACTATTTTTTGATGCTCACAACCAACATTTAGGAGGAATTTTAACATGTTATTAATCGGCACAGAAGTAAAACCGTTTAAAGCTAATGCTTACCATAATGGAGAATTTATCCAAGTTACTGACGAAAGTTTAAAAGGAAAATGGAGTGTAGTTTGTTTCTACCCAGCTGACTTCACATTCGTTTGCCCAACTGAACTTGAAGACTTACAAAACCAATACGCAACTCTAAAAGACTTAGGCGTTGAAGTATACTCTGTATCTACAGATACTCACTTCACTCACAAAGCATGGCATGATAGCTCAGAAACTATCGGCAAAATCGAATACATTATGATTGGTGACCCAACTCGCACAATCACTACAAACTTCAACGTTTTAATGGAAGAAGAAGGTCTTGCTGCTCGTGGTACATTCATCATCGATCCAGACGGCGTTATCCAATCTATGGAAATCAATGCTGACGGTATCGGCCGTGACGCAAGCATTCTTGTTAACAAAATTAAAGCAGCTCAATACGTACGTAACAACCCAGGTGAAGTTTGCCCAGCTAAATGGCAAGAGGGTTCTGCAACACTTAAACCAAGCCTTGACCTTGTAGGCAAAATCTAAGGAGTTCGATCAAAATGATACTAGATGCAGATATAAAAACACAACTATCCCAATATCTTCAATTAATGGAGAACGATATTTCACTTAAAGTAAGCGCTGGAGACGATGCAGTATCTAAAGATATGTTAGCTCTAGTTGATGAATTATCTACTATGTCATCTAAGATTACAGTAGAAAAAGTTGAACTAGAGAGAACACCAAGCTTTAGCGTAAATCGCCCTGGTGAAGACACTGGTGTTGTATTCGCTGGTATTCCATTAGGACACGAATTTACTTCATTAGTGTTAGCTTTACTACAAGTAAGTGGACGCGCTCCAAAAGTTGAGCAAAAACTAATCGATCAAATTAAAAACATTCAAGGCGAATATCATTTTGAATCTTATATCAGCCTAAGTTGTCATAACTGTCCTGATGTTGTACAAGCTCTTAACGTAATGAGCGTTCTTAACCCTGGTATTACACATACTATGATTGATGGCGCTGCATTCAAAGAGGAAGTAGAAAGCAAAGACATCATGGCAGTACCAACAGTTTTCCTAAATGGCGAATCTTTCGGAAGCGGTCGTATGACACTTGAAGAAATTTTAGCTAAAATGGGTAACGGTCCAGATGCATCAGAGCTTTCTGATAAAGATCCATACGATGTTCTTGTTGTTGGTGGCGGCCCTGCTGGTGCAAGTGCAGCAATTTATGCAGCACGTAAAGGCATCCGCACTGGTATCGTTGCTGAGCGCTTCGGCGGTCAAGTAATGGATACTATGGGTATTGAGAACTTCATCAGCGTAAAACGTACTGAAGGTCCTAAACTAGTAGCAAGCCTTGAAGAGCACGTAAAAGAATACGACATCGATGTAATGAATCTACAACGTGCGAAACGTTTAGAGAAAAAAGAACTTATTGAAGTGGAACTTGAAAACGGTGCTATTCTGAAAAGTAAGAGCGTAATCGTTTCTACAGGTGCTCGCTGGCGTAATGTTGGCGTACCAGGTGAAGCTGAGTTCAAAAATAAAGGTGTAGCATACTGCCCACACTGTGACGGTCCATTATTCATCGGAAAAGATGTAGCAGTTATTGGCGGAGGTAACTCTGGTATTGAAGCAGCTATCGACTTAGCAGGTATTGTTAAGCACGTAACTGTTCTTGAATTCATGCCAGAATTAAAAGCTGATGCTGTATTACAAGAGCGTCTTAACAGCTTACCAAACGTAACTGTTCTGAAAAACGTTCAAACGAAAGAAATCACTGGTACTGACAAAGTAAACGGTATTTCTTACATCGATCGTGAAACTGAAGAAGTTCATCACGTTGAATTACAAGGTGTATTCGTACAAATCGGTCTTGTTCCAAACACAGACTGGTTAGGCGAAACAGTTGAACGCGCTCGCGGTGAAATCGTAACAGACAAGCACGGCGCTACAAACGTACCAGGAGTGTTTGCTGCAGGTGACTGTACAAATAATCCGTACAAACAAATCATTATCTCTATGGGTTCAGGTGCAAACGCAGCTTTAGGTGCATTTGATTACTTAATCCGTAACTAATAAAAAAACAGGTGCCAAGGCACCTGTTTTTTTATTACCCTAATGTATACACTAAAAACCTCTCATGTCCATTCTTCTCATAAGCACCTGACAATCTAACTTCTTTCTTCAGCTCAAACGCAGTCTGATTCTCTAAGAAGAAAATATAATCCTCCGAAGGATAATATAAAATAATATCCACTTCTCTCTCCATTTCTTCTACCGAAAGCAAAATGTTATTGACTACGTTCATAAACACTTGTACAGAAAATGGATTAAAGAAATAAAACCGATTATCACGCGAATCAATCTCATATTCTTGTGCCAAACAACATTCAAATTGAATTTTATCTTTACTGTTTCGCACCTTTCGTCCATAACGATCACGATTATCCATCGCTTCTTTATAAAACTCTTCATTCATTTCAATTCCGACTGCTGATGCACCACATTTATGATGCATATAAAAGTTTAATCGACCTTTCCCGCACCCAAAGTCTACAATTCGGTCGCTACTTCGTATTTCATATTGATTCAATAACTCATCTAACCCGCTATACGGCGTCGGTTCATAGCGGTGATAATGCATAGACTTGTTAAACCCTTTTTGCTCACCGACTGTTTTTATATGTAAAACTGCATCGTAATATTGTTCGTTCATTCGTTTTCTCCTATTAAAAAATGGTACTTATTATTATACACCATGTACTGGAGACTCATTTTTCATCAAATTAATTGGTACGTGAAATTATATAAACTTAACAACAATTCACAACAAAAAAACAGGAGCTCTCTAGCCCCTGTCTTCTAACACTTTCAATACTGTTTGCTTCAATATTTCTACCCCATCCATAACACAACTATGATCAAACCTCATATACGGATGGTGTAATCCAGGTTGTAGATCTGCTCCTAGTCCAAGCATGACAGCTTTTAAATGTGGTCTTTTCACTGTGTAATAATGGAAATCATCGCTTCCCGTCGTATAGAGAGGTCCCGTACATCTCTCTTCCCCATACACTTCGAGAATACCTTTACGCATAAAGCGCTCTGCTTCTTCTGAAACCTCTGCTCCTGGTGCAAGATCCATCCATTCGTATGAAGTTTTTGATCCCATCGATGCTGCTGATTCTATTACATGCTCAATCTTTTTCTTTAATTCTTCTAATAGTATATTACTCTCTGCTCTTACATCTAAACTAAAATGACCATTTCCCGGAATGATATTTAAATTATCACCACCAGCTTGGCATCTCGTCATTTTTACTGAATAGGAACTTTGCGGTGATAGCCAAATATTTTTCAAACCGATATTAATCATGGAAATGACATCAATTGCATTCACACCTTGGTGTGGTCTTGCCCCGTGTGCATCCTCCCCATGAATCATACCCTCTAAAAATCCTGCTGCTCCATGGCGAATAGATGAGGCTGCTTGTTTCAAAGATAGTTCTTCAATCGGTCTTAGATGGACGCCAAATAAGAAATCAGCATCATCTACAGCACCTTTCTCTACCATCTTTAAAGCACCATTCCCCTTCTCTTCTGCCGGCTGAAAAATAAATCTAACCGTACCACTTTTCCATCTCATATTTTTTAATTGTAAAATAAGTCCCATTACAATAGTCATATGAGCATCATGACCACACGAATGGTTTGCCTTAAATTCTCCATCTACTTCTTGCCAAAGTGCATCCATATCAGCACGAATCGCAATAACTGGATTCCCGCCTCCAATCTCAGCAATTACACCTGGGCAATCATCAAATGTTCTATATGAAATTCCTTCTTCTTTTAAAAAGTTAGTAATATACGCTGTCGTTTCATATTCTTTCCAACTTACTTCAGGGTTTTCGTGTAAATGCTGAAAAATCTCCGTTAAGCGCTCTTGTAGTTCTAATGTTTTCAACGTTCCAGTCTCCTTCCCAAATTATAAACCATCAGATTAATTATACTTATGAAAAACAGATGTTTTTATGAACATATTGAATTTTAAGAAAAAAGTCAATTATTTATTTTTAGAAACTTCAAAAGCTTACTCCGCATCTATATTACAAACTAAAATAACAAATAGAAGATTCCTTATTTTCTGTTTTTTATTGACGCTTACATATATCTTTAGTTATCATAACCTAATAAACGTCTATTTTACGACAATTCTAAAAATACAAACAAACATACGTAACAAGGAGGAAATTTATGAAAAAAGAAATACCTTTTGGAGTAGCGATTATCCCTATTATCATTACCGTTGCAGTTATGATGGTTACAATTGTTGTATTAAAACAAAGTCCTCACGTTCCACTTATTATCGGTACAACCGTTGCCTCTATTGTCGCTTGGCGTTACGGTTACAAATGGAACGATCTTGAAGAATCAATGTATAAGGGAATTCGTCTTGCATTACCCGCTATCGTCATCATTATTCTTGTTGGCTTAACAATCGGTGCTTGGATTGGCGGTGGAATCGTCGCAACAATGATCTACTACGGTTTAAAACTTTTAACTCCATCACTATTTTTAGTTTCGATTACCGTGATTTGTTCTATCGTTGCGTTAGCCATCGGTAGCTCTTGGTCTACAATGGGAACAATTGGTGTTGCTGGAATGGGAATTGGCCTAAGTATGGGAATACCAGCTCCAATGGTTGCTGGTGCCATTATTTCAGGCTCTTATTTTGGCGATAAAATGTCACCGCTTTCAGACACAACTAACTTAGCCGCAGGATTAACAAATACAGATTTATTTGCGCACATTCGTCATATGTTATTTACTACAGTTCCAGGTTTAATTATTACTCTTATCGTCTATGCTCTCTTAGGAAGAACCTTTGGTGCTAACAATATTGATGCGAAGAGCATCGATCAAACGTTACAAGTATTGCAACAAAACTTTGTTATCTCACCTTTCCTACTCATTATACCCGTAGCTGTTATGGTATTGGTCGCTAAAAAGGTCCCTGCTATACCAGCGATTCTCGTCGGAATTATTTTAGGATTCTTATCACAAGTCTTTATTCAAGGTGGTTCGGTCTCAGCATCTGTCGGTGCACTCCAGGCTGGATTTGTTATAGACACTGGAAACAAGCTAGTAGACGAACTATTTAACCGCGGTGGCCTAGATTCGATGATGAATACAGTCTCTATGACAATTGTCGCTATGACGTTCGGAGGAGTACTAGAACATACAGGTATTCTTCGCTCAATTGTAAATCAAATTTTAAAGTTAGCGAAATCAGCAAAAGGGCTTATCGCTTCTACTATCGCATCTTGCTTTGCAACAAACCTTACTTGCTCTGAACAATATATTTCAATTGTTGTCCCTTCAAGAATGTACGCAAATGCCTACACGGAAAAAGGACTACATTCAAAAAATTTATCCAGAGCATTAGAAGATGGCGGAACATTAACTTCTGTCTTCGTTCCTTGGAATACGTGCGGTGTATTTATTCTCGCAACACTTGGCGTAGGTGCATTTGAATATGCTCCTTATGCTATTTTGAATTTCATCGTACCTATTATCTCAATCATTTATGGCATAACTGGTTTCACAATTGTAAAACTATCAGACATTGAAAAAGCAGAACTACTAAAGAAACAACAGGCTCAACTAGAAGCTTAAAAATAGTGGTAAATTCAGTTCATATAGTGCGCGAGGTCGCCCTTGTTGATAGGGCATTTCCTCGCCACAAATATGAGCATACCCACAATCAACTAATTTCTTTAACAGCCTTTCTGTCGACCTTCGAGTCACTTGTAAGTACTCAGAAAGATCAGCCGCTGTAAACTTCAATGACGGATGCGATTGACTAAACTGAATGATTTTTGACAAGTTTGCCGGACTAAGCTTCGTTTCCTTCGCTATTTTCATTAATTCAGGATTATCATTTTTCAAACTTTGTACTCCCTGTTCTTTCGGGAACGGACCAAATAATTCTTTATCACTTGTTAGTATATAAAAACAGCGATCTATTGGATTATTCTTTGCAAAACCTTGAGCGATTTTAGCATTTTGCTCCGCTTCTTTCACAGTTTTTCCATAACCAAATCCAATAGCTATCGTTCCTTCTACACTCGTAAACAAGTTATCTATCGCATTTGTTTTAATAATCGATTCGATATCACCACGAGTTGTATACAAAATACATGTCATTTCATCCACTTGTTTAAATGAACCACGTAGTTCTTTTGAAATGACATCTAGTTTTTCAAGCAAACTCGTTCTTAATTCTAAAGAAGAAATAATACAAGCACCAACAGTAGCTGAATAGCTTTTTGCTAACTCAGCTTTTATTTTTGCATCTTTTAACCCATGTATAATGGATTGTGTTGGATCAATCATACGCTCTGCAGGAACACCTATTTTTTGAAGCTCGTCGTAAACAGCGTGAATACTAGTTAAAGCTAAACGGGCCTCTCCAGATTGATATTTGGCTACATGAAAATCGATAACTCTATTTATTTCATCTTTACTCCACAGCATATTTTCATAATCCAATACTTGCGGACTTTCTTTTATACCAATATCCTGGAACACATTTGTAATAAAGGAGCTGTCTACTAAATCGATGGAAATGTTATGTGGTTGAATATCTTGATGATACATGACAGAAAGAATTGAAGATGCGACTGTCGTCTCGTCTTGCTGTAAGTATGTACTTGGAATTCGTAATTGTTCTCTCATTTCTTTTGCCATATAATAAGGTAAAGCACCTGAGAAAAAGATGACATCACAAGGCTTTAGACGCTTTAATAGTTCAGAAGATTCTGCCGGATGAAGGTAAATGTATGGATCAATTTCTATTTCTTCTAATTTATGAGCAATAGGAAAAAGGTTCTCCATAAACTCCTTTGAACCGACAACTGCAATTTTTATCATCATTTTCTCTAACTCCTTATTATTAATTAACGACTATTTAACGTCAACTATATCAAATGTACAAAACTATTGTAAACAGGAAGGGGTTTCTATTCAATGAAAATTACAGCTATTCATCTTTACGCAATTCGTTTACCGCTTCGCAATCCGTTTGTTATTAGTTATGGTTCTTATTCCGATATGCCTTCTATTATCGTCAAAATGGAAACAGACGAAGGTATTATCGGTTACGGTGAAAGCGTTGCTGATGATCACGTCACAGGTGAATCATGGGAAAGTACTTTCTATACTTTAAAACATACGCTAGCTCCTGCTCTAATTGGGCAAAATCCAATGAATATCGAAAAAATACACGACATGATGGACAATACAATTTACGGTGTTCCAACAGCGAAAGCCGCAATTGATATTGCTTGTTTTGATATAATGGGCAAAAAACTAAATCAACCTGTATATCAATTAATTGGCGGGCGTTACCATGAAGAATTCCCTGTCACTCACGTCTTAAGTATTGCCGATCCTGAAGATATGGCTGAAGAAGCTGCTTCTATGATTCAAAAAGGTTACCAATCTTTCAAAATGAAAGTGGGTACGAATGTAAAAGAAGATGTAAAACGTATTGAAGCTGTACGAGAACGTGTAGGAAATGACATCGCTATTCGCGTTGATGTAAACCAAGGCTGGAAAAATAGCGCAAACACATTAACTGCACTGCGTTCATTAGGACATTTAAACATTGACTGGATTGAACAACCTGTTATTGCGGACGATATTGATGCAATGGCTCATATTCGTTCTAAAACAGACCTCCCTCTTATGATTGATGAAGGATTAAAAAGTTCTCGTGAAATGCGCCAAATTATTAAATTAGAAGCTGCTGATAAAGTGAATATAAAACTAATGAAATGCGGCGGCATATATCCAGCTATAAAGCTCGCTCATCAAGCAGAAATGGCTGGTATTGAATGCCAAGTGGGATCAATGGTCGAATCATCTGTTGCCTCTTCCGCAGGATTCCATGTCGCTTTCTCAAAAAAAATCATTACGAGCGTTGAACTTACAGGACCATTAAAATTCACGAAAGACATCGGAAACTTACATTACGATGTACCATTCATTCGCTTAAACGAAAAGCCGGGACTCGGCATTGAAATAAACGAAGATACACTACAAGAACTAACCGTCTTTCAAGACGTTGTACGCTAAAGGAGGACTATCACATGACGGTTCTATATGAAGGCACATTAAAACAAAATAACGAATCATTTCACGTTACATTACTATCACTAGAGCACATCAAACAAATTTTATCACTACAAAACGTCATAGTTGAAGCACTAGAAGATAAAAGTCGTTTACAACCACTCTCACTAGAAGAATTTCAATACATTCTAGAAGGAAACGGCATGATGATCGGTGCTTTTATCGAAAACGAACTCATCGCATTTCGCGCCCTACTCGTCCCTCCTATCGATGATGAACATTTAGGGATCGATATTGGTTTGCCAGAAAGTGAACTACACCGCGTAATCTATCAAGAAATCTCAAATGTTCATCCGAACTGCCGAGGAAATGGTATGCAAAAAATATTAGCAAACGTCATCATGGACGAATTGCAAAAAGAAGATAGCAAATACGATTATGTATGCTGTACGGTCGCACCTTTTAACATTCCGAGTTTGAAAGATAAGTTTGCGCAAGGGATGGAGATTGCTGCATTGAAGGAGAAGTATGGCGGGAGTATGCGGTATGTTTTTGTGAAGGAATTGCGCGAAGATAAAGAAAGAGATTGGATAGATGTTCAAAGTATTCTAATGAGTGATGCTAGTGGACAGCGGGCGTTACTTTCGGAAGGGTATCGTGGGTATGAGATGGAGAAAGTGGATGGGGATTTTGTTGTGATGTTTGGACGCTAATCTATATACTCGAAAAGAGGAGATGTCCCTTGTGACATCTCCTCTTTTCGATTTGTTGAACAATCCTGTAGTAAATGAAATTATATCAACGATTTTTCGAATATATCTATCAAAACTCACAATATATCAACGATTCGACAAGAAATATCGATTTACCGACAAAAATCGATATCCCTTCCTAAACCGTCATCTTCCAACTAGATAACGCTAACCAGTTCTCCATTTCCTTATAATCAGGCATTATCTTCCCAACAAGACGCCAAAAAGAGCGATCATGATTTAAATGAACCATATGACACATTTCATGAACAACTACATAGTCAATTACTCTCTGTGGTGCCATCGCTAACTTCCAATTGAATGTTAGCTGTAAATTTGAGTCACAAGTTCCCCACGTGCGGCTACTATCTGTAATACGTATGGAACGTGGTTTTGTCTTAAAGTTACTTTGATGCGCTTTAATACTCTTCTCTACTAAAGTTTTACACTGCTTATAATAAAATCGTTTTAAAGCTTGCTGTATTTTCTCATCCTTGAGCTCTTTCACATAAATATGTAGCTTATCTCCTTCAAACACCGCATTGTCTTGCGTAATACTGGCATCTTTGGAAATCTGTATCGGATACGTATTCCCTAAATACAAAAAGCCCTCTCCTTGATCATAATCCTTTTCCTGTGGTCCATGCGCTCGCTCCTGCATTTCCTTACGTGTTGTCTGAATCCAATCCCACTTCTCCTCTAGCAACTGGACTAAGTATTCAACAGGTGTCCCTTTCGGAGCTTGTATTTCCACATTTCCATAGGAATCCACAAAAAGACGCACGGACTTTTTCTTCTTATAAGTTATATGAAAATTAATTGTCTCACCTAAATATGTATGTACCATTTCATCACCTAACGTATTATTTTACAAATAAAAAAGAGTAGGATACAAACGTCCTACTCTACCTATTATATCATTTACTGCTTTAACGAACTCATTATCCTCTATACTTTACAGCTAATCCTTTAATGAAATTCCTTGCGTATCTATCGCCGCACTCTTTGTAATTTTTATGGCCTTTTTTTCTTAACAGAGCGCCTAACTCTCCTTTTGTTACCGTAACGCCTACGCTATCTAATATATCAAGTACATCTTCACTCGTTAAAGATAGTGCAATTTTCATTTTCTTTAGAAGAAGGTTATTAGCACTCTCTTTGCTTTGTACAGGTGCTGGTTGCCCTGGTTTCGGATCTTGCTTTCCTCTTTTCAAAGTAATAAATCCATTTAAAAACGCCTCTAACATCATCATATCGCATGTTTTTACGTACTCATCTTCGATTACATCCGCATCTTCGGCTTCATGCTGCGGAGCTCTCTTTATTTTTGTAAGCATATCAACTACGTCTTCTTTTGTTACTTCCATCCCGCCAAGTTTAAAGATTTCCACCATATCTATATCTCTTATATCTAAAGCGTATCGTACTCTTTTTAATATATCGTTGTTGCTCATTGCCATTGGGTTTCCTCCTGAAATGTTGATTATAGTAATGCTTTTAGCATGTGTAAACTAATGTCGTTAAGTTACTACTTTAACATTTTAGGGGGAGGTTTTGTAGTCTTAACCAAATTAATGATTATAGAGGCTATACTACAATCCAAGTAATAATTTGATTCTATAGAAGGGTTTCAATAACTTTTCGGTTCATTTTTTCTTAGTTCATTAGATCTACGTTCTAGTTTAGATTTGTTAACTAAAAAAGCAGTGCTTTGATTTCTCAATACACTGCTCGTCTCTTACATTGTTATATTTCTTCTGTCAAACTAGGCAAACTAGAGTTTATGGGTTTCGATGAATTTTATCTATATAGGAGACTATTGCATATCATAAATTAGCCACTTTCCGTCAACTTTCTTCAAATCAATAGTAATATTGTCAGGATTGGGGCCGTATAAAGGTTTTGGAGAGATATCTATCGTAACTTTTAATTTTGCTCTATCTCCAACTTTTTTTTCTTCTATATTCAATATATTTATTGAAGCATTTTTTGGAATTCCAATCCTTTTTCCAGCTTCTACATCCCACGGGAGGCTCGGATGTATATACTCACCTGCTTTATTTAAATCTCTTGATTCAAGAGCTTTAAAAAAGCCTTTCACTGTTTCTTGTGGATTATTATTTTGAATTAGAACGTTAACTAATATAACTATAAACACAATCCCAATTATCCACACGTACCAAGGAGATTTTTTTGCAATTCTTATTAATTTTATGTTTTTATCATTCCTATTTTTGGGCATATTATCGTTATGGAATTCTCCATTATCAAATAGTTCTTCTGATTCATCCAAATTTATTCTCTCTGTACCACAATTAGTACAGTATTTATCTGTCTTCAATAATTTCTTATTACATTTAGTGCAATTCATTATTTCATTTCTCCCTGCCCTATTATTAAAATCAAATCCCCAAAGTTTCACATATTTAATTTTCTATTATTTTCAATTTTTTTGATGTAGTAGCATTAAAATTACCTGATGAATCCAATTCTGTATGATAGATATACGTTTTGACTCTAAAATTTTTATGTGGAAACTTTTTATTTACAGCACTTACCACTAAATTGTTAATTTCATTTCCAATTTTCACAGCTTCTTCTACCGTAGACTTATTATCAACTCGAACTTTTATCGGAAAATCAGCTGTATAATACATATTGGGATTATCATACAGCGTTGCTTGAAATAAAAATGGGGCTAATCCGGTTTGTTCAATAAGTAAATCCTTCGTATCATAAACTTTTATATTTGCAATATTCTTTCCTACTTCCGATCCTGCCTCTGCATCAAAGGGTTCTAATTTCTCGTTAGCAACGCTTGTTTCATTTCCTACCGCCTTACCCTTATAATTCATTTCAATAAATTTCACATTACCATCCCGGTCACAATCCAACCAAACAGTACCTTCTTTATTTTTGAAAGCCCCATCCACACTTACAGATATGGTACCGCCCCCAGTTCCTGAAAACTTCTCAATCTGCACACTTTCCGCATCATTTCCTCGAACATCATATTTTGCATACCCTTCCGCCTCAGTGCCTTCTGATTCAATTTTAGTACCTAACATAATATCAAGACCTAATAATTTGAAGGCATCCTTATACTTCAAATCTTTTGGCTCTAATAATTCAATCTTAATATGATTAATAATTTTCCCATCACTTTCAAATGTATATTTAGCATAATTATCTACATATAACCATCTAGTTTCCTCTTTTGTTCTTGGGGATGAAAGCGTTTTTTCTAAATCTTCAAGTCGATAAGTTTTTTTTAGGTACATTGCTATTCCACTTAAATTTGAAGTCGAAATATCATTGCTCTCATTCGTCATAATTTTCTTCTCATCTTGCTTAACATTTTGGCTTACTTCTTTTGTTGGTACTGATTCTGTTGATTTTTGACAACCCGATGTAATTAATCCTGCTGTAAGTAAAGCTATTAATACTTTCTTCATAATTTCCCTCCAATTAAAATAAAAAAATTCTGGTAGCTCCTATAAGAAAACATCTTCAAATCAGAAGAAAATTCCACAGTACTCTAAAATTATTATAGAATATTTAAAAATAACTATTATTCAAAAGATCTTCATACCAATACTAAATAATTAACCTTATAAATTATGTCGAAAGAAGTCGAAAAACAATATTTTTATAATCGGAAATTTAAATTTAATTCTTCCGCTGTTAAATTATTTAATTTGAACATAAAATAGGACCCCCTTACATGCATTCTGCATGTAAGGAGGTCCTATTTAGATAAAAATCATACATTTTCTTAACTTGATGGCCATGCTCAAATAAAGGGATTTTTTATTTCTGTCTATTATTCAGATTACATTTCATATCTCGATAGAGCCTATTGTACTCTACTCCAGCTCTTGTCAATTTTCCCCTTACGAGTATTCGTTAGTTCATTATATTCTCAAAGACTTCTTCTTTCAGCAAGCAGACTGTATCAACAAAAAAAGTTACATTCACAAAAAAACTCAAAACTAAATAAAATAACTACCCACAAATTAATACAATCCATTTCCCTCTATCTTCAAAGTATTACACCGTCTCACTATCCTGAGCCACACCAACACTATCCTCAAACTTATCCAACAACGCACGCACCTCATCCGTCGACTTCGTACTCATCAATTGATTTCTCAATTCAGCAGCTCCAGGGAAGCCTTTTACATAAATTTTGAAGAAGCGATGAAGTCCTGTGATTGAGCGTGGCAGTACTTCTGCATATTGATCTTGAAGATCAAGTTGTAGTCTTAAAAGATCTAGATGTTCTTTACTGCTATGCTCTCTTGGCTCTTTTTCAAACGCAAATGGATTTTTAAAGATGCCTCGTCCAATCATTACGCCATCAATACCGTATTTTTCAGCAAGTTCCAGCCCCATTTTACGATCAAGGATGTCCCCATTGATTGTTATTAACGTATTGGGTGCAATGCGATCACGTAATTTTTTAATTTCCGGAATTAGTTCCCAGTGCGCATCTACTTGGCTCATTTCTTCTCTTGTGCGTAAATGAATCGAAAGGTTTGCAATATCTTGTTCGAAAATATGAGTTAACCAATCTTCCCACTCGCTTAATTCTTTAAATCCAAGTCGTGTTTTTACGCTGACAGGTAGTCCGCCCGCTTTTGCGGCTTGAATTAGTTCTGCCGCAACGTCTGGACGTAGAATAAGGCCACTACCTTTTCCTCTTGATGCTACGTTCGGTACTGGGCAACCCATATTAATATCGATACCTTTAAATCCTAGCTCTGCCATACCGATACTCATTTGACGGAAGTATTCAGGATTATCTCCCCAAATATGTGCTACCATCGGTTGTTCATCTTCTGTAAAAATCAAACGGCCACGTACACTTTTCATACCTTCTGGATGGCAATAGCTATCCGAGTTTGTAAACTCTGTGAAAAATACATCTGGGCGACCAGCTTCACTTACTACGTGACGGAAAACAACGTCTGTCACATCTTCCATTGGTGCAAGTACGAAAAATGGTCGTGGTAATTCACGCCAAAAATTATCTATCATTTCAAATTCAAATCCTCTCACTATGAATACAATTTCAAAATCTCAATTTATAATTTGTAAAAATCAGCAATATTTATTTTAACTAAAATCGTTGCTGATTGGTATTTTTATAAACCAAAAAGCAGATGATATAGAGTTTTTCTATATCAACTGCTTTCCTATTATACTAACTTAAGCCAAGCCACACACTCTACGTGAGTTGTATGCGGGAACATATCAACAGGTTGTACTTCCTGTGTTTTATATCCGCCTTCTTCTAGTACTTTTAAGTCACGTGCTAATGTTGCTGGGTTACATGATACGTATACGACGCGGTTTGGCTTCATGTCGATGATTGTGTTTAGTAATGCTTCATCACAGCCTTTACGCGGTGGATCTACGACCATTGTGTCGGCGATTACGCCTTCTTTGTACCATTTTGGAATAACTACTTCAGCTTCTCCTACGCCAAATTCAGCGTTTGTCATATTGTTTAGTGCCGCGTTTCGGTTTGCGTCTTCAATTGCTTCTGGGACGATTTCAACGCCGTACACTTTTTTCGCTTTTTGCGCTAGGAATAACGAGATTGATCCGATTCCGCAATAGGCATCGATTACTGTTTCGTTACCATTTAATTTTGCGTATTCTAACGTTTTATCGTATAGCACTTTCGTTTGTTCTGGGTTTACTTGATAGAATGAACGTGCTGAAATCGCAAATTTAATGTCACCGATAAAGTCATAAATATATTCTGATCCGTATAGTACTGTCGTTTTGTCCCCGAAAATTACGTTTGTACGCTTCGTATTTACGTTTTGAACGATTGATTTTACTTCTGGGAATTTCGCTGCAATTTCTTCAATGATTGCTTTTTTGTTTGGCAATTCCGCTGTACGCGTAATGAAGACAAGCATAATTTCCCCTGTTACTTGTCCGTAACGAGCCATTATGTGACGAAGTGTTCCTTTGTTACGCTCTTCGTTATACGCAGTGATACCGTGCTTTTCACAAATACGTTTTACTTCTTGAATTAATGTATCGTTTTCTTCAGCCTGAATTAAGCATGATTCCATATTAATGATGTCATGCGTTCCTTGGCGATAGAAACCAGCTACAAGTCCGCCTTCACGTTCTCCGATTGGTACTTGTGCTTTATTACGGTATACCCACGGATTTTTCATGCCAAGTACAGGATGAACAGGAACATCACCTAGTCCTCCGATGCGTTGCATAACGTCACGTACTTGTTTTTCTTTCGCTTGTAATTGTCCTTCATATGTTAAGTGCTGAAGCTGGCAACCGCCGCACTGGTTATATACCGGGCATTCTGCATCTTTACGATATGGACTTTCTGTATGAAGCTTCATTAAACGACCAAATGCGAAGTTTTTCTTCACTTTAATAATTTTAATTTGCGCTTCTTCACCTGGTAATCCGTTTTTAACGAAAATAGGATAGCCCTTTACTTTCGCAACACCGGCACCATCATGTGTTAAATCTTCAAATACTACATCTATAAACTCGTTTTTCTCAACTGGTGGCGTCATTTTAGTACTCATTTTCCGACCTCTCTTTTTCATAACACTGCGTTACATTTTATCATACTTATATGGTCTTTTTCTATTGGAAGAAAAAAAGCTATTGACGATACTTCTCTGTTAATGTTACGCTACTACTAATTTAATACGGACGATGTTACCTCATATATACTTGATAATATGGATCGAGAGTTTCTACCCGGCAACCTTAAATTGCTGGACTATGGGGAAAACTAATGAATATTAGCCTATGCGCAAAAAAGGACTCATATTGATTAGCTTTCTCTCATAGATGAAAGTGAATCCATATGGGTCTTTTTTTATTTTTATTTTTCTAAAAGGTCAGACATCTTACGTATGACATAAAACCTCGTTCTTTTATTTTTAGTAATATAACGAGCGTTTTATGTACAAACTTTATACGAACTTCTGAAAGGGGCAACTACATGCAATATGTAATGAGCATTATCGGTATTATTGCCGTGTTAGGTTTATGTTTTGCTTTGTCAAACAACAAAAGTAAAATCAACTTCCGTGCAATTGCAATTATGATTGGTTTCCAAATTTTAATCGGTTGGTTTATGTTTGCTACAAAGGTTGGTCAACAAATCATTATTTTCATTAGTAAAGTTTTCAACAAACTAATTAAACTTGGTACGACAGGTGTCGATTTTCTCTTTAATGGAATTCACAGAGATTTTGTCTTTTTCTTAAACGTATTATTAATTATCGTATTTTTCTCAGCACTACTTTCAATCTTTAGTTATTTAGGTGTTTTACCATTCATCGTTCGTGTTGTCGGCGGTGCAATTTCAAAAATTACTGGTTTGCCACGCGTTGAGTCATTCCACGCAGTAAACTCTGTATTCTTCGGTTCAAGTGAAGCGTTAATCGTTATTAAAAACGATTTACAGCATTTCAATAAAAACCGTATGTTTATCATTTGTTGTTCTGCGATGAGCTCCGTTTCTGCTTCTGTTACAGCATCATACGTAATGATGTTAGATGCAAAATACGTACTAGCAGCTCTTCCGCTAAACTTATTCTCAAGCTTAATCGTTTGTTCGTTATTAACACCAGTTGATACGAAAAAAGAAGATGAAGTGATTCAAAAATTTGATAGAACTCTATTCGGAGACAGCTTTATCGGCGCAATGATTAACGGTGCGCTTGATGGTTTAAAAGTAGCTGGTATCGTTGCCGCATTAATGATCGCCTTTATTGGTGTAATGGAAGTTGTAAACTACGTAATTAGTGCAGCTTCAGGCGCAATGGGACATGCTGTTACTTTACAACAAATCTTCGGTTATATACTTTCTCCATTCGCATTCTTAATGGGTATTCCAACTCAAGATATTATCCCAGCCGGTGGTATTATGGGTACGAAGATTGTTTTAAATGAGTTTGTAGCAATCCTTGATTTAAAAGACACAGCTACAACATTAGCTCCACGTACAGTTGGAATCGTTACAGTATTCTTAATTAGTTTCGCAAGTATTAGCCAAATTGGTGCAATCGTTGGTACAATCCGTGCCCTTTCTGAAAAACAAGGAAGCGTTGTTTCAAAATTTGGTTGGAAAATGCTATTTGCATCAACACTTGCTTCTATTTTATCTGCGACAATCGCTGGATTGTTTATTTAATAAAAAATCACCTTTGCTTAGACAGCAAGGTGATTTTTTATTATCATCATTTAAGAAACTGAAGAAAACTCTAATGCCTCTTCCTTATTAATAATTTCCCCCTTATATTTACCTTTCACCGAAATATCAATAATTGATTTATTTTCTGCTTCCATTTTCCCTAAAGAAAATACATATATTAAGTCATCTTTTTTTAACATCCATTGTTTTCCGTGCCAAGGACCAGTTAAATTCTGTTCTGGTGACGCCAGTATTTCTCCAAAATATTCACATTCGCCTAGAGATGTTTTTACTGTATTCTTCTTCGTATCAATAACTACATATTTAAGGAGCTTTATACTTTCACTTGAAAAAATCTCTACTTCATGATCATTTTTTTTCTTAAATTTCAGCTTTCCATCTTTTGTATTAACCAATTTACTTTGATCAATTGCATTTAGTACAAACTCATACTCTTCTTTTGTAACACCGAAATTAGGATGATATGGAAAACTTTTTTTCTCTGCATGCTCTTCTACATATTTTAAATACCATTCCATATTACTCGCTAGATGTTCTCTCATTCTTTGACCAATACTCCCTACCTTTTTAAGAGTATCTGGATCCATCTCAAGTGTCATAATATCCGCCGTTACTTCCGCATTCATAAGATGCGGTGGAATATACTCTTCCACACTATTCGCTTTACTCACTTCACTTTGACAACCAACTATAAATAGCGATATGAAAAAGATATATATTATTTTTTTATATTTCATTTCTGTTCTCCACTCCATACATTATTCTTACTCAGTTTTATAGCGGCTTTTATTATAGTATAAAATCTCTATATTTTAATAAAATCCGTATTCATATGCAAAATTGCATATGAATACGGATTCCTCTTACTTTAAAATTAGCTTAAATCACTTTCCAAATTATACAAACAACAATTGTTAAATGTTATAATTTGTAAAAAAATAATTGGAGGACTTTATGAAAATTCATGCCCTTGCCGATTTCTTACATTTACTAGTCTTGACCCTGAAAAGCTATTATGTATGGGGAATGCCTATCTATGTCTTCATTATTCCTCTTATCTTTGTAGTCGGTTATATTATTATTAATTCTAATAAGAAACAAAAAAACACATCTATTCAAAGTCACTAATCTATTACCTTATTAGCCTCCTAAAAATCATATTCCCCTCATTTTCTTCAAATGATATGATGAACAAGGGTATATCCCCACCACTCTTATAGCGGTGGGGATTTTAATGTAAATATGCAACATACTACACAATAGAAGGTGATTTTATGAGAAAATACGCAGCAATTGCTTTATGTACGTCTGCCATTTTAGCAGGCTGTAATACTAACAATGTAAGTCCAGAACCTAAAAAAGAGAAAACGGCTCAAGGGATTAACAAACAAGAAGAGACTGTGCAAGAACAAGTTAAAATCTCATATAATGCAATTACACACGAATCTACAAACACAAGTATTCATATTACAGACATAAAAGATTCTTTAAATGAAGTACAATATAAAATTTGGCGCACAGCTGACGGAAAGGAACGTGCTAAATCTTTTTCTTCTAAAGAAAAGGAGAAACAATTTACACTTCCTTTTGATATAAAAGAATTTGAAGGAAAACGCGGTGAGTTCCAAATTGAAGCAGCAGGAATAAAAGAAGATGGGAAAACAATCCCGCTTACGAAATCTACTATTACTTTCGAACAAAAAGTTCCCGTTCTTATGTATCATGCAATTGATGATTATCATGGTCAAGGTATTAAAGACTTATTCGTATCACCCGCTAACTTTGAAGCACAAATGAAATATTTAAAAGAAAACGGTTATACGTTGTTAACGTTTGAACGCTGGGGCGATATAAATAAAGTGAATAAACCGATTTTCGTTACATTTGATGACGGTATGAAAAATAACATGAATGCATTTCGCGTTTTACAAAAACTAAAAGATGATACTTTTAAACCGGCAGCAACAGAATATATGATTGTTGATAACGTTGATGTAGAAGGAGCCTTGTCTACTTTTGAAATAAAAGAAATGGTTGATTCCGGCATTTTCTCCGTGCAATCTCATACTGCCACACATGCGGACTTGCCGAAAATTACAAACTATGAGGAAGAGTTAAAAGGTTCAAAAGAAAAACTGGAAAAAATAACAGGTAAGCCTGTTATCGCAATTGCTTATCCATTCGGTCATGTAGATGATAAGGTTGTTGCAGAAACGAAGAAGTATTATCAATTTGCAACGACAACAAAGCCTGGGCAATTCATTACGAAAGGTGAACCTGATGAATTGTTAAAGATGAAGCGCGTTCGTATACACCATACAACTACAGTTGAACAATTTGCTTCTTCCATTAAGTAAATGTGGGAGCTCAATACATTTTGAGCTCTCTTTTTGCGCTATATTTATATATATTTTTAGAATTTTCTTGTATTATATATAGTAAGAAATCTTTCAAACTAAAGGAGATTATACATATGTCATTTGAACAAACGTTAGAGAAGTATGCTGCTCTTGCAGTTAATGTTGGTGTTAATATTCAACCAGGACAAACTTTATCAATCAGCGCACCTCTTGAAGCTGTACAATTTGTACGCCTCGTTACAGAAAAAGCATATAAATCTGGTGCAAAACACGTATATGTGGATTGGAATGATGAGACGTTAACACGCTTGAAGTTCGATCTAGCTCCTGAAGAAGCTTTCGCTGAATTCCCTTCTTGGAAAGCACATGCTCGTGAAGAATTAGCAAAAGAAGGCGCTGCATTTATGTCTATCTATGCAGAAAACCCTGATTTATTAAAAGGTGTAGAAGCGACACGTATCGCAACAGCTCATAAGGTAGCTGGTGAAGCAATGAAAGTATACCGTGATTACGTACAAGCCGATAAAGTAAGCTGGTGTGTAATTTCTGTTCCTACGAAAGAATGGGCTGCGAAAGTATTCCCTGACGTAGCGCCAGAAGAACAAGAAGCAAAGCTATGGGATGCTATTTTCAAAGCTACTCGTGCTGATTTAGAAAATCCTGTAGAAGCATGGAAAGAACATGATGAAACATTACATACAAAAGTGGATTACTTAAACGAAAAGCATTATAAAGCTCTTCACTATACAGGTCCTGGAACAGATTTAACAATCGAACTTCCAGAAAAGCATATATGGGCTGGTGCTGGTAGCTTAAATGAAAAGAACGTACCATTTATGGCTAATATTCCAACTGAAGAAGTATTTACAATGCCACTTAAAACAGGTGTAAACGGCCAAGTTTCTAGCACAAAACCATTAGTATTCGCAGGTAATATTATCGATAATTTCACGTTAACATTTGAAAACGGACGTATCGTAGACTACAAAGCAGAAGCTGGTGAAGAAGCTTTAAAACATTTAGTAGAAACAGATGAAGGTTCTCACTTCTTAGGAGAAGTAGCTTTAGTACCTCATGACTCACCAATTTCAAACACAAATGTTTTATTCTACAATACACTATTTGACGAAAATGCATCTTGCCACCTTGCGATTGGAAATGCTTACGCATTTAACTTAGTTGGCGGAAAAACAATGTCTAAAGAAGAACTTGCTGAAAACGGCGCAAACGCTAGTATCACACACAACGACTTCATGATTGGATCAGCTGAACTTGATATTGACGGTATTACAGCTGATGGCAGACATGAGCCAATTTTCCGTAAAGGTAACTGGGCGTTTTAATAAAGTGAAACTTTAATCAGCCCTCACCAATCGGGCTTTTACGGGCAGCCCGATCCCCCACCTAACTTCTTTGCTTTCGCTGAATTTTGAGGTGGTGGTCTTACTGCCCGGCAAATAGCGGGATAAAAGTAAAAGGCTATCTTCCACACAGGAAGATAGCCTTTTATGATGCTGATGATACTTTAAGCCCAATTACTCCTAATACGATAAAGAGAATACAAAATGCTTGGAATAAGCTAATATGCTCTTTAAAAAAGTACACACTAATGATTGTAATAAGTAATGTTCCAACTCCAGACCAAATTGCATAAGCAATACTTAAATGAATCTTTTTAACGACGATAGCAAATACACTAAAACAAATACCATAGAATACAAAAATAAGTACACTCGGAACGAGCTTTGTTAAACCATTTGATAGTTTCATTGCGATTGTTCCAGCTACTTCAAAAATAATTGTAACAAGTAATAATAGCCAATATACCATACTAGAATCTCCTTCTCTGTTACCTTATAGAGATTCTAGTATACTACTTATAGTCCTAATGAAATATATTTAATTTCTAAATATTCCTCGATACCGAAATGGCCTCCTTCACGGCCAATACCACTTTCTTTAAAGCCACCAAATGGGGCTTGTGCAACTGACGGAAGACCGTCATTTAGACCAATAATACCGTACTCTAGCGCCTCGCTAATTTGGAAGGCTTGACTAATATCCTTCGTGAAAATATACGCTGCTAAACCGTATGGTGTATTATTTGCACGTTCGATTACTTCTTCAACGGTTTTAAATTTCGCAACAGGGGCAACTGGCCCAAATGTTTCTTCATTCATACAAAGCATCGTATCATTTGCCAATCCAATGACAGTCGGTTGAATGAAGTGCCCGTCTAACTCAGCAATTTTTTGGCCACCATATAAAACTTCTCCACCCTTTTGAATAGCGTCTTCAATATGTTCTTGTACTTTCGAAAC
Organism: Bacillus cereus; assembly: GCF_002567495.1. Taxonomy (GTDB): domain Bacteria; phylum Bacillota; class Bacilli; order Bacillales; family Bacillaceae_G; genus Bacillus_A; species Bacillus_A cereus_AQ. Next base: position 28,747 of record NZ_NVAP01000023.1, on the reverse strand, counting down.
TGCATTCTTGTCAATAAGTGGTCCTACCGTAATTCCTTCACCAAAGCCGTCCCCTACTTGTAGTTGCCCTACCACCTTTTGGAACTTCTCTACAAATACTTCGTATACGTCTTCTTGAACGAATACGCGGTTTGTACATATACACGTTTGTCCTGCATTACGGAACTTCGAACCAATCACTGCTTCTACCGCTTTATCTAAATCAGCATCATTCATTACGATAAATGGGGCGTGACCACCTAATTCTAATGAAACTTTTTTCATCGTTTGTGCGGCACTAGCCATTAATTCTTTCCCAATTTCCGTTGAACCTGTAAAGGACACTTTTCGAACACGAGCATCTTCCATCCACGTATCAGCAATTGCTTTTGCACTACCTGTTACGATATTGATTACACCTTTAGGAATATCCGCTTCATGAGCTAATTCAGCTAATTTCAATGCAGTTAATGGCGTTTGACTTGCCGGTTTCACAACGGTTGTACAGCCTGCTGCAAGCGCTGGGGCTACCTTTCTCGTAATCATAGCAGCTGGGAAGTTCCAAGGTGTAATAGCTGCCATAACGCCAACTGGTTGCTTCATAACTAAAATGCGCTTATTCGGATGAGAAGCAGGAATCATTTCACCATATACGCGTTTCCCCTCTTCTGCATACCATTCAACAAAACTGTTTGCATAATTTACTTCACCAAGCGCTTCTGCAAACGGCTTTCCTTGTTCCTTCGTCATAATCGCTGCGATCTCTTCCTTATTTTCATCAATAAGTGTGAACCACTTTTTTAGCTTCGCTGCACGATCCGCTGCTGTTAATTTTGACCATGATTTAAAGGCTTCATGTGCCGCATCAACAGCTTGCTTTGCCTCTGTTACGCCGCCTTTTGGTACAGTTGCAAATATTTCCTTCGTCGCTGGATTATTTACTTCAATTTGCTCTTGTAGTGTAATCCATTCACCATTTATATACATCGCCTTTTTATCTACACTTACGAAAGTCGCCTTTTTATCCAATGTTTTCTTCCTCCTCTATGAACTTCTTAATTTTCCTAGTGGCAGCAGATTGACTAATTTGCAAAAACTCAGCTACTTTATAACTTGATCCATACGTTTTATAAGCTTTAAGAATAATATTTCTCTCTACCTCTTCCAGCATTCTATAAAGACTTTGTCCAGATTGTTCAACTGTGGCCTCTTGCAAAGATAGTGGCAAATCCTCTACCGTTACAACATCATCCACTGTAATAACAATTCTCTCAATTACATTCTCTATTTCTCTATTGTTTCCTTCCCACGGATATCCAACAAACATTTGTAACGTACTTGGCGCTAGTTTCACATCACGTCCGTACTTTTTATTAAAGTGCTGCAAGTAATGATAAATAAGTGGCAAAATATCTTCTGTTCTTTCCCTAAGCGGGGGAATTGAAATCGGAATGACATTCAGACGATAGTATAAATCTTTCCGAAATGTTCCTTGTTTCACCATCTCGCTTAAATCTCTATTTGTTGCCGCAACAATCCGAACGTCTACCTTTTTTAACTCTCTTCCGCCTATAGGGCGAAACGTTTTTTCTTGCAATACTTGCAAAAGCTTCGCTTGAATTTCAAGCGACATTTCACCAATTTCATCTAAGAAAAGAGTTCCTTTATTCGCTACTTCTAATAGCCCCTTTTTCCCTTCACGATTCGCACCTGTAAAAGATCCACCCAAATATCCAAAAAGCTCCGATTCAATTAAATTAGTTGGCAATGCCGCACAATTAATTTCATAGAAACTCTCATTCTTTCGGTGACTCATTTCATGTAAATAGCGTACTAATCGACTTTTCCCTACTCCAGTCTCACCTAAAACGAGAACAGTACTATCCACAACAGATACTTTTTTGATTGTGTCGACTATTTTTTGCATAGCTAGGCTTTTAAAAATAAGTCCTTCATGCTCATATGTTTCTCTTAATTCTTTTTTATATGTTTTTAGCTGATTATCCATTTCCTCTACCTTTTGACGTAATTGATAGAGTTCAGTAAGATCCCGAGAATAACTAATTACTCTTCTTAAATTTCCCTCATCATCAAAAACAGGCCTTGTACGAACGTGTAAATACTCTCCTGATTTTGTCGTTTGAACGAGTTCAATTGGTCTCTTTTTTTCAATTACTTCTAATGTCGCTGATGGATAAAAGATTCCATCCTTTTGTAGTTCTTTTACATGCTTACCCACCAACTCTTTGGCAGCTAGTTGATAGTGCCTTTCACATGTACTATTTACACGTACAACGATCCCCTGCTCATCTGTAACAAAAATTTCGTCAAACGCATATTCAAATACATCTTTTAAATCCATTAACACTCGTTCCTTTTCTGCAACCATCCTAGCCACCCCTAACTTCAAATCCATCGATTCACTTCACTACCTTTATTATAAGTGAATTTTCTGCATTTAATATAGAGTCAGCTAGAATGTTTGCTATTTATACTTCAGTTTTTAAACGCGCGCGATGTTTGTTTGCTCATAACAAGCTTGCAACGATTCTTCAATTATTGTTAACCCTTCTTCAAGTTGCTCATCTGTAATAACTAAAGGCATTAACACACGGATAACATTTCCATATGTTCCTGCTGATAATAAAAGTAACCCACGCTTATTTGCTTCTGCACATAGATTAGACGTTAACGTTTTGTCAGGCGCTTTCGTCTTACGATCTTGCACGACCTCGAATGCACACATTGCCCCTAACCCACGCACATCACCGATGCAATGATATTTATTTTTCATCTCTTCAAATCGGTTCATTACGACTTTTCCTAATTCTATCGCTCTATCATTTAATTTCTCTTTTTCTATTACATCAAGTACAGCTAATGCAGCCGCACATCCTAATGGACTTCCTGCATACGTTCCACCAAGTTCACCTGGTGCAGATTCATTCATAATTTCTTTACGCCCAATGACACCACTTATCGGTACACCAGCCCCTAATGATTTAGACACTGTAATTAAATCTGGAACGACATCATAATGATCAATTGCAAAATATTTTCCTGTACGACTAAAACCTGTTTGAATTTCATCCGCTACAAATAAGATGCCATGTTCTGAGCAAATGTTGCGTACTGCTTGAACAAACTTCTTACTTGGAACGATAAATCCACCTTCTCCTTGAACAGGCTCCATCACAACAGCTGCGATTGTTTCTGGTGCTACTTCTGATATGAAGAAGTTCTTAAACTCTTCAATGATGAAATCATCATACTGCTCTTCCGTTAATCCTTCTGGACGACGGTATTCGTATGGAAATGGCGCTTTATATACTTCTGGAGCAAACGGACCAAATCCAAATTTATATGGCTTCACTTTGCTTGTCATCGTCATTGTCATTAATGTACGCCCGTGGAAACCTTTAGAAAATGCGATAATACCAGGCCTCTTCGTATATTTGCGAGCGATTTTCACCGCGTTCTCAACAGCTTCTGCACCACTGTTTAAAAATAGCACTTGCTTATCAAAACTCCCTGGCGCTAATGCCGCAAGCTTTTCTGCTAACTCAATATACGGTTCATACATCATGACATTAAAGCCAGTATGAATGTATTGATCGACTTGTTTATGGAGCGCTTCTTTAACAACTGGATGACAATGCCCTACGTTAATTGTCCCGATTGCTCCTGCAAAATCAATGTACTGATTGCCATCAACATCCGTTACAAGAGCACCATCTGCAGACTGTACAAACGTTGGGATGCCGTTACTTACTCCTTTTGGTACTATATTTTGACGGCGTTCTAATAAAGATGCCGCTTTTGGCCCTGGAATTTGTTCATTTACTTTAGCAAATTTTTTTGTATTCATTGCGTACCCCATCCTTTTCTTTACATTGTTTTCTCTTCTTATTGCAAAATATATGCCAACTTTCTTTCCTAGCATTTATCCTATATTCCTTGTATCCAAGCATAAAAAATAAGTCTATAAAGACNNGTCTTTATAGACTTATTTTTCTTACGCATTAGACTTTTCTTTCTCCCAGAAAAACTCACCCGATTGAGAAATAAACTCTCCAACAGAATCTAACACTAAATCAGCAAGTGGTTCTAATGTTGGACGATCTCCTGTCCCAGAAAGGACTCCAATTGCATAGCAATCACCGCCATTTTTAGCTAAATTTAAATCCGTTGGCGTATCTCCAACAACCGCAACCTCAAATGATTCTAAATTAAACTCCTTACAAAACACTTCTATAATCTTTTTATCTGGTTTTTGCGCCGGGAATATATCCGAGGCTATAATATAATCAAAAAAGTTTTCCAACTTATATTGTTTTAAAAACAATTCTGTCGGTGCAAAATCGTCCGCCGTGACAACCCCTAATATAAATCCTTTATCTTTTAATGCCTGTAGCACTTTCGGTAAATCCGCTGTCATTTTCATATGCGAACGATGCTCATACATAAGGGAAAATAACTTCTCACTTACCCAATGATGCATCTCTTCTTCTCTAGCAGACTCAATATAATTACAAAGCCCCTTCGCTACATCAAGACTTGTCCCAGCAGCTATTGCACTCCTCGGATTAACAAATGCTCCCTCTACACCAATCTCTTTTAATAAGGTCTGCCGCATTGTACTTGGTAAATGATATAAACTTATACATTCAGCTACAAGTTCTTCAGCTACTTTTATCCAGATTGAATGAAAATCCATTAATGTCCCATCTTTATCAAATAGTATTGCTTTTACCTTCTCCATAGCACCCTACCTCTCGCTTCTTATCTCCTCCAGTGTATCAATAAAGTATGGATGTAAAATAAAGGAATTGTAAAAATACCATAAAAATCAAACTAACTCCCAATTTACAATTCATTTTAACAGAGTAAAAAAGGATGCCTTTACAGGGCATCCTCTTGATGTTCAGGAACAAATAGTTCTAAACAATGATATATATTTTCGAATTCCATCGGTGCATCTCCACCATACTCACCATCTAAATTAATCATTAGTTTATCTGGTGAATGTACTTTAATTCGGTTCGCTTGTGTATATAACACTTTTGGGTTGTTAATATGTTCACCACGTTGTGCTTGTGTTGCTGCTTTAATCAAATCAGCGATAGAACCTTTTTTCAGTACTAATAGGTCGAATAATCCATCGTTAATAGATGCATACGGTGCTACCTTTTCAAACCCACCTACTGAACGAGTATTCGTAATTAAAAACATCGTAATTTCTTCTTGTAGTAATTTTCCATCATACTCAATTTCAACATATGTTGGATGTAATGATGGTAACATCTCAATACCTTTTAGGTAATAAGCAAGTTGTCCTAATACTGTCTTTAACTTACTCGGTACTTCGTATGTTAATTCTGTAATACGACCGCCACCAGCGATGTTAATAAAGTATGTATCGTTCGCTCTACCAAGGTCTAATGGCACTGTTTTTCCTTCGCAAATAATATCTGCTGCCTCTTCAATAGAACGAGGTACACCAATAGCACGTGCAAAGTCGTTTGTCGTTCCAACTGGAATAATTCCAAATTTCGGACGGAATTCATGTCCAACTAAACCGTTTACTACTTCATTTAATGTACCATCGCCACCAGCGGCAATAACAACATCAAACTTACGATCCGCAGCTTGCCTCGCTGCCACAGTTGCGTCTCCAGGACCCGTTGTCGCATGACAAGATGCTTCATAGCCAGCTTGTTCTAATTTTTGTAATACTTCTGGTAAGTTCTTCTTAAACAACTCACGCCCAGAAGTAGGATTATAAATAATTCGTGCTCGCTTCATCATTTATTAGCACAGGAAATTTCCTTATTCATTGAAAAAGAACATACCGAACTTCTATTCAGTATTCCTATGCCTACCTCCTCTCATCTTCCTATCCTTCTTTTATCCCGCTCAAACAGGCAGTAAGAACCCGATTCGTGTAGTCCATCAAAAGTAAATATTCACTTTTAATGGTTTTGTTTTATTTGACCAAAAAATTTATGTCCATCTATTTCCTCACAACAATTTACATATAACGAATAATAACTATCTATTATTTCATGAGATGAAAAAAAAACCTCTATGTTTAGATTTATCATTATTCCCACCTTTTTGCAACTATCATACCATAGTTGCTATACAAACATTTTTACACTTTTGACAGTTAATCAAACGTTTGTTTAAACGATTTTGTCTCATTTAAACAAACGTTTGATTAACCTAGAAAAACACCCATGTACGGGTGTTTTTCTGTTTAATCTTTAAAATTCACTACTATTATCGCTTATTAATCTCTTCAAGTAAGATTTTGTTAACAAGCGGTGGATTTGCTTGTCCTTTTGTAGCTTTCATAATTTGACCAACTAAGAAGCCAATTGCACGGTCTTTACCGTTTTTAAAGTCTTCGATAGATTGCTCATTATTATCAAGAATTTCTGTTACAACTTTACGAAGTGTACCCTCGTCAGAAATTTGAACAAGACCTTTCGCTTTAACAATTTCTTCTGGGTCTCCACCTTTTTCAATTAATTCGTTAAATACTTTCTTCGCGATTTTAGAAGAAATTGTACCTTTTTCAATTAATTGAACCATCTTAGATAAACCAGCAGGCGTTAATGCAACGTCTTTTAATTCTTTTTGTTGTTTGTTTAAGTATGCAAGTACTTCACCCATTAACCAGTTTGATGTTAATTTCGCATCAGCACCGTCTGCAATTGCTGCTTCAAAGAAATCTGACATCTCTTTCGTTAACGTTAATACATGTGCATCATAAGCTGGTAAGCCAATTTCTGCAACGTAGCGAGCTTTACGTGCATCTGGAAGTTCTGGAATCGAAGCACGAATTTCTTCTTTCCACTCATCATCAATGTAAAGTTCAACTAAGTCTGGCTCTGGGAAGTAACGGTAATCGTCAGATCCCTCTTTCACACGCATTAAGATTGTTTTCTTCGTTGCTTCATCATAACGACGTGTTTCTTGTTGGATGATACCACCAGATAACAATTCTTTCTCTTGGCGCACTTGCTCGTGCTCAAGACCTTTTTGTACGTAAGTGAATGAGTTTAAGTTTTTCAGTTCCGCTTTTGTACCGAACTTCTCTTGTCCAACAGGACGAAGAGAAATGTTCGCATCACAACGCAAGGAACCTTCTTCCATCTTACAATCAGATACGCCAGTGTATTGAATGATTGATTTTAACTTCTCTAAGTATGCATATGCTTCTTCTGGCGTACGCATATCGGGCTCAGATACGATCTCGATTAAAGGCATACCTTGACGGTTGTAGTCTACTAATGAACCATCAGCTGTATGCGTTGATTTACCAGCATCTTCTTCTAAATGAAGACGTGTAATACCGATACGTTTCTTTTTGCCGTCTACTTCGATTTCAATCCAACCATTTTCACCAATTGGCTTATCGAATTGAGAAATTTGGTAAGCTTTCGGATTATCTGGGTAGAAATAGTTTTTACGGTCGAACTTCGTTTCCGTTGCGATTTCACAGTTTAATGCCATTGCAGCTTTCATTGCAAAGTTAACTGCTTCTTTATTTAAAGTTGGAAGTACCCCTGGGTATCCTAAGTCAATTACACTTGTTTGTGTATTTGGCTCTGCTCCGAATTCTGTTGGACTCGCAGAGAAAATTTTCGAATTTGTTTTTAACTCAACGTGAACCTCTAAACCAATAATTGTTTCTAAATTCATCTATGCTCGCCTCCTTACAGACTTGCTTTTTTTGTATGATAGTCTGTTGCTTGCTCAAACGCATGTGCAACGCGGTAAATTGTCGCTTCATCAAAGTGTTTACCAATGATTTGTAATCCAAGTGGCATACTGTTAGCACCGAATCCACAAGGAACCGAAATCGCTGGAACACCTGCTAAGTTTACTGGGATTGTTAAAATGTCATTCGCATACATTGTCATTGGATCATCCACTTTTTCGCCCACTTTAAATGCTGGAGTTGGCGTTGTTGGTCCAATAATAACGTCGTAGTTAGCAAATACATTTTCAAAGTCGTTTTTAATTAATGTACGTACTTGTTGTGCTTTTTTGTAATATGCATCATAGTAACCAGAGCTAAGTGCAAATGTACCAAGCATAATACGGCGTTTTACTTCATCACCGAAACCTTCGCTACGTGTGTTTTTGTAAAGATCTAATAAGTTTTTTACATTATCAGAACGAACACCGTAACGTACGCCATCGAAGCGTGAAAGGTTAGCTGATGCTTCAGAAGAAGATAGCAAGTAATACGTTGCTAGAGCGTATTTAGAGTGCGGAAGAGATACTTCTTCCCAAGTTGCGCCCATACCTTCTAATACTTTTAAAGCAGCTAGTACTGACTCACGAGCTTCTTCGCCAACACCTTCGCCTAAGTATTCTTTCGGTACAGCAATGCGTAAACCTTTAACATCGCCTGTTAAACCAGCTAAATAGTTTCCAACTTCAACGTTTGCAGAAGTTGCATCCATGCGGTCAATACCTGAAATAGCTTGTAATAAGTATGCATTGTCTTCTACTGTACGTGTAATCGGTCCGATTTGGTCAAGTGAAGATGCGAATGCTACTAATCCGTAACGAGATACACGTCCATAAGTTGGTTTTAAACCTACAACACCGCAATATGCAGCTGGCTGACGGATAGAACCACCCGTATCAGAACCTAAAGAGAATAATACTTCTCCTGCTGCTACAGCTGCTGCAGAACCACCACTAGATCCGCCTGGAACGTAATCTAAGTTCCATGGATTTTTCGTAGCGTAGAAACCTGAGTTTTCATTTGAAGAACCCATTGCGAACTCGTCCATATTTAATTTACCGATTGTAACTGTGTCAGCAGCTTTTAGCTTTTGCACAACTGTTGCATCATAAATTGGATCAAAGTTTGCTAACATTTTGCTCGCACAAGTAGTACGAAGACCGTTAGTTACAATGTTATCTTTTACACCAATTGGCATACCGAATAATAAACCATTATCTTCAGCACCAATTTTCGCGTCTAATTCTTTCGCTTTCGCGCGTGCGTTTTCTTCATCTAATGTAAGAAAAGCTTTTACGTTATCTTCAACATCCGCAATACGTTTGTAAGATTCTTCTACTAAATCCGTAACGGAAATTTCTTTGTTGTTTAACTTCTTATGTAACTCTGATACGGAATGATCAAATAATGACATCGAAATTCCCCTCCTCTATTCTAATACTGCTGGAACACGGATTTGATTATCTTTGTGATCCGGTGCATTTTTTAATACTTCTTCAACTGGTAAACCTTTTTCTGGTACATCTTCACGCATAACATTTTTCATAGTTAATACATGAGTTGTTGGTTTTACATCAGTTGTATCTAATTCATTTAACTGTTCTGCAAATGTAACAATTGCATCTAGTTGTTTTTGAAATTTTTCTGCTTCTTGATCAGTAATTGCAAGACGTGCTAAATGTGCTACGTGCTTTACATTCTCAACGGAAATTCTTGACACGGCTAGGCCACCTCCATAATATATCGTTCAATCTACAATACTATTGATGATACCAAATTTTCAGTACTTCAAGCAAGTCAACACACGGCACTTACTGCATTTTTACATAAAAAAAGAAAGGCGAACGCCTTTCTTTACACTTTAATCTTTATCTAGTGATTCATTTTTTGGAAATCTCTCGTTATCCTCTTCATTATCACGAATTGTTTTTTGTAATACAAAACAAGACATCGTTAAAAATAATGTTCCTAATAAATAGTATCCTTTTACACTAAGCGTTTCATCTAGCGTATAAATCCCAATTAGCATACCTGAAAGCGCGCAAACAAATGAAGTCCATGCTAAAAACGTGAACGCTTGCGTATTACGTCTTCTCATCGTTCTCCCCCTCGTTAGCTATACACCCATTATAGATAAGTATATTTACTATGATGGATTTTTATGTAAATTCTAGTTTTATATTTATAAATCTATCATAAAAAAATGCTATTTTAAATATAATTTTCTGTCTAATCTGAAAAAACAATTAAAATGATTGACATTTATTTCTATTCTGCATAAAATAAAATTAAATATTACGAACCTCGAAATATACGGGAGTGGAATTAATTGTTGCAATATGAACATTTTTTAGACTTACTGCTAGATAACGCCAAGAAACTTTTCTATCCTGAAGAATGGGTCAGCCTTGATTTAACACTTTCCAAAACAGAAGTATTTTGTTTACTTTGGATGGAACGAAATACAGATATTACAATGACAAAAATTGCCGAACTTCTTGATATACCAATGAGTACAACGACAGGCGTTGTAAATCGACTTGTAAAAAAGGGGTATATTGAACGCTACCGTGATGAAAACGATCGACGCATTGTATTAATTCGTTTAACAGAAACCGGCGTAATGCTCGTTCAAGAAGTAAAACAAAATGCAGCCCATTACTTTAGCTTAGTGACAGAAGCATTGTCAGAAGAAGAAAAAGCATTCTTACTACAAATCTTCCAAAAGATTATGAATCACATTGCTACGTCACAGCAAAAAACAGAAGAAAAGGTTTCTACACCTAAAATGAAAAACATTCCGATTGAATAAAACCCTATCTGGGTTTTTATTCAACCACTTACTTCGACACTCGTAATATTCGACATCCGAAACAAAGGGGATATGAATAATGAGAATTATTTTGTATACAGGTAAAGGCGGTGTAGGAAAAACTAGCATTTCAGCAGCAACAGCAATCCAAAGCGCAAAACAAGGATTAAAAACTTTAGTAATGAGTACAGATCCTGCTCATAGTTTAGGAGATTCATTTGGTATAAAGTTATCTTCTGAGCCATTAGAAATCCGTGAAAATTTATGGGCACAAGAGATTAATACGATTTATGAAATGGAAAAAGGCTGGGGAAAGTTACAGAAATACATTACCTTGCTATTCACTTCCAAAGCAGCTGATGATATTACAACAGAAGAATTAACGATGTTTCCTGGTATGGAAGATTTAATTAGCTTGCTTCGCGTACTCGATTATTATAAACAAAACACATATGATGTTATCATCATTGATTGCGCTCCAACGGGAGAAACATTAGCAATGCTAAGTTTTCCAGACATGCTCGGCTGGTGGATGGAAAAATTATTTCCTATTAAAAGAAAAGTTTTAAAAGTCGTTCGTCCTGTAGCTCAACCACTCCTTGGTGTCCCTCTTCCAACCGACGATATTATGGACGAATTAACAAATACACTTGAACAGCTCGGAGAAATGAGAGATATTTTATCAAATCGAGAAGTAACAAGTATCCGCATCGTTGTAAATCCTGAAAAAATGGTCATTAAAGAAGCTCAGCGCAGCTTTACCTATTTAAATTTATACGATTATAACGTAGATGCCATTATGATTAATCGCGTCATCCCTAACACTGTCACCGATCCTTATTTTCAAGCATGGAAAGATACGCAAAGGAAATATAAAACATTAATTCAAGATAGTTTTCACCCCCTTCCTATTTACGAAGCTCCAATGTTTGAACAAGAAGTTGTCGGTCTAACTATGTTAGAACGTGTAGGAGATTCTTTATTTAAAACTGATCATTCCCCTACAGAAATGAAATTTAACGGGCGCACACAATATGTAAAAAAAGATGGCGATGAATATATTTTCGTACTATCCATCCCCTTTTCAAACAAAAGTGAACTTGCATTAAATCAAAAAGGTGATGAGCTTATTATTCGAGCTGGTTCTGTGAAACGAAATATCACATTGCCAAAAACGTTAACACACCTTTCTATTCAAGGAGCAAAATTTGAAGAAGATGTACTAAACATTCGGTTTGGAGGTGTTGTGCATGCATGAAGAACTACTACGAAGGGTAATTCGTACAAAAGTAAAAGTCGGGATGCATATATTAGAAGAGCTACCTAATCCAGTCCAGCAATCAGCTAAGCAAATACTAAATATTTTGCAAGAGGAACTAGCTGCTTATCCGAAAGAGCGAGAGCATTATGAAAATAATTTGAAAAATATCATAATTGAATAACTATCTCTGTATAGAGGGCCTTTTTTAGGCTTTCTATACTTTATTGGGGTGATGTAAGTTGATGAAAAAACATTCCACTACTATACTCTGGATCATTCCTTTATTATTTTTCATTCATAACCTTGAAGAAACTTTCCAAATGCCACAATATATTGCTAATCAATTTTCAATTCATCTTATAACTAGCCAACAATTTTTCATTGCCATTTCCGTATTAACAATCTTTGTCTTACTTATCATCTTTCTATATCAACTGAACTTCTTGTCTTCTATATACTGGATTATTTTTATACAAGGGGCTATCTTCTTCAACTCTGTTCAACATATTGTTTTGTTTTTCATTTATCGCTCCTATAACCCCGGCGTAATATCCGCAGTTTTCATTGTTATCTTTTCTATTTTCGTTTTTTTATCCCAAAAACACTTAATTCATAAAAAGCAATTCGTAATTGCACTCATGTTCAGCTTATTTTCTTACCCCATTATAATTTGGATTACCTTACTATTTGCTAGTTGCTTTCATTCATAAAGTGAAACGTTAATCAGTGGGTGTCTTTTTCATCCCCCACTGATTATCAGCCCTCACCAATCGGGCTTTTACGGGCAGCTCGACCCCCACCTAACTTCTTTGCTTTCGCTGAATTTTGAGGTGGGGGTCTTACTGCCCGGCAAATAGCCGGATAAAAAAAAGACCAGGAAAACTCCTGGTCCATTACTCTACTTAACAAACATGGGATTCTATGTTATACAAAATTGGAAGGTACAGAATTAGGATTTGTTCGTTAAGTAGTTTATATGTTGAACGAACTAACAGCGGAGGGGTTCCTTCTGTTAGTCCATTAAACCCAATGATTATTTTACGATTTTTTCAAGCTCCTCAAGTGAAAGATCTACTGAAATTGAACCATCATTTGTTTCTTTCTTGATTGCATCTGTTACTTCTTTTGAATGGTATAATTCAATTACCTTTTTCAGTGTTGGATCATCTTTATCTTTCGTACGAGCTGCGAAAATATTAATATACGGCTTCGCATTTTCATTCTTTGGATCTTCTAAGAAAATAGGATCCTTTGCTGGATCTAATCCAGCTTGACCAGCCACACCGTTATTAATAACTGATGCTGCCACATCTTTTAATACACGAGGTGTTTGCTGTGCGATAACCGGTGTAATTTTTAACTTCTTCGGATTTTCAGCGATACCACTTGGATCTCCGAATAGGCCAAAATCTTTTTTAAGCTTTACTAATCCAGCTGCATCAAGAAGTTTTAATGCACGCGCTTGATTCGTTGGATCATTTGGAATCGCGATTTCTGAACCATCTGGGATTTCATTTGCTTTCTTATATTTTTCAGAGTATAGGCCCATTGGTGCAATTTGCGTTGTACCAACAGCTGTAATATCTAACTTATGCTCCTTTTTAAATTGCTCTAAGAAAGCAATATGCTGGAATGAGTTTAATTCAATATCTCCATCAGCTAACGCTTTATTTGGTGTTGTATAATCAGAGAACTCAACTAGTTTAATTTTAATTCCTTCTTTTTCAGCTTTTTTCTTCAAAATTTCCCAAGCGTCTCCATCCGTTCCAGTTACACCGACGCGAACTACTTTTTCTTTTGCTCCTGCACCCGTGTCTCCACTTGAGCAGCCACTTAATGCTGAAACCCCTACAATGGCTGATAAGGCAAATGCTAAAATTTTCTTCATTTTCTTTTCCCCTCTTCCTTTTTATGATCTGCGTAACAAGACTTTCGCAAAGTAGTTTCCTAAATTTTGAGCTATCTGTACGAGAATAATAAGTAAAACAACCGTTACGAACATAACTGATGTATCAAAGCGTTGATAACCATATGTCATCGCTAAGTCACCAAGACCGCCACCACCGACAAGCCCAGCAACTGCAGAAAATTCAATTAGACCAACTGTCATAAATGTAACTCCTAAAATCAATGGCGCTAACGCTTCTGGCACAAGGATTTCAAAAACAATCCTAATTGGTGAAGCACCCATCGCTTGAGCTGCTTCAATGACTCCCTTTGGAACTGAAACAAGATTTGTTTCAACCATTCTAGCAATACCAATTGATGCGACTAACGTCATTGGGAAAATTGCTGCCGCTGTTCCAATCGTCGTTCCAATAACGCTTCTTGTTAGTGGGCTTAAAGCTACTAAAAAGATAATGAATGGTACCGGACGAATTGTATTAATTATGATATTAAGAATAGAAAAGACCCATTTATTTTCTAAAAAGTTTCCTTTTCTCGTTACATATAAAAGTAAACCTAGAGGTATACCGAGAATTGTAGCAAATATAAGGGTGACAATTACCATTAAGAGGGTATCCCCCGTCGCATCTAGTATGCGTGGCCAAAATATACTCCAATCAACTCGCATGAGCTTCTACCTCCTTCAGCTGCACTTGCAGTCTTAGATGTTGTAATGCTTTTTGAATTTCCCTCTGTTCACCTTGCAATTCTACAAGAAGATTTCCAAATAGCACATTTTGAAGTTCAATAATATTTCCGTACAGTACATTTACATCGACATTATAGTTTTTGGCGATATATGATAGTACCGGCTGTCCTGTCTCCTCACCAGTAAATGTTAGGCGATAAATTTGACCACCATTTTGAATTTTCGCTAGAACACTTTCCGGTAAATGATCATTAATAACAGAACGTACAAAGTTTTGAGTCGTCTTTGTTTTTGGTTGTGTGAAAACGTCAAACAGTTTTCCTTCTTCAATAACTTTTCCCTTCTCCATTACAGCTACACGGTGGCAAATTTCTTTCACAACATGCATTTCATGTGTAATAAGAAGAATTGTTAAATTGTATTCTCGATTTACTTTCTTTAATAAGTTTAGAATTTCTGTCGTCGTTTCTGGATCTAAAGCTGATGTTGCTTCATCACATATAAGAATATCTGGCGATGTCGCAAGTGCTCTAGCAATGCCAACACGCTGCTTTTGTCCGCCTGATAACTGCTCTGGATAATAGTTTGCTTTATCTTCTAATCCTACAAACTTCAGCAGTTCATTTACTCTCTCTTTTATCTCATTCTTTGGCAATTTCGCTAACTTTAATGGATAAGCAATATTCCCAAACACTGTTCTTGAATTAAATAAATTAAAGCTTTGAAAAATCATTCCGATTCTTTGTCTTAGTTTGCGTAATTCTTTCGTCGATAATGATGTAATATCTTTATCATCTATTGAAATCGTTCCTACCGTTGGTCTCTCTAACATATTTACTAGACGTAATAACGTACTCTTTCCAGCGCCACTAAAACCGATAATGCCAAAAATTTCGCCTTTCTCAACTGATAATGTTACATCCTCCACCGCATGAACAGATTGCCCAGCTGATTCATACACTTTACTTACATTGTTAAAAGAAATCATTTTTTCTCCTCCTATATGCTGTAAAAACTTGAAGTAGAGCTTTCGAGGTAAAATAAAAAGCGCTCTCCTTCTTATCAACCATAAAGATAAGAAGGAGAGCACTTATATGTACTCGTTCACATCTTCTCATCTTCCAAGCCTTTATATGGCTTGCTGGAGTTAGCACGGTATTTAAAAACCCGTTGCTGAGGTATCGTAGGGCCAGTCCCTCCACCTCTCTGGATAAGAATGTATCGATTTAATTGTCGTTTAATTAATTCTCATTATAGAACTCAGAATAATAAGAGTCAATACATTTTTTAGAAAAATATTAATTATTCCTTTATTAAAATTTTCAGATGAAATTTCATGAAAAAATAGTAACTTTCAAAGTTATGTAAAATTCTTCTTCCTCATATTTTTAAACAGGAGAATCCTCTCTACGAATTGAATAAATTTATTTGAATATGAAACTCGGAGGAAGATAAATATATGAAAACAGCTCTTTTACTCGTTGATATTCAAAACGATTATTTTCCAAATGGAAAGATGGAATTGCGTAATCCAGTAGAAGCAAGCGAATATGCGAATCAGTTATTACAACACTTTAGAACAAACAGAGAACCTATTTTTCATATCCAACACGTAGCTATAAAAGATGACGCTACTTTTTTCCTACCTAATACAGAAGGTGTCCATATTCACGAGAAGGTCCGTCCACTTAGAGAAGAAACAGTTATACTCAAACATTATCCAAATAGCTTCCGAGAAACTAATCTTCTAGAGCAATTACAGCGTTTAGACGTTGAACATGTCGTCGTATGCGGGATGATGACTCATATGTGTATTGATGCTACAGTAAGGGCTGCATTTGATTTTGGCTTTCAATGTACCGTTATACACGATGCTTGTGCTACAAAAAACCTTTCTTTTAAGAATGCTACTATACCAGCTGTTTATATTCACAATACAATTTTGGCTAGTTTAAATGGCGTATATGCAAATGTAATAAGTACGAAAGAATTTTTGGCTACATAAAAAACACTCCTTTCAGTGAGCAAAACCGAAAATAGTGTTCCTTGTCGAACCATAGATTTTCTTTCAAATTGTATTATACAGGAAATTCTAAAAATGAATACTAAAAAATGTGACTAATGAGTCAACTTTTTTAGTCATTTTATTTCTATTCACATGTTTATCCCGCCATTAATGGGTTTTAGCTCATACCCTTCGAACAATAGTAATATATGGGATTCTAATTTAAAAAGGAGCTCTTCACATTCTGTGAAGAGCTCCTCTACTATTTCTTATAAAGTTTCAGAAGTAGTTTTTGCTTGCATGTGAAGTGCTAAGTAATCAGGTCCACCAGCTTTAGAGTCTGTACCAGACATGTTAAAGCCACCGAATGGTTGGTAACCTACGATTGCACCAGTACATCCACGGTTGAAGTATAAGTTACCTACGTGGAAGTCTTCACGTGCTTTTTCAATATGATCACGGTTGTTAGAGAGAACTGCTCCTGTTAAACCGTATTCTGTATTGTTTGCAATTGCAAGTGCATGATCGAAGTCTTTTGCTTTACAGAATGCTACTACTGGTCCGAAGATTTCTTCTTTCATTAAGCGAGCATCTTCTGCAACGTCAGCAACGATTGTTGGTTGGATGAACCAGCCTTTAGAATCGTCTCCTTCGCCACCTGCTAGAATTCTACCTTCTTCTTTACCAATTGCAACATAGCTCATTACTTTATCAAATGCAGCTTGGTCATTAACAGGACCCATGTTTGTACCTAATACTGCTGGGTTAGCAACTGTTAATTCTTTTGTTAATTCAACAGCACGATTTAATACATGATCGTATACATCTTCGTGGATTACTGCACGAGAACATGCAGAACATTTTTGTCCTGAGAATCCGAATGCTGATGCAACGATAGATTTAGCTGCTAATTCAAGATCTGCTTCTTTATCAACAACGATTGTATCTTTACCGCCCATTTCAGCGATAACACGTTTTAACCAAATTTGGCCTGGGTTTACTTTAGCTGCACGCTCATAGATACGGATACCTACATCACGAGATCCAGTGAAGCTTACGAAACGTGTACGAGGATGATCTACTAAGTAGTCACCAACTTCAGAACCGTTACCTGGAACGAAGTTTACTACGCCAGCTGGTAAGCCAGCTTCTTCTAATACTTCCATAAATTTCGCTGCTACTACAGGAGTTGTACTAGCTGGTTTTAGTAATACTGTGTTACCAGCAACTAAAGCCGCTGTTGTCATCCCTGCCATAATTGCGAATGGGAAGTTCCAAGGAGAAATGATAACACCTACTCCTAATGGAATGTAAGAGAAACGATTATATTCAATTGGACGGCTTTCTACTGGAATACCGTCTTTTAATTTTAACATTTGACGACCATAATATTCCATAAAGTCGATTGCTTCTGCTGTATCAGCATCTGCCTCATTCCATGGTTTACCTGCTTCTTTTACAAGAATAGCAGAGAATTCATGTTTTCTGCGACGTACGATTGCTGCAGCACGGAATAAAATGTCTGCACGCATTTCTGGCTTTGATTTTCTCCAAGTTTGGAATGTTTCATCCGCTACTTGCATTGCTTTTTCAGCTAACTCACGGCTTGCTTTTGAAACACGACCAACAAGTTCCTCTTTATTTGCAGGGTTTACAGAAACAATTTTGTCTTCTGTAGTGATTTTTTCTCCCCCAATAATTAATGGATAGTCTTGTCCAAGATAAGATTCTACTTTCTTTAAACCTTCTTCAAACGCTAATTTGTTAGCCTCCACTGAAAAATCTGTAAATGGCTCATGTTTGTATGCTACTACCATTCTTTTTAGCCTCCCCTTAGAAAAACGTTTACATTTTACAACATTATTCTACACGATAATTTAGATTTATTCAAATATTCCTAGACTTATATTTTAAAAATTAATTAATTTTTAAAATATAATAAAAAATAGAGTTATACAAAAGTATAACTCTACAAAATATGAGTATATTCCAAAATGTTTTTTCCGATTAATAAAATAGTTACTAATAAAAATAAAGTCCTAACATATCCAACACCCTTTTGAACAGCAAATTCCGATCCAAAATAAGCACCTAAGATCATTGATAACCCCATGATAATACCGTATTCAAAATGAATTATGTCTAAAAATAAAAAAGTAATTAAAGATACGATATTACTAACAAAGTTCAAAAGTTTTCCAGACGCTGCCGCTTGAATAAAATCCAAACCAATTAATAAAAATGCAAAAATTAAAAATGACCCTGTCCCTGGTCCAAAAAATCCATCATAAAATCCTATCATTAAAATAGTAAAGAAAAATATTAATGTTTTTCCTTTCGTCATCTTCTTATAGGTAGACACACTTCCCCAATTCTTTTTTGCAATAATATAAATAGCAATAAATACCAACATGACAAGTACTAATGGGCGTAAAATATCCGGCGGAATAAATTTTACTACTAAAGCACCTACAACAGCTCCAATAATAGTTAACGGGATTAACTTTCCTACAATTTTAAAATTAACTTTTCCTGATCGAATGAAATAAATCGCACTCGTAAACGTCCCCATCGTTGCTGCTAATTTATTCGTTGCAATTGCTGAAGCTGGTGATAAGCCAACAAACATAAGCGCCGGAAGCGAAATTAACCCTCCCCCTCCAACAACCGAATCAATAAAAGCTGCTAAAAAACCGAATGCAATTAATAAAATAATGACTTGAAAGCTTAATTCCTCCATAATCTTCCCCCTTATTTTCAACATTTTAAATTATAACAAAATTACCCAAGAAAAAAAGCTGTTCCATAAAGGAACAGCCCTCATATTTAATCTAAAATTTTCACAAGTGGTTCATCTTGTTTTGCTTCACGTATAATAATAGCTTCTGGGCGTTCTACAGATTTAATCGTTACTTGTACTTTCATATAATTCGGGAAGTATTCCATAACAAGCCCTGCTACATATTGTGTAAAACCAATTATTTCAGCTTTTCCATTAAACTGGACAGGAATATCGAGCTTCATTTCTCTTAATTCATCATCTCTATACATACCAGTACCGATAACAGCTGTATAGTCGCCTTGGAAATAATCGCTTAGTTTTGCCTTAAGGTTTGATACTCTTGCAAGATCTTCACGTTTATTATCTGTTTTCGCTTGTTCTGATGGGAACAAATAATATTTCTCATTAATTTGTTGCCAATCTTCAACCGTTTCACTACCTTTTTCTACATTTGCATAAGAAACAAAATTACCTGGCACGAGCGAAGACTTTGGAGTTTGACGATAAATCGCAAATGTTATCGGAAGATTTTTTGTTTCAGGGTCTTTTTGATGCATGACTTTCAAAATTTCTTGCGCCATCTTTTTCCCTTCAGCTAACATTTTTTCTTGCTCGATTTTAGCCTCACGCGGATAACCATGCTCTTCCTCGTAATAATGAACCGAATTCATCGCTAAACCAACTACAAGGCCGCTTCGCTCATCTACCTCGCCTTTTTTCACATAATAATCATGCTCTAAAATATTTGATATATACATTGGATTCTTTGTATTCTTTACTTCTTTCGATTCTGAGCCTTCACTTAGTGCTGGATTCAAACCGATATTCGGGAATTTAACCGCATCTTTTTTTAACTTGTCCTCTAGTTCCTTTTGTTCAGCATCTGTACGTTTTCTTTTAACCAGCATCTGTATAGTTTGAGTATCTAGAGATTTTCCGCCTTTTAAAAAATTATCTTTCGTACTAAATGATTCTTTTGCAATTCGCATTAATCCTGTTTCAAATTCATCTATATCAAGGCGACTATTTAAACCTTGCACCACTAAACCACGTGCATTTCCACCATCAAATGGAACAGTCGTCTTATAATATTCATCCGAAATAGCGTATTTTGGAACAACTGATTGTTCTTTTGCTTTCCCCGATTTCTCAACCGCTTTTTCATCTTTGCCGGCACCTGCGCTACATCCACTTACAAGTAGGCCAAGGCTTAATACCGCTAATGCTATTTTTTTCATGGTAAGTTTGCACCTCTTACTTATTTAGCTCTTGTAAGAACCTCTCTTCATTCCAAACCTCAACATTATGTTTCTCAGCTTGTGCTAATTTCGAACCAGCTGCTTCACCTGCAACAACTAAATCCGTACTCTTACTAACACTTCCTGTTACTTTTCCACCTAGCGCCTCAATCTTCTTCTTCGCTTCACTTCGTCCCATAACTTCTAGCTTACCTGTTAAAACAACCGTTTTCCCTGCGAAGTAAGATTCAACATTTTGTAAATCAGCAATTTTTATACCTTTGTATGTCATATTCACGCCATACTCTTTAAACTGCTGTAATAACTCTAATACATCTTCATTATCAAAATATGTCACAACAGATTGAGCCATTTTTTCGCCAATTTCATTAATTGCTTTTAGTTCTTCTTCTGTTGCTTTTACAAGCTCATCCATCGTTTCAAAGTGCTCTGCAAATGTACGTGCTGCTTTCGCTCCAACATGGCGAATTC
Organism: Bacillus cereus; assembly: GCF_002567495.1. Classification (GTDB taxonomy): domain Bacteria; phylum Bacillota; class Bacilli; order Bacillales; family Bacillaceae_G; genus Bacillus_A; species Bacillus_A cereus_AQ. The sequence goes on along the minus strand of NZ_NVAP01000023.1, from coordinate 7,814 downwards.
CAAGACCAAATAATAATCGCTCTAAAGAGTTTTCTTTAGAATTCTCAATTGCTTGTACTAAGTTTGTTGCTGATTTTTCGCCGAATCGTTCTAGCTGCAATAATTGTTCTTTCGTCAACGAATATAAATCAGCAAATGTACGAATATAATCCGCATCAAAGAGTTGTGTAATAACACGTTCTCCAAGTCCATCAATATTCATTGCATTTCTTGAAACGAAATGAATTAATCCTTCGCGAATTTGAGCTGGACAAGTCGGATTTATACATCGAAGTGCTACTTCTTCTTCTAAACGAACAAGTTCACTCTCACATGCTGGGCAGTGCGTTGGCATGCGGTATTCTTCTTCTTCACCAGTACGCTTATCAAAAATAACGTTCACAACTTCAGGAATAATATCTCCCGCCTTTTTCACAACAACGTAGTCACCAATTCGAATGTCTTTTTCACGAATTAAATCCTCGTTATGTAAAGAAGCACGGCGAACGATCGTACCAGCTACTCGCACTGGCTCTAACTCTGCGGTCGGTGTTACAACCCCTGTTCGGCCAACACTTAATTCAATGCCTGTTAATCTCGTTACAACTTCTTCAGCCGGGAATTTATAAGCAATCGCCCATCTTGGACTCTTCGCTGTAGTTCCTAGACTTTCTTGAAGAGCAACATCATCTACTTTTATAACGATTCCATCAATCTCATAATCAAGATGCGGACGTTTTTCCTGCCATTCTTCTACATAAGCTATAACCTCTTCGATTGTTTCACATGTACGGCGATTTGGATTTGTCTTAAATCCAAGTTCACCTAAGAAATCAAGCGATTCACTATGCGATGGAATTGTTTTTTCTTCTACATTCGCAAGACCATACACAAACATAGATAAGTTACGCTTTGCTGCAATTTTCGGATCAAGTTGACGTATTGAACCTGCTGCTGCATTACGCGGATTCGCAAATACATCTTCACCATTTTGCTCTTTTTCTTCATTTAGTTTAACGAATGAACGCTTCGGCATATAGGCTTCGCCTCGTGCTTCTAACGTTACTTCTTCCTTTAAACGAAGTGGGATAGCTTTAATTGTTTTTAAGTTTTGAGTAATATCTTCACCTGTTACACCATCACCACGTGTCGCCCCTTGAATAAAGCGTCCTTTTTCATAATGAAGCGAAACGGCAAGCCCGTCAATTTTTAATTCACATATATATCTTACATTCGCACCATCAATTCCTTGACGTACTCTTCTGTCGAAATCACGTAAATCTCCTTCGTTAAATGCATTTCCTAAACTTAACATTGGTGACTTATGTGTTACTTTTTCAAATATATCAAGAACAGTTCCCCCAACGCGAACGGAGGGAGAATCTTCACTCATAAATTCTGGGTTCTCTGCTTCTAATTTTATAAGCTCCTGCATATTACGGTCATATTCCGCATCAGAAACAGAAGGATTGTCTAATACGTGATATTGATAGTTAAATGTATTTAACAAATCACGCAGTTCTTCTATACGTTTTTTTGCTATCTCTTTTGACATATCCTCATTCCTTTCTATTGTTTCGTCACAGGTGCAAATTTTGCTAATAAACGTTTAATACCAATTGGGCTTGGGAATGCAATATCTAATTCTTTTGCATCACCTTCACCTTTTACACTTACAACTGTACCGACTCCCCATTTTTGGTGGGAAGCTTTATCGCCTACTGCCCAGCCGATTTGCTCGCCGCCTGTCGTCTTAGCTGCAGGTCGCGCGAAAGCTGAACGAGAGCGTGTTGTCGTTGTCGTTCTGCTGCTACTAGCCGTTCTGCCTTTTGCACCAAACGAAGTTTCACGCTTCGGCGCCGTTTCATTTAACGATTCTACTAGCTCTGCCGGGATTTCTGTAATAAATCGAGAGGCAGCGTTCATACTTGTTCGACCAAATAAAGTACGCATTTGTGCATTGGATAAATATAACTCTTCTTCTGCACGCGTAATACCTACATAAGCAAGGCGACGCTCTTCTTGCATTTCATCTTCTTCCATTAGAGAACGAGTATGTGGGAATATTCCTTCCTCTAACCCAACAATAAAGACAACTGGGAACTCTAACCCTTTCGCTGAGTGCATCGTCATTAAAATAACTTCCTCACCAGCAGTTGGATCTTCATCTACACGATCAATATCCGCAACAAGTGCTAAGTCTGTTAAGAATGCAACAAGGCTCTTATCTTCGCTTTGAGATTCAAATGTTTGCGTAACAGATAAGAACTCATCTAAGTTTTCTAAACGACCTTCTGCTTCTAAAGAACGCTCATTTTTCAACATATCGCGATAGCCTGTTTTTTCAATAACTTCTTCTACTAATTCTGTAACAGATAAATATTCTTGCATATTTACCCAGTTGTGTAGTAAATTTGCGAATTCTTTTACTGCCTTTGTAATTTTTGCACTTACTCCAACATGCTCAATCTCATCAAATACAGCAGTTAATGAAATTCCGTTTTGCACACCGTAATTAATAATTTTATCGATAGAAGTCGCACCAATACCACGCTTTGGCATGTTAATAATACGTGCAAAACTAATCTCATCATCTGGATTACCGATTAAACGTAAGTACGCCAAAATATCTTTAATCTCTTTACGGTCGTAGAACTTCGTACCCCCGACAATTTTGTAAGGAATGTTAGATTTAAGGAAAATCTCCTCGACCATACGAGACTGAGCATTCGTACGATATAGCACTGCAAAATCAGTATATTTTCGTTTTCCCATTTGAAGATCGTCACGAATTTTTTTTGCAACAAAATACGCTTCGTCCTTTTCAGTTGCAGCACGATAATACGAGATTTTGCTTCCAACTTGATTGTCCGTCCATAATTTCTTCGGTTTACGATTCGTATTTTTTTCAATAACAGCATTCGCTGCATTTAAAATATTTTGTGACGAACGATAATTTTGTTCTAACAAAATTACTTGTGCATTCTCATAATCTTTTTCGAATGACAAAATGTTAGAAATATCTGCACCACGCCAGCGATAAATAGACTGGTCAGAGTCACCTACAACGCAAAGGTTTTTAAAACGTGCTGCCAGATGTTTAACAAGAAGATACTGCGCTTTATTCGTATCTTGATACTCATCAACGTGAATATATTGGAATTTACGCTGATAAAACTCTAATACTTCTGGAACACGTTCAAATAGCTGAATCGTCGTCATAATTAAATCATCAAAGTCTAATGAGTTATTTTTCAAAAGACGTTTTTGATACTCTGTATATACATCGCTCGTTAATTTTTCATATGGATCAGCCATTGTAATTTTTTTTGCATATTTATCCGCAGATAACAGTTCATTTTTCGCATTACTAATACCCGCTAAAATAGAGCGCGGCTCAAATTTCTTCGGATCAATATTGCGCTCTTTCATAATTTTTTTGACTACCGTTAACTGATCACCTGAATCTAAGATTGTAAAGTTACGATTAATACCAATACGATCGATATCACGTCGTAAAATACGTACACACATAGAGTGGAACGTCGAAATCCAAATATCTTCTGCTTCTGGTCCGACAAGTGTATCAATACGCTCGCGCATTTCACGAGCAGCTTTATTTGTGAAGGTAATAGCTAGTACATTCCATGGTGCCACACCTTTTTCACCCAGTAAATACGCAATACGGTGTGTTAACACACGTGTTTTACCACTACCTGCGCCTGCCATTAGTAGAAGTGGTCCATTCGTTGTTTGTACTGCTTTTTGTTGCTGTGGATTTAAACCGTTTAATAACTTATTTGTCATACTCATATACGCCTGCACCTACTCTCCTTTTACTGCTTTAACTGTTTTTAACGCCGATTTTATATCATCATAAATAATATTTCCAACAACTACTGTATCAGCATACTGTGCCATCTCTTTCGCCTGTTCTGCATTAGAAATACCACCACCATAATATAACTTAGCTTGTTTCAATTCTGCTTTTACATTTTTAACAAGTTCAATATCTCCATACATACCGCTATATTCTAAATAAAATATCGGTAAATGTAATAACTTGTCTGCTAAACGCGCATATGCAATAACGTCATCTTCTGTTAAATCACATTTTGCATCTGTAAGCTGGGCTACTTTCGCTTCTGGATTTAAAACACAATACCCTTCCATAAAAATTTCGTCCCAGTCCATAATATCCCCAAATTCTTTCAATGCCTCATGATGAACACCTGTTATCCATTCTACTTTTCGGCTATTTAAAACGCTTGGGATGTAATAAAAATCAAATCCCGGTGTAATTGCTTCTACATCAGAAACCTCTAACACACAAGGAACTGCATATCTACGAATGCTAACTAGCATGTGTAATACGTTATCAATTGTAACTCCATCACTTCCGCCTACAATAACCGCATCAGTTCCAGACTCACAAATCATTTCTAAATGTTCATCGCTTAACTCCTTATTTGGATCAAGCTTAAATACATGTTTCCATCCGGAAATATCGTACATGAAAACACCCTTCCTTTTCTCTAGTTCTATCTATAGTTCTGTTTAAAATAACAGTTAGTTTTCATCTTGATTTTTTAAAATAGCTATTAAATATTTTTCAAAAAGAAGGATTTCATTTCACCTTCTTTTTATGCATTCTTTCATTATAACAAAAAAAGCTACTTACACACACGCACATTCCAACATCTTTTTCCACGTCAAATGTTGGATTACATATCCCAAAAATCAAACGGGATACTAATAACAGAAATAGTATTTATTATCTATTTCAACTTTCATAAAAAGGAGTGTTTTTCTAATGAAGCAAAATATCGGGACAATAAACGCTCTAATTCGAATTACACTTGGGCTTGTCCTCTTCGGATGTAGTGCAACTAAACTTGTACGCAAGCCGTGGTGCATTTGGTCTAACATTTTTCTATGGATTGGTGCAATGAAAGTTGCAGAAGGAATTGTTCGTTTCTGCCCTGTTGTTGAAATGTGGAAATTCGGAAAATACATGAATATGGGGGCATTTAAAATGCCTAGCATGAATTTTGCTGAAAAAGGACATGCTAAAGAAGAAGTGAATCAAACTTCCACTCATGACAAGCCAAAGTCAAAAGGAAGTTATGACGCTTCTGACAAAGAGATTGAGTCAGCGATTGAAGATATAATCCTGGCAAAACCGCTTTGAATCATTTGTCACGACGCAAGATGCTCTCAAAGGGACTTAGCTGCTGCAGTGGGCGGTTAAGTCTTCTTTATTTTACCATAAAACAGAACGTACATTCTCTTTCCAACCTTAAAATGTATATAAAAGATATCAACCAATAAATTTCAGAAAATTAGGTGCATACCTCTTGCTTAAAATGATATAAAAGTGATATCATTTTTATATCAGGAGGCGATCATATGAAAGAAAAACAAGTATTTTATGTAAATGGTTTTCTCGGTATTATTGGAATTTTGATTTTAGCTGCTATCGGTGTATTTTTCCTTGCACAAGAAATTTTCATAGGAGCAGCACTAACTATTATATTAGCCGCAGTTCTCGCTACAGGTATCGGTATTGTTCAACCGAATCAAGCGAAGGTTATTACATTCTTCGGTAATTATTTAGGAACAATTCGTCAAAACGGCTTATTTTTAACGATCCCATTCGCATTCCGTCAAACTGTATCTTTACGTGTTGAAAACTTTAACAGTAAAAAATTAAAAGTAAATGACGTTGATGGAAATCCAATTGAAATTGCAGCTGTTATCGTATATAAAGTTGTTGATTCTGCAAAAGCAATGTTTGGTGTTGAACATTATGATCGATTTGTAGAAATTCAAAGCGAAACTGCAATCCGCCATGTCGCAACCAAATATCCTTATGACAATTTCCAAGATGAAACCTGCGTTACGTTACGCGGAAATACTGAAGAAGTCTCGGAAGAATTAAAACGCGAGTTAGAGGCACGTCTTGAAATTGCTGGTGTAGAAGTATTAGAAACTCGTTTAACGCACTTAGCTTACGCAACAGAAATTGCCCATGCAATGCTACAACGTCAGCAAGCAAAAGCAGTATTAGCTGCTAGAAAAGAAATTGTTGAAGGTGCTGTGAAGATGGCCAAAGATTCAATCCATATGTTAGATGAAGAAGGCGTACTGGAACTCGATGACGAGCGTAAAGCAAATATGGTAAACAACTTATTAGTTGCCATCGTTTCAGATAAAGGTGCGCAACCAGTTATTAATACAGGAAGCCTATACTAAGGGCTATCAGTATTTATGGCTAAAAAGAAAAGCTTTCCATTACGTATTGATCCTGAATTACACGCAGTCATCGAAAAATGGGCAAATGATGAGTTTCGTAGCGTCAATGCACACATCGAGTATTTACTTCGAGAAATGGCAAAGCAAAAAGGGAAATTAAAAAAAGATAAAGATGCATAAAAAATCCCGCTGATTCCTCAGCGGGATTTTTACATATTAACTTTTCGTCATCTCATGCCCAATTGCACGATATCCTATATCACTTCGATAAAATAGACCATCACTCTCAATTTTACCGATTTCTTTATATACTTTATCTTTTGCTTCTTGTAAACTATTTGCCTTACAAGCAACAAATAATACACGGCCACCGTTCGTTACAAAGTCCCCATGTTTCATTACTGTGCCTGCATGGAAAACAATGACATCTTGCAGTGCATCTAGCCCGCTAATAATATCACCTTTTTTATATGCTTCTGGATATCCTTTAGAAGCAAGTACAACACCGATTACCGCTTCTTCTGACCATTGTAACGTTAGTTCACTTTCATCTAATACAGCGTTACATACATCAACTAAATCGTTTTCTAAGCGAGGTAATACAACTTCTGTTTCAGGATCACCGAAGCGTGCATTAAATTCAATTACCTTCGGACCATCATTTGTTAAAATAAGACCTGCGTATAAAATACCTGTAAACGAACGGTTTTCTGCAATCATCGCCTTAGCAGTTGGATGTAATACGGTTTGAATCGCTTCTTGAACTGCTGATTCTGGAATTTGTGGTACTGGAGAATATGCACCCATTCCGCCCGTATTTGGACCTTTATCACCATCAAAAGCTCGTTTATGATCTTGGGCGATTACCATTGGATGTACAGTTGTTCCATTCACGAATGCCATTAATGAAAATTCTTGTCCATCTAAAAACTCTTCAATAACGACCTTCTTACTTGCCGCGCCGAATTTCACATCTTGCAGCATTTCTTTCACAGCTTGTAATGCCTCTTCAAGCGTCATTGCTACCGTTACCCCTTTACCAGCAGCTAAGCCATCAGCTTTAATAACGATTGGTGCACCAACTTTTTGAATGTACTGTACTGCTTCTTCATAATCTGTAAAAGTTTCGTACGCCGCAGTTGGAATATCATACTTTTTCATAAGCTCTTTTGTAAAAGCTTTACTACCTTCAATAACAGCAGCCGCTTTATTCGGACCAAATACGCGAAGTCCCTCTTCTTTAAAACGATCAACAATTCCATTCATAAGTGGAATTTCTGGTCCAACGAAAGTTAACTCAACATTATTCTCTTTAGCAAATAAAACTAATGTATCAAAATCATTTTCATCAATATCAACTGGTATTGCCACATCTCGCATACCTTCATTACCTGGTGCTACATATACCTTTTTCACTTTTGCAGATTGTGCAAATTTCCAAGCTAAAGCATGCTCACGCCCACCGCGGCCAATTACTAAAACATTCATATTTCATCCCCCAATAATTAAATAAGTACAAACTAGAAGCTATGCTCCTAGTTTGCTTTTTCATATCAATAAAAGTTTAAAAGGGAGGATCG